>CAMAXN010000001.1 GCA_945862245.1 Prosthecobacter debontii
AGCTTGCCCTCCGAGTCCTTGCGCTCCTGGGTCTGCGTGACGTAGCCGGCGATCATTTCCACCGTCTCGCCGCGCTTCACCTCGAACAGCTCGATGCGCTTCGGCCAGAAGGAGGCCGCGCCTTTCACGAGGATCAACAGAAACAGCCCGAGCGCCATGATAACCCCCACAGCCAACCCGGCGGCGGTGAGCCAGACGAGCGGCTCGCCCTTGCGCGACCTTCCGGTGGTCGAGAACCTCTCGTTTTCGGTTTCGGCGGGCATGGGTCAGACGAGCTTGTTTTTCTCGCGCAGGCGCTGGCGGAGGATTTCGGCGATGGTATTTAGCACGAAGGTCATCGCGAAAAGGACGATCGCGCCGAGGAAAAGCGTGCGGTAGTGGGTGGAGCCGACGGGCGCCTCGGGCAGCTCCACGGCGAGGTTTGCGGAAAGCGTGCGCATGCCGGAGAAGAGGTTCCACTCGGTGATCGGCGTGTTGCCGGTGGCCATCACCATGATCATCGTTTCGCCGACGGCGCGGCCGAAGCCGATCATCAGTGCGGAGAAAATGCCGGAGGAGGCGACGGGCAGCATGACCGTCCACACCACCTGCCAGCGGTTCGCGCCGAGCGCGGAGGCCGCGGCGGTGAGGTTTTTCGGGACGTTGGAGAGGGCGTCCTCGGCGATGGTGAAAATGACGGGGATCACCGCGAAGCCCATGATGAAACCGAGCACCAGCGAGTTGCGCTGCTGGAAGCTGGTGCCCGTAGCCTGCGGCCACCAGAGGCTGAAGTCCGCGATCCTTTTCCCGGTGCCCGGCTCGACATAGACGAAGAACATGCGCTCGACGAGCGGCCCGACCGACCACCCGATCCATGCGGCGAGGGCGAGGAAAGGGATCACGATCATCCACTCGTTGCCACCCTCGAAGCGGTTCCGGAAAGCGAGCGGCATACGGCACCAGAAGTAGCCGACGAGCAGAGCGGAAAGTGGAATGAGAATGACGAGCATCAGCACCGAAGGCACGCGGTCGGCGAGGATGGGCGCAAGCCAGAGTCCGGCCAGGAAACCGAGCACCACCGAGGGCAGGGAGGACATGATCTCCATGGTCGGCTTTACGATGCGTTTCACATCGGCCGGCAGGAACGCGGCGGAGAATACGGCGGCGAGCAGCGCGACCGGGATCGCGAAAAGCAGGGCGTAGGCGGTGCCCTTGAGCGACCCGAAGATAAGCGGTATAAGGGAAAGTTTCGCCTCGAAATCATCCGAACCACCGGTGGACTGCCATTGGAAAACCGGCCCCGCGCCACCCTCATACCAGACCTTTCCGAAGAACGCTTGTGCGCCCGCGTCCGGGTGGTGGTCCTTGATCTCGAATTTCCGCGCCTCGCCTTCCGCCGATGCGATCCAGAACGACTCGCCCTTCGCGTCGAGGATCGCAGCGGCGGGGTCAATGTCCACTGTGCCCTCCCAGCGCACCGCGCCCGAGGTGCTGTGGCGGATCGAAAGCCCGCGTCCCGCGCCTGTGAGGAAGGTGCGATTGCGCTGGCTCTTGGCGAAGGTGATGCGTCCATCGCCGACGTCTGGGAAATCCTTGGTCATGCCGAAGAGCCGCTCGGCGTCCTCGGTTTTGCGGAAAAGGCTCCACTGCTCCTGGGTGCCGTCCTCGGCGGTGAGGATCGCGGAAACCCCGCCGAAAAGGAAATCCATCTGTGCCAGGCCTTGACCGTCGAAGGGCGTGAACTCCTGCCGTTTCGTGACTCCCTGCGTATCGGCGAGGAAATAGGAAACCTTCCCCGTCTTGTCCGCCACCAGCACCATTTGGCCGTTCTGGGACGCACGGATCAAGGCGACCTCGCCGCTGATTTCCGGGGTGATGTCCACCTCGGCGATCACCGAGAGTTTTTTGCCGCCCACCAAGCCGCCTTTGAGTCCGAGGCGGATCACCTCGACTTTGCCCTCGGCGGTTTTCACCGCTATGATGCGTGTAGAGCCGGCATCGCCGTAGCTGATAGCAGTTACGGGGCCGCCCGCGTTTTTTAGCTCGAACCATGGTTCGGCGGTGATGAACGGTTTCACGCCCTTAGCTTCGCCGTTTTCGAAAAGCCGCTCGTAGTTTACGATGAAAGAACCCACCCGCCCGTCCTCCAAGCCCAGCGCGATCCGGCGTTGCAGCGGGTCGTAGGAACTCGCGGTGATTTCCAGTCCTTCCAAGCCCGGCACCTCCAGCTCGCTACGATCCGCGGTTTCCCCATCTACGAAGACTACTTTGGTGCCGCCGGAGTAGAAAAACGGCATTTCGCCCCACTCATCTACGCCGAGAATTACCGGCGTAGTTGCTGAGGTCACGGAGGCGGCTTTCACCACCGCGCCAGGTTTGAACAGCGGGATTACTTCTTTCCCGATGAACCAGAAAATCCCGAACACCGCGATGATCACACCGATCCCGCCGAAACGGATCGCCCAGCCCATGAAACGGTCGAACCATAGGGTCGCCTTGGAGACTTCAAACCGCCTCGGATCCGGGTTATTGGTTGGCGCGGGCGGCATTATTCAACTTGGGTTAAGACCTGTCATTTCGTGGGCATTTGTGAACGAACTTCCGTTCCGGGCAAAGCGCGGAATGTGACAGAATACTCACAAAGGAGTCGGGACATTCCTGTCCCGACTTTGCTATGGGAAAAAGGAATGTCCCCCCCTTATTTGGAAAGCGTCTCAACTGTCTCCGCAGCCAGTTCGGCAGGCATCGGGAAGTAATTGTCCTTTTCAACAATCATCTGGCCTTGCTTCGAGAGAACGAACTTGAGGAACTCTAGGGTAAGTTTGTCGAGCGGCTCGCCGGGTTTCTTGTTCACGTAGACGATGAGGAAACGAGCCAGCGGGTAATCTCCGGACAGGGCGTTTGCATAGGTGGCCTCGAAAAACTCGCCACCATCGCTGGAAAGCGGCAGTGCACGGACGCCTGAGGTCTTGTAGCCGATGCCAGAGTAGCCGAGGGCATACATATCACCGCCGATTCCCTGAACCACGGCGGAGGAGCCGGGCTGCTCTTTTACCGAGGGCTTGAAATCGCCTTTATCCAGCGCGTGTTCCTGGAAGAAGCCGTAGGTGCCGGAGGCGGAGTTACGCCCGAACAGCGAGATCGCGCGGCCTTTCCATGCGACGAGACCGAACTGACCCCACTCCGTGATGTCAGCGCCGCCTTTTTTGCGGGTGGAGGAAAAGATCGCGTCCACCTGCTCCATCGACATGCCCTTCAGCGGGTTGTCCTTGTGGGCGAAGACCGCGAGAGCATCCACGGCGACGTTCACTTCCGTGGGCTTGTAGCCGAATTTTTTCTCAAAGGCATCGATCTCCTCGGCCTTCATAGGGCGTGACATCGGGCCGAGCTGGGCGGTGCCCTCAATCAGGGCCGGCGGTGCGGTGGAGCTGCCCTTGCCCTCAATCTGGACGTTCACGTTCGGGTAGGACTTCTTGAAACCTTCCGCCCAGAGGGTCATGAGGTTGTTGAGGGTGTCGGATCCGATCGAGTTCAGGTTTCCGGAAACCCCGCTCACTGTCTCATAGTTCGGAACCGCAGGGTCGATGTGGGATTCCTCAGCAAGGGCGGGAAGTGCGGCGATCAGGACGCCGGCAAGGCTTAGGGATTTCGATTTCATGGTGTTTGTGGCCGATGGATTTATATCAGCCCTTATGAATTACCCTACCCCGCCGACCCTGTGCAAAAGGAGTAATGTGACAAGATCGTCACATTTTCCAGAAGGAGGATTTTGAAGAGCATTCAAAAAGATCAATCAGAGCAAACTATTTCTGGACCCAAATCGGAGTTTAAATCTATAATTATGACAAAAGTGTCACAATCTAGTACTACAAATGTAACACTTCCGTCACATAAGCACTCACCTTAATGTTACGAAACCGCCACATATAAATGGAAAACAAAACGAAATCCTTAATCACCCTCGCATTCGCTCTCGGCCTAAACGCCACAGCTTACGCAGGGACCGAAACAGCAGCTGCCGCAAGCTCGGACTCAAATCCGGGGAATTGGTGCGAATGGCTTAAGAACAAACCCGGCCTGCTCCACAACGATAAGGAGAACCCTTGGCTCCAGTCGTTCCAGATCGAGGGTCGCTTCCAATACCAGCTCGGCTCCGTTGACGGTTCCGACGCCAATGGCAACGATTTCAGCGAGACCCATGAAGAATACCGCCGTTTCCGCCTGGGCGTAAAAATAGATTTCCTCCAATACTTCAGCGCTAAGATCGTCGCCAACCTGGTCAATGACGCGCGCAACGAAAGCGTCGTCGGCGATCTTGACTGGGGTTATGACAGCATCGATGAGGCGCTTCTGAGCATCGACATCAGGAAAGCCTTCGGTGCCGGCCCGCTCGACAGCCTGAAGCTCAACTATGGTCGCCACAAGTTCGTGGTTGGCCAGGAAACGCGCGCCTCCTCCACCAAACTGCTCACCATCGAGCGCTCGGCCATTGCCAACAAGGTTTACGGCAGCTACCGTCCAGTAGGCATGAGCCTGGATGGTGCCATCGACAAGTGGACTTTCAGCGGTGCTCTCTACAGCTCCACCACCGACGGCGCGAACAACGAGGAATTCAGCGGTTGGCAGGACGACGTCGTCTATTACGCCAGCGCCGGTTATCAAGTCAGGGACGAACTCAGGCTCGGCGCGGATTTGGTTTACAACCATGCCGACGCCATTTCCGAGGACTCCGTCATCGGCTACCGCTGGGCCACCTCTATCAACGCGGAATACAACTTAGAATCATGGGGCATCATCGGCGATTTCATCTACGGAAATAACGGTGGCGCGGACATGACCAGCACCGCCAACCGCCGTAGCGATTTCTGGGGTGTCATAGTTATGCCCTACTACTGGATCGTTGAGGACAAACTCCAGCTCGTCGGACAATACCAATACGGCGGTGCGGACGAGGCCGCAGGCATTCGCGTCAACAGCCGCTACGGCCGAGCAGCCGGCACCGGAGCCGCACCGGATGCCTATGTCAACGGGGGCCACGGCGACCAGCACCATTCTTTTTACACCGGCCTTAACTACTATCTTTGTGGTCACAATGCCAAGTTCCAGGCTGGCATTGAGTATCAGACAATGGACACTCCCATCGGTGATTTCGACACGCTGACCTACCTGATTGGATTCCGCACGTTCTTCTGATCTGCAAGTATTCGTTGTTGTTTCTTTGTGGCAGCCGTCCCGACAGGGGTGGCTGCTTTTTTGTGCTCCGGACGGCGCGATGCAGTCTGCCTGTATTAATGGCGGCACAGGAGGCGTTCGCCGGAAACGGAAATTTCCGCGATCAACTCCGAAGATAACGCTTCACGGTGAAGGCGGCGTGTTTCTCCACTGTTTCCACCATGGGAAAATCCCGCTCGAACTCCGCAAGCCGGGTATCGCCCTCATGAATCGCGTGGACGTGGCTGACCAGCCATTCGTCGATGCAAGCGAAGAGCGCCTTGTAGATCTCCGCGCCGCCGATTACGAAAATATCGCCATATATATCAGGGATTTCCTCCGGACTGTGTATCACCTCGACGCCGGGATGGCTCCAAGAGAGGTCGCGTGTAAGCACGATGTTGCGGCGCTTCGGAAGAGGCCGACCGATAGACTCGAAGGTTTTACGACCCATCAGTACCGGGTGGCCGAGGGTGGTCTTCTTAAAAAAGGCGAGATCCTCTGGCAGATGCCACGGCAAGGTGCCATCGCGCCCGATAAGACGATTAGGATCCATGGCAACGATGGCTATGAGCATGATATCAGAGGGAAGAGTTTAACCGCGAATGGACACGAATGGACGCGAATGAAGAGATGGTTGAACCGCCAAGACACCAAGTTTTGAAATGGTTCTTTTCATAGGATTAGATTCGCGTTCATTCGCGGTTGAAATTCTAGACCGCGATCGGGGCTTTGATGGCGGGGAGGGGGTCGTAGCTTTCCAGGGAAATGTCCTCAAATTTGAAGCTGTCGATGGATTTTACATCGGGGTTGAGATGGAGGGCGGGTAGCGGGCGAGGCTCGCGGGTGAGCTGGAGGCGGGCCTGATCGAGGTGGTTTTTGTAGAGGTGGAGATCGCCGAAGGTGTGGACGAAATCGCGGGGTTCGTATCCGCAAACCTGCGCGACAAGGTGTGTGAATAGGGCGTAGGAGGCGATGTTGAACGGCACGCCGAGGAAGAGATCCGCGCTGCGCTGGTAGAGTTGGCAGGAAAGGCCGGGCTTGCCGTCGCCCTGCGGTTCGTGGACGTAGAACTGGAAAAGCAGGTGGCAGGGCGGCAGCGCCATTTCCGGCACCTCGCCGACGTTCCATGCGGATACGATATGGCGGCGTGAGTGCGGATTGCCCTTCAGTCCGTCGATGAGCAATGCGATCTGATCAATCACCGCGCCGCCACTGCCCTCCCAACGTCGCCACTGCTTGCCGTAAACGGGGCCGAGCTCGCCCTGCTCGTCCGCCCACTCATCCCAGATCGTGACTCCGTTTTCCTTGAGGTAAGCGATGTTCGTCTCACCTTTCAGGAACCACAGCAGCTCGTGGATGATCGAGCGGAGGTGGAGTTTTTTCGTGGTGAGGCAGGGGAAACCCTCGCGCAGATCGATGCGCGCCTGCCTGCCGAAGACCGAGAGCGTGCCGGTGCCGGTGCGGTCGCCGCGCTCCTCGCCGTTTTCGAGGACGTCGCGCAGGAGGTCGTGGTAGGCTTTCATGGGGAAACTTTAAGTTTTAAACTTTAAAGCTCAAGGAAGTTTGGAGAGCCGTGTTGGAGAGCCGTGTCTTTGACCGGCTTCTTCCATAGGATCGGGCACACAGCAAGCCGGTCACAGACACGGCTCTCCAGTACGCTTGCGCTTTTCGAATCGCTGGGTCTCGCGGTATCCGGCGGCCTTGGCGAGCTCATGCGCTTTTTTGAAATCGCGGGCGAGCTCGGAAGGTGCATGGGCGTCGGAGGAAATTACCAAGCCGATACCTGCGGAGGCGGCGAGCTCCAGGAAGCGCGGCGCAGGGTAGGCTTCGGCGCAGGGCTTGTGCCAGCCGGCGGTGTTCAGCTCGATGACCGATCCATTCGCGGCGATGGCCTCGATCACGGGATCGTAGAAGCGGTCGAGATCGCCGGGCAGCACGCGCGAGAATTTTTTCACCAGATCGGGATGGGCAAGGATGTCGAAGAGGCCGGACTCCGCCATCTCCGCGTAGGTTTTCCAATACTCCGCCCATGCGGCATCGACATCGGTCTGCGCCCATTTGCCTAGCCACTTCGGATTATCGAAATCCCAGGAGCCGAGGTAATGGACGGAGCCGATCAGGTAGTCCCAATCGTATTTTCCGGCGAGCTCTTCGATGAATCCCTCGCAGCCCTTGAGCCAATCGCATTCCATTCCCGCGCGGATTTTTATGCGGTCTGCGGCGGCATGTTTCGCGCGGGCGATCCAATCGAAATAGTCAGGCAGCTCGCTTTCCAACATGCGCCAGTCATCGAACGGCTCCGGGCGGCACGGCGCGTGATCGGAGATGCCGTATTCGTCCAATCCTGCTGCAACGGCGGCCTCCACGTATTCCTCCGGCGTGCCGGTGGCGTGTTTGCAAAGAGGCGTGTGCGTGTGGTAATCGGCGGGCATTGCTGGCGGGGTTGTAGTTCCCGCTGAAAGAATCCGCAAGTTCCCTGACGTTTCAGCGTGATGTTGAAAAACCTCCTCGCCACCGCCCTGGTTCTTGCCGCCCCCCTGTATGCACAGGAAACCACCCCGAAACTCACCCTGACGCAAATGCCCGAGCCGAAGCTGGGGCCGGATTCCATGGTGAACCCGCGCATCGACAAGGGGCAAGTGATCGATTTCGTATTCGCGTCTTCCAAGGTGTTTCCCGGAACCAGCCGCAAGATCCATCTCTACATTCCCGCCCAATACGATGCGAAAAAGGAGACCGCCGTGATGGTTTTCCAAGACGGCCATACCTATGTGAATCCCAACGGCGATTTCCGCGTGACCACCGTTTTCGACAACCTCATCGCGGTCGGCGACATGCCACCGGTCATCGGAATTTTCATCGACCCGGGCCACAAGGGGGATTCCAAGCCCGAGGTTCCCTGGAAAAACAACAACCGCAGCTTCGAATACGACACGCTCTCCGCGGATTACGCGACCTTTCTCATCGATGAAATCCTCCCGCTCGTGGGCAAGGATTACAACCTCACCAAAGACCCGGAACTACGCGCGATCTGCGGCACCAGCTCCGGCGGGATTTGCGCGTGGACGGTGTCTTGGGAAAGGCCGGACGCGTTCCGGAAAGTGGCCTCATCCATCGGCTCCTTCACCAACATCCGCGGCGGCGACGCTTACCCAGGCATGATCCGCAAGACCGAGAAGAAACCGATCCGGGGCTTTTTTCAGGAAGGCATCAACGACCTCGACAACGAGCACGGCAACTGGCCGCTCGGCAACATGGCCATGGAGGCGGCACTGAAATTCAAAGGCTACGACCACAAATACATCTGGGGCCACGGCGCCCACAGCGGCAAGCAGATGGGAGCCATTTTCCCTGATGCCATGCGCTGGCTGTGGAGAAAATGAGCGCGGGGTAGCTTAGGTTTTGGGAATGGAATTTCTCCAGAACTCCAGCCGCTCTTTGATGCGTTTTTCCATGCCTTGCTCGCCGGGGTGGTAGTAGGTGCGGCCTTCGGGGAGGTAGGCTTGGGGGACGTAGTGGCCTTCGTAATGGTGGGAGTAAAGGTAGCGCATGGCCTCCTCGGGTTTGCCGGTGAGCTTCTTGGAGGTGGGGGTGCGGAGGTGCTCGGGGACGGTGAGGGTGCGGCCGGTTTCTACATCGGAAATGGCGGCTCCGAGGGCGGCGTAAGCGGTGTTCGATTTCGGCGAGGTGGCCAGATAAACGGTGGCATGCGCGAGCGGGATGCGGCCTTCCGGCATGCCGATGAATTCGAGGGCGTGGTGGGCGTCGAGTGCGATGCGCAATGCGCCCGAGTCCGCGAGGCCGATGTCTTCCGAGGCGGCGATGACGAGGCGGCGGGAGATGAAACGCGGGTCTTCCCCGGCGTGGAGCATTTTCGCGAGCCAGTAGAGCGCGGCATCGGGATCGGAGCCGCGGATGCTTTTGATGAAAGCGGATATCGTATCGTAATGACCTTCGTCGCCATAGTGGACGGCTTTGCGTTGTATGGATTCCTCAGCCACTGCCAAAGAAATATGGATTGATGGTTGTTGATTTTGGATTTCGGATTTTTGAGGTAGGGATGCCAGCTCAAGCGCGGTGAGCGCTTTGCGGACGTCTCCGTCGGAGAGTTTCGCCAAATGAGCAAGAGCTTCGGGATCGGCGGTGATTTTGTATTTTCCAAGGCCGCGCTCCTCATCGGCGAGCGCTTTCTCTAACAGTTTTTGGATGAATGTTTCATCGACCGCTTCGAGCTGGAAAATCTGCGAACGGGAAACGAGCGGCGAGTTGACGTAGAAGTAGGGGTTATGCGTGGTCGCGCCGATGAAACGCACCGTTCCGCGCTCCAAATGCGGGAGCAGGGTGTCCTGCTGGGCTTTGTTGAAGCGGTGGATCTCGTCGATGAAAAGGATCGTCGTCTCGCCGCGCAAATCCTGGTTCATTTTCGCCTGCGCGATTTTTTCGCGGATCTCAGCGACGTTTGATTCCACGCCGTTCAAGGTCTCAAAACGCGAGCCAGTCGTTTTCGCGATCACCCCGGCGAGAGAAGTTTTTCCCGTTCCCGGCGGGCCGTAAAAAATCAGCGAGGCGAAGCGATCCGCCTCAATGGCACGGCGCAGGAGTTTTCCTTCCCCGAGGATGTGATCCTGTCCCAAAACCTCATCCAGCGTGCGCGGCCTCATGCGCGCGGCGAGCGGCTCGGAAACCGGCGGCTTGTCGGCTTTGACGGCGGGCGTGAAAAACAGTTCGGACACTTCTGGGAAACTTTAAGTTTTAAACTTCAAACTCCAAGGCAAGAAATCACTTCAGTTTCCGCACCTTGATGCGCTTCCAGAACATGCGGTCACGCCAATCGGCGAAGGATACGGTGAATTCTGCGAGCCGCGATCCCGGCGCGACATCATTGCCCGCGACCAGGATTTCGTTGAGGCTGTCCATCGTACTGAGTGCGCGGACACAGGGAAAACGTGCGGCGAGGTTTTTGCGGGTGGCGGATTGCTTTGCGCGGTGGCCTGGGCCGGTGACGAGATTCAGTGCGAGGATGCCGCCGGGAGCGAGCGAGCCTTTCAGGAGGCCGAGCCAATCCGCGTCGCATGCCTCGGCGCGGAAGACATCCTCCTCGCCCGCGAGGTAGAGGTCGTCGAGGATCACATCGAAGCGGCGCTGGTTCTTTTTTACCCACGCATAGGCATCGGCTATAATGATTTCCGCGTCGGTTTCACGGAGATGCATCTCCTTATCCGCTAGGCTGATGAGTTCTGCGTCGAGGTCGATACCAGTAAGGTAAACCTCCGGTAGTAGGTGGCGCAGCGTGCGGAGCGCGGTGCCGCCCGCGACGCCGAGCATGAGGATCGAAGTGGGCTTGCCGGAAGGGCGCAGCATGGCCGCGGCGGCGAGCAAGTCCCAAGCGAGGCCGGTCAGGAATCGTTTCTCATGATAGGAGGCGAGGATCGCCCCCGCCACGCGGAACTCTGTTGACAGCGGCGATTTCCAGACCGCGATGTGCTGGAAACGTGTGGGGAAATCACCTTCCTTCCTCATGCTTCGGAACATCTAACAAGATCAGATCTTTGATGAAAGGGTGAAATACGCGAATCATTTGCGTACCGGTTTTCTTGCACTACGCGACGTTTCCAGCGACGATTGTCGGACAGAGAAGGCTATCCCATGACCCAGACACTCCTTTTCACCCACTCTGCCAAACGCAGCCGATTTTCCTTTTTTTGCGCGATGACCCCGCTTGACGTAAGCACGCCGCCTCTCTTTACTAAAGTCCGTTTCGGTTGCATAACAGTATTTGCCGAAGCTAATCTCTCGTAAATCAATCACCGTCATGAAATTCAAGTTCTTATTCAGCCTGCCGCTCCTTGGCTGTCTCGCATTCGCATCCTGCTACCCAATCCCGGATAAGCCGAAAGAGTTGAGGCCTCGCAAAAAGGATGTGACTGTCACCAGCCAGGACCAGCAGAAAATCCAAGAGCAGCGTGATTTGATGAAGGAAAATGAGGCGAAAGAAAAAGAAGCTGCGGATATAGCCATTGAGGGAAATCTGGATACCCCAACACCAACCCCACCATCCCCACCAAAAAAAACCGTCGAGGAGCGCGTCGATTATGCCTTCGCAAATCCGGTTCCCGGCAAAGAAGGCTTCGTTTTCAGCCCCTACAATAACAAAGAGGTGGATGTACGCGACATTCCCAGCGGCACGCTTGTGGCGGATCCCACCTACCCAGCTACCGAAAAAAAATACTTCCGCGTTCCTTAATACAGAGCCTGCGCTAAGGTGAACTTCCCATGACCGGTTCCAAGCCCTTGGATCTGGTTTTTTTATGAGCCAATCTTTCCAGAAAATCGGTATCCTCGGGGGTGGTCTACTCGGGGGGTCGGTCGTACTTGCGTTGCGTGAACAGGCCGATGTTCGGCTGTGGTTCCGGAATGCCGAAGCCATCGTATCGGCTAGAGAAATGGGATTTGCTTGCGCAACCGCAAATCTCTCCGAAGCCGTTTCGGGATTAGACCTATTGATTCTTGCCGTTCCGGTCGGGGCGATGCCCTCTCTGCTCTCCGCAGCGGTGGCGGCGGGTCTGCCGAAAGATTGTATTGTCACTGACGTGGGTTCGGTGAAAGCCGCACCGCACCGTGATCTCGCTCCCATCCTCGCAAATAGCTGCAATCCTTTCATAGGCAGCCACCCTATGGCCGGATCGGAACGCAACGGCCTTGCTGCGGCGCGCGGCGACCTTTTCCAAAATGCCGCCTGCCTGCTGACAAATGATTCCTCTGCGGCATTGGATCTTTGCGAGAAACTGGAAAATTTCTGGATCTCGCTAGGCTGCCACACAAGATGGCTTGGTGCCTCAGATCATGATCGGCTCGTCGCAAGGATCAGCCACCTACCCCATGTGACCGCCGCTGCCACTGCGTTTGCTGCCTTGTCAGCCAACGCTAGCGACGGTCAATTTTCGGGTGGTGGTCTACGCGACACCACCCGCGTAGCCGGAGGAAACCCTGAGATGTGGGCAGAAATTTTATACGAGAATCGAACCGAGGTCGCACGTTCCGTCGGCGAAACCATTGCAAAGCTCGATGAATTTCTCATTGCCCTTGATGTTGCAAACCAAGAAGAACTCCAAAAACTGCTCATCGAAGCGAAAGCTCTCCGTGACACCCTATCCTAGAATATGTCATCAATCCGCATCAGAGCCATTTCCTCCTTTCATGCTGAGTTCAGCGTGCCTGGCGATAAGAGCGTCTCCCACCGCGCGGCGATTTTAGGTGGCCTGTCGAATGGCATCTGCGAAATCTCGAATTTCCTACCCAGCGAGGACTGTTTGAACACCCTTAAGGCGATGAGCGCGCTCGGGGCCCACTTCGAGATCCTCGAGCAAATGGAAGGCTACGGCCCTACAAAACTCCGCATCCACGGGCGCTCGATGAAACTCACCGCCTCGGAAGCACCCGTCGATTGCGGTAACTCCGGCACCGGAATGCGCTTGCTCGCTGGGATGCTCGCTGGGCAGCCTTTCACCACCGAGTTGTTCGGTGATGCCTCGCTCTCCTCACGCCCGATGGGCCGAATTACCATTCCCTTGGCGGAAATGGGTGCCAACATTGAGACGCTCGGTGACAAGCCGGGTTGCGCTCCCCTCCGCATTCACGGTGGAAAACTTAGTCCCATCACTTACGAGATGCCTGTTGCCTCTGCCCAAGTGAAAAGTGCGGTGCTGCTTGCCGGTATGTTCGCTGAGGGTACCACCACCGTAATCCAACCCGCGACCACGCGCGACCACACCGAGCGCATGTTGGCCTCCTTTCGCATTTCCTGCCGCATCAACGGCAACACTATATCAATGCTCGGCGGGCAAATGCCAGAGTCCTGCCGCCTCACTGTCCCCGGTGACATTTCCTCTGCCGCTTTCTGGCTCGTCGCTGCCGCCGCGATGAATGGCTCCCGCCTACTCATCAAGGACGTCGGTCTCAACCCCACCCGTACCGCCATTTTGAAAGTGCTCTCCCGCATGGGTGCGCACATAACAGAAATACTCCACAGTTCTGATGGCGAGCCCATGGGTCATGTCGAAATCCAAGGCGTATCGCTGAAAGGCACCACCCTGCTTGAGGAAGAAATCCCCAATCTTATCGACGAGATTCCTGTAATCGCCGTCGCCGCCGCGTTGGCCGAGGGCGATACCCACATCCGCAATGCCCGCGAGCTACGCGTGAAGGAAACCGACCGCATCACTACCACTGTTGAGAACCTACGAAAAATGGGGGCCGACGTGGAAGAGTTCGAGGACGGCATGATCATCCACGGCGGGCAGCCACTCAAGGGCGCGGAGATCGATTCCCATGGCGATCACCGCATCGCTATGGCTTTCGCCGTCGCTGGGCTTTTTGCCGAGGGTGAGACTGTCATCCACGGCACGGACTGCATTAACACCTCCTACCCCGGCTTCGCATACCACCTTGAAGCTATTCGCCAAGAACGCAGCAACCCTGCCGACTTCGTCCTCCCCACCACCCGGCTATGATCGAGTCTCTTAAAATTATCATTCATTCACGTCCATTCGCGGTTGAAACTCTTTTTCCCCACCGCCCATGACCTACCACGCCATCGCCATCGACGGCCCCGCCGCCTCCGGAAAAAGCACACTCGCTCAGACTCTCGCCGAACGTCTCGGCCTTGTCATGGTGAACTCCGGTGCAATGTATCGGGCGGTCACATGGAAAATCCTCACTGAGCAGGTTGATCCGGCGGACACCGAGTCGGTCATACGCTTGCTAAATATAACGGACATCCGCTGCGGCCACGAAGGTAACGTCTCAACCATACGCATCGACGGCATTGACCCTAGCCCTTTCCTCCGCAAGCCAGAGATCAACGCAAATGTCTCTACCATATCCGCAATTCCACAAGTGCGCGATCGGCTTGTCGCGTTGCAACGTGATTACCTCAATCGTACACACGTGGTGATGGAAGGTCGCGATATAGGCTCTGTCGTTTTCCCTAACACTGCCTATAAAATCTACATTGATGCGGATCCCTCCGTCCGCGACGCACGCCGTTCCGATGATGGTGAAATCGATTCCGTCTCGAAGCGCGACGCCGATGATAGCTCACGCAAGACCGCCCCGCTCATGGTCGCGGACGGCGCAGCCATCCTCGATACCTCGGATCTCGATGTCAGCGGAGTGGTCGCCGCTGCCATACAAATCCTCGGTAGGCAAGGTTTTCCCATGCCGCAGAATGCGCCCATACTCCCCAATGAAGAACCGTCAACACCGATGCGCTGGATCTACTGGCTCTGCTGGATGTCCTTCGGCGCCGCCTACCGCACCCTTTTCGGCCTACGCATCATCGGCGATGAAAATCTAATCAAGGCCGGCCCGGTGCTCATTGCCTCGAATCATCAGAGCTTCCTCGATCCGCCGCTCATCGGGAACCTCTATAAGACCGAGATAGTGTACTTCGCCCGGAAAACTCTATTCAGCGGTATCGGTGCCTGGTTTTATCCGCAGTGGAATGCTATCCCCATCGATCAGGAAAAGCCGGACACCAGCTCCATGAAATCAGCGATCCGCAAGCTCAAGGAAGGTTGGCGGGTACTGGTTTTTCCGGAGGGTCAGCGCACGTTCGACGGTAAGATATCTGAAGCCGCGCCTGGCATCGGCATGATCGCTGCCAAGGCCGGCGTGCCGATCCAGCCGGTGCGCATCTTTGGTGCCTACAAGGCTTTGCCGCGTGGTTCCGGAAAAATCTCGCTGTCGCGCATCACCGTAAAGGTCGGTCCACCCATCCTCCTTTCCGCTGAGGAATTCAAGGTCTATTCTAACAAGGAAGGATACTTGGCTCTCACCGAGCGCATCATGATGGCGATTAAGGCACTGTGATCGTCACAAAACGCATCGAACGCCCGACCGAAGCCCACGATTCGATCCTCCCTTTTTTGATCGGTTTTTGCACGCGGTGGCGTTCAAATTACATATGCGGCCTTGATCTTTACGCAAATGCTCCGAGTTAAGCTAAAGCTCGCGTTTCGATTGTTCGGCGTGTTAGGTTGCGGGTGTGTTGCACTGGTTTTCAGATGGGAAGTTTCCATTGTATCTCGCGCCGATGGCGGGGGTGACGGATTTGATTTTCCGCAGGATTTGCAAGGAGATGGGGGCGGATGTGATGGTGACGGAATTCGTCAGTGCGGAGGGGATCATGCAGGCGGATGAGCGGACGCGGAAATACACGGAGTTCGATGAGGGGCAGCGGCCGGTGGGGGTGCAGCTTTTCGGGGCGGATGGCGTGCGGATGGGCGAGGCGGCGCGGAAGATTATCGACAAGGGTTTGGCGGGGCGGATTCCGGATTTCATTGATATCAACTTTGGTTGTCCGGTGAACAAGGTGGTTTCGCGCAATGGCGGCTCCTCACTGCTGCGCGATTGCCCGCTGCTGGCGAGCGTGGCATCAGGCGTGGCGAAGGCGGTGGGGATGGATGTGCCGGTGACGGCGAAAATCCGGATCGGCTGGGACGCGGATTCGGTGAATGCGGTGGAGGTGGCGAGGACACTGGAGGATTGTGGAATGCGGGCGATTGCGGTGCATGGGCGGACGCGGGCGCAGGGCTATAGCGGCGAGGCGGATTGGGAAACGATCGATGCCGTGGCGCGGGCGGTGGGCGTGCCGGTGATCGGAAACGGCGATATCTCCTGCGGTGAGGATCTAGCGAAACGTAAACTCCAGACGGCGGTGAGTGGCGTGATGATAGGCCGGGCGGCAATGCAGAATCCGTGGGTCTTCCGCGAGGCAAAACATTTCTTGGAAACCGGCGAAGTAATGGTACCAATTCCTCTTACAGAAAGGTGGGAGCTGATTTTGCGCCATTGCCGGATGGCAGTGGAAAGCGCGCGCTACGGCAATGAACGCCAAACCCTCACCGCGATGCGCGGGCGGCTAATGGCTTATTGCAAGGGCTTTCCGGGTGCCAAGGATCTGCGGCAGAGACTGTGCCAGGTGGATTCCATGGCGAGTGTGGAAGGTCTCGCAGAGCTTTCGCTGACCGCACACGAGGTGATCGCGTAATGCCGCACGCAATAAGATTGATACGCAGAGTCAGGATTGCGTGGTTGCCATCACTACTTAGTAGCGGTATTTTACAGCGTGTTCAGGAAGTCAGGAATTCTTGTAGCCACGCTGATGGGGACGAGCGCGCTGCAAGCTCAAACGCTCAAGGGAGCCGCCCCTGAGCTAGTGAATTCGAATCCTCCCGCTTCTGCGGCACCGACGGATGGCGTCCTTCCTTCCGCAAGCGATGGCTCGATCCTGTCACGCAAGGACGCGCGAACGATCACGCTCAAGATACCCCCGCCACGCGGGCAGATTGTGGACCGTGAGGGCGAACCGCTGGCGCAGAACGAGGTGGCATATCAAGTGGCTCTGCAGTTCGAGCAGTTCCAGAATGCCGATCGTGACTACGTGGTGCAATGGGCACGAATCCGCCTCGCGCGTGTAAAAGGCAAAGTGAAAGGTTTTGCGCCGAAGACGGACGACGAGCTTTACGAGCATTACCGGCACCGGCGCTGGCTGCCGCTTTATTTGGGCGTTCAGCTTGGTGAGGAAGAGGCGAACCTGATCTTGCCGGCGCTCGGTTCGGGTCTGGTGCTCCAGCCGGTTTATCGCCGCATCTATCCGGAGGATTCGCTGGCAGCCCACATCATCGGCTATTCGGGCAGCGTGGGAAAGCTTCCAACTGGGCCGATCAATTACAATGAGCCGCTCTGGGAGGAAAGCGAGGGGCGTGCGGGGTTTGAAAAAATCTTCGACCGCGAACTCAGCGGTGAACCCGGCATGAAACGATTGCTGTTCGACGAAAAGGGTAACAAGCTACTTGAAGAACAGGTGAAGCGCCCCCGCCCGGGCGGCACGGTGGTGACCACACTGAATCTGAAATGGCAAAAGCTCGCGGAAAGCGTCATGAAAAAGGGTTGCGAGCGCGGCGCCTTCGTGGTGATCGATGTCGTCACCGGCGAAGTATTGGTGATGGCTTCGCAGCCGAGCTTCGATCTGAACCGTTTCATCCCCGGCATCGGCGAAGAGGATTTCCGTGCACTGCAGGAAGAGCCCGGCACACCGCTTTTCGGTCGTGCTTTCCAGTCCTCCTATCCGCCCGCCTCGGCTTACAAGTCTGTCGTTGCCCTCGCCGCACTGAACGCCGGGGTCGTCACCGAGCACTCCACAGTGTATTCTCCCGCGTCGATTCAAATCGGGAATCACACATTTAGGAACTGGTCGAAAACGCCCGAGGGAGAAATCGATGTTCGTCGGGCGCTGGCAAGATCCTGTAACACTTGGTTTTATCAGGTAGGCATCGACACCGGAGCTGATGTTTTCCTAAGCCTATCGCGCCGCCTTGGGATGGGTGAGAAATCCGGCCTGCCATTGATTGCTGAAACGGCGGGCCTTGTCCCATCGGATGAGTGGATGATGAAAAACGAAAAGCGCCGCATTCTCAACGGTGATACCGCGAACATGTCGATCGGCCAGGGTAGCCTGCTAGCATCCCCTCTGCAGATCGCACAAATGATGGCCGGGATCGGCAACGGCGGCGTACTTCCAAAGCTTGTCCTTGTGAGCCAGATTCAGGACCCCCGCGGCAGAGTCGTGAGCTCGTTCGTGCCGGAGCGAAAAAATTGGCTCGGGGTGGATTCCGTTTCCGTGAAGATTGTCCGCGACGGGATGCGCGATGTAGTATCTTGGGGCACTGGCAGCAGAGGGAACTTGAGCTTCACTACCCTAGCTGGGAAAACGGGCACAGCCCAATGGGGGCCGCCTAGCCGCAACCAGAGGCTGGCATGGTTTGCCGGTTTCCTGCCGCACGACAATCCGCGGTATGCCTTTGCCGTCCTTTACGAAGGCAAGCCTGGGCAGACGGTTTCTGGTGGACGCATGGCCGCTCCGATGGTGCGTAATTTCTTCGAGCCGCTGAAAGACGATATCAAGGAAATCATCGAGCCGCCGAAGAAGGCGCTGATCGTCGTTCCTGACGGGCAAGAGGGAGACGAAAAAGGTGGTTATGTGCTTAAAGCGATACCGATCGATGAACCCGCTGTCGGTGAATGGGAAGAAACCGAATTCGAGGAAGTTCCGAGAGCGATTCCCGTTGACGAAGATGAGGAGGTCAGTGAGGACTTCGAAGGCGATATCGATGACATCATTGATGTCGAATGATCACTCGAAGCGCACGAGCACCGGGCGATGGTCGGAGGCGGTATCCCAGCCCGGATCGTCGATGACCCGGGACCTTTCCTTTTTTACATAGCGCCGAAGTGCCGCCGATACAGTGACGAAATCAATGCGCGTATAGGTGTTCTCTATGGCGTAACGATACGTCCATGTCTCGCCCCGGCTGTCCCCGATGTGCACGTGGTTGAGGTATCCAGGGGTACGATAGGTTCCATTGATGGCCCGCGTGCTGAGGCTGCGGGTGGTATCGTTGAAATCACCGTAGGCGACGAGCGCTGCGGCGGGATTTTCTGCAAGGATGCCATCGATGTGCCGTCTAACGTGTCGAGCCTCCGCGATTCTGACTGCCGCTTCATTAAATTCGGGCACTATACGCTTCGACTTGAGGTGCAGCCCGATGAAACGCACCGGGCGCCCGCCGATGTCCAGCGTTGTGTCGAGAATGCCGCGCTGCATGGATTGCTCAAAACCCTGCAGCTGGAGATTAGGTCGCTCAGTGGAGATGATGGGAAAACGGGAAAGCATGGCGAGATGGCGCACACTATCCTCGCCGCCCGTGTGGTAGTGATGCGGTAGATCGATGCCGGCCGCTTTTAGCAACCCTTGGATTTCTCTAACGTCATTCACGGAGCCGATTTCACAAAGGCCGATGACATCTGGCTTCCCGCCGACCAGCAACTCGATGATGGCGGCCTTTGACTCCGCAGATTTTACAGGTGCTTGGTGGGAAACTAGCCAGTTTTTGACGTTGTAGGTGATGAAAGTGAAAGGTTTAAAATCCGCCGAGGGCGTATCGGGCGGCTCATCCTCTGCTTTATTTTCCATAGCACTTGATGGGGTATTGCCACCCCAAGGCGGAGTTTCGACCGAGCGGAACCAGAGCCAGGATGCGACCGCTGCGATCACGGCGACCAGGCCGAACAACTTGGGCACGGGATTAAGGCGCGTCCTCATGCCCGTTTCGTTTCGGAGAGCATCAAGCCTCGTGGGACTCTTTTTCTGCGGCGGGTTTTGGGCTCGCTTCCTTCGCGCGCTCATCGCGGCGGACTTCATCCTCAGAGCGGGTGATCTCGCGTTCGAACTCTTCGCGGGCTTTCTTAAACTCACCCATGCTCTTACCTACGCCGCGTGCAAGTTCGGGCAGTTTCTTCGCTCCAAAAAGGAGTAGGACCACGATAAAAATCATGATCATTTCGCCTGTGCCAAGTGGACCAACGAATGCAATTGGTAGAATGTTCATATCTGTAAGCTAAGGCGGACTGGGAGTCTGCGCAAGAAGCAAGAACCACCCCCAACTATAATTAGTTTGGAAGGATTTGGAAGGCAAAGCGGTTACCCGGCGTGGAGCCAAGCTCCTCCGTCCAGCCTGTCGTTGGTGTGTGGAAGGAGAGCCAGGTTTCTAGGCGGACACTGTTGTCGGTTACGGGGTAGTTCTGAAGAGTCGTCCGAAAGTCACCGAGTGAAATGAAGAACGCGCTGGAGTTACTTACCGCAAAGGAATCTTCGGAGGGTGCGCTGTCCGTCCATGCAGTCTGTGTGATGGTCCCTGACCGATTGGATGTATTCGACCAAGTCCCTCCGCCGGCGCCATCAGGGGAGATGCTGAGGTAGTCTCCGGCGCCGAATATGATTCGTAGGGTTTTCGCCGAGCTGTTCAAATTCGGCGGTGCATCCGGAATCTGGCCATAGTCCACGGGAGCGATTCTCAGGAAGTAGCTCGGCTCCGTGCGCGATTCGATGTTAAGCTGGAATGCGTTTTCGGCGTTCATGCTGAGGACAATTCCCAATCGCGACCATGCGGTGAGATTCGGAGAACCATAAGTAAAATACTCTGTTTTTGTCTTACGGTTGAAAATCGCGGTCATCGACGATGCCGCGGCGTTGCGCGTGATCGAGAGATCGGTTCCAGAGACATGGGGTAGCCGCAGGGACGCGGCGTTGATGTCGAATCCCGCGTAACTAGGTCCGTAGATGACCACGGAATCCATGATGATGGGTGTCACCGGCTTGTCTGCCGCTCCGGTAGGGAAAAGGGATGGGTTCTTGAACCCATCGATGATCGCCTTGCCTGAAATGACCTTTCCGAACACCGAATGCTTGTCGTTGAGAAAGGGCGTAGCGGCGAGGGTGATGAAAAACTGGGATCCCCCCGTATTCGGACTGCCGGATTTCGCCATCGATAGCACGTAATCTGAGGAGTGGCGAAGGTCGGGGTGGTATTCGTCGAGGATCGAGTAGCCTGGGCTATCGGTTCCTTGGCCGTTGGGAGAACCACCTTGGATCATAAAGCTGTGGATCAAACGGTGAAAGGTGAGGCCGTCGTAATAAGGCCTGTTCACGCGTACCGCGCCGTTCGTTACATCGATCCACGGTCTTTTCCCCGATGCAAGGCCGATGAAATTCGCACAAGTGCGCGGGGCTTTTTCGTGTTCCAGCAGGACGCGGAAGGTGCCAAGCGAGGTGGTGCCTTGCTTGACGGTGAAATCCGCGTAGATCTGCGCATGCAGGGCGGCGGTAAAAAAAAGGAGAAAGACAAGTGCAATCTTCATGGGCTTCGGCAGGTGTCAGGAGAGGCGGTCGCGAAAGTCTCCATAATCGAATTTTCGCACTGTTTCAACTCTGCCATTGGGGTGCAGCAGGGCGATAGGCGGGTGTTTCACCCCGTTGAAGGTCGTGGTTTTTACCATCGTGTAGTGAGCCATATCGTCGAACACTAGAATATCGCCGACTGCGATCGGACGCGGAAAGGAGTAATCACCGATCACGTCTCCCGCGAGGCAGGTCGGCCCGCCGAGGCGGTAGGCGTGAAGGGATTGGATATTGGATATTGGAGATTGGAGATTGGTGGGATCACCTGCTAATCGATAGCTTTCTCCTTTGAGAGTAACGGCGGGTTGTTGCTGACTGATGTCCGCGCCGCTTTCGACGAGAAACACATCGGGGCGGTAGGGCATCTCGATCACGTCCGGCATGTGGGCGGTGGCGGAGACATCGAGGATGACGAGCTTGTGACCGGCAGATTCGAAGACGTCCATCACCTTTGCGCGGAGCACGCCGGAATGGATCGCCACCGCCTCGCCGGGTTCCAGCCAGACTTCGACGTTGTATTTTTCCCGCGCCTCGCGGACGAGGCGGACCAGCAACTCGCGGTCATAAAACGGCTTCGTGATCCAGTGCCCGCCACCCATGTTCAGGTAGGTGAACTGCTCGCTGCACAGTAAGTGCCCGAATTTTTCATCCACCGCCTTGAGTGTGCTTTCGAGATCCGGCGAGTCCTGTTCGCAGAGGGTGTGGAAATGAAGGCCGGAAAGACCGGTGAGATCCGCGCCTTCGAGCTGATCCGCTGTGATTCCGAGCCGTGAACCGGGAACACAAGGATCGTAAATCGCCGTGGGGCCAGTGGAGTGCTCCGGATTGATCCGCAGCCCACAAAGCACCTCGCCAGATATGAAACGCGGGTGTTGGAAAATTCTCTCGCGGAAACGGAACCACTGCGAGAGCGAATTGAAATCGAGGTGGTGCGTGAAGTCTAACAGCTCGTCTATTTCCGCCTCATCATAGGCGGGCGAGTAGGTGACGATGTGTTTCCCGAAATGGTTGCGGGCAAGCATCGCCTCCCAAAGCCCCGACGCGCAGCAGCCATCGAGAGCATCGGAAATGTATGGATAGGCTTTCCAGCAAGAGAAACCTTTCTGCGCCAGCACAACCTTGCAGCCAGCGGCATCGGCGGTTTCCCTAAGGATCGCAGCATTCCGGCGGAGGGCTTCGATGGAAATTAGAAACATGCAGAGGAAAATTTTAAATTCTAAGCGCGAGATCCAAAGTTCTCAGTCTTCGCTCAAGCGGAGAAAAGCTCGCGCGCGGTGTAGGCCATGCCGATGGACGCGGCGGCGTCGCCCCCCTCCGCCCACTGGAACACGGTCGTTGCTTTCTCCGGCTCGATGGGACTATGGCGATAGATCGGCCATGCGCGGTCATTAAATCCTTCTTTCAGCCATTCCATGAACTGGTCGCGGAATTTCGACTCGGCGAGCCCACCGCCTATGACCACAAGGCCAGGATCGAACACGCGGACGAGATCCGCGATGCCATAACCGAGGATGAAGCCCTGCTGCTTGAAAAGCTGGATAGCGAGCGCGTCGCCGTTCTCCGCAAGCGTGCGGAGCTTGAAAGCCTTTTCCTCGATGGTTCCGGGATCGCTGTTGAGATCATGAAACTCCCACTCCAGCTTCCCGAGCTCGATCCCAAGCCTTCTGCGCAGAGCGACCAATGAAACCCATGCCTCAAGGCAACCTTTGAGTCCGCAGGTGCAATCCGGCAGCGAATCGTCATCCTCTCGAAAAGGCACGGAGATATGGCCGACCTCCAGCGCGAGACCGTTCGCCCCTTCGTAAAGCTTGCCGCCTGGCAGCACAAAACCACCACCCAAGCCCGTGCCCGGCGCGACCAACAAGAGGCTACCGAGGTGCTTGTTGCGGATCGCGTATTCGCCGACGGCCGCCGCGTTGCAATCGTTCGTCATGTGCACAGGAATGCCGAGGCGTTCCTCGAGTTTCCCGCAGATGTCCGTGCCCACCCAGTCATCGCCAAGGTTCGCCTTGCCCCAGATCACCCCGCCCGAGGAGGGAGCCGGAACATCCAAGCCGATACCACCGATATTCGCCACCGTGATCCCCGCGTTGCCGCAAAGCTCTGCGATCGCAAGCTCGAGTTGATCAAAAGTGGCCTCATAGCCATTCTTCACGAGGCTCTTCACCTCCACGATCGGCCCTAGCTGCTCGCCATCAGGACCGATGATGACGGACTTCACCGTGGAGCCACCGATATCCAGTCCGACGAAATATTTAGGCTCTGACATACCCGCAGACTGTTTCGCAGAACTGCGGTGAGTCAAGATGGATGTGTGGACGGAAAAGCGACAGTCATGGGTGCAAAAAGGTGGTTGCGGGTATGGAAATCCGGCTGAATCTAATTGCATCATTTTCTCCAAGGATTTCACGACATGCTAATTGCCGCCCTCATCGCCAACATCGTTCTCTTCGCCGCCGCATGGGCTTGGTGTGTACGGCTTCGGAACTTCTCGCCCGTCGATGCGTTTTGGGCGTTTGGCATTGGCAGTACTTCTCTCTTCTTCCTCTTTGGCGACACACCTCCTGATGGGAAACGCATCGCTGCGGGGATACTCATTGCAGCGTGGTCGATGCGGCTCGGCGGTCATCTGGCGCGGCGGATCATGAAACACCATCCGGCGGAGGATTCGCGCTACATCAAGCTCCGCGAGGTCTGGAAAGGCCGTGAAAACTCTGCGTTCTTCTGGTTCTTCCAAGCGCAGGCGGTCTCTGTTTTCCTGCTCGCCCTCCCCTTCCACCTCATCGCCGCCGATCCCGATCCCTCATGGCATTTTCTCCATATCCTCGGCGCAGCTGTCGCGTTCTGCGGGCTGATCGGCGAGACGCTCGCCGACAAGCAGATGGCCGATTTCAAGGCCTCTGACCCCGATCCGAAATCCGTCTGCCGGCGCGGCCTTTGGAAATATTCCCGCCACCCGAACTACTTTTTCGAATCCGTCATCTGGATCGGCATCTTCCTTTTTGCCGCCGGCTCGCCATGGGGCTGGACGACGATCTACGCTCCCGCCATCATCACTTATCTGCTTTTGAAAGTCACCGGCATCCCGCCCACCGAAGCCTCCGCCCTGAAACGCAAAGGCGAAGCCTACCGCGAATACCAACGCACCACCTCCCCCTTCGTTCCAAAATTCAAAATTCAAAATTCAACTCTCAATAAGAATGACTCTACTTTGTGATCTCCGTCTCATCTCCTCACTCCGTGGTAATTCCTGCCCGCAAAGCCCATCAATCACCATACCCATATCACCGCCCATCCCACGCCTCTTTCTTGAAAGTTGAACTTTGAGTTTTGAATTTTATGACCACCAACGACCTCATCGCCTCCGGCAAGCTCCCTGACTCCGCCATCCGCCTCGGCATCCGGCACCGCCTCGCCAACACCATCGCACCCTTCGAGAAACTCGATCCCGAAGACCGCCAGGCAAAGCTCATGGCACACATCGCGGAGCTGAAAACCATGCCCGTTGCCATCGCCACGGATGAGGCGAACGAGCAGCACTACGAGCTTCCCACCGCTTTCTTCAAACGCTGCCTCGGCCCGCACATGAAATACTCCTCCGGTTACTGGGAAGAGGGCGTCACCGACATCGGCGAGTCCGAGGCGCGGATGCTGGAAATCACCAGCCGGCGCGCGCAACTCGCCAACGGCCAAAACATCCTCGAACTCGGCTGCGGCTGGGGCTCGCTCACCCTCTGGATGGCGCAGCATTATCCCGAAGCGAAAATCACCGCCGTTTCCAACTCACGCACCCAGCGCGAGCACATCATGGCGGAGGCGGAAAAACGCGGCCTCCACAACGTCACGGTCATCACCGCGAACATGATCATCTTCGAGGGCGTCGGCGAATCCGTCTTCGACCGCTGCGTCTCCGTCGAGATGTTCGAGCACATGAAGAACTACCAGATCCTGTTAGAGCGGATTTCGAAATGGCTCAAGCCGGATGGAAAACTCTTTGTCCACATCTTCACACACCGCGAGAACGCCTATCACTACATCGCAGAAAACAACGACGACTGGATGGCGAAATACTTTTTCACCGGCGGCCAGATGCCCTCCGATGACCTTCTCCTTTACTTCCAGGATCACCTCCGCATCGAGCAGCACTGGCAGGTCAGCGGGCGGCATTATCAGAAAACCTCCGAGGCCTGGCTTCGTAATATGGACGAGCACAAGCACGAGCTATTCCCTCTCATCGCCGAAACCTACGGCGCGGATCAGGCCGTGAAATGGTGGTCCTACTGGCGCGTTTTCTACATGGCCTGCGCCGAGCTCTGGGGATACCGCAAGGGCCACGAATGGATCGTCTCGCACTACCTTTTCTCTAACAGAAAGTGATCCTATCCCGCGGAATCAGCTCCATCACTTAATCTCAGCCTGATCGAACATCGCCTCCTGATGGCGTGAGCCGTCGCGGTTGCCTGCGGTGACCGCAAGTCCGGCGGTGATGGATTCGCCCATTTCGACGGTGACCGGTTCCCCGATCCGGATCCATTCCTGGCCGTCCGCTGCCGCATAGGCGGTGAAGAGATGGCCGCTGCGTTCCAGCTTCAGCCGAACCGGGTGATCGAATTTCGTGTAAGGGCTGATGGAGGTCTTGCCGTTCGGCTGGGCACGGCTGAAGAGCCGGACGCCCTGCTTCGATTGGAGCAGGGCTACGCTGCGGGATCCTGCTTCGAGATTCTCGCGCATCATCACGCCGGCCATGGGTTGCCGGGTTTCCCCCTCCATCCCCAACAAGTGCGCTTGGATCACCTTGTCGCCCTCCGCTGCGGTGTAGGCGTATTGGAAATTATCGATGGTTTCACCGGGTTCACCGATGTCGCGGCCGCTGCCTCGCACCGTGATCACACCGTCTTGGAGATTCGCTCCACCCCAGGGCCGCTGCTCATGGCCTACAAATTCGGTATCCCATTTCCCGGGCAGGATGCCGCGTGTCACGAAAGGGATCGAAGCCGCCGCCCATGCCGTCCCGTTGCTGTTGGCGACATGACAGCGGAAATGGTACGGCGTCCATGGTTTCAGTCCGGAGATCGCCGTCTTGAAGGGATCACCGGCTTTGCGGCTGCCAAGCTTTTCGGCATGAGCCCACTTGGCGGGATCGGTGCCTCCGTCCGTTTCCCCCCAATAGATCGTCACCTCGGAAGCCGGGGTCGAGTCGTAGATGATCTTGCCGTTGAGGGTGGCGCTTTCCCGGGTCACACCGGTTGCCCATTCGCCGTTGTTGACCACGGCGGGCAGCCCCGATGACTTGTAGTCGAGATGAATCTTCTTTTGGATGGGGCGTTCCCATTTGTCTTCTTTTCGGGGAATGGCGGTCAGGACATTGTCCGGTGTGATGCGGAAGACTTCCAGTTCCCCGTTGCTGCTCGCCCAGTTGATCCCCCGCCACGTGTTGTTCACCCCGCCGCCCTGGTGGCCGACCATAATCATGATCACATTATAGTCTTGGATGATGCGGTGATACTTGTCCGCCGCGCTGAAAGTCCACCAGTTCTCATCGATGGGGCGGAAGTGGTGGATGAGGATCACGGGCCTGCCGGTGTCGCCGACGTTCTTGCGCAGATCCTCCTCCAGAAATGCCCGCGAAAAAAGCGGGTCGTGCGAACCGGCGCTGTAGGTGTCCGCCTCACCGTGCCAGCCGTTGCCGGGGAAGATGTTCAGGTTGATGAAGTGGATCCCGTCCCAATCCCACGAGTAGTGGTATCCGTTCTCCGAGATGTTTTGGATGAAGCCGAGCTCGAGGCGCTTTGCGTTGCGTTCCTTGATCCTGTCGTAAACGAAAAGGTTGGGGTTCCAATCGTGGTTTCCCATACCTTCGAAAACCGGGAATTTGCATTTCCCCTCACCGTTGACCCCGAATTGCGCGATGTAGTTCTGCCACTCCTCGGGATACTTTTCGGCCACGGAGCCATGGTCGATTAGGTCGCCCGACATGATCACCGCACGCGGCTTTTCGACCACGCCGCCGATTTCCGCGGGAAACGGCGTCCCGGGCAGCGCGTTGATCCAATCCACCACCGGAGTCGTGACCTTCGGCGGCTCCCCGGCTCCGAAGTGGCAGTCCGAATAGGCGAAAAACGTGATGTCCGCCGCAAAAACAGGAAGGCAAAGCGCGGCTTGTGCGGCGCATGTCGCCCACAGGGAATAGCGTGTGTGGGGTCGTTGGGTTTTTGCTTTCATCGGCATGGTGTGGGTTTGGTGCGGTTTCTCCTATTCCTTGGTGATGGTGAAGGAATCAAAGACCTCGCCATCGGTGCCGAGAGCGCGGAGCTGCAAGCGCCCGCCCTCGATATCCAGGATGATGGAACCCAGCCTGTTCTCCGAGACCTTCATCACCGGGTGATTGAGCTTGCCGCCGCTGATCTTGCCGGAATTTCCCCCCACCACATAAACAGTTCCCTTTTCGGCACCCGTTTTCTTCCGATAGGCGCCCTCCGATTCGGGCCGACCGTTGAAATGGTTGACTGCCATGGTCGCGACATCGAATTCCGAGCTGCTGCCATAGTGCCCGTTGATGAGCATCGAGCGCTCGTAGCTATGGCTATGGCCGCAGAGCACGAGATCGGCTCCATGTTTTTCCAGGATGGGCAGGGCGTTGGAGCGCATCTCGCCCAACGCCCTCTCGGTATCCGAGTCATGCGATCCCTTGCTGTAGGGAGGAAGATGCCAGAAGGCGATCAACCAGGTCTTTTCGCTAGCCGCAAGGTCGGTTTCGAGCCATTTGAACATCGGGCTATCTGCGCGCCGGTCACCTTCGGAGTCGAGGCAGACGAAATGGATGTTGGCATAGTCGAAGGAATAATGGTGCTCGGTGCCGGAGGGTTGGCCGCCGCACTCGCCCTTGGTAGGGAAGCGGAAAGCATTGAAATAGGGCGCGCCCCGATCGGTGGCGGTGTCGTGGTTTCCGTAAGTCGACCACAAGGGCGAGCTGGCCAACATTTTCGGATAGGTGTCGAAGACCGCCTGCGTGAGCTCATTCTCGGTATTGTTGGGATAGGCGTTGTCGCCGAGCATCAGCCACAGATCCGGAATTTTGAAATGGGGCGAGTTCGGGTAGGAGTCGCGGACTTTTTCGGCGCGTCCGCTGCCGTCTCCGCCCGTTCCGGAATCACCCAAAACCCAAACCCGCACCGGCGGAACGGAACCCGGTTTCGGGGCGGTCTTGAATTGGAAATCGGCCGATCCACCGGCCATCACTATTTTCGAGCTGCCTACCGAATAATAGTAGGTGGTGGAGGGATCTAGGCCCGTCAGG
This sequence comes from Prosthecobacter debontii, assembly GCA_945862245.1. Classification (GTDB taxonomy): domain Bacteria; phylum Verrucomicrobiota; class Verrucomicrobiia; order Verrucomicrobiales; family Akkermansiaceae; genus Luteolibacter. The sequence goes on from CAMAXN010000001.1 coordinate 28,290, forward strand.
CGGACTTCGTGCTCGCGCCCCGATTCAGCCGCGCGGGCGATCTCGCCCAATTCTCCGGGCTTCATCCCATAGCGAACCATGCCGTCGGTCGCCTCCTCGGTTTGCCAACAAACCGTGATCGCATCCGGCGAAGGCATTTGCAGGTAGGGGCCGCGGCTGAGTCCGTCGGCGGGAACGGCATGGGCCGGAAAAATGAGGCAAAAAAGGATCAGTCGCAGGCTCATAGGTCTTCAGATCTTGGGTTTGGGTCTTCTTGGTCAACCTTGTGGTCATCGGCGCCAGAATCACATATATCGCCCTGCTTAGGGTTGTCATGCAAATTCATCAAAATCGCCCACCATGCCCTGATCTTGCGCCTCATCGATTCGATGAATGATGATACTCGTCACCGCTTCACCCTCGCGGCCTTGAGCATGCCGCAACCGGCGGCGACATCGATGCCGCGGCGCTGGCGGAAGGTGCAGGGAATGCCTAACTCGCGAAGGGTATTCTGGAAGGAAAGGCCGGAAGAACTACTATGTCCATCATAACCTTCGGTGGGGTTGAGGGGGATGAGGTTCACGTGGCTGTCGATTCCATCCAGTAGGATGGCGAGGCGGCGTGCGGTGTCTTCGGAATCGTTTTTCCCAGCGATAAGGATCCACTCAAAAAAAATGCGTTTCCCCGTGTCGCGCGAGTAGCTGCGGCAGGCGGCGATGAGGCTTTCGAGATTCCACTTTTTGCTGGCGGGAACGAGCGCGGAGCGCTCCGCCTCGGTGGAACTGTGGAGGCTGACGGCGAGGCGGTAAGGGCGTTTCTCCCTCGCCATGCGCAGGATATTGGGAACGTATCCGACGGTGCTGATCGCGATGCGTGCGGGACCGATCGCGCAGCCTCGTGGGTCGGAAACGATGTCCATCGCTTTCATGACCGCGTCGTAGTTGTGCAGCGGCTCACCCATGCCCATCAGCACAAGGTTGCGGAGGCGGCGGTGCGGATGGCTGGCGGCGAGCGCGCGGCGGACGTGCAGGACCTGCGCGACGATCTCCCCGGCGGTGAGGTGGCGCACAAAACCCATCTGGCCTGTTGCGCAGAACACGCAGCCCATCGCGCAGCCGGCCTGCGAGCTGACGCAGGCGGTGAAGCGGCCCTCATACTCCATTAGCACAGTCTCAATGACCTGCCCGTCAGTGAGGCGGAGTAGGTATTTGCGGGTGAGGCCATCAGAGCTATGGATTTCCTCCGCCTGCTCGGGGAGATCGATGCAATGGCTTTTGCCGGCACCGATATTTCCTGCAACCCATTTTGCTAGGGGCGGGGAAAGGGCTACTTGAGAGGGATCAGCGGTGGCTTGGCGGTGGACTATGCGCCAGAGCTGTTTCGCGTGGTGCGTGAGCACGTTGTCCGCGGTAAGCACGGCTTCAAGTTCAGTGAAAGTGAGGCCTAGAAGGGATTTGTCGGGAATACTCACGGCTCAACTAGAATGGCGCGGGGAGCGGGTAGCTCTTCGACCGGCGTGGCTTTGAGGACGGGCGCTTCCTCCGCGACAGGTATAGCCTTGGGTGGCGGCGGGGGTTCCACGGGCTTGATTATCACGGCCTTCAGCGGATTCGGATCCAGTTCCGTTGCGGGCGTAGGCTTCGGCTCAAGAGCCGGCTGGGCTTTTGGCGCGACCTTAACCGGCTCGTCGCTAGGTAGGGTTTTCCGCATGCGGATCTCAACCCGACGGTTGGGAGCCTGTACATCGGCATCGCCGTTTAGGACCAGCGGCTGCGATTTCCCGAAGCCGCGTGTGATGATGCGTTCGGGGTTCATACGGATTGATGAAACGAGGTAATCCTTCACTGACTCGGCGCGTTCGCGGGAGAGTTCAATGTTGAAATCCTCGCTACCGATCAGGTCGCTGTGGCCTTCGATCCAGCAGTAGAGACTTGGGTTTTTATCAATGAGTAGAGCGAGCTTCATCAGCCCAACCTTGGCGCTCTCGCGGAGTTCGACGCGGTTGAATTCGAAAAGCAAGTCACTGGGTAGGAGGGTTTTCTTGGATAGCAGGATGTTCGGCGGTAAGTCTAATAGCTCATCGAGCGATTCGATACCGTCGAGCTTGCCGTTGTCCACAAGGCCGTTGTTGCCGCGCTTAATGAGGTCTTCGGTGAATTTCGTCATCTCGCCGTCATCGACCTGCACCGCGCCGGGATCGACGGTGATCTGCCCGATCGCGGCCGGTTGCAGCTCCGACTCCATGCGACCGAATTCTGGTAAATCTGCATCGAGGTCGAAGTTTGAGGAAACAGTTGTGTCCGGGGCGTCGAGCTCACCATCCGCCAGAGGATTGGAAATTTTTAATGCATAGGCGGGATCTACCACTTCCGTGGTCATATCAATTTCGCTATCCTCAGGCAGCAAGTCGAGCAAGTCCACCTCCTCCAGCAGGGCAGCGGATTCGTTGGGCGGGGTGATGGTTTCCTCGGGAGGCAAGACCCGCTCCGGCTCGTAGGGCTTCACTTCTACCACTTGGCGGACGTTTATTTGCCCGGTGGAAATTTCCTGCGGTTGTTGGATGCCCAACGCTAATTTCACATGATCCAGTGCGAAAAAAACCAGCGCGTGAAGCAGTATGGATACGAACATGGCCGCCGTCGCCCAGAGCCCGAGGTGTTCAGCTCCCGGGAGGCGATAGGTGTCTTCTTCTCGCGAGTCGCTCCAGCGATACCTTTGCTCCATATGTTTTATACTAATCTGTGGAAATATGCAGGCAATGCCATAAAAAACAATTATGCGCGCTTCGGCATTAAAAATGCTAAATTAATATTATCCTGGTAAAAACGATGCCTGACAAAAAAACAACGAAGAAGGTAGTAGCTAAAAAGGTCGCCAAAAAAGCCGCTGTAAAAAAAGTGGCTGTGAAGAAAGCACCTGCCAAGAAGGCTTCTCGCTCTATTGAGGCTATAGCAAATGCTGCTTATCTGAACTACCGACGCCGAATCGAGCAGGATCTTCCCGGCTGCCATAACAGCGACTGGTTGGAGGCCGAGCGCTCCCTTGGAATGTAATGTTGAGCTGCTATTTGGTAACCTAGGTATGAAAATCTGGGCCTATTGTAATTAGGGATTGTCAATCCGTAGTAAAAACAGATAATCAATGAAAGTTGATTAGATGTGCTGCCATTAAGCCAGCCTATTTAGGCTCTGAACGGATCCGTTTTTGGTCCAGAACGCGCTCCCCCCTGCGCGGCGTCCTTTTCCTAGCATTTTTTCCCTGCACCTACATCCATGAACCCCAAACCCGTAATCCCCATATTAGAAATTATGCAACCCGCCCTTTTCGAAGAATCATCCCCTGTCGCCCTCCCAAAAAAAGCCCGACGTACAGCCACTCAAGCGGTCGATGAATTCGGACTGAAAGCTCCTTCGAAACACGGTAAAAACTACGTCTTGGACACCAACGTCCTGCTACATGACCCGGCTTGTCTGGAACGATTTAAGGAAAATCATCTTTGCATTCTCGTCGATGTGCTTGCCGAGCTGGATAAGTTCAAGAGCGAGCAATCCGAGCGCGGAGCCAATGCTCGGCGCGTTCACCGCCGCCTCACCGACATTTTTGCAACCTCTTCCGCCGTGACCCGCGGCGTGCCTACCGAGGGCGGCGGCACGCTCCGTCTTGTGATCTATGATCCCGACGCCTGTCCGAATAATTCTGACCAACTCAAACAGTTCTACCGCATATTTCCGGACCGCGAGCGCGTCGATCACCGGATTCTCGCCGCTTGTTTCCTGCTCCGCCAATACAACCCCGACGGACATGTCGCCCTAGTCACCAAGGATATCAACCTCCAGCTCAAGGCCCGTGCCGTGAGCATCGAATGCCAAGACTACCTCAACGATAAGGTCGATGCCCGCGAAGTCACTAACTATGAGGTGCGCCGTGTCGAGGTGGACTCCGCAGAGCTGCACCGCTTTGCAAGCAGCGGCGAGCTCGATGTCGAGGAAGGGCGCCGCCTTGGGGTTGCGATTAACGAATACGTCCTGCTAGCATGCGGCGAAAAACAGACCATCCCCGCGCGCTTAAATTTTAGTTGGAGCTTCGTGAGACTCAATATCCCGGAGGTTCTGAAAATTCCCGATGGCCAATCGCTCAAGCCACTCAACCTTGGGCAGCGCTGCCTGATCGACGCGTTGCTTAATCCGGACATTTCCCTTGTCACCTGCTACGGCCACGCCGGAACGGGCAAGACTCTAGTTGCCGTCGCTGCCGGCCTGCATGAAATTTTCAATCGCCGCTACAACGGCATCACTGTCAGCCGCCCGGTCGTTTCGATGGGGGATCAGCTCGGCTTCCTGCCCGGCTCGCTCGATGAGAAAATGCGCCCGTGGCTGCAGCCCATCCATGATGCGCTCGATCTCCTGATGCGTCCGAACGTCCCGCTTGGGCCGAAGCGCAAGCAATCCAAGCCGGGGGATTCCGTCACCGCCAAGAAGCCTTACGAGATCCTGATGGAACAGGGAATCCTTGAGATTGAAGCGCTTTGCTACATCCGCGGGCGCTCGATCCCGAACCGCTTTTTCATCCTCGACGAAGCGCAGCAACTCACCCCGCAGGAGGCGAAAACCATCGTTACCCGCATGTCGCGGGACTCGAAGCTTGTCCTCGTCGGCGACCCCGCGCAGATCGACAATCCCTACGTGGACAGCCGCAGCAACGGCCTCGTCTACACCCGCAACCGCTTGAAAGGCCAGCCTTTCGTAGCCCACGTCGCCCTCAACCGCGGCGAGCGCTCCGAACTCGCCGAGGCGGGTGCGCAGTTGATGTAATCGCCCCCTCATATCTAGAGTTGTCGTATACCGCGCATGCGGCTACAAGCTCTCACGAATGCATTACCCGACGAGATTTCAGAAGAAGACTCTGTGGATTGCCCTTACCGGCGTGGCCATGCTGGTGTTAGGTTCACTACTTGTCGGGCTGGTGAGGTTGGTTGGCCAGATATTTGGATTTCTGCAGCCGGTTTTAGTTCCACTTATCGTCGCGGGTATCATTGCGTATCTGCTCGATCCAATCGTGCGGCTTTTGGAAAAACGCGGGCTGAACAGGCTTTGGGCGGTCGTGACTGTTTTTCTAGCTACCCTTATTGCCATCATGTTGCTTGCCGCGGCGGTGCTTCCCGCGATCCAAGGTGGAAGAAATTTTATCAAGAAAATTTTCTCTGAGCCAGTGGCGGCGCAAAGCGTTGTAGCGGATGCGGCCCCATTGGAAGAAACTTCGGAAGAGAATAACGACACACCTAAAAAGTCGATCCGGAAGTCCGATGTGGAACCGGATCTTGCTCCCGCGCTGGCGCGCGCCCTCCACCATTTACGTGGCGAATACAAAGACGGCCCGATCGGCTGGGCGTTGACTGAAATTACCGATCGCGGTGAACCGATTTTCGATGCCAACGGCTCACGGATGCCGAATTCTCTAGATTTCTTCTGGCGTACCCGTGCAGGGCGCACGCTCATCGAATATAAGGGCGAAATCCTCGAAACGGGCAAGCGCTGGATCTCGGCAGGCTCAACGAGGATATTCGGTTTTCTTGGTCTTGTGCTCGGTATGATCATGGTGCCGGTTTATCTATTCTTTTTCCTGAAAGACTCGGCCTCAATACGCGACCACTGGCACGACTTTGTGCCGCTGCGCGCGTCCCACTTTAAAACCGAGCTCGTATCTACGCTGCAGGAAATTAATGGTTACCTAATCTCCTTCTTCCGCGGACAAGTGTTGGTAGGTATAATCGACGGCATTGTGGTCGGTATCGCACTTTTTATCTTTGATCTCCCTTATGCGCTATTGATTGGCGTCTTCATGGCTATTCTTGGGATCATCCCTTACATAGGGAATATCTTGTGCTTGATCCCCGCTTGTATCATCGGCTATCTCCATGCTCAGACCGCCTCGCCATACGGCTTGGAGCCATGGCCTTACGTGGGATTCGTGGTGCTGATTTTTGCCGGAGTCCAGCAGATTAACTCGCTCCTAACCGCTCCGAAAATCATTGGTGATTCTGTGGGGCTGCACCCTCTCACTGTAATTTTTTCCATTCTGTTCTGGTCAGTGGTGCTAGGTGGATTCGTGGGCGCCCTCCTCGCCGTGCCGCTCTCCGCCGCGGTAAAGGTCATTTTTCGCCGCTATATCTGGGTGAGAACCCTGCGCGAGGTAGATGTCCCTGAAACTCCAAGCTGAGCCGTTTTTTGGTTTTTTCGAGAAAGACATTTCCCGCCTGAGGTGTTAGAAATTTACCAATGTCCGATGAAAAAATTGAGAATCTCAAGGGTGAGGATGCTGTTATGCTCCAAGCCTATGCGAAAACGCGCAAGAGCCTGATCGAAAGACTCGACAACTGGGAGGACCAGAAAACCTGGAACGAATTTTACCAAACCTACTGGCGGCTGATTTATTCGGTGGCCATCAAGGCGGGATTGCGCCCCGAGGAAGCCTTCGACTGCGTTCAGGAAACGATCCTTTCCATCGCCAAGCAGAGCAAAAAAAAGCTCTACGATCCGGAGCAAGGTTCCTTCAAGACTTGGCTGATGAACATGACCCGCTGGCGCGTTAACGACCAGTTCCGCAAGCGCAAGAAGGATACAGCAATGACCGGCGGAGAATGGGATGATGACCGTAAGACCTCCATGATCGACCGTGTCGAGGATCCCAATGGCGATGTCCTCTCGCGCCTCTGGGACGCGGAGTGGAAAACAAACGTCGCCGAAGCCGCCCTCGCCCGCGTTAAGGCGCAGGTTTCCCCCAAGCAATTTCAGATCTTTGATTTCTACGTTATCCGCCAATGGGACGCGACTAAAGTACAGGAAAATCTAAACGTAAGCATGGCACAGGTCTATCTCGCCAAGCACCGAGTTGGCGCCGTGTTGAAAAAGGAACTGGCGAAACTGGAAGACGAGATGAAATGAAACTGTAAACCCTAAACTTTAAATTCCAAAATTCAGACCGGGACTTGCTGCCGCACATCTTCTCTTGATTGAGGTTTAAAGTTTTCCCCAAAATGCCCGCCGCGAACCGCACACATCCTAACATCCCGGATCACGACGTCCTGCGCAAGATTGGCGGCGGCGCGTACGGCGAGGTGTGGATGGCGCGCGGTGTTACCGGCGCGATGCGAGCCGTAAAAGTCGTCTGGCGCGAGGACTTCGATGACGAGCGCACCTTCGAGCGGGAATTTGAGGGCATCCTGAAATACGAGCCGATTTCCCGCGACCACCCAGCGCTGGTGAACATTCTCCACGTCGGCCGCAGCCCGGACGGTGTTTCTTTCTACTACTATGTGATGGAGCTTGGTGACGACGTCACCACCGGCCAGGAAATTAACCCCATCGAATACGAGGCGCGCACGTTGAGGCCTGACGGGAAATCCGGTGTCCGCCTGGAAACGGGCTTGTGCATTGATGTCGGCTTGCGGCTCGCGGAGGCACTCGATCACCTCCACTCCATCGGTCTCGCCCACCGCGATGTGAAGCCGTCGAACGTGATTTTTGTAAACGGTAAGGCCAAGCTCGCGGATATCGGACTTGTCGCCGCACGTGACCAGCGAACGTTCGTAGGTACCGAGGGCTTTGTCCCGCCGGAAGGTCCCGGCTCAGCGCAGGCGGATGTGTATTCGCTGGGGAAAGTACTTTATGAAATCGCCACGGGCAAAGACCGGCTGGATTTCCCGGAGTTGCCTGATGAACTGCCAACGGGACTGGAGCGGAAGCGCTGGCTGGATCTGAACCGCATCATCTGCGAGGTCTGCGAGCCGCGCATCAGTAAACGCTCCATCTGCACTGCCGCGGAACTCGCCGCCGCGCTCCACCATCTCCAGCACGGCAAGCGCCGCCGCCGGCACGGCCTCTCTATCTGGGGGACCACCCTGGTTTTGTTAGGCTTCGCAGGATGGGCATCCACCGTGGCTATTAAGGACAATACTTCATGGCCTTGGTCGGAAAATCTTACAATGCCCGCAACATCCACCCACCTCGCTTTACTACGCGTTGCCGTCTTGCCGGAAGGTTCGGAAGTTTTCAAAGACGATGGCACGCTGGTTGGCATTACACCCACCGAAAGCCTCCGCCTCAAGGTAGGCAGTGAGGTGAATTACATCATCCGCAAAAAAGGCTATCGCCCGATGGAGGTGTCAGCCGTGCTCACGCTGGAGTCGGTAAAAGACCCAATGATTATTTCCGGCGAACTTGGTAACTTCTCCCCACCTGTCGCCGGTGAGAAATGGGAGGATCATCTGGGCATTATTTATCTGCCGCAAGGGAATGCCCATATCAGTTCCGGCTTCGTCAACAAGCGGGTTTGGATGGATTTTCTGGAATCATCGAAGCGGTCGCCTGAGGGGGTGGAGTTCATCACCGTTTCCGAAAACGGCAAGCCATCCGAAATCGTACTCTCATCGCAGCCGGAAATGATTGCGTTCAGCGACTGGGTGCGCACCGGAGGAATCCGTGACGGGTTCCTCACCCAAGATCATGAAGTGACGGCTACAACGGAACGCTCTTTCGAAGACCCGAATCTCAGCGACCGGGCTCGGCTAGAGCGGCTTCTGCCATTTCGCATTCGAGTCCGCGAATTCAGTTACGGGGGCATCCAGTTGGTTAGCGAGCCGCTCGGCGCCGAGGTGTATATGAACGGCGTCGCCGTGGGTGCTACGGACACCACCCTGCTCATCCCTAAAGTGAAACCTGGCGATGTGGAGTTACTTCTCGTCCTTGAGGGCTACAAGCCACTGACCCTAAAAGCCAAAATCAAGGCTGGCGAAAATCTACCAATGAGTGCCTTGCTACAAAAAAACGAAGGGGTTGTCTTCGGAAAATCATGGCAGAATGGGATTAAGATGAAATTCGAACCTGTCACCAAGAATCTCATGGGCGCTGTCTGGGAAACTAGAGTCAAGGACTACCAGCTTTTTCTGGAAGAAACCAAACGAGAGCAGGCTGCGGTCGCCGATTTTTCGCAAAATTCCAATCACCCCGTCGTCAACGTCTCGCGCGAGGATGCTATCGCATTCTGCGAGTGGCTTACACAGCAGGAAATCGAGCAGGAACGCATCGCCCAGTCCCACCGCTACCGCTTGCCGACGGATCAGGAGTGGAGTTTGATGGCAAGTCTGAACGACGAAAAGGGCGACGGTCCCGGCCAACGCGACGCAAACAAACGCACCATCTATGCTTGGGGTGGTAAGTGGCCGCCTCCAAACGGCGTCGCAAATTATGCGGATAGCACCGCCGCAGCGCAGCCCGGAGTTGCCCCCGAGCGTATCATCTCCGATTATGATGACGGCTTCCCGCATACTGCTCCGGTAGGTTCTTTCCCACCCAATGGACTCGGCCTCTACGATATCAGCGGCAACGTCCAGGAATGGGTATCTGAAGACATCTCCTCCAAGGCCACCAGTCGGCTAGGAGTTGTCCGCGGCGCAGGCTGGAATAGCTTCACTAAGGAAAATCTCCGACTCGGCTGGCGCAATCCGGTGCCACCCACTTTCCGAAGTCCGTTTTACGGTTTCCGCCTCGTTCTTTCCCGGGGAGATCCGACTGAGAAGAACACGAAAGTCAGTGACTCCGTCGCCCCGAAAGAATAAATTGCCAAATCTTTCTAAGATTTTGGATGATTCGCTTTCATTAGCTCGCTAACACCCCTAAAACTTCGCAGCGCATAAATACCACCATGGTCAGCATCCATCTCCAGTATCAGGGCGGTCTCCGTTGCTTCGCCACCCACGAGCCTTCAGGGAACACCATCAGCACCGACGCACCTCTCGACAACAACGGGCGCGGCGAGGCATTTTCCCCTACCGATCTAGTAGCCACCGCCCTCGGCGCGTGCATGGCCACGGTCATGGGCATCGTCGCCGAAAGGAAAGAAATCAAGCTCGAAGGACTGCGCATCGAAGTCCGTAAACACATGTCCGAGGACGTGCCGCGCCGTATCTCGAAGCTCGACATTGATCTCCACATGCCTCTCCCCGCATCCCACCCAGAGCGCAAGCTCCTCGAAAGCGCCGCCCGTGGCTGCCCAGTTCATCATTCCCTCCATCCGGATATCGAAACCGTGTTCAACTGGAGCTGGAATTGAAACATTTTTTCCAACGAGACTTCCCATAAATCATGCACAATATTCTCATCATCGGAGCAGGAGGAGTCGGTAGCGTTGTTGCCCACAAATGTGCCATGCTTCACGAAACCTTCAGAGAAATCACACTAGCATCACGCACTCTTTCCAAATGCGACGACATCGCCGCCTCCGTGAAAACCCGCACCGGCCGTGTCATCGCCACCGCCAAGGTCGATGCTGACGACTCCGAAGAAACTGCCGCGCTCATCGCCAGAACCGGAGCAAATCTCCTCATTAACGTCGCACTACCTTACCAGGATCTCAACCTAATGGATGCATGCCTCAAGGCCGGCATACACTACATGGACACCGCGAACTACGAGCCGCTCGATATCGCCAAGTTTGAGTATTCCTGGCAATGGGACTATCAGGGAAAATTCCTTAATGCCGGCCTCTCCGCCCTGCTCGGCTCCGGCTTCGATCCAGGCGTCACCAACGTTTTCACCGCATGGGCGCTGAAACACCATTTCGATGAAATACACACCCTCGATATCATCGATGTAAACGGCGGCGACCATGGGCGCGCCTTCGCCACGAACTTTAACCCCGAGATCAACATCCGCGAAGTCACCGCCGAGTGCCGCCACTGGGAGGACGGAAAATTCGTCGTGACCGCGCCGATGTCAAAACACCAGCCCTTCACCTGCCCCGATGGGGTCGGCACCTACGAGATTTATCGTATGTATCACGAGGAGCTAGAATCCTTAGTCAAACACATCCCCACTATCCGGCGCGCCCAATTCTGGATGTCCTTTTCGCAAAATTACATCAATCACCTCCAAGTGCTTCAAAATGTCGGCATGACCCGCATCGACGAAGTAGAATACAACGGCATGAAAATCGTGCCGCTTCAGTTTCTGAAAGCCGTTCTGCCCAATCCCGGCGATCTTGGCGAGACCACCAGAGGCAAGACCTGCATCGGCAACGTAATCACCGGCGTAAAAAACGGGAAACCCAAGGCGATCTATATCTACAACATCTGTGATCACGAGGCCTGCTTCGCGGAGGTCGGCTCACAGGCGATTTCCTACACTACCGGCGTGCCGGCCATGATCGGCGCGAAACAGATGCTCTCCGGTGACTGGGCCAAGCCTGGCGTCTGGAACGTCGAGCAGCACAACCCAGATGACTTCATGGCGGATCTCAATGAAAACGGGCTTCCGTGGCAGTTTATTGAGCTCACCATAGAACAAGCCGCCGCGTTTGAAGTCGCCGCAAGTCAACGCAAGTCGCGGATTGCCTCCTAAATATTACTACTAGGGGCAATTCAAAGAAATCATTCTGCATTTACAAAGTGATAGAAAAAACTCCGGAATAGATTATTTTACTTGAGTCAGAGTGTGATATTGTCAGAATCTTTATATGAGCATCACTCAAAAACTATTTTTATGGACTGCCTCGCTCGGTCTTATTACTAGCGAGGCATTCGGCCAGACCCAAGCTTTCTCTTTTATTGCAAGCTCGACTGGTAATTATCGGCAAACAGCGGAAGGTGGTATTTTTGAGGGTGGTAATCTTAGCTTCAATGTACAGGATGGTAGCTATACAACTACCTGCAGAAATATAACGTTCTTCAGACCCACCCCGGGTTGCCCTCTCGGTGCCACAGGCTACGTTACGCCTGGCCAAGGCGGTTTTTATGCAAGCGTCAGTGCGGTCTTGCCAGCTCAGCTTATCAAGCCGTTTGAGTCGCAGAGAGCGCTCCTTGTAGCAGCCCCTCCATCCCTGCTTCCCCGTCCGCAGATCGGGTTTGTAGATAATAGCTTTAACGTTTTCTACAACCTCCAAACTAACGCCATCAAGCAGCTGTCAATTTCCTCTTACTCTTTTAACCGCGAATACTCGGCAGAGGAACGTAGCCGTTTCGATGGTGAGGTAGTTCCCGGAACCTATCGCTTCAACTTCGCAAGTCGCATTCACCCTACCAACCCTATCGTCCTGGATGTGAACCAATTCCCGATGATCGATGGATTTAGAAAAGTGAACAACCAACCCCGTGGATTCAGGTTTCTCAATGTCAATTTTGATGAAGATGGCTTCGCTTTGCTGGATCCCTTGCTGATCAACACACTCGTATGGCAAGGTAATACGGCTGACATACTCTCAGCTAATACAGATCAACTTTTTCTCTCCATCAAGCCGCTGACCGATCCGAATGATCCTCTTTCGGGTCCGGATCTCGAAGGGGATACTCTCTTTCCGGGTTTCACTACCTCCACTGATTCGCGTATTATTCTTCCTAGCCCACTAGATACTAGCTTCATACTGCCCCCGAATTTTCTCCAGCCCGGCCAAACGGGCTTGCTTGACATTCAATTCGTTATAAACAGGGTAACTTCGAATCTAGTTTCAGAAAACTCGACACGAAGTTTCCGCTTGCCTGTGAAGATGATCGACAGTTTCGGAAGTTTGATGCTTGCAAGTGCACTTCCCGGTACTCCTGCCGAACAATTATCCATGAATGCCGACATGGACAGTGATGACAAAAATAATTTCATCGAATGGGTATTCGGTTCCGATCCTTCGGCTTCGGAAAGCGTTCCCGTCATGCCTGCTATCCGCATAGTTTCATCTGATGGCTCGGCTCTACTCGATGCATCCGCACCGGCGGGCTCAATTGTATATAGTGTACCAAAGCTCAATAATCCCTCTCCGAAGCTGAATTATACGATCGAATACAGCGATGATATGCAAACATGGGCAACCATCCAGTCAAACGATCCTATATGGGTTTTGGAGGAAAACACCGATGAGTTGAAAGTCACAAGCTCGACATCGAACCTGAAGAGTGGTGGTTTCTTCCGCACCAAGGTCGAGGTATCAAATTAAATTCTTCGATAGAATTTCCTAGCCGCTAAATTCTGGAGGGATATGCGGTTTTTCATCTTTTAAGCGACATTCATGCTAGTTAAGCTTGAAAGATAGAGATTTGATATTGAAAATTCGAACTGCATGTTTGGAGTCAGACACACACGCATTCTCTGGATTAGCTGTGCCGAATATCCAAGCAGCTAATATTGAGAATCATAACTTCTCCACAAACGCAATTTTACAAGCTGCTAGCCCAGATTAGTGTAAACTGCCTGTACGTCGTCATCGTCCTCGATCTTGTCGAGCAAAGCCTCGATATCCTCAATTTGCCCATCCGTGAGATCAACAGGCTGGGTGGGCAGGCGCTGGAGTCCGGATTTTGTAGGCGTGATGTTCGCAGCCTCGATAGCGGCGCAAAGGCTTGAGAAAGATGTGTATTCGCCGATCACGGAAACCACCCCTTCATCTACAGAGAGCTCCTCAAGGCCTGCATCAATGAGTTCCAACTCGAGTTCCTCAAGGTCTTTATTCGCCGGCACAGGGAACTCGATGACCGTCTTGCGCGTGAACATGAAATTGAGGGCACCACTCGGGACGATCTCACCACCGTTTTTTCCGATGATCACTTTGAGGTTACCGATTGAGCGGTTCGTGTTGTCGGTGGCGCACTCGATGTAGAAGAGTGAGCCGTGCGGACCCTTCGCCTCGTAGGTTACTTCCGTGATATTCGCGGCGTCATGACCAGAAGCTCGCTTGATCGCGTTCTCAATATTTTCCTTCGAAAGGTTCGCCGCCTTCGCGTTTTGGATGGCGACACGCAAAGACGCGTTTGAATCGGGATCCGGACCTCCCCCTTTTGCTGCGAGCGTGATGGAACGGGAAAGCTTTGGGAAAATCTTGGACATTGTCGCCCAGCGCGACTCCTTCGCTCGCCTTCTGCATTCGAAATGCCTGCCCATTTTTCTGAAATCAGTTGGTCACGCGCATTGGCATGAGCACGTAGAGGAATGATCCGTCGATGCGAAGCACACCCGGGCTCATCTCGTCGATCAGATCGAGATAGACATTGTCTGTGTCGAGCGCGCGGAGTGGGGCCTGCAGGAACTCGGGATTGAATGCGATCTGCATTTCTGGACCGGTGTAACCGACCTCAAGGGTTTCCTGCGCCTCGCCGACATCAGGCGAGTTCGCGGTGACCTCGATCTGATTCTCAGTGAAAATAAGCTTCACCGAGTTAGACTTGTCGGAGGAAAGGAGGGAAACGCGGCGAACAGTTTCCAGCAGGTGTTCGCGAGCGATAACTACACGCTCGTTGCTGTCGCCTGGAATCACTTGGCGGTAGTTCGGGTAGTTGCCATCGATGAGTTTGCTGGCGAGGAAGGTATCACCGACGGTGAAGGCAATCTGGTTGTCGCTGAGCTTCACCTCTACCTCGCCGGAATCTCCAAGCAATCGCTGGATTTCCTGAACCGCCTTCGACGGAATAATCACGTCCGTCTCATGCGAGGCGGGAAACTCGAGATCCATGTCCGCCATCGCAAGGCGACGTCCGTCGGTGGCGACAAGCGCAAGCTTGCCCTCGCGGAACGACGCAAAGATGCCGTTGAGAACGTAGCGCGTCTCGTCGGTGGAAATGGCGAAAGCCGTCTTTTTCAGGCCGTTCTTTAGTTCGGTTTGGGGAATTTTGAAGGACTTTGCTCCTTGGAAATCGGGGAGGGGAGGGAATTCGGAATTGCTGAGTCCAATAATCTTGAAAGTCGAGGGACCACTTTTGATTGTCGCATAGTTTTTCGCATCGACCGTAATCTGTACTTCGCTCGCGGGCAGTTCCTTGACGATGCTGACTAGGCGCTTAGCAGGCAGCGTGGTTGCGCCCTCTTTTTCGATCGAGGCCTCCACTGAACCGGTTATGCCAACATCAAGATCGGTGGTCGTAAGAACAAGCCGCCCGCCTTTGGCTACCAGAAGTACATTCGATAGAATCGGCAGTGTGGTACGCGAACTGACCACGTGCTGCACTTTTTGCAGCCCTTCTAGGAAAACGTCTTTCGAGATAGTAAACTTCATAATGAACAAATTGTCGCTGGACGGTATATTCGATATTAATAACATCTTGGCAAGCTTGCAGTCGGGCTAAAACCAAGAAACTTTCGAAGTCAACACAAGATATGGTGCAAAACCCAATTTAGACCACAACTTGCGGGCATTTAATGCCGCTGAGCTGAAAATTCAATTTTTTAAATCCCAACCTTCAATTAAGACAATGGGGTTCCCTCCACTGGCTCCAACGCTCTGAACCAAGCTAAGGAGTTTCACAAAGCCGGTCCGCTAAAGACCTTATCATCAATAGGCTAGATGCTTTAAGCCGCTATTGCGCGCTGGCTTGAAACTTACCGCCCAGCAGCGCCGCCCGTGCCTCGCCGATCAGGTAAAGCGAACCGGTAATAAGCACTGGACCAGCGAATGAGCGCGCGGCCTCCATCGCTTCGGAAAAATTCGCAAAACAGTCAGCGTGTTCGCCGGTGGGCAGGCATTTAATCAGTTCCTCGGTGGGGAGCCCGCGGATTGTGCCGACCTTACATAACAGAATCCGCTGCGAGATTCCACGGAGTTCCTCGAAGATACCCGAAACATCCTTTGCTTCCATCGCACCGAAGATCAGCGTGCCTTTGACGGCGCCCATTTCGGCGAGCCATGTTTCGCGCAGCACCTTAGCGGCATGGGGATTATGCGCGCCGTCGAGAACCACCTCAATGCCTTGGGAGGTGATCCGCTCAAACCTACCTGGCCAAGAAACCTTTGCTAGTCCCTCCACTACACTTTCATAACCCATCCGCAATCCCAGCGAATGCAGCGCCGCCAGCGCGAGAGCGGCGTTCCATTTCTGATGGGTGCCCACCAGCGCGATGCCGTATCCTTCCTGCGGTTCCTTGATGAACCGCAGCGGAGTTCTCTTCTCGTTTGCCTCTTTTTCTAAAACCTCCCGCGCCTCGGTTTCCTGTGGCGATGAAATAGCGGGCACTCCCTCCAAGAAAATCCCCGCCTTTTCCGCCGCGATTTTGCCCAGCGTGTCACCCAGCCACTGCGTATGATCCATTCCGATCGGCGTAATCACGCACACATCGGCCGGCACCGCCGTGGTCGCGTCGAGCCGTCCGCCCACTCCTGTTTCCAGGATGATCAATTCGCACTCCCGCTCGCGGAACCAGCGCATCGCCACCGCCAAGGTGATCTCGAAAAAGGTCGGATGTGTCTCCAGCTTGTCGCATACCGCCCGCGCCTCCGTGAGCAACTCGGCACAGCGCTCCTCGGAAATCATCTCTCCGGAAACCCGCATCCGCTCCCGGTAGTCATTGAGATGCGGGGAGGTGAAAAGCCCTGTCCGCCGCCCACAAGCACGCGCCACCCGATCCATCATTGCGCAGGTGCTGCCTTTGCCGTTTGTGCCCGCCACATGTGCCACCTGCACGCCATGCGAGGGAAACGCTAGAAACTCCTTCAGCAAACGCCGCGGCCCGTCCAACCCCAGCTTAATGCCGAAGGTCTGCGTCCCGAATAGCCACTCGATCGCTTCGGTGTAGTTCATCCTATTCTGGATTAGCGGCGAAAATGGGGCGGAGGCGAAGGGTCACCTTGGTGCCGAGCACAGGGAGGCTCTCGGGTTTGATTTGCCACGATAGGGAATGGTTTTCCTGCCCGTGGTGGCCGGAGAGGCACAGCACCTCATCCCCGAAGGTGGAAATGGAGATCACATTGCCGTTCATATCGGCGAGGTAGGTCTTCTTTTCGCCCTCCTGATGCGTATGAGAACCTGCGAAAAGGAAGGTGTTTGGAAATTTATTCACTGCTCTCGCAGCCTCCGGTAGCGCCGATTCGTCCTTGGTCATCTTTACGAAATCGTTGATCGGGCGCTCGACAATGACTCCCTTTTCGTCAGGCACCAACAGCGTGGCCTTGACCTCCTGTCCCCTCGGTGGGATGTCGATCCAGCGCGTGCCCTCCTTGCCAACGGGCTTGCTCATGGCGGGATTACCCGGCTTGGAGCCAATCAGTAGAAGGGCGGCGTGGATGTGGCTTGGCTTCGCTTCCACCATCACGAGGGACTCGTGTTCCCGGCTGTCTTTTGCACAGGCGATCACCTCCAAATAGCCCTCGGTAAGGCATACGACAGACTGCACGTCTACGAAGCGCTCCTTCGAGTTGATGCTGACACCAGGGAAAATGGCGCGGATTTTCTCGGCGAGATCCGCAGGATTTTCCTCAGCGCCCGCCGCTCCGGCTTTTTCCTTGGTCTTTTCCACGGCTGACATGGGCTGGAGACCTAATGCCGCGGCGATGAGTGCCGTCCCCAAACGATTAAAACCGTGCTTCGCCATTTCTGCTATTACCGTTCCACGCATGCCTAACTTTGTCTCCGGCATCACGGCTTGCAACCGGTATTTCGTGTGGTGCTTAAACGCGACGCAGTGCGGAGTGAGGACGGACACTTCTAACACCGCCTCAAACGCGAGCGCGTGACCGACCAAAAATAATCCAGTCGCTGCTGAATGTTTGCAGGTTTCAATGCGCTGCGTCCGCAGGTGATGCGCGCGCACAAGATGGAAACTGAACAGCGTGAATGCCGGACTTATTTCCCCATCACCGAGCAAACATATACTGCGTGGGTCATTTCGTTAAACCGATCCCAATTAGAATGCACCATTCAGTTTCCGGCCGATCCAGAAGGTACCCAAGAGGATGATAAGAATCACAACGGTGGCCCAATGCGACCAGAGGGGGATGCGGTTTTCGAGGGGGCGCGGCTCGGGTAGGGCGCTGATTTCGCCGATGAGTTCCGCAAGTTGCTCGGGCAGGATGCTGCGCGCGCGGGAGACATTTGAAATCTCCTCAAGGACATCTGGGCGTGCAGGCTGGCTGGTTTTCTCGATATCTATGCCCTGGGCTAGTATGGTCGCCTCGGTGGGAAGCTCTGATGCCCCAAACACCGTGGCGCGGAGTTTCCATGCCCCAGGCAGATTGACCTTGAAGCGGCCGGCGTAGGAACCCCACTCGGATACGTTTTTCTGGAGTTCAATGCGCTGGGTTATGCCGTCCGGCGAGGTGATGTCCACCGATAACGCACCTTCCTTAAGCGGTGCGCCGTTCGCATCGAAGGCATTGGCGCTGAGGGTGACAGATGCGCCGGGTTCGGGTCGCTCGGGGGTGTAGAAAAGCCGCACGCGCTGGCCGGCAGCCATATTGCGCTGGTAGGACATCCAGCGCGCGACCTGGCCCCAGAAGCGGTAGTGATAAAGGTCTTCCACGCCGCGCCGCCAGCGCCATGCGGAATCAATGCCCATGAAGAGGACTTTCCCGCTGCCCGCCGCCTTGGTGACCATCAGCGGCACCGGTCCGTAGGGACCGCGGCGGTTTGCGTGCGTGGCGAGGACCTCGGTACCTCCCTTTGCACGGACGACCGGTGCGTGCCAAAAAAAGCCCGGCAAGCGCCGCCAGATCTCGGGATTTTCCTCTTCGGAATCGCCCAGCATGGTGAGTAGCGAGGCGCGGCCTTCGGTGGTGAGGATCAGCGGCGTGGCAAGGGTTTCTGGCATGCCTTCCTTGTTCTTGTCATCGAGGATGACTGGAATGAGATCAGAAAGCGCGGTATCGAGGAGGGTAAACTGGTTGCCCTGACGGCCTGGCAGAAACACGACGCCGGACGCCTGGTTTTCCACCAGGCCGCGTATCAGAGCACACTGCTCCTTGGTGAGCTGCTTCTCGCCGACGCCGACATCGCCGAGCACGACGACATCGAATTTCGAAAGTTCCTCCAGTGTCTCGGGAAATTTTTCGATGTAATCCGTGCCACCACCCGGGCCGAGCTCGGGGCGAAGGAGCAAGCAGGAAAGATCGACACCGGGATCACGTGAAAGGGCGTTGCGAAGGAAGCGGTATTCCCAGCGTGGCAGGGTCTCGATGATGAGCACGCGGATGCGCTCGGGTCGTCCAGATATAGTGAAGGCGCGGGAGTTGTTCGCGGATACCAACTCACCGTCCTCGACCGGGACGGAGAGTGTGAGCGTCGAGGAACCTTCCTTTTCCAAGCGCCAGAGGATGGAATCATAGGTCTCGGCGTTGGGTGCGAGGACGATGTTTTTTGAGCGCTCGCGCCCAGTCTCATCGCGTAGGCGGATAATGGTACGCACCTGCCTGTCTAGTGAGGAGCGTATCGTGAAAGGGATCTGCACGTTCTCGCCAATGATGCCGTAGGTCGGCGCGGTGACGGTAAGTAGGTCGAGATCTGGCAGGCGCGTTTCACTGCCAACGGGGATCGTGAAAATAGGAACCCCGCGCAGGCGGTATTTTTGAGCCACACCGACGGGCGGCTGACCGAGGTTGAAATCGCCGTCGCTGAGGAGGACGACGGCTCGCAGGTTGTTTTCCTCGCCAAGAAGGCTTTCGAGCGGCTCCGCCATATCGGTGCCGTTCAGGCTATTTTCTGCGGGTGTGGAAAAGGGCCTGGTTATGAGTTCGTTCGAACCCTCGGCGCGCAGCGGCGTCCACAGATCCGAGGCTAGGGCTTTCTCCACCCACTCCGCGCGGGCGACGATCGATTCGGGTTTACCCTCGCCTGCGAACGCGGTGGGCAGGCGGGCGTCGAGGGTTTTCATGGACCCCGAATCGTCCCAAAGGATAGCGATCTGCGGTTTTGTAGATGGATTAATGATGGTGCGCCACTCCGGCTGCCAAAGCAGCATGACGACGATCACAGTAATGAAAAACCTGAGGATTTCCAAGGCAGCGGTGCGGCTAGGATGCGGGCTGCGCTTCCAGGAAATGAGGCATAGCCAAGCAACTGCCAGCAAAGCGGCGATGCCAAGCCAAAGTGTGAAGGGAGTGGGATTGAGGTGAAGCAAAGGCGTTGGCGGAAAGGTGTGCCCATTCCCTAGCCGATGCGCTCGGCTAGGGCAAGGGGCGATGATGGGTCTTCGGGGAGCACACGCGCCCCCGCGTGTCGCGGAGTGCGCCCCCGCTCTCCGTCGGTCGGAAAGATCATTCGCGCCGCATAGCCGAATCAACGCCCGCCCTATCTCAAGCCAAGTTTCCGGCGGGGGCGCCGGAAACAACACGCGAGGGCGCGTGTGCTCCCCTCAATCTCCCGCGCAGTTTCCCGACGGCGAAATCGATTTCCTCTGGTGAAACACAGAACGGCGGAGTGAGCGCCACGACTTCGCCGTGCGGGCCGTCGGGGAGGGCGATGATGCCGTCCTGGAGTAAGCCTTTCACCGCACTCAGCGCGCGTTCGCCGCTGTCGGTTTCCACGCCCATCATCAGGCCTTCGCCGCGAATGTTTTTTACTGAGGGCAAGTCGGACAGTGTCTGGAGCGCGGCGGCAAGATGCTGCGATGCGGCGGCAACCATGGCTTGCGTTTCCGGTTCGCGGTAACGGCGTATCGCCTCGATGGCCATCGCGCAGCCCATCGGGTTTCCGAGGAAAGTGCTGGTGTGCAGCGCCTCGCCGTGAGTCTCGGGCCAGGCGTCCATGATCTCTGCCTTGCCGATGCAGACGGAGATGGGGAAGCCGCCCGCCAGCGCCTTGCCGAGGCAGATGAGATCTGGGAAAACACCCTCCCGCTCGCAGGCGAACATTTTTCCCGTGCGCCAGAAGCCGGTGTAGATCTCATCGAAAACGAGTGCCGCCCCCACCGCATCGCACCACTTGCGGAGTTCTGTTAGAAATCCCAGCGGCGGCACGATGATTCCGCCGCGCCCTTGGATCGGCTCGACCAGAACCGCGCCGATCTCCGCGCCGCTGATTTTCCAAAGCTCCTTCTTGAACATGGCCAGTTCCTCTTCCGTCCGGGGAAACGCCAGTCGCCGAGTCACCTTCGCGAGTTGTCCTTCGAAAGGCTCGCTGAACCAGCCGATCCCTTGCCCGAGCAGCGCCCCGTAGCCGAGGCCGTGGTAGCCGCCCTTAAAGGAAAGGATCCCGCTGCGCCCTGTCGCCAGCACGGCGGTTTTCAGCGCCGCCTCCACCGCCTCGAAGCCGGAATTCCCGAACAGGCATTTTCCCTTCTTGTCCTGCCATTTTTCGAAGGTGATCTCCGAAAGCGCCTCGCAAAGCTCCACCTTCACCCGCGCCGGATGCACATCGCCCATCGCGTGCATCAGGGAAATACTCTGTTTCCGCAAGGCCTCGCCGGTGAAGCCGTAGCCGATCCCCGCCACCCCGAAGCCGCTGGTCATATCGAGGAAGCGGTTGCCGTCCGCGTCCCACACGTCCGCGCCCTCCGCCCGCTCCCAAAAAACCGGCCAATCATTTGCTAGGAACGTAGTATCCCGGCACTCGACATCCGCCAAACGCTTCGCTAGCCCGAGGGATATTGGCCCGGGGATGTTCGTAAGGATTTCAGGAAGCACGTGGTAAGTTTGTCACAGGAGGCTATTCCTTGAAGTTTAAAGTTTAGAGTTTGAGATTTATGATCCTAGACTCCCCCCGTGATCGCCCGCGTTCTCATCGACGGCCCCTTCGAGCTTGTTTTCGATTACGTCATCCCCGAGGGGCTGGCAGTCGTGGCTGGCTGCCGGGTGCGCGTGCCGATACGCCAGAAGACGAGCTCCGGCACGGTGCTTTCGGTGACGCCACCGCCGGAACAGAGCGAGTTCGCGATGCGCGAGGTGAAATCCCTGATCGATCCCGAGCCGCTGATCACGCCCGTGCTTCTGAAAACCGCGCATTGGATCGCGGACTACTATGGTTCCAGTATCGAGGGCGTGATCCGCTCTATCCTGCCCGAGGCTGTGCGCACGGAGGATAACTCCGCCAAGACCCGCCGCATCGCCACCGCCGCAGCAGATCCCGATCCAGAGGCGCTCGCGAAACTGGAAAAACGCGCAGCTAAACAGCACGTCATCCTCACCCTTCTGCTTCACGCCCCCGACCGCACCCTCGCCGTGGCCGATCTCGGTGAAAACTCCGCTCCTTCCCTGAAAAGCCTCGCGGAAAAAGGTTTCATCACCATCTCCACCGAGGAAGTCCGCCGCGATCCCGAGGCCGAGGAAACGATCATTCCCTCCGAGCCCCTCACCCTTAATGACCAGCAACAGGAAGCCTTCGATGCCATCAAATCTTCCCTTGGCGGCCTTGGCGACTTGGCGGTGAAACCTTTCTTATTATTAGGAGTAACAGGCAGCGGTAAAACCGAAGTCTATCTCCAAGCCGCGCAATCTGCCCTCGATCTCGGCAAAACCGTTCTCGTCCTCGTCCCGGAAATCGCCCTCACGCCGCAAACTGTCCGCCGTTTCAAAGCGCGTTTCTCGCAGCTCAACGACCAAGTCGCCGTCCTGCACTCGCACCTCTCGCAGGGCGAGCGATTCGACGAGTGGCACCGCATCCGCAAAGGTACGGCACGCATCGTAATTGGTGCGCGCTCCGCCGTGTTCGCGCCACTGCCGAACCTCGGGCTGATCATCGTCGATGAGGAACACGAGTCCTCCTATAAACAGGAAAGCCAGCCCCGCTACCACGCCCGCGATGTGGCGGTTTTGCGCGGCGCGTTCGAGCCGTGCGCCGTCATCCTCGGCTCCGCCACGCCCTCGCTGGAGAGTTGGCAGAACTGCCTTTCCGCGAAATATCATCTCCTCCGCCTCGACAAGCGCGCCGACGCGCACTCCATGCCGCTCGTCCGCGTGATCGACATGCGTTTGGAAAAGCAGAAACAGAAAGGCCAAACCCCGATCCTCTCCGACCGCCTACGCACTGCCCTCGAGCAGCGCCTCGCGAAAGGCGAACAATCGATACTTTTCCTCAACCGCCGTGGCTTCGCCCGCTCGCTGCAATGCCATTCCTGCGGCCATGCCTGCACCTGCCCGCACTGCGCCGTCGCACTCACCTACCACCGCACCGATGAGCGCCTCGTCTGCCATGTTTGTGGCCACCAAGCCATCGTTCCGAAAAAATGCCCGGAGTGCAAAGATCCCGGCATCGCGCTCCAAGGTTACGGCACGCAGAAGGTCGAGGAAATCTTGCAAAAGGTCCTTCCGGAAGCCCGCTTCGCCCGCATTGATGCCGACGCGATGCGCAAAAAAAACGCGCTGAAAGATATCCTGCGGAAATTCAAATCGAACAAGATCGACGTCCTCATCGGCACCCAGATGATCGCCAAGGGCTTGCATTTTCCTAACGTCACCTTGGTAGGAATTTTAAACGCCGACCTCGGCCTGCACGTCCCAGATTTCCGCGCGGGGGAAAGGACTTTCCAGCTCATCACCCAGGTCGCCGGACGGGCAGGGAGGGGAGAACTGGAGGGCGAGGTCATCGTCCAGACCTTCACCCCGCACTCGCCGAGCATCCAGTTCGCGCGGAAACATGACTTCGATGGCTACGCCGAGCAGGAGATGGAAATGCGTCACCAGTTCCGCTTCCCGCCCTTCGCCCACTGCGCCGTCCTAACCGCAAGATCCACCCACGAGCGCCGCGCCGAGTTCACCCTTCAGACCCTCCACCTGAGATTGAAAGAAGCGCTTCCACCGGAAATCTCATTAGGCGAAGTCCTCCCCAGCCCCCTCATCCGCTCCCACGACCAGTTCCGTTTCCAGATCACCCTCCGCTCCCAAAAGTCGCGCCCGCTGACCAACCACGTTCAGAACGTACTTAGAAAAACCACGCTGCCGGAGGATGTCACCGTGGTGTTCGACATGGACGCATATAATTTCTCGTGACAAGAATTAAACAACTAGCCAGTAAACCAGTCCTGCTGGCGAAACTCAAGATCATGGATACCGAGGCGCAGGTTATGGCTGGCATTTATCTGAAACTCATTGAAAAAAGGGCGGATGCCGATATGTATTAAGATAAGGCAAACAAGGAGCCAGCAGAGATCACCGAAGGTCTTTTTGTTTCCCCGCCCAATTTGAACTTTTATCAATTATGAAAACAGCGATTAGAATCATGACAATCCCCATGCTAGCGGCAGGAGTTACCTTGGGGCAGGGCGAATACGATGCGGTGCAGCGCGGCAAGGAGCTTTTCGAATCGATGGGCTGCATCGTCTGCCACTCCGTAGCGAAGGGTGACCTCACCGCTAAGACCGGCCCGAATCTCCACGGCGTTTTTCTCAACGAACCGCGTGAACGCATGGTGGCGGTACCCACCAGCGGCGAGAAAAAGAAGGTCATAGCCGACCAAGCCTATTTCACAGACTCAATCCGCAAATCGTGGGATCAACTCGCCATTGCGGAAAGCGGCAATACGAAAGGCACTGCCTATCCGGCAATCATGCCGATGTATGCACCCGAGGTGATCTCCGACGAAGATCTTCTGGCAGTATGGCACTATGTGCGTACGCTGGCAGATGGTCCTGCCCAGGTGATGCTGCAGAAAAAGGAGGCGCCCACCGCCTCCGCCGTGCTGGAAATCCCCGGCGAGGAGCCGGTCGCCGACCGCACCCGGGTGTTTCGCGCCGTCGTCAACGGCACCAGTGGGCGCAGCGTCGTAGTCGGACAGCCCAATGGCATGAGCTACACTTTCGATCCACGTTTTTTATCTGTCCGAAAAATCTGGGCGGGCGGCTTCCTAAATATGAGGGAGGAACGCAATGGCCGCGGCGGCAGGGCTGTGGAGCCCGGTATAGGTGCGAAAACCTATATTGAAGGCGGTCCGCTGCTCGCGCCGCTTACTTCTGGCGGCGATCTGGTGGACTTCGAGTTCAAGGAACCCGATGTGAACGATTCAGAGGCACATATCAAATACCTCAACGATAAAGGTGACCATCTCGAACGCCTCGCCGCGCTAGACGCGGAATACCAAGGCCATAGCCTCGCCGCTGACGGTGCACCTTCTTTTGTATTCCGTGTCGGGAAAAACACATTCCGCCAAGCTGTAGTCATATCCGACGATGGCCAAATCACACTCACGCTTACGGGCCAAGTGAAGCAGCCGCAATCCTTCCGTGTTCGCACTGAGGGTATCACCTTCGCCAGCGCCGAGGGCGGCAAACTGAAGGATAACGTCTGGCTGCTGCCCGTTTCCTCCGGAACCACCCACACGATTCGGCTGCGCTTCGATGGCGGCCTCATTGCACGCCGCGCCCTTCCTCGCGGCGAAGATTGGACGCCGCAGCCTTTGATCAAAAATCCATCTACGCCGGGTAATAGACCGCTGGAACTCCCGGCCGGTTACTCAGCGCTGACATGGACACCGCCGCTAGATCTCTTCGGCCGCGTCCAGCTTTTCGAGCCGACCGGCATCGCCGTCGCCAAGGACGGCACCATCGTTCTTTCTACCCGCACCGCAGGCGTCTGGCGCATCAGGAATGGGAAATGGTCGCTCTTCGCTGAGAACGCCTACGAGTCGCTCGGTGTCACCATTGAGGATGACAAAGGCGACTGTATCGTCATTTCCCAGAAACCCGAAATTACCCGTATCACCGACACTAACGGCGACGGACGCGCGGACAATTTCGTCACGCTATGCGATGACTTTGGTTTTCATGCGAACTACCACGAATACACCCACGGCCCGGTGCGCGATAAGGAGGGGAACTACTATTTCCTGCTCAACCTCTCGCACGGCGACGAGAAATCCTCATGGCGTGCGGGCGGGCCGTTCATGGGTTCCATGGAAGGCTTTCGCGGTTGGGCATGCCGGGTGACCCCGGAAGGAAAATTTGAACCCTACGCGAACGGCCTCCGCAGTCCCGCGGGCCTCGGTATCGCTCCCGATGGTCGTCTCTGGTATGCTGAGAACCAAGGCGAATACGTTGGCTCTTCGAAGTGGGTGCCGCTGGAGCAGGGGAAATTCTACGGCCACATTTCCAGCCTCGTCAGCCTGCCGGGCATGACCCCGGAGTCTAAGGATATCCAATACGAGCTTTGGAAAAACAAACTCCGCAAGGGTGCGGTCTGGCTCCCGCACGGCAAACTCTCCAACTCACCCGGCAATCCGGTATGGGACACCACCGGCGGGAAATTTGGCATCAACCATGGCCAAGTTTTCATCGGTGACCAAACACTTTCCACAGTGTTTCGCGTCGTGACCGAAAAGGTGAATGGTGAAGATCAGGGCTGCGTGGTTCCCTTCGCACGCGGCATGCAATCCGGCGTGATGCGTCCCGTCTTCCTTTCTGATGGCAGCCTGCTGGTAGGCCAGACTGGCCGCGGCTGGGGTTCGCAAGGCGGCAGTGAGGCTAAGCTCCAGCAGCTCGTCTGGGATGGCAAAACCGTCGCGGCGGATATCCAAAGCGCGACCGCGGTGAAAGACGGCTTTACACTCCGTTTCACCAAACCGCTGGCGGCGGATGTCACCAACGAAGCGCTAGCGGCGAAGTTCAAGATGGCTTCCTGGTTCTACACGAACGACCAGAAATACGGCTCGCCGGAGCACGACAGGCGCGATGAAACAATTTCAGAGGTGAAAATTTCCTCTGACCGCCTCTCTGTTATTCTCAAGCCAACTGGTCTGGCTGATGGTGACAAGTGGCTCGTCCGCATCTACCACATCCACCTCACCGATACCGCCGGCCTGTTCGGCGATGCGCCGGTTTGGAAATCCCTAGAAACATACTACACCCTGAACGCGATCCCGAAATAAATGACCCTCCGCTTTGCCCTCGCCATGGCCTTTTCACTGCAAGCCTACGCCGCCGTGACTCCGCTGTAATTGAAGGCGAGTAGCAAAATAGAGCCGCTCGCAGCTTTCGATGCGCCCCATCTCTCTTGGCATATCGAATCCGATCAACGCGGCGGTCGAATAAGCAAACGCCAGAAGTGGGTAAGAATTTTTATGTCCGTCTCCCGGATCAGGTGCGGTAATTCTTCAGACGTGTACTTGATTCCCATTACCGTATCGATTCTTGCTGAAGCCACGCATGGCCGGCAGTTCGGGGAGGTTGTTGGCGGTCAATCCGCGATATCCTTAATCCAGATATTACGGAAGCGGACGGGGTTGCCGTGGTCTTGAAGGCTGATGGGACCTTTGTCGGCGTGCTTCACGTATTCCGAGGCGGCATGGGGGCCAGCCCAACCGGTGCCGCCAGAGAGTTCTAGATCGTCATGGATCAGGATACCGTTGTGGATGACGGTAAACCGCGCCTTGCGTTTGACCTTTCCGGCCTCGTCGAATGTGGGACGGGTGAAAGTGATGTCGAATGTCTGCCATTCGCCGGGGGGACGGCTGGCGTTAACGAGCGGTTTCTTGCGGCCGTAAAGCGCGCCGCACTGGCCATCAGGGTAAGTGGTATTCTGGTAGCTATCGAGAACCTGCACTTCATACTGCTCCATCAGAAAAACGCCGCTGTTGCCGCGGCCTTGGCCGCCACCTTCGGGCTTGGAGGGCGTAGCGAATTCGATATGCAGGCGGCAGGAGCCATATTCATTTTTCGTACGTATGTATCCGGCACCGCGGACGGATTCCAACGCGCCGTCTACAAGAGCCCACTTAGACGGCTCGCCGTTTGTAGCGGTCCAGTTTTTCAGGCTTTTTTCGGATCCGTCGAATAGGACGATGGCTCCTTCTGGAGCTTTCGTAGCTTCTGCATCGTAGGGCTTGGGTACAACGATTTTTGGTTGCGGCTGTTTCGCGGGATCTTCTTCATGAACCTTTACACCGTCGATGAACATGAATTCGACCTTATTGCCGTTTTCCTCGCGGATTTCTTTAGTGATAACGGGTTCTTTGGCGTCGGTGTTGGAGCAGAAAGCCAAAGCTAGAGGTGTAAGCAGCAATATCTTCTTCATTAAACAAGATTGACTAAGGACCTACGTTAAGTCAAGCACAAGTGTAGGCTCATTGGGATGGTATAAAAAATCTTTTGGTTATGTATTATGCAGATTCAGCCTTTGAGATTACTGAGCATACTATATAATCTATCATGCTCGGGGTATCGTCTGCCGTCACATCGTCGAGCTTGGACTTCTTTAATACATTTAGAAAAAGAATACCGGGGACAGGACTCGAACCTGCACAAGCTAGCTCACTTGATCCTAAGTCAAGCGCGTCTACCAATTCCGCCACCCCGGCGATGGATATACGATAGGGGCTCTCGCGGCAGTCCGCAAGCGCCGATGTTAAAAATGGCAAGGATATTCACCCCCCCTGGCAGTGAGTCTCGACGAGAAGCAGAGACGTGGTTGATTGATCCAATTTTCCATCAATCTGTGAATTTTAAAGCACTTGGGGATCCTGCGACCTTTCAAAGCCCGCAACCACAGGGCTGCGGCGCGGGAAAATTTCTAGGAGACAAGTGTGGTTATTATGGGCATTGTATTTGTGCGGGATGCAAAAAAATTTGACGAAGCAGTGGAAGTGCTGGCTGGCGGAAAATGGTCCGCGGCTGCTCTTGTTTGCCCGGAACTGGGGAAAATCCCGCGAGGACGCGGAGGATCTCGTGCAAGAATCCATTTTGAAAATGTGGCACTATCAGCAGGAACAGAACCGTGGCGGCGGCCCACCTGATCTGCCGCTGGTTTTTTCTACCATTCGTTTCGCTGGGCTGATGCTACACCGCTCCGAGAAGCGCCGTAGAAAACGCGAGGAGGCCATTGTTTACTTGAACGATTTCCAAGATGTCTGGCTTGATCCAATGATCGAGGATGATGAGGACAGTCTACGCTTGCGCGATGCAGTCCATAATCTGAGCGGTAAGCTACGCGAGGTGGTGGTAATGAAAATATGGGGCGGTCTGACCTTCGCACAGATTTCCGAGGTGCTGGCGATTTCCCCGAACACAGCCGCCTCCCGCTACCGTTATGCGCTGGAACAGCTCACACAGGATTTGAGAAAAATGAAGGAGGAACGATATGCGTGAGGCCAATACACACGATGAGATGGAAAAGGCACTGCTGCGCTTGGTACCCGCTGATCTCAGCGAGCCTGCCAAAGCTGAAATGGAGGCCCAGCTTGATGAGTTATCTGGCGATGGCATGGGGATTCATCACACTTTCTTACGATGGGGGAAATGGTATGGTGGTATGGCGGCGGCGGTTGCCATCGGTATATTTGCTTTTTCCTTCGGCAGTCGGGAAATCGCTCCGCTAGTAGGTATCCCAGAGAATGATGGGATGACACTAATTCAGGAGGTTGATCGTGTGGGAGAGGTATCCGACGAGGGGCTTTATGTGGATGCCGGTGGATCGGCTGTGAGAAAGATGAGTGTCTGGGTGGACGGGGAAACCAAGATGCTCGACGAGGAAACCGGCATCGAGGTCACACTCACCGAGCCACGCAGGGAAATGTATCTGCTACCCGTCAGCACCTTCTAAACATGCGCGTCGCCCTCCATTTCCTCTCGGTTTTTTTCCTTTCGGGCGCAATCGGCTTCTCGCAGGAAGCGGGTGTGGCTGCGAAAGAAGCATGGCTTGGCCTCAGCGTTTCCAAACCGGACGAAGTCACCACCACCCAGCTCCCCGCACTGCCGCCGGGCATTGGTTTCGTCGTCAGCGAAATCGCGGCGGGCGGTCCGGCGGAGAAGGCGGGTGTCCGCAGGCACGACTTGCTCTGGAAAATGGAGCAACAAATGCTGGTGAACGAAGGCCAGCTCGCGACCCTTTTACGTCTCGCTTCGCCCGGCGATGAGGTCACAGTCTCCGTTTTTCGCGAGGGTCAGTCCCTCGATCTTAAAGTTACCCTCGGCGAGGATAAGAAAGTCTTGCGGGTGCTGGTGGATACCATAATCCGCCCCGATGACGGACCTATCCGTATTGTAAATCTTCAGGAGAAGAGAGCCGTGGTAACGAACGAACGGGGTATAGCCGAGCTGACTCGCCGAGACGATGGTGATTTCGTCTGTATAAAAGATAAGCAAGGAAAAGTAGTTTTCCAGGCAAAGTTAGGACGACCTGAGCTTTCTAGCGTGCCAGAAGGCTGGAGCAAGCAGGTCTGCGCTATGCGTCGTGGGCTGGATCACGCACTCAGCGCCACCCCCGCGCCGATGCGTCAACCGCGGCCTAGGGTTATTCCTCCGCCTACAAAAGCGCCTCTCACGCTGGAGAAGTGAATTACACGGCTTCGCATCCCGCCAACTTCAGGACGCGTGTGAAATGCTTTTTCTCCACCGGTGTGATCGAGAGCCGCGTGCCTTTTTGGCAGACGAGCATTTCGGAGAGGAGCTTATCTGCCTTCAGCGTCTCGAGTGGGATGAGTTCCTTGAAAGTCGCGACGTGCTCGAAATCGACGAGATACCAACGCGGTTTTTCCTCGGTGGCGGCGGGGTCGAAGTATTCGGATTTTTTTTCGAACTGGGTGGGGTCAGGGTAGGGCGCGGAGGCGACTTTGGCGATGCCTGCGATGCCGGGCGGCTTCGCGTTCGAGTGGTAGAAGAGGGCAAGATCGCCGACTTTCATATCGCGCCACATGAAGTTGCGCGCTTGGTAGTTGCGGACGCCGGACCAAGGCTCTTGCTCGACCTTTTCGAGATCGTGGATGGAGAAGCAGTCGGGTTCGGATTTAATGAGCCAAGGCATGGAAACTTTAAATTTTAAATTTTAAACTTTAAATCCTAATGAAGAATGGCTCTGTGACCCTCTTTGACCTCTGCGTCTGCGGTGAAAATTTTCTCACGAAACCAGTGAGGGCTTCAACGCGGGGAGCGGGAGGTGTTCGGGGCCGAGTTCGAGGCCGGTGGTGGTGCGGAGGTCGGTTTCGATGGCTTGGAGGACATCGAGCTCCGGGCGGAAGTCGGCGGCGTGATACGAGGAGCGGACGAGCGGGCCTGAGGCGACGTGGCGGAAGCCTTTTTCGAGGGCGATCTGCTTGTATTCTGCGAAAAGATCCGGGTGGATGTATTCGACGACCGGGAGATGCTTCGGCGTGGGGCGGAGATATTGGCCGAGGGTGAGGACGGTGACGTCATGTTCTAACAGATCATCCATGGCGGTGAGGATTTCCTCGCGGCGCTCGCCAAGGCCGAGCATGATGCCGGATTTCGTGGCGACGTGGCCGCAGACCATCTGCTTGGCTTTTTTCAGAACGATTAGGGAGCGCTGGTATTTCGCGCGGGAACGGACGAGCGGGGTGAGGCGTTCGACGGTTTCCAGGTTGTGGTTGAAGATGTGCGGGCGGGCGTCCATGACCATTTGCAGTGCCCAGTCGCGGTCGTTGAAATCGGGGACGAGGACTTCGATGATGATCTCGGGATTTACCTCGCGGACGGCGCGGATCGTTTCTCGGAAATGCTCGGCGCCGCCATCGCGGAGGTCGTCGCGGGCGACGGCGGTGATGACGACGTGGCGGAGATTCATGCGGCGGGTGGCCTCGGCGACGCGGGCGGGCTCGTCGGATTCTAGGGCGTCGGGTTTCGCGGTTTTCACGGCGCAGAAACCGCAGGCGCGGGTGCATTTGTCGCCGGCGATCATGAAAGTGGCGGTGCCTTGCCCCCAGCATTCCCAACGGTTCGGACACTGGGCTTCCTCGCAGACGGTGACGAGCTTGAGATCGGTGATCAGTGATTTCGTGGACCAGAAGGCCGGATTGTTCGGTAGGCGCACCTTGATCCAATCCGGTTTTTTCTCCCGGTGGAGTGTGGGATCCATGTTCATTTTCGGGCCGCAGGAAGACATTAGGGGAAACCTTAAATTTTAAACTTCAAACTTCAAGGAAGACTTGGTTTGCGAGGTGACTGGGAAGCCGAGGGATAAATCGGCGGCGATTGGTGGTTGATGAAATCCGCTGGATCGCAAGAATCGCGCCTGTGAACGACGCGTCTTTGGGTTTATTTGATTCGGGGGTGGGGGGATTGACCGTGGTGCGGGCGGTGCAGGATCTGTTGCCGGGCGAGGATGTGATTTACCTCGGCGATACAGCGCGGCTACCGTATGGATCGAAAAGCCCGGAGACGATCCGCCAGTTCGCTGCGGAGGATGTGGATTTTCTGTTAGGAAAAGGTGTGAAGGCGATCGTGGTGGCGTGCAATACGGCTACGGCACATGCGCTTCCGGAGTTTTGGAAAAACTGCCCGGTGCCAATCATGGGCGTGATCGAGCCGGGGGTGGAGGCGGCCTTGGCGAACCCGGATGCCGATCGAATCGGGATCATCGCGACGCGCGGGACGATCGGTTCCCACGCCTACCAGCATGAGCTAGCGACGCGGAAACGCGGACTGATGATTCACGGCATCGCCACACCATTGCTAGTGCCGCTGATCGAGGAAAATTGGATTTACGAAGATGTCACGAAGGAGATCCTGCGGAAATATCTGGAGCCACTGATGGCAAAGGGCATCGATACCCTGATGCTGGCCTGCACGCATTACCCGCTGCTGATCCCGCTGCTCACCGAGATTTTGCCGCCGGATGTGCGCTTGGTGGATTCCGCGACAACCTGCGCGGAGCATCTGAAGAAAATGTTGGAAGAGAAAGATTTGCTCAGTGGGAAAACGGGTGAGGGGAAGCTGGAGATCTATCTAACGGATTTGTCCGAGCAGTTCGAGGAACTTGCGAAGCGCTTCCTGCGCCGGCCGACGGGGAAGGTGCGGCGGGCGGTGCTGACGGCGGGGTGAAATGTTTGGAGAGTAGGATACTGAAGCCTACGCTCCTTGAATTTCTAGCCACGGTCGGAAATCCTCTGGTGGCGCGGCGGTGAAGTAGAGTTTTTTTGTAAAAATGTAAAAAGGGACAATGTAAAAAGGGACAGTCCTTTTATAGGAATTTCTGTTGCAATATTGGATTGAGCCGTTACGAAGGAGCGTATGAGACGTGCTCGTTGGATATCGCCCTGGAAGGATTCGTTGGAAAAAACCTCGATTTACCATTGTATTTCAAGGGTTGTGGAGCGGCGGTTTGCGTTTGGGGTGGAGGAGAAAGAAAAATTCCGGATGTTTATGCGGATGTATGAGAATTTCAGTGGTTGCCGGGTTTTGTCGTATTGTTTGATGAGCAATCACATCCATTTGCTGGTGGAGGTTCCGCCTAAGCCGGAGGAAGGTATTGCCGATGATGTGTTTCTCAAACGTCTCTCGGCCTTGTATAGTGAGGCGTTTGTGGCTGATGTTGCCTTGCAAATTCACGAAGCAAGGCATGAGGGCGGATTGGAGGGAGGAAATCCGGAGCGGGTGGAGGAAATTAAGGGTCGGTTCACGCATCGAATGCACGATTTGAGTCAGTTTATGAAAGGGTTGATGCAGCGTTTTACGCAGTGGTTCAACGGTCAGCATAAGCGGACTGGGAGGTTGTGGGAGGATAGATTTAAAAGCGTGATCGTAGAGAGCGGCACGGCGGCACGTGTGATGGCGGCTTACATTGATCTGAATCCTGTTAGGGCGGGGATGGTGGAAGATCCTGCGGAATACCGTTGGAGTAGTTATGGGGAAGCAGTGGGCGGAGGGCCTAGAGGAAATGGAAAGAAAGCGCGGGAGGGATTAGTGAGGGCGATGATGTCGGAACGTGATGTGGGATTTGATGCTACGATGTGGAAACAGGCATCGCGGCAGTATCGGCGGTTAATGGGAATGGCGTTGGAGCGGAAGCCATCGAATGCGAAAATTCAACGTTCTACGGCGATTGAGGAAAGTAAAGAAGGGAGGATGTCGACCCATGATCGCCCCCACGATGAGTCAAGCTTGCCTGAGCTAGGGATGGCGAAAATCTTGAGAACGCGGGTGAGGTATTTCACGGATGGAGCCGTGATCGGGAGTAAGAGTTTCGTGAATGAAGCGTTTGACGCGGCAAGAGAGAGATTTTCAGAAAATCGAAAAGACGGAGCGCGAAAGATGCGTGGGATAGGGAAAGGAGCGAGTGGGACGCTGTGGAGTGTGAGAGATCTTCGGGTGAGGGTTTAGAGACTCAAGGCGTGGTGATGTAAGACACAAGAAAAGCGAGGCGGAGCCACCGTTCGGCATTCGCTATTTTCGTCCTGCCGTTACTGAAGCCTACGCTCCTTGCATTTCTAGCCAAGGCCGGAAATCTTCCGGTGGCGGGGCGGTGAAGTGAAGTTTTTTTCCTGAGACGGGGTGGTTGAAGGTAAGCTGCCAAGCGTGGAGCAGTAGGCGCGGGGTGGGGAGTTCGTGCTTTTTCCCGTAGATCGGATCGCCGAGAATGGGTGTGCCGAGGTGGTGCATGTGGACGCGGATCTGGTGGGTGCGGCCGGTGTGGAGGTGGCAGAGGATGAGGGCGGTCTTCGTGGCAGGATCGGTGGCGAGCGTTTTGTAATCGGTGATCGCGGTCTTGCCGCCGGGCGGGTTGATGACCGCCATTTTTTGGCGGTTGACGGGGTGGCGGCCGATGTGGGTAAAGATGGTGTCCTTTGCCTTCGCCGGGATGCCGTGGGTGACGGCGAGGTAGAGCTTTTCCATGGTGGAGCGCTCGGAAAACTGGGTGGTGAGGGATTGGTGGGCGGTATCGGATTTCGCGACTACGAGGCAGCCCGAGGTGTCTTTATCAAGACGGTGGACGATGCCGGGGCGCTCGACGCCGCCGATGCCGGAGAGCTGGCCTTTGCAGTGGTGGAGGAGGGCGTTGACGAGAGTGCCATCGGGATTGCCGGGGGCGGGGTGAACGACGATGCCGTGCTCTTTGTGAAGGACTAGGATGTGGTCGTCTTCGTAGAGGATATCTAACGGAATGTCCTGCGGTGCGGCGATGTCCGGCACGGCCTCGGGAATGACGACGGAGATCGAATCGCCGGATTTTACGGAGTCGCGGGGCTTCGCGGGCTTGCCGTTCAGGATAATGTATTGCTCGCGGATGAGAGTCTGGATGCGGGATCGGGAAAGGTCTGGAAGCTTGGCGGCAAGGTAAGCGTCGAGGCGGTCGTGGGTGTCTGAAACCTCGATATTCACGCGGGTGAGGCGGTCTGGATGAGAACCTCCGAGATCGTATGAATATGGTCCGCGGACAGGGAGTTGGGCAGTAGTGCGCTGAGGACGATGCGGCCATTCGGGGTTTCGCAAGGGATGACCTCAAGGATCGCGGCGGGGCCGATCTTTACGCGGATGTTTCCGGACACGTGCGAGGCGATTACAAGGTTGCGCGCCATGAAGTGGAATCTTCCGTGGCCGCTTTCATCAAAGATCACCTTACCCTCGCGATCTAGGATAAAGATATCGGTGGCTTGGAATTCTTTCGCGAACCAGTCTCGGAAGATAGATAAGCGCTCTAGGTATCGTGTGCGCGATGGCAAAGAGGGTGAAGGCTCGGAAGTGGGTTGGAAAGGTGAGGCGGCCGGTAACGAGGGATTAGATGAAGTGAGATATTCAAGCGACTGGGTGACTTGCGGAAGGGTTGGAAAGGGTGGCGTGCGCGGTAGAGGTTGCTGCCCGGATACGGGTGGGGATTCGGTTGGATTGGGGATGGCTGTGGTCAAACCACCTGAAGTGAAGCCGATGAATGACGCATCAAAGCCTTGATCTACTGCTGCAACGCGGGCAGGTGCGACTGGGCACAGTAGTTGCTCGGCGAGATGCCGGACTTCGGAAGGGTCTAGCCATGGATTAATGAGATCCATCAGAGTGGCTGGTAAGTGGCCGTAGCGCGAGATTTTGCCAGCTTGGCTTGCACTTCCGCACGAAGTGAATCGAAAACAGCTTCCACTACTTTACCGTTCTCCAGCACTCCCACGGGTAGTCCTTTCGCGCTGGCGCGGATGAATATTTCGTCGCGTGGGATGGATGTTTTGAAAAGCATTTCCTCGGGCAATAGATGGCGTAGAGCGGATGCGGCCTCAGTGCTTTCGGCTAGCCCATGCTGTATCATGGTCAGGCACACGCCGAGAACTTTGAGTTGTGGGTTGATGATGCGCAGGCGGTTGAGCCCTTCCAAGAGCTTTGGCACCGAGCGGATTCCAAGCGGCTCGGCTTGTTGTGGGATGATGATTGCGTCGGCGGAGCCAATTATGTCATTGGTGACGCCGAAAAGTCCAGCCGCGGTGTCGATCAGGCAGATGTCGTAATGGCGAGCAGCGACGTTACGGAGAAAGGTGCGGACGCGAGCGAGGTGGGATTCGGATGAGCCGTTGCCAGCCTCATAATCACTGGCCTGCCCCGCTGCGACGAGAGCGAACGTTTCCATTCGGGTGGGTATGATCATACGCTCCATGGGTATGCCGGGATCGGCGATGAAATCGTAGAAACCGGAGAGCAGGCGCGACTGGCGTGTGAGAGACAGCCCGACGGAACCCTGAGGGTCGGCATCCACCAATAACGTATTCATTCCGGCACGCGCAAAGGCATGGGCGAGGTTGATAGAAACTGTGGTTTTTCCCACACCTCCTTTTTGGCTTGAGATGGCGATGCTTATCACGCTGCGTTTAGAGACTCTTGGTGGAGATTACCGCTGGCAGGACGTAGCGGAAGTCTTTTCTTCTTCCCTTGGCAAGTAGTATGGAATTATGAATAAAAGCCTAAAGCGCTTATGACTACTTTATTGCAAAAACGTCTTTTTGGTTTCAGTGTAGTTCTCCTTGGCTTTGAATTATTGGTGGGTTGCGGAGACAAAAAGCCGGTTGAAGATTTAAAGGGAGAGGTAAAAGTTATATCGATGGTGAATTCCGTGGGTGGCTTGCCCGGGCCGGTTTACGTTTCGCAGGCTGGATCCCCGATCCATTGGCAACCATGGACGAAAGCCAGCTTCAAAATGGCGAATGATTCACGACGTCTCGTCCTCGCCGTGATAGCCATGCCACAACGGTCAACATTTGTGAACATCCTGGCCGATCTGTATGCGGATGCTGCGATGGTCAACTTGATCAATGCAACCTACGTTCCCATTCTGATTGATGGCGATGCAATCCGGGAATTCAAACAATTCACCGCTTTGCTTTGTGCGGAGATGAAGCTGGGCCCGCAATTCCCGCTGATAGTTTGGATGACTGCTGAGGGAAATCCTATCGCATGGAAGCCGCTGCCATACGAAAATAAGAGTTCTGCAGCGGAAGTATTCATGAAGTCGCATGACACGGTGGCGAAGATGTTTGCGAATGACCCGGATTATGTCTTTAACAACAGTCGCCTAGACCAAGCGGAGCGTCGGAAGAGGATCATGCTTCGTTTAAATGAAGTCGAAACCAGCAAAGAACCCACCGCCGATGCGCTACGTTCGCTTCGCCAGCTTAACTCGCTTTACGATCCTGTGTCCCGTAACTTCTATGGGCTAGGCGGTTTATTTCCCGTGGGCGTGCTGGATGTTCTCTCTATGTCAGCTAGAATGGAAGGCCTGCCTGATGAGCAACGCGCCATGTCACTAAAGGTTGTTAACTCCTTACTGGAAGACATTTTGGTCAGCCCGATGTTCGACCCGTTAGACGGCAGTGTTTACGATGCTAAGCGTGGTTCGTCATGGTTATTTCCCGTCTACGACTCCCAAAACTGTTCCAGCCAGGCGCGTGTGGTAATAAGCCTCCTTAACGCATATGAGGCAACCGGTGACAAGCGGGCTCTGGATAGAGCGCTAGGTGTCCTGCGGTTTGTGGAAGAGAATCACAAGTTGGAATCCGGACTTTTTAGGTTCGGTATAACGTATTCTGGTGATGTGGGAAAGTGGCTATGGTTATACGAAGAAGCGAAAGATATCCTAAGTCCTGAGGAATTACCGGTCTGGGTGGCCGCTACCGGCAAGAAGAAGATCGGAAATATTCCTTCCGAACTCGACCCGCAGCGCAAATATTTCAGGGGCAACAGCATCGCGTTCGCAAAATCTCCTGAGGAAGTCGCGGAATTGCTTGATATTGATTCCACAAAGGTGAAGGTGCTTTTGGAAAGCGCCCGGAAAAAGCTCCTAAAGGTGAGGAATGAGCGGCTGAAAATGCCTGCGGCAGATAAAGATGAGAACGCTGTCGCGACTTTCAGAATGATCTCTGCTTACGCAGCGGTTTACCGCATCACCGGACAATCATCTTACCGCGATCTCGCAGTAGAAACCCTGGTGAAGGCCAAAGAAATTTTCACTGCAGGTCCACGCTTGATAGCTTACCCGGGTGAGGGTCCAGATAGTCTCTTGGCCGCACGGGCTTTTACATACGGGGTCGCGATAAATGCTGTGCTTGATGTTGAAGCGGTGACCCTAAAAGGGGACTGGCTGCAATGGGCTGGCGATCTTTTTAGCACCGTATCCGAGGAGTTTTCGACGCAAACCTACATCAAGGAATGTCCGAGTGCCGCAGATCTGACAGATTTGCCAATTACAGATTCATTTTTACTTTTTGAAGAATCCACCTTCGGGCTTCTCGCCATTTCGGAGTCGCGGCTGGATGCGCTGGGAATACCGATTGTGCCGGAATTAAAGGAAAAGCTAAAAGCGTTTCCCATTTCTGCTATTACTTCTCCTGTTATTCACAGCGATGTGCTTCAAGCGGCGTTGATGCGGAATTTTTCTGTCAGTTATGTGTTTGGCGATGACGCGCCCGAGACCTTGATAGAAGCCTTAGCCAGAAGTCCGTTGCATGGTGTGAACCGCCGCGTGGCTTCGCCCTCGGATCCGCCAAATTTGATACCGAAACCTGGTGAGGCGATCCGCCTTGCGCATGACGGAGTTGTGAGCCCTGTCAGATCCGCGTCAGATGTCCGTATTCCTTCAGTGCCATAAGCTTGAAAAGTGTACATGCTTTCAGCATAGATCCGACGCAACTTATGATAAAAGAGATTCAAAACCGTATCACACACCGCCTTTTATTTTATTCTCTCCGTATTTCCCATTGGTGCCGATATTCTAACGTCCAAGAACGGCGAAAAGATCCAAGGAGTGATCATAAGTAAGAAGTAGCAAATTACATAGAGTCGAAGTGTATTTCACTGTTGCGATTTGCGACAAAAAATCTTAGTGATCTTCCTTGAAACGAAGGGAAAAAGGCTTGCCGTACGCAAGCCATGGATAAATTATGTATATATACTCGCCTAGGCTAAGAATTGGAAGTATTCGGAAGTCGACGAATCCAATTATATGAATGAATAGTTATGACGGGTAGGACTGCACAGCGAAGCCGCAAGACGGCGGAGACGGAGATCGGGCTTGCGATCGGCCTTGATGGGACGGGAGTATCGGAGATTGATACCGGCATCCCTTTCTTCGACCATATGCTCACTTTGTTTTCCAAGCATGGGCTGTTTGATCTCAACATCCGTGTAAAGGGCGACATCGAGGTTGATTTTCATCATACCATCGAGGACACCGGCATTGTCATCGGCGAGTGCATACGCGAGGCGCTAGGGACCAAGGAAGGCATCCGCCGCTACGGTTGTGCTTACCTACCGATGGATGAGACATTGGTGCGTGTTGTCGTGGATCTGAGTAACCGCCCGCACCTTGAGTTTCGGGCGCCGGCTGGCACGCCCTCCGCGACGAATATGCCCTTCACTCTTGTCGAGGAATTCTGCCGCGCGGTTGCTTGCAATCTCCGCGCGAACATCCATGTCGAGTTGCTCTACGGCCGCGACGGCCACCACATCGCCGAGGCGATTTTTAAAGGACTCGCTCGAGCCCTACGCGAGGCCTGCGAAAAGGATGTCCGTGTTATAGGCATACCCAGCACCAAGGCAGCCCTGTGAAAATCGGTCTGGTTGATTACGGCGGCGGCAACCTACGCAGTGTCCACAATGCCATCCACGACCTAGGACACGATCCTAGAGTCGTTGCCTCGCCGGATTGTTTTGCGGATGTCACCCATATCATCCTTCCTGGCCAAGGCGAGTTTGGGGATGTTATGGCGCGTCTCAACGAGCGCGGTCTCGCCGCACCACTGCGCGACTGGATCGCCGCCGGGAAGCCCTACTTCGGTATTTGTGTCGGTTATCAGATTCTGTTCGAGAGCAGCGACGAAGCACCTGACGTAAGCGGTCTGGGCATCGTCAAGGGCCGCTGCGTTCGCTTCAAAGACGTGCCCGGTCGCAAGATTCCGCAGATGGGCTGGAACGGAGCGAAGCCCGCGAATCCGGGTTCCCCCTTCTGGAAGGGACTTGGAGCTGAGCCGTATTTCTACTTCGTCCACTCCTACTACCCTGTTCCTGAGGACGACACTTGGAGCATCTCCGAAACGGATTACGACGGCGAGAAATTTGTGGCGAGCGTGGGCAAGGGCCAAGTTTTCGCCTGCCAATTCCACCCGGAGAAAAGCCAGGATGCCGGCCTCGCCCTTCTCACGAATTTTCTTTGCTGCTAACGAAGGATCTCGGCACTCGAACTGCTAAATTATAATCGTTTTTTAATGACCGCAGCAAATAAACTAGGGATCGCCATCATGACTTCAGGCGGCGATTCCGCCGGGATGAATCCCGCCGTGAAATGCGCCGCCGACTACGCAGCGCAGAGTGGTTATATCCCCTACCTAGTCTATGACGGTCTGCGCGGACTTGTCGCCGACAGCATACATCTCGCCTCAAGGGAGTTGCTTTCTGGTATGATGCACAAAGGAGGCACCCTCCTCCGGTCCTCCCGATCCCCCGAGTTCTTCGATATTGAGGTGAGGAGAAAAGCCTACGAAAACCTGAAAGCGCGTGGCATCGGGAGGCTTATTGTAATCGGCGGCGATGGTTCATTCCGTGCCCTCAACCAGTTTCACTCAGATTTCCAAATTCCCTTTGCTGGCATACCCGCCACCATCGATAACGACATTGCCGGCACCGACTACTGCCTCGGCGTGGATACCGCTCTCAACGTAATCCGCCAGTCTATCGACTCCATCCGCGACACCGCCTCTTCTTTCTCGCGTGCCTTCGTCGTCGAGGTGATGGGTCGCCACTGTGGCTATCTGGCACTTACCAGCGCTCTCACTTGTGGTGCCGAAATCTGCCTGATACCAGAAGTCGAATACAACCTCGACTCGATTGGTGCGCGCATCTCAGCCGAGATCAGCGAAGGGCGCAGCTATATCATCGCCGTCGTCGCCGAAGGCACGAAAATGGCGGAGTACGTGACGCGTTACATTAACGACTCCATCGGCATGGAGGCGCGCCTGACCGTCCTAGGCCACGTCCAGCGCGGGGGGTCGCCCACAGTCTATGACCGCATGATGGCTTACCAGTTCGCCATTGCCGCAGTGGACGCGCTCAAGGCCGGGGAGACGAGCTCGATCATGGTTTACAGGGACGGCACTTACGGGCGAGTCCCTATCGCGGAGGTAGCCAACAGAAAATACAGGATGGATACGGCGCTACTGAAGCTCGCCGCGCCGCTTGCCTGCTAGTAGTGTTTAGCGGTTGACGAGGTTATACCATCCGTAGCGGGAAGACCGTCACATTCACCGCTGCCGCGCAGAGTAGGGAAACGGGAGGGGTCTCGGGTTCGGGAAAAGAGTTGAGGGCGAAGGGGGTGGTGGAACATTTTCCCGCTGGCATGGGCTCGATGAGATAGGGTTTGTGGTGGACACGTCCGCAGTGGAGATTCCCGCGGGCGTCGGCGGAGAACAGGAGGTAGCGCTCGACGAGGAACCATTCGAGCGAGCCAGCTGGGGCGGGCTGTGGGGTTTGCGGGACTGGGTAGGTAAAATCCGCAGTGGGCATGGGGGAGGCCATACGGCGGCTTTGGTAGCGGATGATGCCACCTTCGACTGCCGAGGACATTTTTGCGTGCTTATAGGGGAGGTTGAAAGCGCGCCGGGCGATCACGACGGCGAGCGGCTGGTTGCAATCCAAGGAGAAGAACCAGACGCCAGGGTTGCCTGCATCGTCGTGGACGTAGGTGCGGAGGTTCAACTCGTGAAACCAGGAGAGCCACGGCAGCGGAGGTAGGCAAACGGGGCGGATGCGCTCCATAAAAAACGGCACGACGCCGAGGTAGGCCTTGCTTGCGAACGTATCGACGTGAAGGCCAGCAGGCAGGCGGGCGGCGATTAGTTCGGGGTCTGCTTCCCAGTGGAAGAACCCGAGGCCGGCCCAGCGCTGCTTCATGACTGGGAGGCCTGCGGGTCGTTGCGTTTGGGCGAGGCGTTGTTTCAGGGTGGGAGGCATGGTTTTTTGAACCGCAAATGAAGAGTGATATCCAGTTTAAGGTTTAAAGTTTAGAGTTTAAGGTTTTTTGAGAGAGAGCATGAGTGCGCGGCGAAGCCGGCTCCGAAGGCGGTGAGCCAGAGCGGTTCGGGGTCGGGGTGGGTGCGGAGGCGTTCCTCGAGTGCGAAGAGGAGGGAGGGGCTCGACATGTTACCATGGCGGCGGAGGACTTCGCGGGTTTCGGTTAGGTGGAAACTGGGTAAGGCGCTTTCAATGGCCTCGATCACATCGCGTCCGCCGGAGTGAGCGAGTATC
Organism: Prosthecobacter debontii; assembly: GCA_945862245.1. Lineage (GTDB taxonomy): Bacteria > Verrucomicrobiota > Verrucomicrobiia > Verrucomicrobiales > Akkermansiaceae > Luteolibacter. Next base: position 70,364 of record CAMAXN010000001.1, read on the forward strand.
TGAGCGGGCTTTTCCGGGAGCCTTGCGTAAAGTATCGAAACAGCATGGGCGGCAAGCGCGGGTACGCTGCGGTGGAGTTGGTTCTTGAGTTTCCCGGCGGAGTTGACGAAACGGATTTTCTCGCGATCTGCAGGGACATGGTGGGTATCGAAGGAATGGAAACTACGGCAACCCTCGTAGGTGGGTTTGCCGGTAAGGATGGCGGCGGCGGCGCCATCGCCGAAGAGGCAGAGGGAGATGAGCACACCAGGGTCGTCATCGATGTAAAAGGCGGCGGAGGAGATTTCCACAGCGACGACGGCGGCGGTGTGGGTGGGGTTTGCGGCGAGGTAGCCATGAGCGGCGCGGAGGGCAGGGATGGCCGCGCCGCAGCCGAGGCCGGCGAGATCGCAGAGGTAAGCGTCGGGGCGTAGGCCGATTTTTTCCGCGACGTGGCTGGAAGGGCCGGGGCAGAGGTAGCCGGTACAGGTGCAGAGAAAAAAAGCGTCGATTTTGTCGGCTGTCAGGCCCGCTTTTTGCAGAGCTTTGGTGAGGGCAGCCGCGGCTAGTGCGGGGGCGTGGGTCTCGAATGATTTGTTGAGTGTCTGGGTATCTTGTTGGAAGACGTGGGCGAGATCGGCGGCGGTGAACTGGCGGTGGCCGATGCCGGAGTTACCGTTGGTAAGGATTTTTTCTAACAGGGAAACGGAGCGAGGTTTCAGAGCGCCGAAGCTCGGGTGTGACTGGAGTGCTAGCCAAGTTTCTGCCTGAGTAAAATTATGTGGCGGGTTGGCGGTGGCGAGGGAGGTAAGAAACATTGAGTGGGGGGAATTGATTATTGATTATTGATTATTGGGGAATTGCGCCTGAGGCGGGCTGATGGGGAATGGATTCGTGCTCTTTCCAATCAACAATAATCAATCAGCGTATCAGAGTGAGGAGCGGGCGGAGGGGAGCGTGTTTCAGGAGCATGCGGGCGGCGCTGTGGAAGAGCAGCGGGTGGAGCAGCTTGGCGGAGGTGAGGCGTTTGCGGAAACGTTTGGTGATTTGGCTTTGGATGGCTTCGCGGGCTTCGGACCAAGTACGGCTGCCGTTTGCGTACGCGATGAGATGGGGGAGGGCGGTTTCGGCAGTTTGGAAGGCCATGGTCATGCCGTTGCCGGTGAAGGGAGGGATGATGGAATGTGAATCACCGAGCGAGAGCACGCCGGGCGTGGGGCTTTGCAGGCCGAGTGCGAATCCGGCGACAGCAGTGAAGGATCCCTCCCTCCACTCCGCTGCCGCGATGCGGTGCGCGAGTTCCGTGTTGCCGTTTTCCGAAAGGTAGGCGGGCAGGAGATCCTCGTGGCGGGCGTTGATGGATTTATCGATGCGGAAGAGACCGCAGACATTGTGCCAGTCGTCCTCGACCGGGGTGACGCCGAGGTATCCGCGCGGGCCGCCGTGCATTTCCAAGGGCGCCTTGGGGCTGATGCCGCGCACATGCGCCTTGAGGCCGATCCAGCCGCCCTTCGCGGGCTTGCGGCCCGCCGTCCAGATCTCGCCGGGGGCGTGGGGGTTCATTTTGCGACGCGAGCTGGTATGAAGATCCACGCCAAGAGCGGTGGCGGTTTTCTGGAGGCGGTCGTCAAGGAGGTGGCGGGAAATCGCGAGGGCGTGCTCCGGGAGAAGATTGTCGCGGAGGTGATCGTTTCCTGAAAACCATGCGACGCTGCGGTGGTGCCGGGCGTCGGCGAGGGTTTCGGCGATGCCAAGCGTTTCCAAGGTTTCCCGCGAGACGCCGGAGATGAACTCGCCGCAGACGCGGTGGCGCGGATAGCTACCCGCCTCGTGGAGCGCGACCGCCACACCGTTTTTTCGGAGAGCGATGGCGAGGGATAGGCCGGTGAGTCCGCCTCCGGTGATGGTGATCGTTTCGCTCAAGCGCGTGAGCCTAACACGGGGTCGGGGGGACGCTATCGGTAAAACCGCCTAGATCAGGGACGGAAAGAATTCGAACCACGGATGGACACGGATAAACACGGATGAGAGTTGTAGGGCAATGAAAACACCAAAAGGCTAATTTCGCGTTTGAATGGTTCGCTGATCGGTGTATTTTCTCGCTTGTGATCAGGAGCTTCGCAGACGCCACCACGTAGAAACTGTTCCTTGGTGAGGAACTCAGCAGGAAAGAAACCAACAAGCTCGGCACCCTCAATCCGGTCAAAGCCTTCGAGCGTCTCGCGATTCTCAATGAGGCGGATGAAAAATCCCTCCTGCGCCTTCCCGCCCTTCACTACCACAGACTCAAAGGAACCCCAAAATACTCCATCGACGCGGACTCCAGGAAATCCCCATGGCGAATCACCTTCCAATGGGAAAATCAGGAAATGAAAGACGTTGAACTCGTCCGAATCGAAGACACCCACTGAATCCCATCCAAATGAAAACGAAACAAATCGCCATAACCCGGGATCCCCTCAAAATCCCGAAGCCGCTTTCAAACCCCGCCGCCGCCCTGATCCGGGATACCATCGCCCACCACGGCATCACTCAGATCGAGGCCGCGGAAGCCATGAAAATCAGCAAAGCCCAGCTCAGCGATGTCATCCGCCAGAAAAAAGGAGTGAGTGCCAACCTCGCCCTTCGAGTCCAGCTGTGCTTCGATATTCCCGGTGATCTGCTCACCCGCCTCCAGGCGCAGTTTGATTTCCAGAAAGCCTATCACTCCAGAAACAAGGATCTCCGGACGGTAGTCAGGGCTATCGCCTGAACCACCCGGCTTCCATTCACTCGCGCCTTTGACATACGAGGCGGATCGCTCCCCGCCAGTCGGTGATTTCGCGGTATACGAAGCCGTGCTGCGGGAGGGCTAGCGTTTCCGCCAGTTCCCCGGGCTGGAAGCCCGCCTCGATACTGACGCGCATATCGTGGCGGGTGATAGGGTGGATGAAAGGCGCGGCGAGTTTTCCCAACATCAGCGGCAGGAGGGCGCGGAGGGGTTCGTTAATGAGAAGGGTGTCGAAATCGCGCATCCATGCGCCGAGTTCGCAGAGCTTCGGGTCGGTGAAGTGGTGGAGGAAAAGATTGGCGATGAGAGTGCCGCCGTGGGCGGGCGGGGCTTGGGCGAAGAGGTCGCCCTGTATCCATTTCACGGAAAGCGGCAGGTGCGCGGGGCGTGGGGCGAGATCGTAGGCGGTGATCTCGGCTTGTGGAAATTTCCCGGCGAGGCGGGCGAGGAGATGGCCATCGCCCGCGCCGACCTCGGTGATGTGGTGGGTGTTTTCCGGAATGGCGGAGGCGATCCAGCGCTCATTGCCCATAAAAAAGTTGATGCGGCGGAGGTCGGCGCGGGAGCGCATCGCGCCGGGGTCATCGTGCGGGAGGTGGTCGAGCAGTTCCGGGGTGAGCTTGCGCATGGTGGGATGGTCGGCGAGGCGGGCTGCTGAGGAAAGGGTGGATATGATGAATGCTTTACCTAGCAGCTTGGTGGTGGAAGATTCACGGCATGGAGCCACGTGAATTCAAGATCGAGGGGGTATGCTATGAGGCGAGGACGCCGCATGAGGATGATTTCCCGGAAATGATCGCACTGCATAAACGTTGTTTCCCGGCAGGGGTCAACAAGGATGTCACGTGGCGCGAAGATCAACTGGAATCACAACTCCAAATATTTCCAGACGGGCAGGTGGTGATCGAAAAAGAAGGGAAGATCGTGGGTGTTTCCTCAAGCCTGATCGTGTGGATGGGGCTCGATCCGCTGCGCCACCATACCTACTACGGCATCACGGACGATGGCTACTTTTTCAACCACGATGCGCAGGGCGATACGCTTTACGGTACAGAGGTCTATGTCGATCCAGGCGAGCGCGGGCGCGGGATCGGGGGGTATCTCTACGCGCTGCGGCGGGAGCTTTGCAAACGGCTCAACCTACGGCGTATCTTGGCGGGCGGGCGGCTGTGGCATTTTGACAAGTTCAGCGACCGTTACACTCCGGAGGAATACGTTTATGCGGTGCAGGACGGGCTGGTGAAGGATGCGGTGCTGGGCTTCCAACTCAAGGAGGGCTTCGTGGTGCGAGATGTGATGCCGAACTACATCCGAGATCCGAAAAGTAGGAACTTCGCTTCTCTGATTGAGTGGCTGAACCCCGATTACCAGCAGAGCGAGGGAGATGACCGGAAAGTTAGAGTGGCCTGCGTGCAATACCAGATGCGGAGGATCGCCGACTTCGATGAGTTTGCGGCACAGGTACGGTATTTCGTTGAAACGGCGGGCGAGGACTACGGCGCGGATTATGTGCTGTTTCCAGAGTTTTTCTCGGTGCAGCTGCTTTCAGCGATGGAGCCGTATTCCTCCCGAGAAGGGATTAGAAAACTGGCGGGGCTGACAACAAAATTTCGCGAATTAATGTCCACCCTTGCCCGCGAGCAAGGGCTGCATCTCATCGCCGGATCACATCCTGTCCTAAAAGAGGACGGGAGCCTGCAGAACGAGGCGATGCTGTTCCGCCCGGATGGCACTTTCGTTTCCCAGCCGAAGCTGCACATCACCCCTAGCGAGACGAAATGGTGGGGAATCACTGGAGGAAACCAACTTTTGGTCATCCAGACGCCGAAGGCCAAGATCGGCATTCTGATCTGCTATGATGTGGAGTTTCCCGAGGCTGCGCGCTATCTTGCGGAGCAGGGGGTGGAGATTCTATTTGTCCCTTATTGCACTGACAACCGGCAGGGATACCTCCGCGTCACCAAATGTGCGGCAGCGCGGGCGATTGAGAACCAAATCTATGTGGTTACGACCGGATTGGTGGGGAATCTTCCCGATGTTCCGGCCATGGACATCCACTATGGCCGTGCGGCGGTGTTCACGCCATCGGACTTCGAGTTTGCCCGCGACGGCATCCAGGCGGAGGCTGATCCAAACGTTGAAACCATGCTGGTGACCGATCTCGATATCAACGACCTCTACCGCTCCCGTGAGGCTGGTTCGGTCACCCCGCTGATGGATAGGCGGCGGGATCTATTCGAACTGCGCGTGAACCTCGGCGGGGAGCAGGGCTGATATGACTGATTTTTTGCAAAACTTGGCTTGATTCCTTGTGTTTCGCGATTAAAACCCGCCTCCCGCTAGCAATCTCGGGGTCCCTCATAAATGTCCAACTCACTCAAAATCGCCATCCCCAAGGGTAGCCTGCAAGAGCCGACCATCGAGCTCTTCAAGAAGGCAGGGTATGAGATTTACGTTTCCTCGCGGGGTCTGCGCCCCGCCTCGAACGATGCGGAGCTTGATATTTACCTGATCCGCGCGCAGGAGATTGGGCGCTATCTCGCTCAAGGTTTTATTGACTGTGGCATCACCGGCCTCGACTGGGCTTCGGAGGGCGGCACGGAATTGGTCGATTTCGCGGAGTTGCCGTATTCCCGTGCTTCCGTGAACCCGACGAAATGGGTGCTTGTCGTACCAGAGGATTCGCCGATCAAGACTCCGCAGGATCTCGAAGGGAAACGGATAGCCACCGAGGGCGTGGGAATCACCCAGCGTTATTTAGACAAACTCGGCATCAAAGCGGATGTCGAATTTTCGTGGGGAGCCACCGAGGTGAAAGTCCCGGATCTCGTGGATGCGATCGTGGATGTCACGGAAACGGGCTCCTCTCTCAAGGCCAACCGCCTGCGCATCGTAGATACCTTGTTGGTTTCCTTCCCGCACTTTTACTCGAACCCCACCGCGGCCGCCGATCCATGGAAGCGCGCGAAGATGGACAAGATTTCACTACTCCTCAAGGCTGCCCTCTGCGCCCGCGACAAGGTTGGCCTGAAGATGAATCTGCCCGCCGCCCGTCTCCCCGAGTTACTCGCGAAACTCCCATCCCTGCGCCGCCCCACCGTTTCACACCTTTCGGAAGAGGGTTGGGTGGCTGTCGAAACAGTGATTGACGAGTTGCTTGTCAGGGACATGATCCCCGATCTCAAGAATCTCGGGGCGGAGGGAATCATCGAATACCCCCTCAACAAGCTCGTCCCGTAATTTTTCCACTTAAACACCAACCCCGCACAAACCATGGGCTCCATCAAGAAACGTCGTAAGACAAAGATTAACAAGCACAAGCGCAAGAAGCGCATGAAGCAGAACCGCCACAAGAAGCGTCTCCGCTACAAGTCCTAGCCCTCGCGCCGGGACGGCACTTTTTGATCCACGCCGCAAGTCCGCCAAACACGGGCTTGCGGTGTGCTTTTTTAAAACCAATGTGGTAAGCGCAATACAAGATGAGCCTTCAGGTGGTAGTGAATTTCCGCGTGGTCGACGAGAGCCGCGATTGGGTGGTGGTGGATAAACCCGCACCGCTTATCGTCCACCCCGCAAACAACAAGCCTGAGCCAACCCTGCTTGGCGGGCTGGAAAACCTCTATTCCTACGAGATTGAGAACGGCGCGTGTCTGGGCATCGTTACGAGGCTCGACCGCGAGACGAGCGGGCTGGTGCTTGTCGCGAAACACACCGCCGCCGCGCGAGAACTGGGTATGATCTTTGAACGCCGCGAGGCACGGAAGGAATATCTTGCCATCGTGAAAGGCTGGCCGTCGGATGATAACTGGATATGCGATGCTCCGATCATCCGCGCGGGGGATATCGGCCCATCGCAAATCTGGGTTCGGCAGGTGGCAGATGCGCGCGGTAAAGAATGTATTACTAGGTTTATAGTAGAACGTAGGTTTATGAGGGATAGGATGGAGTTTTCCGTGGTGCGGTGTTTTCCCGAAACCGGGCGCATGCACCAGATTCGAGTCCATCTTGCGGAGAGCGGTTTCCCCATCGCTGGCGACAAGCTCTATTCAAGCGACGGATCGGAATACCTAGAGTGGATGAAGCACGGCTGGAACGACGGTCTCGCAAAAAGACTGATCTTGCCTAGGCACGCGCTCCACGCGAGTCGATTAGCCATCGGCTGGCTAGGGAAGGAAATCAAATGGGAGGCGGAACTTGCGCCGGATCTTGCGAATTTTATCGAGGGCAAGCCGGTGGATTTTGCCGAAGGCGTTGTCAACTGGTGCCGAAAGGGGTAAGACTGTGCTATGGCAGATTTGAAAGATATTGTAGCGTTCCTAGATAAGAAGTTAAGGCTTTCCGAGATCAAGGACTATGCGGGCGCAATGAACGGCCTTCAGCTGGAGAACGATGGCAAGGTGGAACGTGTGTTTTCCGCGGTGGATGCTTCTCTGGCGGTAGTGGAGGAGGCGGCTGCAGCGGGCGGCGGATTGCTCCTCGTCCATCACGGGATGTTCTGGCAGGGCGCGCAGCCGATCACCGGCGCGTTTCACCGCAAAATCAGTGCGGCGATTCGCGGCAATCTCGCGATTTATTCGGCGCACCTACCCCTCGATTGGCATCCCGTCCACGGCAATAACATCCTCCTAGCAAAGGCGATCGGCTTACGGGAAATTTCCCCCATCCTCATAAAAGACGGCTGGCCCACGGGCGTTGCAGGGCGTTGGGAAGGCAGCCGTAGCGATCTTGTCAAAGCCACTTCAGCAGCCGTGGGGCGTGGCATTACGCTCTGCCCGGGAGGCGGCGATCAGGTGGGTAAAGTCGCCGTCATCACTGGCGGAGCCGGCTCGGAAGTAGGAAAAATCGCCCAATTAGGCATCGATGCCTTCGTCACCGGTGAGGGACCTCACTGGACTTACATAGAGGCGGAAGAGCGCATGATGAATGTGATATACGCAGGTCATTATGCAACGGAGACCTTCGGGGTAAAGAGCTTGGGCGCTCGGATTGGCAAGCGTTTCGAGGCAACGGCAACCTTCATCAATCGCCTCGGGGGACTCTGAATGATGGAGAAAATAGCAGTGGAGCTGTATCGAAAAAAAACACCTAAAACATTTTAAAATAAATGTAAGAAATACTTGACGCACCCTGTAATTTAAGAAACAATGTAAACGAAAGCGGGCATAGCTTAGTGGTAAAGCGCTATCCTTCCAAGTTAGACATGCGGGTTCGATTCCCGCTGCCCGCTCCAAACGCCACCAAATTTACTAACCAAACCACAATAATATGAATATCCACTCTGTCCTAACAAGTAGAATATCGTCCATCCTTATAGCGCTCAGTTTCTCGCTGGCATCTGCCAAGGGACAGGCCATCACCGCGGCGAATGCGGCGAACGCGGTTGCTGCAATTATAGCAAAGGGCGGCTCTCAACAGGTTATTGCCAAGGCCATCGGAGATGCGGTAAAGGCAAATCCAAAAGCCGCTGCAGCGATCACCGCAGCAGCAGTTGTTGCCGCGCCCCAGTTTGCAGCAGCAATTACCACAGCAGCTGTCACCGCAGCTCCTCAAGCAGCAGCAGCGATTACCACGGCTGCCGTCACCGCAGCTCCTCAAGCAGCAGCAGCGATCACCACGGCCGCTGTCACCGCAGCTCCTACAGCAGCAGCAGCGATCACTGCCGCTGCCGTCACTGCAGCGCCGCAAGCAGCTGCGGCGATCACAGCAGCTGCAGCTGCAGGCGTAGCAGCAGTTGTCGTTGTGCCAGCACCACCTGCGGTTGTTCCTCCCGTGATTGAACCACCCGTAGTTGTAACCACACCTAATCCGCCGCCTAACTTCTAATAAATAGGAGACAGCGAGATTCCAGTCTCTAAAAATAGTAACTCAATCACCATGCTAATTATTATGAAACGTATATTTATACCCTTGTTTTTCTTTACTTTGTCAGCGCCCTGCTATTCTGGGGGATTATATGACACGGGCGTCAAATCTGTGGAGGCATTGCCGATCACATGGTCACTTGGTGCCGATACGATTTATGACGATAACGTTCTTGCTGGAAGCTCCACCAGCAAGGATTCGGCGCTCGCTATTAGTCCGAATGTCGGTTTGTCTTATACTAGTAAGAGCGAACGAACCGCACTTGGAATCGATGGCAATTTAGGACTCATACATTATCTTGATGCGCCGGATTTGCAGGATAAGGATACCTATAGCCAATCGAGGATAAATAGTAATTTATACCACAGCTTTGATGAGCGTCTCACATTTAAAAGTCAGAACTACATCGCCAACGAGCTTGAGCCGGATTATGCCTATGGAATTGCTTCTTCGCGGACTGGCAAAGAGTCCTTGTCTTGGATGAGCCTAAATGCACTAGTCTACAGATGGTCTGAGAAATATTCCACTGACACAGGGTTTAAATATAACGCAAATCGTGTAGACCTCACTGGGATAAACAATAGTGATCGAACCACGATTGAGGGATACAATCAGATTCGTTATGATCTTTCTGAGCAATCGGTTTTGACTGCTGACTACCGCTTTCTCTCCACAACTGCTACCGGTGTCGCCTCCGATTCAACTGACCAGTTATTCTTGGTGGGTGTAGATCGTCGCTTTTCAGCAAACTCCATAGGCGTATTCAAAACAGGCCTCCAATATCGTGAAGTCGATCAAGGTGATAATGTCCTTGTGCCCTACTTAGAAATCGCTTATCAGTCTCAGGTCAACGAAAGTTTTAAATTGGGTGCATTCGTGCGCCACAGCGCCGAGGTTAATGATACGGTTCTTACGGATAATACGGGTACCTTTGAATACGATGATCGACGTGCGCTTCGGTTTGGTGCTACCTCTAGTTACTCTATTTCATCCGACTTGTCGTTTCTCTCGGGTGTAGATTTGATTTTCTCGGACTACTTAGAAGGTCGGAATGTAAACACGACCACTGTCGGACCAGACAAATATGAAACCAGCTTCAATGCTTACGTGGGAGTATCCTACAGCTTGACTGAGTTTCTCAAGGCTAGTATGTACTACAACTTTGCTCAGACAAACACCGACATAAGCGATGCACGTGAATATGTCCGTAACAGGATTTCGCTGGGCCTCACCGCGGATTTTTAAACGTATACGGGTTGTTTGATTTATGAGTCAAGCGCCCACAGTCTCCAAGGCTCTCGTGATCTATCGCATCGCGGGAGTCTTTTATTTATCTCTTATATAGTAATTTCCTAGCTCAATGTACGAAGCCCCTAAGCAAACGGAACTATCCCAGCATACTACTGATTACTTACAAGTGATCAAGAACCGTTACGGTGTGATACTGCTCACATTGTTTCTCGTGTTCATGACGTCAGCTGTCATCACATACTTGATGCCCAAAAAATTCGAAAGTTCTGCTACGATCGAGGTGAAGCCCCGCGAGCGCACGATTGACCCTCTTGGTGGCATGATGCGGGAAAGCGGTCCGATGATGACTCCGCAATTTTTTGCCACGGAGTTCGAGAAGATAAAGAGCCGTAACTCTCTTGGAAGGATTATTAATAGCTTAGACCTTACAAGCAAGTGGTCAATGGACTATGAAATGGTTTTAAAAAAATTGAAGGCTATTGTAGATACCCAAAATATAAGAGGTACCGACCTTATTGAGATTAATGTCCGCGACGAAAGCAAGGAAGACGCGCGAGATATCGCTGCTGAGGTGGCTCTCTCATACAAGGAATATCGCAATGAACTTGAAAGCAGAACCCAAGAAAGAGGCAACAATGAGATTAGAAAAGCAGTCCGCCAACAGGAGGATAGGGTAGAAGACCGACGTAAAGTTCTATCAACAATCAGCCGTAATAAAAAGATTATCTATTACGGAGACCCTGAATTGATGAATAAAAGCGGGTTGGACGAAGATAATGAGGCGTCATTCGCGCTTTCTCGCTATTCAGAACTGGAAACTGAGAAGTCGCAGTTGGAAACGCAGATTCAAAATCTTCTCAACTATGATAGCGAGGCTTTACTGATTTACGCGTCCGGGCTGGATCTTCCCGATAACATAATTAAAACCGTCTACCCCGAATACCTTGCATTGAAGCGGGATATCGAAGGTCTGAAGGCCAGCGGTCTTGGTGATAGGCATCCAATAGTTGTTTCTAACCAAAAGATCATTGATAGGATGAAAGATGACCTCAATGAAGGTGTGGTTAATCTCCGCACCCGTTTGCAAGGTCAATTAGACGTGGCTGTCAAAAATTTGGAGAAAGCTATGACTAGAAAGACAGAAACGAAGGACGCCGCTCTAGAGCGCAGCTTCGATACTTCTGACTACGTCAATGCAAAGAGAGATTTTGAAACGGATCAGGAGCTGCTCGAACAGATGAAGATCAAACTCATGACTGAGGATATCGCAGCCAGTATGCCGAATGAGTCCATTGTTATTCATGATCAGCCAGTCATTTCCAATGAGCAAGTCAGTCCGAATGTCATGCTTAATCTGGTTCTAGGTGCGGTTATTGGTCTGGTTTTCGGTATCGGCATAGCATTCTTTCTCGAGTATCTTGATACTTCGATCAAGTCCATGGAAGAAGTCGAGCTCTACCTGCAACTTCCTGTTCTAGCAGTCATTCCCCAGAATGTAGGCATTCTACACAAGCAGTTTGGGATGAGCCCCGATGCTGAGGCTTATCGAATTCTTAGGACGAACATCGAATACAACCGCAAGAATCCCGAAGATAATGCACTTACAATAATATCAGGTTCCGCTGGTGAAGGGAAATCTACAACTCTCATCAACCTTGCCTACATTTGCGCCCAGGGAGGCTACACCACTCTGATTATCGACGCCGACCTTCGCCGCCCTACGCTGCATAAATTCTTCGACATCTCTAATAGCGTGGGACTGACCAATTATCTAACCACAGAGATGATGCCTGAGGATGTAATCCTCCAGACGCCTGTCGATAACCTGTATTTTATGCCTTCCGGCACTCTTCCCGCAGATGCGGCGGGTATCCTCAACTCGCGGCGTATGTCTGAGCTGATACTAGAAGTCAAACAGCGCTTCGACATGGTTCTTCTGGATAGCCCGCCGATTTTGGGCATTAGCGACGCTTCGGTTTTGGTCAACGAGGTAGATCTTACCCTTATGATTATCCAGCACCGAAAACTGCCTAAACACATGCTGGTACGCGTTAAAAAAGCCGTCGAGAATGTTGGGGGCCGCCTGATTGGTGTGGTTCTCAATAATGTGAATATCTCAAGCGACGGTGCATACCAGTATTATACCAGTTACTATTCCTACTACGCTCCCGCAGAATCCCAGATTAGGCCTGCCGTAACCTACGGCACTAACACCACCCCACAGAAAGTTTCGGCTACTTCGAAGTCAAAGGAAAAAGACTTGTATTAGAGAAAAGCCGCTAAAAAATACTAATGACCAACAAATTTATGAAATACTCAATTATTAAATCTTTGGGCACATGCTTGCTGGCATTTCTTGTTCTCTTCTGCCCTGTGTTTTCTCAAATTCAGCAGGGGACCGCCTTGCAGATTACGATCCAAGGGGTTCCAAAAGAAGAGCAAACTACGATCAACGGAATGTATCCTGTTTCCGAGAGCGGCACGATTAACTTGCCATACGTCGGCACCATGCGTGCTGCTGGTCTTAGCCCAGAAGTATTGGCCAGTTCGATCCAGACTGCATATAAAGAGGCTCAGATATACAATAATCCTACGATTCAGGTTATTTGGACTGCAGAAGGAGCAGGAGTGAGAGAGCAGGTCGTTCATGTGGGTGGTTACGTCAGAAAACCAGGACCAGTGCAATTCCAAAGAAACCTCACCATCTGGCAAGCAGTCCAAGCGGCAGGTGGTGCTTCGGAATTTGGAAGCCTAAAGCGTGTCAAGTTATATAGGGCAGGCAAAATACAAACCTATGATATTGATAACGTCGAATTTAAGCAAATTCGCATGCAGCCAGACGATACGCTGGAAGTGCCAGAGAAAAATCTTTTTGGAGGCTGATCATTTGCTCTCATCAGCAGCGTATTTCACGAAAGGTATTGGTTATTGGTATGAAAAATTATGCCATTTGTCTGTTTTTATCTCTTTCATTGTTTTGTCAGGTTCGTGGCAGGGAAATTTTACCCGAGCATTTGATTCAAGACCTCGGATCTACGGAATTCACCAGTAGAGAAAAAGCGCACGCAGAATTGCTAATATGGGCTCTGAAGCATACGCAGGCAGCTACATCTGAGTTTCTCAGGTTATACCGGGAAGATGATGACCCAGAGGTTAGAAAACGGTCCCGGGAAATTCTAAAGGAGCTGGCCAATGCCGATTACCTTTCGGATGGGCAAGGTTACCTAGGTATACTGATGCAAGAGCAACCTCTCGAGGTGGGGCCTGATGGCAAAGCGATGTTTGGCATCAGGATACTTGATGTGATGGAGGGGAGTCCTGCGGAGCAAGCAGATTTTAGGGTTGGTGATGTGATTATTTCACTCGATGGCAAAGGGTGGGGAGAATTCGGAGCCGTGACGGCGTTCAGCCAATCCGTTGCCGCCAAGAAACCGTTGGCAGAGGTAATCCTGATGATCCGGAAGGCTAAGGGAGAGCCTTTCCGTGTCAGTGTGAAGCTGGGAAAACGGCCAATACAAGATCTGCAATTCGGAGGCGACCTCGGCCAGCTTGAGCAGCAGGCAAAGGAGCGGCATTTCAAGGAATGGCTCAGGAAATTTCAGGAAGATTGATTAGATTTGGCTTTCTCCTGCAGCGCGGTTCCGTTCATCGCTGTCAATTTCCCTCCACTTGCCAGTGACTAGTGATGGGTCCGAAAAGTTACCGATCCCGATGCGGATAAGTCTTAAGGTCGGATGTCCGATGGCGGCTGTCATACGCCTGACCTGACGGTTCTTCCCTTCCGTAAGAGTGATTCGTATCCAGGTATCGGGGACTTCTTTTCGAAAGCGGACCGGGGGTTCGCGGGGAGGGATCTCCGGACGTTGGCAAAGGATTGAGGCCTCGCACGGCAAGCAGCGATGCCCACGGATGATGATGGAGCCTTCGCTAAGGATTTGCATTGCCTCAGGCTTCGGAATGCCTTCCACCTGTACGAAGTAGGTGCGGGGGTGTGCGTGCCTAGGATTCAGCAGTTTATAATTAAGCCCGGGTTCATCGGAAAGCAAGAGCAAGCCTTCCGAGTCCATATCCAGTCGACCGAGTGGATAAACTTTTTTGGGAAATCCGAAGTCTGCCAGTGTGCGCTGTTGGGGCCAATCGGGTGTGAATTGGCAAAGAACCCCGTAGGGCTTATGGAAAGCAATAACCATAGGGAAATGATACGGACGCAATGTATGCGAAGGAAAAAGGCACCGACGATGAATTCGCCGAAGCCTAGGGGGAATCCTATTTGTTTCTAGGCGAGAGCAAGGAGCTTCGATTTGAGCTGATCCATGGTTACATTCGCACCAACGATTTGATCCTTCACCTCGCCGTTCTTGAAGAAGAGAAGCAGGGGGATAGACCGAACATTGTATTTCACGGCCAGTTCGCTGGCGTCATCGACATTCACCTTTGCTATCTTCGCTTGGCCTTCTATCTCGTTAGAGAGTTGGTCAAGGATAGGACCGATCATTTTGCAGGGGCCACACCACTCTGCCCAGAAATCAACCAGCACAGGTTGGTCGGAGTCGATCACTTCGGATTGGAAATTTGCTTGGGTAACGTTTATCGCCATGCATTTATTCTGAAACCCATTGAACATGACGTCAAGGGCGGGTATGAAAATCTCCACTCATCTATTCATAGGTTATGAATGAGGAGCGGAGGGAATTGAATCCAGTAAAGAGAAGTTACTGAAGGTTTGCTCCGATGATAGTAAGATAGAGCACTCCGCCTGCAATCAGGGTGTTAATTATGCCGATGATCATGGTTTTGTGTTGTTGGAATGATTATTCGAGGAGTTGCGACCATTCGCCTTGCTTGTTGTTATCTTCGACGCCGATCCAGATACTTGAAATTTTGAATTGAATGCCAAGAACAACAAGGGCGGCGGCAAAACCAACACTAGCGAGTATTTTAGCAAACGTCTCTGCTCCAGTTTCATCATCGGGCTCTTCCTCGGAGGAGAAGGTGGGTTTCTGGGTGGCTGCGAAGCCTCCAGGACTGAGGGGCCTAGTGGGAGGAGTGATTGATACCGTGGCCTTAGGCAGTGCGATAGAGGCAGCGCCAGCCGTGGTGAAAGGTGTATTGGCGGTCCTTAGCGCGATAGTCGGTGCTCCAACTGGTGCGTTTGTGGTGGCGAGCTTAATGGTAGGCGCTCCAACCAGCGGAGCTCCTGCGGCGCGCAGTGGGACTGTTGGTGCAGGGGCCGTTGGTTGAATTGGGGTTGGGGCACCCGATGAAGAATCAAACAGCGGCAGACTTGCAGCGGCAGGAGCCGATGGAACGACGGGAGGAGTGGGTGGGGTTTCGTTTTCGCTCATGCGGTTAATTTTTAGTTGATTAGAAAAGTAACGCTAAACACCTTACTCATGTCAAACCTACAAGTTTGTATTTTTTTAGGGAACTCAAAAAGATCAGGTGATAATTCGCTCGAACATCCAGAATAGCCCTGCCAAGGCTATTAAAATGGAGCCGCCGAGCTGGATTTTATTCGTCCATTTGCGCAACGGCTGCAGGATGATGGTTGCCAGAGCTAGGACGACGAGTTGGGCGAGCTCGACCCCGACGTTGAAACCGATTAGAGGGATAGCCATATCCTTGCCATCAAGGTTTCCCATTTTTTCCAGCAGAACACCTGCAAAGCCGAGTCCGTGGAGCAGGCCGAAGCCGAAGACCAGATACAGCCGGGACGGCTTCAGCTTTCGCACGATCAGGTTCTCGATGCCGATCCAAGCGATGCTGGCGGCGATAAGGATTTCCACCGGGGCCGAGGGCAGTCTGATAAGACCGAATACGGCGAGCGCGAGTGTGATGGAATGAGCTAATGTAAACAGCAGGGATTGTCCGAGAAGCGGCTTGAGCTTGGGAGCGAGGAGGAAGAGTCCTAGGATGAAAAGCAAGTGGTCGAGTCCGAGGGGAATAACATGGCGAAAACCCGAAATGATCCAGTTCTCCGTTTGCGCTGTGCGTGTGGGCGTAGCGCTAGGTTTGTTCTCGCCTTCTGGCACTTTCAGCAACACCGACGACATGCCGGATGAGATTGGGAAAACGGTGGGCATGTTCGTCCCCTCCTCGAAGACGATGTATAGGTCGGACTGGAGATCATCTTTCCACGAGGCCGAGAAATTGCCGGGTCCCGGCAGCGCGGGTAAGGTGATCTCGGTCTTCATTAGTGCCCAGCCGCCCTCTTCCGGTGGCAGCAGGAGAGGGGCTTTTTCGAAATCGGGAAAGCATATATCCCATTCTAACTCCTTGCCGTTGTATTCCAGCTTGAGGAGTTTGCGCATCGTCTTTTCCGCCTCGCGCGTGATTCGATCATGCTCCTCGGGAGGCGCGGCCATTACATCTTTACGATAAAGTGGTGGAGCGCCCTCCACGCCGCGTGCATCGGGCAGCATGTAAGCAACGTCCAGCAGTCCCTCAAGTTTCCATTTCCCATCTGTCTGAAGGAGCTCAAGCTCTACTGTATCAATTTGATGGGCGCTTGTCGTGATGGCGCCTAAAAAAAAGATAAAAATAGCACGATTGATCATGGAGGGATTTTAAAACTAACTCAGAGGGCGAATTTTCCGTCCTCATCTACGCCGTGCCAACCCAAACGGGCGAATGCGCGGAAGATACACTGCACGAGTTCTCCGTTCTCTTCACACTCTGTATGTTCGATCGTCGCAGATGAACTGAGGCAGCGGTTCGACTCGATGCTGATCACCGATTTGTATCCGTCGAGGTAGATCCAGTCACCCCACGCCTTCGATTCCAGGCGCGGAACTAGGTTTTCTTTTCTAAGTGCGTCCAACACTTCGTTGAGCGTGCTGGGAGCGGAGGTGTCGGAGATCTGTAGAAGAGTTTCCATTTCGGAGGAAAAGTACTTGTTGGAAATTATGTCAAGCTCTTCATACGGTCTAGGAGGAAATAGAATCTCCTGAGTGAGTCTTGTTTAAGGATGCGTTGCAGTCTCTCGTTGAGTTAGTAGCTTCATACAGATGCAACATTAAAGCCATCAGATGAGACATCACACGAGAGATCATACGCCATCACGCATTGTCTTGGCTTTATTTTTCGCCGCCCTTTTGGGAAGCGCATTCGGCAAAGATAAAACCAATATTGTCATCCTTTACGCCGACGACTGGCGTTTCGATACGTTGGGGTGTGCGGGCAACCCCATCGTAAAGACGCCGAACCTCGACGCGCTTGCGAAAGAAGGCGTCCGATTCACGCACAACTGCGTCACCACCTCGATCTGCGGAGTGAGCCGTTCCTCCCTGTTAACCGGCCAGTGGATGTCCCGCCACGGCAACCGAGCTTTCAACGCTTTCGGCACCTTGTGGGATGAAACCTACCCCGGCCTGCTGCGTGATAACGGTTATTGGGTTGGTCAAATCGGCAAGTGGCATAGCGGGGAATTCCCCTCTAAAAAGTTCGATTACGGCACCAGTTATTCTGGTAGGCATTGGGTGAAAGACGCCAACGGTGAGCCGATTCATGTCACAAAAAAGAACGAGAACGAAGCCCTTGAGTTCCTCGCCGAGCGTCCGCAGGAAAAGCCTTTCGTCCTTACTCTCGCCTTCTTCGCGACACACGCTGAAGACCATAACCCAAAACAATTCCTACCCCAACCGGAGAGCATGGAACTCTACAAGAATACCTCCATCCCCGTCCCTAAAACCGCCACCGATGCTGCCTGGAAAAAACTCCCACACTTTTTCGACGCAAAGAACGAAGGTCGCAACCGCTGGACATGGCGCTTCGACGAGCCCGGCAAATACCAGGAGATGATGCGGAACTACTACCGTCTCGCCACCGAAGTGGACGCCGTTTGCGGTAAGGTCATTGCCGAGCTGAAACGCCAGGGCATTTACGACAACACCCTTGTCATCTTCACTACCGACAACGGCTACTACCACGGCGAGCATGGTCTCGCCGACAAATGGTATCCCCACCAAGAAAGCATCCGCGTCCCTCTCATCATCCGCGATCCTCGTATGTCTGCCGCCAAACGTGGAACTACCAACAATGCTTTCACACTCAACGTGGATCTCGCCCCCACCATTCTCGCCTCCGCCGGCCTCCCGGCTCCCGCCACGATGCAAGGCCGCGATCTCGCCCCACTCTACCTCACTGACGGCGTGGACGACTGGCGCACCGAGTTCTTCTACGAGCACCCCACGCTCAAGGATAAGAATTTCATTCCCGCCTCCGAGGCGCTTGTCAGGAAGGATTGGAAATACTTTTTCTGGCCTGAGCACAATCTCGAGCAACTCTTCCACATCACGGAAGATCCACTTGAGGAAAACGACCTCATCAACGATCCCGCGCAGAAAACTCGCCTCGCTGAGATGCGCACCCGTTTCAACGAACTCAAAGCCCAGGCGAAATGAGGCGTCGTCACCGCTATCATGAACAAACCCACCATGAAACTCCTCGCCCTGCCGCTCATCGCATTCCTCTGCGGCACACTCCACGCCGCCGAAACCGATCTCATTTTCAAGGACGCCAAGAAGGAACTGGTTCGTCATTCCATGATCGGCGTGCGTGACACCCTCATCTTCTATACCTTCGCGGAAAAAAGCGCCGTCCTCGTCTTCCGCATTGATAACAAGGCCGCCCTGCTGCCCGTCTCCGGCACCGTCCATCTCTTCGCCCCCGGCACCACGGCGGAGGATCTCGGGAAATGGGTGAACAACCAGCACTCCGACGGCCTTTTCCCCGAAGTCCCCGAGCCGGTCATCACCAACAGGCTCGCCGACGGCACGTGCACCGTCACCGCGCGCGAACTCGTGGGCCAGGAAAAGCAGGCCCTCAACGACGACGTCTTCGCCGATTACAAGGTGAAGCTCACCGTCAAGGAACACCGCGAGGAGGGGAAATTCCGCATCGCCGCCTTTGAGGATGAGGCGAACGTATTTGTGAAAATCGAAAAGTGAGCGTCCATGAAAGCCCACATTGCCGCCTATCTCCTCGCCGCTTCTATTCTCCAAGCGGCGGAAAAGCCGAACATCATCGTCATCCTCACTGATGATATGGGCTTCTCCGACCTCGGCTGCTACGGCTCGTCCATCGATACCCCGCACCTGGACTCGCTCGCCGCCAAGGGCCTCTATCCCCACCAAGCCGGTGTCGGCCATATTTGAAGGACGAGGGCAAGCCCGGCTACCGCGGCCGGCTCAACGAAAGCTGCGTCACCCTCGCCGAAGCGCTCAAGTCCGCCGGCTTCACTTCCCTCGTAATCGGGTAATGGCATGTCGGCGACAACAAAGGGCAGCACTCGCTCGACTGCGGTTTCGACCGCTTCTGGGGCTCGCCCGGCGGCGGCGGATTCTATTTCAAGGAGGCCATAATCGAGAAAAAGCGCGAGATCTTCCTCAACGCCGAAAAGATCGATCCCCCCGATGACATGTACGTCACCGACGACTTCACCGATCACGCCATCGCTTTCATCGACGAGGCCGTCACGGAAATGGACAAGCCCCCATCGTCGCCGCTGCGTTGCGCCTTCGCCTCCCTTTCGGTGGAGGGAGTCGCTGCAGCTGTTTGCGATGACCATCCCCCTGGCAAACAGATATCAGTCACTTCGCGTTTCCCCTTTCTTTCCGGTACGGGAACGGCTAGTTGCTAGAGCGATGATAGGACTCCTCGGGATCGTGGTACTGCTTTTGGCTGCTTATGGGCTGTGCGACAACCGCAAGGCGATCCGTTGGCGGACGGTCACGACGGCGCTGGGTTTGCAGCTGCTGATCGGGTGGGTAGTGTTCGCAGTGCCGGCGGGGCGTGATGCACTCCAATGGCTCAGCAGCGGCGTAACCAATGCGATAGGCGCAGGCAAGGAAGGAGTTGATTTCCTGTTCGGGCCGCTCACGACGGAAGGGGATAAATCCATCGGTTTCATTTTCGTGTTCCAGGTGTTGCCGATGATCATTTTCTTTTCCTCACTCATCGCCGTGCTCTACCACCTGAAAATCATGGGACTGGTGATCCGTTTTCTCGGAGGAGGCCTGAAAAAACTGTTGGGCACGAGCCGGGCGGAGTCACTCTGCGCGGCTGCGAATATTTTCGTCGGGCAGACGGAAGCCCCACTGGTGGTGAAACCGTATATTTCTCGAATGACTTCTTCGGAGCTGTTTGCACTGATGGTGGGAGGGCTCGCGAGTGTGGCGGGGTCCATCCTCGCCGGTTACGTGGCGCTGGGGGTGGATATCAATTATCTCATCGCTGCCTCTTTCATGGCGGCTCCTGGCGGCTTGCTTTTCGCAAAACTGATGAAACCCGAGACTGGCACGCCCCAGGAGGGTCAGCTCGACCTTGCGGAGGGCGATGAGAAGCCTGCCAATGTGGTGGACGCGGCTGCGCTAGGAGCTGGCACGGGTCTGAAACTTGCCCTTAATGTTGGCGCGATGCTGCTGGCATTCATCGGTTTGATTGCGCTTTTGAACATGATGCTGGGGGGTATCGGTGGATGGTTTGGAAACGGTGACCTCAGCTTGCAGTTCATCCTCGGTTGGTGCTTCGCGCCGGTAGCGTGGCTGATCGGCATGCCTTGGGAGGATGCGGTGAAAGGAGGTGGCCTGATCGGGCAGAAACTTATCCTCAACGAGTTCGTCGCCTATGTGCAATACATCAAATTGCTTCCTGATTTTTCCCTAAAGTCCCAAGCGATTGGGGCGGTGGCGCTCTGCGGCTTTGCCAACCTCTCCTCCATCGGCATTCTCCTCGGTGGCCTCGGCAGCATGGCTCCGAACCGCCGCTCCGAGATCGCGAGGCTAGGTCTGCTGGCGGTCGTGGCAGGGACGTTCTCTAACCTCACAAGCGCTGCAATCGTGGGGCTGTTCGTGGGGTGAGGAGAAAAATTCTGTCGGGGAGAAAAATCCTTGCCATTCTCGGTTTTCCTAGCTTCTTTACTCCCACCTAGGACGGGCTGGCAATGAGCGCTGGCCTCATCCCATACCAAAATGAGCGTAAAAACAGAACAACTGCCAATCGACCTCAAGTCGTATCAACTCCATGAAGGAGACACCGGAAGCGCACCTTATCAGGTTGCGCTACTCACCCAGCGGATTCTCGATCTCACCGAACACCTCAACGCGCACAAGAAGGATTTCGCATCCCGCCGCGGACTCCTGAAAATGGTTTCCCAGCGCCGTAAGCTCCTTGATTACGTAAAGGCGAAGAGCGAAGAGAAATACAATAAGCTCATCGGAGACCTCGGCCTGCGCCGCTAAGCCAAAAGAATTTCGCAAAAGCAGCCACGGGAGCCTCTCCCGTGGCTGTATCGCAAAAAGGGTGCGCGTTTTTTGACCGCCCCCTCGGGAAAGTCCCGGAAAAACTGATAGCCCGGATCGCACACGGCGGCCCGGCTTTGACGCAAGCAACAAGAAGAAAACAAAAAAGAATATGAACATCCAATCAGTCACGATTGATGTCGGAACGAATCCGATGACCATCGAAACCGGCAAACTTGCCAAACTTGCGGACGGTGCCGTTACCGTCCGTTGCGGGGAAACCATCATCCTCGTCACCGCTGTCTCCGCCACCAAGGTGAAATCAGGCCAGACCTGGTTCCCCCTTTCCGTAGAATACAAGGAGAAGGCCACCGCCGCCGGTGTCTTCCCCGGTGGCTACTTCAAGCGCGAAGGCCGCCCCACCGAAAAGGAAATCCTCACCTGCCGCATGACGGACCGCCCGCTGCGCCCGCTGTTTCCGAAAGGCTACCTCTATGAAACGCAGATCGTCGCCATCCTGCTCAGCGCAGACGGCATCAACGATTCCGACATCCTCTCGATGAACGGCGCTTCCGCCGCCCTCGCAGTTTCCGACATCCCCTTCGCCGGCCCGATCGGCGCAGTGCGCGTCGGCCGCGTCGATGGCGAATTCGTCATCAACCCGACCCACGAAGAGCGTGAGGAAAGCGACCTCGACCTCATCTACGTCGGCAACAAGACCGACGTCATCATGATCGAAGGCCAGGCCGACGAGCTTCCCGAAGAGGAATTCATCAAGGCCCTCCACTTCGCCCAAGCCGCCGTCCTCAAAATCGTAGAAGCCCAGGAGGAACTCGTTGCCAAGTGCGGCAAGACCAAGCGCGAGTATGAACTCACGCTCGCCAAGGAACACCTCCTTGAGATCGCCTACGAAATCGCCGGCGACCGCATCGAAGCCGCGATCTACGCGCCCTCGAAAACCGAGCGCTCCAAGAAAGTCGGTGCCCTCCGCGATGAGGTCGAAAAAGCAATCAAGGAGCGCGCTCCCGAGGCCAACGATTTCGACGTCGAGCAAGCCTTCGAATACCTCCAGAAAAAGGCGTTCCGCATCTCCATCATGGAAAAAGGTGTCCGCGCGGACGGCCGTTCCATCGGCGATCTCCGCCCGCTCTACGGCGAAGTCGGCACCCTGCCGCGCGTCCACGGCTCCGCCATTTTCGCCCGCGGCGAAACACAGGCCCTCGCCATCACCACCCTCGCACCGGCTGACGAAAAACAACATTTCGACAACTACGCGGGCGGCGAGGACGAGAAGCGTTTCATCCTCCATTACAACTTCCCTCCGTTCTCCGTCGGTGAGTGCGGACGCATGGGCGGCATCAACCGCCGCGAGATCGGCCACGGCTCCCTCGCCGAGCGCTCGATCGAACCGGTGATCCCCGAGGAATCGGTGTTCCCTTACGCGATCCGCGTTTCCTCCGAGGTCATGGAGTCGAACGGCTCCACCTCGATGGCATCGGTTTGCGCCGGCACCATGGCTCTTCTCGATGCCGGTGTCCCGCTCATCCGCCCTGTCGGTGGTATCTCTGTGGGCCTCGTCACGGAAAACAACTCCGATGAATCGATCAAGTCCTACAAGATGCTCCTCGATATCATCGGCTCCGAGGATTTCTACGGCGACATGGACTTCAAGCTCTGCGGCACCAGCGAAGGTGTCACCGGCTACCAGCTCGACCTCAAACTCGCCGGCCTTCCGCTCGCGATGCTCGAGGAAGCCATCCATATCGCCAAGGCAGGCCGCACCAAGATCATTGATAAAATGATCGATTGCATCGCCGAGCCGAAAGAACTCAGCCCGCACGCACCGCGCATCGTTTCCGTCAAAATCCCCGCAGATCGCATCGGCGAGCTCATCGGGCCAGGCGGCAAGAACATCAAGGCCATCCAGGCCGAGTCCGGCGCGGAGATCAACATCGAGGACGACGGCACCGTCCACATCTACGCCTCCAAACAAGCCGGTCTCGACCGCGCGAAGGAGATGATCGACCGCATGTTCCAGGAAATTGAAGTCGGCAAGACCTACACGGGTCGTGTCGTTTCGATCACACAGTTCGGCGCGTTCATGGAAGTGCTGCCCGGCAAGGACGGCCTCGTCCACGTCTCCGAGCTGGCCGAAGGCCGCGTGGAGAACGTCGAGGACGTCGTCAAGAAAGGCGATCTCCTCACCGCAAAGTGCCTCGGAGTCGATGAAAAAGGCCGCGTGAAAATGTCACGCCGCGCCTGGCTCCGCGAAGAGAAAGCTAACGAGGCGCAAGCCAACGGCGCCGTCGAGGAAGTGACCACACCTCTCGTCTGACAAAGCGGCGGAACTTAACCGCCATGCCAAACCCCATCCTACAGCCGGTGTCCGCAAGGGCATCGGCTGTTCGCGTTTTCATCCTGCGGAATCCTCGACAAGCCCTCACCTCATGCTAGGCTTTGCGTATGGAAAAGCTTGCGATCAAGCGACCCTTGGAATCCGAGGGCATACCGCCCCTCATCGAGAATCCAGAGGAAGCCATGGAAATCTTCGCGGAGATCCTAAGACGCGGAGCCATGTTTTACACCGACGCAAATGACGCTACACAAGGACATCAGAGAGTTCATCGAATTGTGCCTCTCTCGGAAAGTTGATTTCCTCCTCGTCGGCGGCTACGCGCTCGCGTTTCACGGCGCACCTCGCTTTACGGAGGACATCGATCTGATGGTGCTCGTATCGCCCGAAAACGCAGACAAGCTTTTCGGTGTCATCGAGTCCTTTGGATTCGAAATAAGCGGAATTACCCGTGATGATTTTTCGCATTTTTCGGGATACTTACTTCCAGCCTTGCTCCTCCGGTCGGGCTTGGGCTGCGCCCAAAGCTCCAGCCGCAAGTTTCGCAAAGCCGGGTGACCAGCGACAATCCGATTCCGTAGTTGCCCGGGGAAGCTGGTCCGGGAAATTCGGGAAATCCCTGCCCATCGTCTTGGAAAACTAGGGACACGGATTCCGGATTCGAACGTATAGAGATTTCCAAAAGCCTGCCGCCGGCATGTTGGAATGCGTTTCCAATCAGGTTGTGGCATAGCACAGTTAGGATCTCGGCATCGGCTTCAAGCATGACCTCGCCATCATTATGGATGGAGATTTCCATGGTATGATCGGGGTTGAGTGAGCGAATTTCTGCGGCAACATGCCGAATCAGCTTACCGGCATCCAAGGCTCCTGCCGAGGCGAGTGGTTTCCGATCTCGAGCCAGAAGCAGGAATGTCTGAACCAAGCGCTCCATCCGCTGGGCAGATCTTCGGATGCGCCCGGAGATACGCTCTAGTGCCTTGGGTTCTGCCGTCTGATCCAAGAGATCCAACGCGGATTTCATTGTGGCTATGGGTGTCCTGAGTTCATGGCTGCAATCCGTAAGAAAATGGCGTTCCCTGGTGATCGCTTTCCCGAGCCGATGGCGATAATCGGCCAGAGCGGAGGCAAGCTGGCCGATCTCATCCTCAGGGAAATCAAGATGAAGGCGTGAAGCTCCCACCTCGCCGGGATCGTGCATAACCCTGCGAGTCATGACGCGCACCGGCTTCAATGCCCAGCTGGTGATAAGTTGGCTGACACCGAGCGCGATCAGAAAAAGCAACGCGCTCAGGATCAGCATTCGTTTCCCCGCGCGAGCCGTTTCCTGCTCGCTGACTTCCAGAACACTTAGGTCGGCGAGCACCACCCGGTTGTTTCCAACTGAATCCTGCGGCGCAATCCAGAGCCGGAATTCCTGCTCGTAGCCGAGGATCAGCCATAGCCGTAACCGGTCGGAAAACGTGCGTATCCACTCGCTGCGGGTGAGTTCATCATTCGCAAAGATTTCATGCAGCCCGGGCGCAGACGGGATTTCACGGAGCTGCATTTTGCTTTTGAGGAAATCAGCGTTTGGGTGGGCGGAGATGCCTTTGGGGAGATCAGGGCCGAATTTTCCCGCAGCAATGTCAGCAGCCGTTTGTGAAAAATACCGATCATGGATTGCATCCTCGGCATCCAAAAGGATCAGCCAGCCGATGCCGGAAAAAACAAGGATGATCAGTGCCGCGAAGGAAATGATCAGCAAACGGATGCGGGATTCGATCCGGGCCGGTTTCATGGTGCGGATCGGCGCGAAGACAGCAGTTGGTAACCGACGCCCCGGTGTGTCAGCAACAATGGTAGCAAATCCGGGGGATCAATCGCCGCCCTCAAAGTGGCGATGTGTGTGCGGAGGGCATCGCTGCCGGGCGGTTCATCGCCCCAGAGATGGAATTCCAGGTCCGCGCGCGGAACGATAGCCGGGGCATGCTGCATTAGCTTTTCAAGAATGGTGAACCCCATTTTAGTAAGCATGAGCGGCTGATGGTCACGGCTCACTTCCCGGGTGGATGCGCACAATTTCAGATCCGCGATGCGCAAAGTTTTCCCCAGGTTATTGGTGAGTCTGGAAGAACGACGGACCAACGCCTGCAGCCGCGCCAACAATTCAGCCAGCGCAAAGGGCTTCACCAGGTAGTCATCCGCTCCTGCCCGGAATCCCCGCAACCGGTCATTCAAGGTGTCCGCAGCGGTGAGCATCAGGACCGGAAGTGCGGGAGAAATCTGGGCGCGAACCCGTTCGCACAGCTCCAAGCCACCGATCCCAGGCAGCCTCAGATCAAAAATCCCTGCACAATGTTTTCCGCTGATGAGCTGATGCATCGCCAGCGCTCCGTTTGGCGCGTAGTCCACGCGCCAGCCTTGTCGTTCAAGATAGTCCTGTATGTTTGCGGCGAGATCGGGATCGTCTTCCACGAGCAGGACAGGGAGTGGCGGCACATCGCTCATCAGGCGGAATCAATCATGAAACGTTGGAGAATTCCAGTTTTCAGAACGAATAACGTATGCCAAATAGCGCGGAGTATCCGTTGTAATCCGCATCCACCTCCAAGCCGCCGGTCTCCGCTTCCAATGTTGAGCTGCCGGAAAAGTGATACCGCAGTTCGCCGAAAGCGGAGAAGCGCTCGTTGATCGGATAGATCGCGCCCACAATGATCTGAGCGGAAGGCACCCAATTGTCCGAGTATTCCTGCTCCACACCGAGCACTGTCATGTCGATGTCCAGCTCCTGCATCGCGCCGATGCCGAGACCGACGTAAGGACTGATGTTATCGAAGAATCCTTCGCCTGCGCTTTCACTCCTGAAAGTGTAAATTGCATTGAGCATGAGGTTGGTGGAGGCGAAGTCGCCGTCGTTGACACCGCCAAAGACGCCGCCATCCAGCGTATCCACTTCGTTGCTGCGGTAGAACCACTCGAGTTCCAGAGACCAGGCGGGGGTCAATTCCTTCCCTATCGCCATACCTGCGAGAAAGCCGCCGCCGTAGGAACCTTCGCTGGTTGCTCCTGCCTGTTTCACGTCACCGCTCGTTAGCCCGTGGAAGCCGCCGATTACTTCGAGATACATGCCGTCCCAAAGCGTGGCTGCCTTGGCTGACGCTCCGATCAGGAGCCATGTGGTGGCAAGCAATGCTCCGGCTCTGCGGATGGTCTGATATTGGTGGATCATTTTCATACTGTGTTTGCTGTTTGTAGTTGTTTTATCTCCCCGGTGGTCGTCCCGAGTCGGCATGAAAATGCATCGAAGTCGGTTAAATCAGCGCAAATGCCACGTTAAATGACCGTGAAAAACGGCGGGAATCAGCTGTCAAGTTCATCACGTCGCGAACCAGATATTGCGGCTCTCAGATTGCTTTGGGGAACGATATCGTCCTTTTCGGTTGCCGGGGCGCGGAGGTTTGCTAGTTTTCACCTATTACGTTGGGATAGGTTATGAATGCACCTTTGGAAATGCCCGTGCTTGTTTTGAACCGTTTCTGGCAGCCGGTGCATACCTGCTCCGCGCGGAGGGCGGTGCATCTTCTCTGCCTCGGCCATGCTCAGGTGGTGCAGGTGGAGGGCGAGCAGAAATTCTCTACCCATGATCTCGTATCTTGGATCGGATATTCGAGGGGTATGGGCGGCGAGATGATACACAGCGTGCGGCTCGCGATCGGGGTTCCCAAGATTATCGTGTTGGCAATCTACGACCGACTTCCGCGTCTTGAGGTGAAGTTTACCCGCCGCAATGTATTCCTCCGAGACAAGTTCACCTGTCAATATTGTGAGAAGGTTTTGCCGGAATTAAAACTGAACCTCGATCACGTAATCCCCCGCGACAAGGGTGGAAAAACGACGTGGGAGAATATTGTGACTTCATGCGTGAAGTGCAATACGCGCAAGTCAAACAAGCTTCCCCAAGAGGCGAACATGTATCCCGCAGCTAAGCCTTACGCCCCGCGCTGGCGTCCGCTCTACGGCCTTCAGGAAAACGGTCTTGGCGACGAGAGTTGGGATCATTTTCTCCACCATGGGAACAAGGACGCATTAAAATCCGCCTGATCAGTTGCGGCATTTGCGTAGCAAGGTCTCTAGGAAACGAGTAATCTGCTCTAGTGCGTCTCTGTATTCGGATGCCGATAGCACACCTAGATTCGCACGGCAGCCATTGAGAAGATCCAACGCCGTATCAATCGCGTTTTCCAGAGCGCTTTCATATGCGTTGACCCCAAACAGTTTCGGTAAATCAATTATCTTCTCCTCAAGGATGTGCTTATTGATAGTTTCGCGTTGGCTCTCGGAGATCGCTTCAAGTAGGTTTAAAATGGGTAAGGTGAGCTTGCCTTTGGCGAGATCAGTCCCGAGCGTTTTTCCAACCACATCTTCTGATCCGACAAGATCAAGGCAATCATCGTAGATCTGGTAGGCGGTACCGAGTTTCATTCCATAGTCAGCTAGCGAAGCCTGGTCGCCTTCATTGAGTCCGGAAACAGTGGCGGCGAGGCTGGTGGCAGCCGCGAACAGGGCTCCCGTTTTCATCTCGATCACGCGGAAATATTCTGCTTTTGAAAGCGTCATGTCGAAGCGACGCTGCGTTTGCAGGATCTCCCCTTGGCAGACCTCGCGGGCGGCGTTACCAACCTTGCGGCAAATGTCGATCGAGTTAAAATCAGTGGCTAGGGTGAGGGCATGCGAAAAAAGGGCGTCGCCCAGAAGCACGGCGAGAGCGTTACCCCATTTCGCGTTCGCCGTAGGCATGGAACGACGGGCGGTCGCACCGTCGATAATGTCGTCATGCACAAGTGTTGCCATGTGTATCAGTTCAATGATCACTCCGATCTTGCGATGGCCTTCGTTCACGCCGCCAGCAGCACCACCGACAAGGATGGACAGCGCGGGTCGTATCCTTTTCCCAGAGGTATTACAGATGTAGGCGATGTAGGGTTCCACCGCAGAATCGAAATCCCGCACCTGCCCCCGGATCGCAATTTCCACTTTCTCCAGATCTGGGCGCACGAGTTCGAAGGGAAACTGGCTATTGTTTGGTGAGGTAGCTGTGAAAGTGGCCATGGATGAAAAGAATATCCACGGATTCAGCGCAGCGGCAACCCGCATTCGCCAGCCCTGCGACGCTTGGCAAACGCGATTAGGAGAAATGATTTTCGCTATGAGCAATCAAAATCTATTCCGTTAGATTGACGGTCTCTGCAAGGGAGCTATTGTTGCGTTTGTATGATACAAATCCTTTTAGTTGCCGCGATTTTTCTTTGCCCTGTTATGGGTTTGCGGGCGCAACTCACGACTTCGATCAGCATGAATAAGAAGACTTACATGACAGGTGAGCCGGTGATCGCGGAGCTTGTCGTCACCAATAACAGCGGGCGCGAATTGACCTTAGCCTCCACCCGCGCGCTACCATGGCTAACCTTTGTCATCACAAATACGAAAGGTAACCCTGTGCCCACCCGCAAGCTCAACGTCTTCGGCGCCATGAAAATCAAGGCGGGCGAGTCCCTTGTAAAGCGTGTGAATCTCAATGAATTTTTCTTTCTTGAAAGCCAAGGAAACTTTGCAGCTTCGGCGGTTGTTAGGGATCCCACGGGAGCCGTCGAGGGAGCCTCCACGAATCGCTACCTGTTTAACTTAAGTTCGGGAAGACTGTTCTGGTCTCAGAAAATCGGTGTTGGCAAGAGCAAGGATAAACACACCCGGGAAATAAAGCTGATAACTTTTTCCAACGGCCAAAAAACTCAGCTTTACGCCCAAATGATTGATGGGCGCACCGGAACATCACTCGCCACTTTTCCGCTTGGTGACGCGCTAATGATTCGCAAACCGACCGTCACCTTGGATGGAAACCAGCGCATGCACGTGATATTTCTAGGCACCCCATCCATGTGGGTGCATTGCCAAGTCAGCGCCGATGGGAAACTAGTCGGCAGGGATTTCCACCAACTCGCCGCCAAAGGCGATCCGATACTAATGGCTTATGGTGATGGCTCAGTCCGGGTGGTTAACAGTATTCTCTATGATCCAAAGGTCGTAGAGGCGGAAAGATCAAGGATACGTAAGGCTACCGACCGTCCTCAAATTCCTCTGGAATAGGGCGTTGAATGGTTTATGCTAAAATCCTCAGAATTTCTCTTTACATACAGCCCTAATTTATCAACAAATATTAATTATTCTTGTAACTAAATCAATAATGAAAAAATTGATTCTCAACATTTTGCTAGGTCTCGCCGTCACGGTGGTGGTCGATGCTTACAATTTTCGCACTGTAATTATTGATCCTGGCCACGGAGGCCATGACAAAGGCGGGCAATGGGGTCGCGTTTACGAGAAGCATCTCGCGCTTGATACTTCTGTTCGCTTGGAGTCACACCTAAGGAAAATGGGCTATAATACTGTTCTCACACGCCGCAGTGATTACTTCGTTTCGCTGCCGGGCAGGATGACGATGGCAAAAAAATACAGAAATGCGATTTTTGTCAGCGTTCACTACAACTACACTTGGAAGCAACATGTGAGTGGCATCGAAACATTTTACCACAGCAAGCAAAGCCATAAACTCGCGCAGGATGTGCACCGGGGTGTGATGAGACGGGTGAAAGTCGTTGATCGCGGCGTCAAATATGCCCGCTACTACGTAATTCGGAATACGAACATGCCTTCGGTCTTGTTCGAGGGTGGTTTTGTCAGCAATTCAAACGAACGTAGCCGGGTGAAGACCGCCTCGTTCCGCGACGCGGTCGCGCGCGGTATTGCAGAAGGTGTCCATCGCTTCCGCCAAGGAGGCTGAGAGTGTTTCCGATTCCTTTGATGGGCTACATGCCCTCAAGCATTTAAAGCTCAGGGAAAATTTTTTCAGTTTCAATTCCAGATGAATTAGTCGCAAAGCTCGTCAAGCTTCACTCGGTTGAATGAAAGTCTCGCAGCTGATTTCAAACAAAAAAAACCACCAGCCCTTTTAGAGATGGCGGTTATAAACTTTGTTTGGATTTGCGTTAGTTGATTGCAACCGCAGAAGATCCGGTTTCCCCGGTGCGAATGCGGATCGCTTCTTCAATGGTTGAGATGAATACCTTACCATCGCCAATTTTTCCAGTATTAGCGCTCTTAACAATGGCTTGTGCAACACCTTCTACTAGTGCGTCATCTACCACGATCTCGATCTTCACCTTTGGAAGGAAGTCCACAGTGTATTCGGAGCCACGGTAGATTTCAGTATGACCTTTTTGGCGACCGAAACCTTTGACTTCAGTAACGGTCATGCCTTGGACTCCGACCTCTGCGAGGGCTTCTTTAACTTCTTCGAGCTTAAACGGTTTGATTATGGCTTCAATTTTTTTCATAGTTACTGAGGTTATGATTGGAGATGAGCAATTGTCATGCCAAGTTATAAGGCGTCGCTTGCAATAATTATTAATATACGCGCTTTTGCGACAGCTTGCTAGCGGAAATACATTTGATCCCGCAAAAAATATGCCGAGAACGGGTTGCAGTCTGGTTAAAGATAGTCCAAGGTGAGGCGTAACTAGAAAATATGAAGAAATTCGCCATCGCAATTATAACGTCCACCTTAATATTTAGCGCTCACGCTGAGAATGCGAAAATTGAAATCACCGGTAACGACCAGATGCAATACAACATTAAATTGTTCGAAGTGACTGCAGGTCAGAAGGTCGTTCTCTCGTTTAAACACATCGGACAGCTTCCCGCCCTTGCCATGGGCCACAATCTCGTGATACTAAAAACAGGCACAGTAGTGCCCACCTTCGCGACGAAATGTGCGCCAGCTAAGGACACCGGATACATTCCGCAGGATGAGGAGTCGAAAAAAGAGATGGTCGCACACACCAAAATGCTCGGTGGTGGCGAATCGGACGAGATCACCTTCACCGCGCCAGCTCCCGGTGACTACCCATTCATCTGCAGCTTCCCCGGTCACTTCGCGATCATGCAGGGTGTCATGAAAGTAAAAGCGAAATGATACGCCGTTGGGTTTGGATGTCACCTAGCCGAAAATAAGTCCGTTTTACGCACTCCAGAGGTCTATATCAAAGTCCGGTATTGATTACTGCGTGCTCGTCGTAGCGGGCTTGGGTATTTGTTTGGCTATGGATGTAGCCCAGAATCGCTTGCACCGGCACGTTTTTGAGTAGTCATGTGATCCGAGTGTTCGTTAGCTTATCTCGCGGGTTTTGGATGATGAAATTCGGAGTGATCACTCCATTGCTCGCTTTCTCGATGGCAAATTCGAGTGCGGCAAACGCATCGCTTATGAATGCTTCCTCTATACGGTAAACTGGGATGTTCACTCTGCCAATTTTTGCTTCGGCAGCTTTGGTTCTGATAGAGACAGCCTCAATTTTAACCTTTCCTGCACGGAAGCGGGCGTTGACATGCTCCGGAACTAACTGCAGCGCAGCGTGGTAAGCGGTGCTTGCGGTGGTGGGTTTCCCTGCTTTCTCTGAGGCAAGTCCTCTTTCCGATAATATTCTTCCGCCTTTTCGGCTGCGGTTTGAGCTAAAGCGCTATGCCCTGAGTTAGCCATACCCAAGAAAGCAATATAGATTTTCACGATCACGCAAATTTAAACAAAAAACCGTTGAGAGGCTATAGGATAGTTGGGGAGATTTTTTCCGTAGGTTGAAAAATCGAATGGGGTTCCAGAGCTTCATGAACGCGTGGACACCGATATGACTTCCTTTAATAATCCGGCCATGACATGGGCGGCGGACGTTCCGGTTTCCAGCACCTCCTCATGGCTGAGGTTTTTCTGCATCCCTGCTGCCCAGTTCGTGAGGCAAGAGAAGCCAACGACGCGCAATCCGAGCGCACGTGCTTGGATTGCCTCGAGGACGGTGCTCATGCCGACAGCATCCGCGCCGATCGTCCGCAGCATTCGTATTTCCGCCGGTGTCTCGTACTGCGGGCCACGCAAACTGGCATAGATCCCCTCGTTGAGCTTCATGCTTTGGTTTGACGCCGCTGTTCTGAAAGCCGTACGCCATAGCGCGTCATAAGGCTCACTCATATCGATGAAGTTCGCACCAGATAGCGGGCTTGTGCCAGTCAAATTGAGATGATCGGAAAGCATCATCCACTCGCCTGGTGCGAAGTCCCGGTTCAAGGTGCCTGCCGCGTTTGTAAGGACAAGGGAGTCCACGCCTTGCTCTGCCATCCAACGCACTCCCGCCGTCACCGCTTCCGCTCCATGACTTTCATAGAGATGCACACGACCCTTCATCAGGATGACATCCGTGCCGCCAAGTTTGCCGAAGATGAATTTCCCCGCATGTCCGGGCACGGTGGAAACGGCGAGCCCCGCCTCCGCGAAACTGATCTCGCGGGTGATATCTACCTCTTCCGCCAATACGCCCAATCCAGATCCCAACACGATTCCAATCATTTCCATCTCTATCTTGATATGCGCCGTTCGTCATGATTTTTTTTCGCTAATCGCTAACATTGCTTTGCATCTCCGAATAAATCCCCCATGCTGTGTGTGATGTCAATTATCGCTTGGATCACGGTTTCGTTGCTATTTATTCCGCTCCTTACCCAGTGTAGTTCTTATTACGCGCCTACTACGCAAGCGGTAACCGGTCCCTTCGACAGTCGTGGCAATTATATCGAGGAATGGGTGGATACTCCAAAAAAATGGTATCGTCCAACTTCTCCAACGAATCTTCCCAAGCCTACCACTGCACCAAGGTATCCCGCCCTTCCGCAGATTGCCGCGCTCGAGTCACGACCAAGTCCTTCCGTTTCCACGCCCAAGCCGGCACCCGTCAAACCCAAGCCACAGGTTTTGAAATATTCCGTGAAGAAAGGTGATAGCCTCAGCCGCATTGCCAGCAGGCACGGAATCGGTCTAAGCTCACTCCGCCGTGCAAACGGGATTTACGGAGATCTCATCCGCCCGGGACAGGTGCTCACGATTCCCAAGTGAAACGCTATTTCTGACCCGACGTGGAGTATTTCCATTTGGCAAGTTCAGGTACCTCGTTAATGTGACAGCACGTAAGAATACTGCGAAATCATATGAAACACCTGCGCACCGCACTTTCCGCTGCATTCCTGCTGGCCATTGCCCCTGCCACCTTTGGAGCCGCTGCTTTCCAAGCCTTCGAAGGTGATGGCTTTGATGACTGGCAGGTGACCGGCACCGCCTTCGGACTCTCTCCGGTCCATGGTAAGTATGATGGGATGAAAACGGATATTAAGGCGTACGCCAACGAAGCCTTCGCGCTTTCCGCCCACGGCGGTATGGATGCGATCGGGACGTTGACCTCGGCGGAGTTTACCATCACCCAGAACTACATCGCTTTCCTCATAGCGGGCGGCAATCAAGCCAGTAAAACCTGTGTCCAACTTATTGTGGATGGCAAGGTTGCAATGGAGGCAACGGGAAAGCGCAGCCCCATCTTTCAATCCGTGCAATTCGATGTCACCGAACTAAAAGGAAAGAAGGCGCGCTTGCGGGCGGTGGATGATGCCAAGGGCGACTGGGGCTTCATCGCCCTAGATCATGTAATTTTCACCAACAACGCGAATGATAAATTCCCTTCTTCTACGAATGGCGGAAAACCTTTTGTAGCGGGACTTGTCTCCACACCCGAGCTGGCCGGGGCAACGATACCAGAAGGCACGATATTGAAAGTGGCTGCAGATTTTAAAAACCAATCAATCAAATCCCCCACCGCGCTTACCTTTGACGAACAGGGTAATATCTACATTGCGGAAACTCACCGTTTCCGCCACGGCGTCGAGGACGACCGCAACAACCTTTTCTGGTATCTCGATGACCTCGCCGCAAAAACCACGGATGACCGTCTCAAATTGCACGAGAAGTGGTATGAAAAAGTTTCCAAGAAATTCATGACAGAGAAATCTGAAGTAATCCGCCGCCTTTCCGATAGTGATGGCGATGGTTCCTTCGACAAAGTCAACGTGTTCTCCGATGGCTATAATGACGTGCTCGATGGAACGGGTGCCGGCGTATTTTTCTACGACGGCTCGCTCTATTTCGCCTGCATTCCCAAGATCTACAAGCTGCGCGACACAGATAACGATGGAGCGGCGGATGAGAAAAAGATCGTGGAAGAAGGCTTCGGCGTGCGGATTTCACTTTCCGGCCATGACCTCAACGGCTTCACCCTTGGCCCTGACGGGCGCATTTATGGCACAATTGGCGACCGTGGCTATTCGCTGATCACTAAAGAGGGTAAAGAATATGATTACCCGAATGAGGGTGCGGCGTTTCGTTTCGAGCCGGACGGCACAGGCTTCGAGGTCTTCCACACCGGCCTGCGTAACCCCAAGGAGATCGCCTTCGATGAACTCGGCGATGCTTTCAGCGTGGATAATAATTCCGACCAAGGCGACAAGGCGCGCATCGTCTATCTCGTTGAGGGCGGCGAGACCGGCTGGCAGATGGAGCATCAGGCGATGCATACCTTCCACCGCAACATCGGCCTTGAGAAGCGCCCGCCGAGCCGCTGGATGAACGAACGGATATGGGAGATGCGCAATGATGAACAGCCCGCCTACATTCTGCCGCCCTCCGCGTTTCTCAGCGCCGGCCCCTCCGGCCTCACTTACCATCCTGGCACCGGTTTCTTGGAAAGCGAAAAAGGCCGCTTTTTGATCTGCGATTACAAAGGCGGCGCGGCCAGCTCCGGCATTTGGTCTTTCGAAATGGAACCCGACGGCGCGGGTATGAAAATGTCCGATGCCCGCCAGTTCAACTGGGGAATCGCTGCTACCGATGTGGAGTATTCCTTCGACGGCCGCGTATTCATCACCGATTTCGTTACCGGCTGGCAATCCCACGACGAAGGCCGCCTGCTCTCCATCAGCGCGGGCGACAACATGTATCTCCCGGATAAAACCAAAGAGGCCGCGAAGCTTATATCCGAAGGCTTCGATCAACGCGAATCCGCCGAACTTGCGAAACTCCTCTCTCACGCCGATTCCCGGGTTCGTCTTCGTGCCCAAGTCGCTTTGACCCGTAAGGCGGATGCCATCGCGGTTTTCAAAAAGGCAACGGAATCCGAAGATCAAATCGAGCGTATTCACGGCCTCTGGGGGCTTGGCATCATCGCCCGCCGTGGCTCAGTCCCGTCGCCCTCGGGCGAATTCACTACCTTGCCGAAGAAAGGCCTGCGCGAGGACGCCGCAAACACCATTCTTCCACTTCTAAAGGATCCCGATCCGGAAATCCGCGTCCAAGCGCTGCGATCCATAGCCGAGGGGCCGCTCTCCGGGAACGCACTGCCATTTGGTGCGCTGCTTTTGGATGATTCTTCGCGCGTCCGCTTCGCTGCGGGCATCGCAATCGGAAAAACTAAGGCGATCGGTCACTACTCCGCTGTGCTAGATTTGCTAAGGAAAAACAACAATCGCGACCTGTTTCTGCGCCACGCTGGAATCTACGCGCTCGAGCACATGGCTAAGAATCCCCGGCAAGTTAGCGCACTTACTTCCGATCCCTCGCCCGCCGTCCGCCTCGCCGCGGTTGTCGCATTGCGTCGGATGAAAAGTATTGAGGTCGCCCGTTTCGTCAAAGACCCTGACCCCAAGGTCCAAGATGAGGTGATTCGCGCGATTCAGGATCTTGATATGATCGACATGCGCCCATTGGTTGCAGAGTTGTTAGATGATCTTGGAAACCGCAAATGGTCGGACTTCATGCTGCGCCGCCTGATCCACAACGCCTACCGTGTCGGCACGGCGGAGAATGCTGCCCGCATCCTTGCTGTCGCCGCGAACAAGTCGCTACCCACCGAAGTCCGCGAGGAGTCCCTGCGGCTGATCGGTATGTGGGAGAAACCTTTCCCCGCCGATCAACTCAGCGGCCATTGGCGTCCGCTTGAGGCGCGCCCGCTTGATACTCTCAAGCCCGCCCTTAAGAAAGCGTTGCCCGTCCTGCTAAAGTCCGATGGGTTCCTGCTCGCTGGTACGCTCGCGCTCGTCGACAAATACGAAATCAATATTGCTTCCTTAGATGACGAATCCCTCAGACTCATCGTTACGAAAGCCGAGCTCTCCGGCGATGCCCGCGCCAAGGCCCTGACGATTTACATTCGCCGCGATGGGGAAGGTCTCAACGATTTACTCGCACAGGTAGCAACCGATTCCTCCAATGAACTTGCCGTTACCGCGCTCGATGAATTGGCGAAGCGCGATCCGCAGGCCGCTCTCGCTACCGTCGAGGCTGCAGCCAGCTCTGACGACGCTTCACGCGTCCAGAAAGCATGGGGTGTACTGGCCGGCATTCCGGGAGACGGTGCGGCCGCGTTCATCGCCGCCAGCCTTGGGAAACTCAAGGAAGCGAACGGTGTCTCGCTGGGTGCTATAGAACTCATCGCCGCGGCAAAATCCCGCAAGGAACCCGCCGTCGCCGCAGCGCTCGCAGTTTACGACAAGGCGGTGGCCGAGAACTCAGATCCGCTTGCGAAATACAACATTTCCCTTGAAGGCGGCGACCCCGTCAAAGGTGCGGCTCTGTTCGGATCACATCCCGTGGGTCAATGCATGCGCTGCCACAAGGCGGAGGACAAAGCGCACGCTGGAGGTGGGGACGCCGGCCCCAACCTAGCCGGAATTGCGAAACGCCATGATCGCCGTTACCTTCTGGAGTCCATCGTGAACCCCGCCGCCGTGGTAACTCCCGGTTACGGCATCACCTCGGTCACGTTCAAAAACGGGGCGACTCTCGGTGGATCGATGGTGGCGCAGACCCCAGATCATCTCGACATCGTTACCCCCGAGAAATTGCTCCGCATCAATCGCACGGACATCGAGTCATTTACTCCGCCGGTTTCCGCGATGCAGCCGATGGGCGATCTCATCAAGCCCGAGGAGACCCGGGATCTCGTAGCGTGGCTGGACTCGCTCACCAAGGAACAGGAAAAAATACCGGACAGGAAACCGGAGATCGTCGATCCTTCGAAACTCCCCGGCACGAAACCGCAGTCGAGCAACAAACCTTTCGAACAGACCCTGATCCCCATCGCGACCGGAGGGGATGCCGCCGCAGAACCCGTCGCGCCCATCGATCCGAAACTCGGCGCGCAACAATACATGCTTTGCGGTGCCTGCCACGGCCAGCAGGGCGAAGGCACCGCCGCTGCTCCGCCCCTTGCCGGATCGGAATGGGTAACCGGCTCGGCGGAGAACCTAATCCGAATCCAGCTCCGCGGCCTCACCGGCCCAATCAAGGTAAAGGGCAAGGAATACAATTTTCCCGTCGGGATGATGGCCATGGCCTATCAGACCGACGAGCAGATCGCCGCCGTGCTTACGCATGTCCGCTCCAATTTCGGTAACAAAGCCGCCCCCGTGACTGCTATCGATGTCGCCGCTCTTCGCAGCGAGGTGGGAAAACCACAGCTCATCGTCACAGATTTGATTCAGCCGGAGCTGCCCTCAGTACTGGAAAAGACAGCCGACGTGAAAGAATCTAAATATCAAAATATGAAATCCTCGTCTGGATTGCCTCCATGGGTATTTACCGGAATTGGTTTTTTCGCCTTAGTCTGTATTGTAGGCGTATTCAGGAAGTGATCTTCACCTCACCAAATCCTCTTCATACAGCAACCTGAAGCCGCTGCGGTTGAGAATGCTGGTTGCGAAATCGTAATCCTCCACATGCATCGCGAGCAGCGCCTTGCCGTCGGGGCCGGGCAGCATCGCATAGGCGAAATCCACGTTTGTTTCGGCGATCATTAAGATATCGAGACACTTGAGCAGATCTGGTCCGGCCTCTTTCAGTGCGAGAACCACCAGTTCGCAGCTGGTGTGTGGAATTCCTTTTTCGCAGAAAATTGACTCCGCTAGATCTGGATTGGAAAGCACAAGCCTCGCGATGGTGGCGTCACGCGAATCCTGCACGCTCAAGCCGATCACCTCAATACGTGAAGATCGCAGAAGCTTTACAAGTGACGCGAGCGCGCCCACACGGTTCGGCAGCATCACTGAAAACTGCCGCACCGGCGTCCCGTTCTTTGCCACCAGCCCGCCGCCGCTTTCGTATTCCTGATCCATCTGTGTTTATCCTTTCGAGCCGCGCAGGCGCAGCGTACGCACTTCGCCGCTGGTGGTTTCTTCGATGACGATCTGACCGGGACGTACGTCGTTCACAATGAATTCGCGCCCGTCCTCACAATTGAATTTCTGCCCGGGCTTCGCAACGTATCTGCGTCCCGTCGCCGCATCCATGATTTTTGGATCGAAACCTACGTCCACCATTTTGCGGATTATAGAAATATCGTTGCTTCGCACCGCAGAGAACCATCCCTCTGAACTCATCGTATAACCCGCTTCGCTGATTTCCTTCGCGGCTGCATTAGATTTGCTTCGGCAGTCCGATAAGAATAGGACGGCGGCAAAGGCAATCAGTAGCCTTAATAAAAACATACTGCTTTATACTTTAAATAGCTTAATCATTCAATCTTCAATTCAACGTGTGGGAAAAATGAACAAATAGAAGCCAACATGCCGTTTTATGTATTAACTTAAGTAAGAATGTCCGCGATCGAATCCCCCGTCAAAAGCTCACCCGCCGCCGCCGCATGGCGCGAGTGGTTGGAGGAGCACGCTCCGAAATTGTTCCTTTTTGCCAGAAACCAGACCCGCACCTATCAGGATGCTCAGGATGTACTCCAGGACGCTATAGTAAAACTTATGGATAAAATCCGCGGCGGTGAGTTCGTGGGAGGACAGGACGCATGGCCGCCATACTTATATGCGACCATACGCAGGCTCGCTATCGACCTCTCACGAAAAGACGATCGCCGTAAGCGCCGCGAGGATAATGTTTCCGCCGACCTTGAGGCGGGGCAGTTCGAAGCGTTCCATCCGTGGTTCGATAGCGAAGGGTGCAACGATGAAACGCGCTTACAGCTTGAGGGTGCACTGAAATCGCTCCCAGATAAATTTTCCGAAGTGATCATAATGAAGATCTGGGGCGAGAAAACCTTTGCGGAAATTGGTGAGGTATTAGGAATTTCCCAAAACACGGCAGCCTCCCGGTATCGCTATGGTCTCGAAGCATTGAAGCGCGAACTCGGCACAGCCCATCGCAGGGGAGATCTTACCCTTTAAGTTCGCACAGGAGAATCAGCAAACCACCATGTCCAAAATGCCTACCATCACTGAGCAGGAGCTCAGCAATCTTCAGCCTACAGGCCTCGATGAGGATTTCCTCGCACGTCTCACTGCCTGTGCGGACGGGACAGATCTGAACATCACTGAGGGTGAGGCTGTGTTTGAGGCACACCTCCGCGCGCTTCGCCCTAGACCAATCCCTGGCACTCTTAAGACTTCTCTTCTCAACGCGCTGGGTGATACGCCCTTCGCGCTAGATGAGATAATCGTCCTATTCAATAAGCCTTCCTCCGCCTCGGTCATGTCCGGCAAGAAACTCAGTGCTTTCCGGTTCAATGTCGCCGCCGCCGCTGTTGCACTGCTCGGATCACTCACCGCTTTCCTAATTCCTGAAGGAATCAGAAAAGGCCAAAGTGCTGAAACTGGGGATGCAACCGGATTCGTCCCCGCACCGATTACTAACACGCCCTCGCAGATCAAAACCGCGCCTTCGCAGATTGCTCCGGCCTCCATCAGTAGCCATACCCGCGATGAGGGAGTGATCTGGAGCGATAAGAACCAGCCTCACCGTATACTACGCCGCATCTATATGGATCAGGTGCTAACAAAGGATGCCGCTGGCAATTTCTTCCCCGAGCTGCGTCCGCGTGTGGAATACGTGATCATTCCCGATAAAATTGACTGATTTTCCGCAAAAACATCTAACATCTACTATGCATATAGTTACTGATACATCAGACATGAAAATAAAATTCAGATCTTTTCCCGCCGCACGTATTATTGTTGGCCTTGCTATTTTTCCGTTTGCACTTCTGTCCGCGATTGAGTCGCCGCCTGACACCTCAAAGCCGCCCGCCGCTATGCTCAGTGCAGAACAGGCAGAGCGTGAATCCGCTGCAAAGCTTCCTTTCTTGGGCCTCTCCACTGCTATCGTTCCGGATATTGTCGCGGATCATCTCGGCCTTAGGACAGGATCCGGACTCATTGTCCGAAGCATCTCCCCCGACAGTCCTGCAGAGAAGGCCGGACTGTCGGAAAACGAAATTATTGTTTCCATCGATGGCACAGTTGTGGGGGATCCAGATGAATTCAGCTCAAGGATACGCAAGTACAAGGCGGGTGACAGCATTGACCTTGGCATCATCCGCAAAGGTAAACCGCATTCAGTGAAAGTGACCCTATGCGAACGCCCTGCGGAACTTGAAGCACACCTTTCACCAGAACCGTTCATGCAGGGCTCCCCCCAAGGCCAAGCAGACCTGCGGAAGATGATGGAGCGGAACTTACTTGGATTAGGGATGGATCCATTCGGCATCGCGCCTCACCAGGAGTTCGAGAACACCTTTCGAATGCTGCGTCAACAGATGAACCGGGCTTTCGATAGCGAAATTCCACCCATAACCCAAGGTGAAGATGGTGGGGTTCATTTCCAACAAAATTCGACGGTACGCCTGATGGACAATCAAGGTTCTGTGGAGATCAAATCTTCCGAAGGCGACACTCAGGTCACCGTCAGGGACACGGCCAATGCCGTAGTTTGGCAGGGCCCTTGGAACTCAGACAACGACAAGGAAGCCGCACCGCAGGATGTCCGTGAGAGAATAGACCAAGTGAATGTCGGCTCTGCGAACGGAAAGGGTTTTACCTTCCGTTTCGGTAAGTCTAACGGGAAACCCGACACCATCGACAACTGAGCCAGAAAAGTTTTTCAGAGCGGAAGAAGGCACACGCGTGCATATTTTCTGAAGGAGCAAACTCGCTAATTGCTCTGATCGCCTCTCTCCACTTCTTAGCAGGAATACCAATGGTGGCTATTGATAATGGCAAGTTTGGATAAATGAGGAGCAAAGTGGATGAATCCTTCAATGCATATTTTCCATCAAGCT
Organism: Prosthecobacter debontii; assembly: GCA_945862245.1. Lineage (GTDB taxonomy): Bacteria > Verrucomicrobiota > Verrucomicrobiia > Verrucomicrobiales > Akkermansiaceae > Luteolibacter. Next base: position 111,842 of record CAMAXN010000001.1, read on the forward strand.
GCCTAGGACTTTCAAAAATTGCGGGTCACCAAGGTTGCCGAGGTGTCCGCCGGTCGGTAGCCAAACTGCACGATTCCCGAATGTGGATTCCATCCAACGCATGTCTTTTAGGGAGATAAGAAAGTCATTGCGATTACTCATTACATGCACATGACGGTTCGCACTCAGGGAGCGCTGCATTGAACGAAGCGAGGTTGAGTTCAGTAATTGCTTCTCACTCACCCCTTTCTCCTGCTGCTGAGGTACCAGCCAGTACTTGAGGTAATCGTCGAAACCGAAGTTCATGAGCTCGTGATATGTATCCTGGCGCCGCCATGTGGAAGCAGGCGTGGAAATGAGATCTGAAGGCGTGCGCCGGTGTATGCTGTAAAGCGTATCTCGCATCACGGTCCGGAATGCGAAACCCACAAGCAACTGCGATTCATCGGCACTAAATGGTGGCAAGCCTTCAGGGGGGCGTTGATCGATTAATGCCGCCGCCTTGTGGAGGGCGTTATCGAGTCGTTGGGCGCGCACCGCTTCTGACCAAGATGTTGGCACTGCGTAAAACTCATCAAGTGTACGGTATGCCTGCCTCAGGTCGACCGGTGGTTGGATTGCGAGGTAGTGGTCGAACTGGACGGATCCCGGTGCATGAGCCGTCTTGGTAGCTGCCAGTTGCAGTGCGGAAAAACCACCGAGAGAGAATCCTACGAGGATGTGCTTCGTCACATGCCCAGGGTGTTTATTGACAACCGAATCATTGATCGCCGTAAAGGTGGCGAGAAGATCCGTACGATCTGTCACTGGATTACCCGGCATGGATGAGGAAGATGCACATTCCATGAACTCCGGATGGAATATGCCAGAAATCGTTGCTACTGAAAATCCCATATTAAAGATCGCCTCAGCCAGAACCATGGCGTTACCCGACATGCGGTGCGAGCCGATTCCCGGGCTTAGGAAAACCAGAGGGGCCGGCTGTTTCTGCATCCACGCCTGATAAGGTAATTCCTTGCCCGTATGTGGCAGCCGCACCAGATGTCTTTTCCCGCTTGCGGCAAACCATGGATCGTTGGGTTTGTATCGCGCCGCCGCCAGCGTTTCCATTGTCGGAAAATCTGGTGTGCCGTGAGGTGTCCAGTCCGGCGATGTTGGGCGCGAGAGATACGGCCACGCTTGGCGAATTAACTCATAGGAGTCTGATTCGGTGCGCATGATGCTCGCTACCGGCGGGATGATATCGCTCAGTTGGTGTACCCGGGAAGCAATTAGCGCGAACTCAAGGTTGGAAACATAAGTTATGGGATCACCAACCACATCCATAGCGCGGGCTGTTGCTGCCACGTTGTCGCTGGGGCCAAGAAATGGCAATACCACGAAGGTATCCGGTTGCCAGCCCCAGTGTTGGAATGTCTGGTTGAAGCTCCCCCGGCTACCAGGCAGATTCATGCGATCCGCTACATCGAATAATCCGCCAATACCCACGGTCGTATTTGTGAGGAATCTCAATGATTCTTCGCCGGAGTCGTTCCAACGCCCCTGGAGGATCTGGTTCGTGATGCGCAGCGGGCCGGTTAGGTTATCGTGTAAGCTGCTGATTGACTTCCGCACCGGTTCCGGGATAACGGTTAGGTAAACGTTGGTCGCAGGCTCAAGAACGCCAAGCGTCAAGCCACGGTTCAGTTCCCAAGTGGCGCGGTTTATCGGCTCGAGTGGGTCGCTTATGTGCTTCCTCGTTTTTGTTTTCACCAAAGAGGTGGGGGCGATTCCTCCGCAGGATACTGCCAAAACGGCCGATAGCAAAATCATCGGCAATTCCAGCTTATGTGCACTTAAATTACTCATCTACAGCGTTCCAGTTTATGATTCGCTTAAAGTGAAAGGATACAGATTTTTTTGATAATGGCTGTCACCTGCTTGTCAATTTGCTTCCGGAGCGTAGGCCGGAGGCTGCTGCGTAGGAAGCAGATTGTGCCGTTTACCCTCTTGCTGGAGCGAGTCCAAAGGCGAACTCCTTGGGCGTCTTCATGCTGAGGCTCCGATCACACCCCGCGCCTCGCTCAACGTATAAAATAGCTCGCGAACAAAGCACTTTCTTTGAAACTTGTCATAGAAGCTCTCGACGTAGCCGTTCTGCCGCAGTAAGCACGAATCAATGTAGAGGATTTTGATGGTTGTTTCGGTCAGCCCAGACACCTTGGCCGTGCCGAGCTCAGCATGTTCAATACTCAGATCCACGACGGCCACAGGGATTTCAGGCCTTGCACAGGATCATTGGAAAGACGCGGTGCGGGCAAACATCTCGAATTTTTCGCGGTTCGCCTCTACTAAAGAGGCCTCGCCGGTCATCTTGAAAAACCAAGTGACGCCCTCTGCCTCGAGGATGGCGCCTGAGATAGCCGACTTTTTGCCGTCGAGTAAGGGCTCAGCACTGACTATGTGGGTGACGAGCAGTTTACCCGCCGCACCGTCCATTTCCACGCCGAGCGCGGGGTCATCAGCGGTGGCAAGGGGCGGCAATTGAACTTGGTCACGCCAACGATTGACGTTATCCAGCACGCTTCCGGAATTTCCGGGCAGCGGGATCACGGAAACATCGGCGGTCGCTCCGCCCTCACCCTTTACAGCGAAGCTCGCCACGCGCATTGAGCTGCCCTGGCTCACCTCCCAATCCTCCGGTGCAATGATCTGAATTTCCGGGGATTGGGAAGGGGCGGTAGCGGCTTCTTGCATTTCCACGATGCGAACATTGCTCAGGAATGACATAAATATCTCATTGCCTTTTTCGTGTAGCTTGGTGGAGGGGCCGGTGAGTTTGAAAAACCATGTTTCCGAGCTTAGCGAGAGAACAGCGGCTAAGATACCCTCGGCCTCGGTGGGTGCGTCGTCTGGGTTGAGGTTGAAAAAGAGTATCTCGCGTGAGCTGTCCGTGATCTTTATTGGTTTTCCTTGGACTTGGTCTTTGGGTAGGGCTTTCATACTTACTTGTCCGCGCCAGCGGTTCACGTTTGCAGCAAGCCCGCCGCCATCTCCTCCGAGTTTGGAAACCGTTAGTCGTCCGAGCTCCGGAACCAAATAGGCGGCCGATAGGAACTCGCCGGTCTCCTCCATTTTCCAATCTGGCAAGGCGCGCCATCTAACGGCATCGGATTGCGTTGATTGATCTTGGCCGGCCGCATCTTGGTTATTAGCTTCTACAGGCGCGGGATAGGCGGGCATTTCCTCCTTTTTGCAGGAACAGATCGCGAGGCAAAACAGCAGTGTGTTGACAGAATAGTTTGGCATTGTGGCGTTCTGCGGAAAACCTCGCGCGCCATAGGGCATACGTCGAGTATAGATGTGAGAATGGGCGCTGTTAATCCGTTGACTTTCTTCCACAGGAAAATTGCAGCAGGTTATGGCCTGATCATCAGAGTCATTCGCGTGGAAGTCTAGACGGAGGCATCTGAGTGGAAGCCTGTAAGAAGGATTCCGCCAGGATAAACTCTGATCCCTAATATCATTTCATGGAATTACCTGTCATCATCGTCCAGTGGATGCCGGAGATTCCGACACCCAGAGTATCGCCGCCGCCGAACATGATGAAGCGGTGTCCGTCCGATCCGAACCAACCCGCGTATGCGGCGGAGTGGCTCGTAGATCCCATGAAAATATTCTCGCCGCCCCCGTTACCAGCGAAGCCTGCCAGCCGTGCGCGATCCCACGGGCTCTTCTTTTTGGGTACCGGCGATTCGTGGGCGAAGAACCCGAGATTTGACATATCTGAACTGTGTCCCTTGCACGCATCGGAGAGCTTTTCCTCCATGATTCTAGGGGGTAGCCCAAGGAGTGCACGCTCCTTGTTGAGCAAGTTGGCGAAGTCTTTCATCGCGCTCGATGCCCAGCGCCCGAGATCGGAATGAGCTTTCTCCGCTTCCATATGTATTTTCACCTCGTTTATTGTCGCGGCAAGGCGCTCGCGCTGCATTAGTAGATCTTTTCCCTCCGAGTTTTCTTCTAAGAGAAAGCCCCGCAGATCCCCATCCTCGATCGAAGCGCTTTCCAATCTATCGTCAAATTGCTCCAACTCGCGGGTCACTTCCGCAAGTCCTTCTAGCGTGGCATCTACCAAGGAGTCGAATCTCTCCGTGGACGGACCAGCCAATCGGTTCACGCGTTCCCGTAACTTTTCTAAGTCCTCCATCTCCTCGCGTAGCATCTGCACCTTTTTTCCGTCCTTTTCCCAATCCGTCATGATCAGACTCATCACGCGCTTGCGTTCGGCATCGAGCTCGCCTGCCAATTCGTGGTGGGAGGCGTAAGGATTGATTACGCTTGAGCGTCCGCGCACCGCTTCTTCGAGCGCTTTGTTATGCTGCTGTTGTGCGAACTCCAGCGCCCTCTGGTATTGAGGCATGGCATCGGCTCCCATTTGCTTCCAAGATAAATATGCCGCATTCCGTTTGTCCGCCTCGGCGGAGAGCATCCAACGGTTCGCGACTTTCGTGAAGTCCTGAGGAAGCACGCCCTGGGACTCCTGACCATAAACCGCAAACTGGAGCGAAAAAATGAGAATGAGAGGCAGGAAACCATTCATGGCGTGTGGGAGCTGAGTGAACTCTACCCTGTTAGGCGAAGGATTTACTCGCAAATATTTGCGAATCCCACCGTCCGTACTTTATGCGTGATGGAGTAGGATTGAGTTTGCGGCGAAATGATCGGAGAGGATATCGGAAACTACCACGATGGGCGTGCCGGTGCGGACGAGTTCGAGTTTCCGAAGTTGCTCGGTGGCGCGCTGGACGGTTTCCTCGATGTTCGATGCATAGGCCATGCGGAATGCACGGACGCCGCGTGTCAGGGAAAGCTGCCGGCACACAGACTCTTTGGGCGTGAATACATAGAATGCATTGGTGCGCGGGCGCATCATCGCGACTTGGTTGGCGAGAACACCGCGACGTGTGAGTACGACGAGGCGGGCGTCAGGCAGGGAGTCTACGAGAGTGACTGCGGCGCGGGCAGTTTTTTGCCTTTCATCGCTAAGGATGACGTTCTGCCCGAATCCGTGTCCGCCGGAGCGCTCAATGCGGGACGAAATGCGGACTAAGGCCTCGACACAGCGCTCCGGGTAGCGGCCGACGGAAGTTTCTCCGGACAGCATCAGGCAATCCGCTTCTTCGTAGGAGGCGTTCATCACGTCCGTCACTTCAGCGCGGGTGGGGGTGGGGTTGTTGATCATCGACTCAAGTAGTTGGGTGGCGACGATCACTCGTTTTCCGAGTTCGTGGCAGCGCTTTACGATGCGGCGTTGGAGTATGGGTAGATCCTCAAAATCGACTTCGATGCCCAGATCTCCCCGTGCGATCATGATCACATCTGCGGCGCGGATGATGGAGTCGATGTTGCGTACAGCTTCCTGATCCTCGATTTTTGCAATAATCTGAGCCTCTCCGCCGATGCCTTCCATGGCTTTACGCAGTTCGGCTACGTGGGCGGCATCACGGACGAAAGATCCCGCGATGAAATCAGCCCCGCATTCCACGGCGAGGGCGAGATCTTTGTGGTCTTTCTCAGTTAAAGCCGGCAGGTTCAGCCTCACACCGGGTAGGTTGATGTGACGGCGGGAGCCCATTGTTCCCGGGGTGCGAACATCGCAAATCATGTTGGTCTCTGAAACCTTCTCGATACGCATCAGCAAAGTGCCGTTGTCTACGACAAGGGTGTTGCCCGCCTTCACATCACCCATCAGGCCCGGGTAGTTCACGGTGGTGGAGAGAGGTATGGAAGAAGCGATATCGGCGCGGCGGAACTCCACCTTATCGCCCTCTTTCAGTTCGTAGGGTTCCTCAAGGTCTCCGGTGCGGATTGACGGGCCGGTGAGATCGAAAAGGACGGCAGTGTATGCGTTACGTTTTTCCGATTCGGCGCGTACATACTTGGTCATTTGCTCTGCCCATTCGTGCTTCGCATGGCTCATGTTAAGGCGTATCACATTGACTCCGGCATCAATAAGCTTACCGATCATTTCCTGCGATTCGGTGGCGGGGCCGAGTGTTACGATGAGCTTGGTTTTGAGGGACATAATGAAAAGGTGCGAATCTTTTATTCCTTAGGGATAAACGTCTTGCCTTGCAACCGATATGCGTCAGGCGTTTACAAATATCGGATCAAGCTTGCTCGATGGTTTTTTCCGTAGCGGCATCGATGACTGCGAAGCGTTCGCGGTTCAAGGTCGGATCGGAGCGGAAGATCAGGCGGCCGGAATGGGAGCGCTCGAGTTCCACGAGGACTTTAGCGTCCTCTTGTTTGAAGCGGTTGAGGACGTCCGAGTTGACGATGACGATGAGGTCTCCAACTTGGTCACGGCGGCTTTGGATGATCGTATTGAGGCGGCGCTGAATCTCGATGGACATGGTCATAGGCGTCTTCACGCGACCGCGGCCCTGGCAGTAGGGGCAGGGTTCATACATCGAGTCGCGCAGGGATTCATTGAGGCGCTGGCGGGTCATTTCCATTAGTCCAATGGCGGAAATCTGGAGTACCTGCGTCTTGGCCTTGTCGCGCTTCAAACGGTCTTTCATGGCCTTGTAAACGGTCATCTGATCGCGGCGGTGGCGCATATCGATGAAATCGACGACGACTAAGCCGCCGATGTTGCGTAGGCGGAGTTGTCGAGCGACTTCCTCCGCGGCCTCGGTGTTGGTTTGGAGGATCATTTTATCGACGTCCTTCGAGCCGCGGTTGCGGCCGGTGTTTACGTCCACGGAGATGAGGGCTTCCGTTTCGTCGATGACAATGTAGCCGCCGCATTTCAGCCAGACTTGGCGCGAAAATGCTTCATCGATCTGCTTTTGGATGTTGACGTGTTCGAAAATCGGCCGGCTTACGGTCGGGATATGGTGGATGCGGCGTTTTGCGCGGCGGGAGATTTTCCCGGCGATTTCGCGGATGAGTTCAGTTGTCTCGGCGTCGTCACAAAGTATTTGATCCACTTCCTCTGTGAGGAAATCGCGAGCGGTGCGCTCAATAAGGTTTGGCTCTTGGAAGACGCAGCAGGGTGCGGGATTGTTCGCACGTCGCTGGTCGATGGTGTCCCACTGTTCTAGAAGCATAGCGAGATCGCGTACGAAGTGGCGGGCGCGGGTGCCTTGAGCAACGGTGCGCATGATGATACCCATACCCTCGGGGACGGATAGCTTCTGAACGATGTGGCGGAGGCGTAAGCGTTCCTTGGGATCCTCAATCTTACGGGAAATGCCAAACTGTTCAGTCAAAGGCATCAGAACGAGGTAGCGCCCGGCGAGGGAGATGTTCGTTGTAACGCGCGGCCCCTTGGTACCGATTGGTCCCTTGGAAACCTGGATCATGATTTCCGAGCCGATCGGGTAGATGTCCGGGATGTCTTTCGAGCTGATTTTTTTCTGGGTCTTTTTCTTGCCCTCGCGCTCGATCTCCTCGAGGCCGCCGTCGAGAGCCGCGGGAATAGCATCCCAAAAGTGGAGGAACGCGTTCTTATCGAGGCCGATATCGACGAACATGGCCTTGAGTCCCTGTTCGACGTTTTTAACTCGGCCCTTGAAGATGCCGCCGACAATATTTTGGTCTCCCTCTCGCTCTACGGTATATTCCTCAAGGATCCCGTCCTCGAGAAGGGCTACTCGGCGCTCGAGTTTCTCGACGTTCACGATGATGGAGTTGCCTTGCGATGGATCGGCGGAGCCAATCCCTAACATTCTTTTGATTTTTTGGATCACGTTACGGTGTGTTTGTTGAAATTTAACGGTTGGTTTTGTATTTGCCAAAAACGTGGCTCACTCCGTGATAGGAATAGCACGAGGGATGACTCTTCCTTCGCGGTCGGTTTCGAGCGTTATGGTGGGTTTTGGAGAGATAATGGTGGGCGTGACGCCGATGGGTGTTTTGGGAAGTACTTCGCCGACTTCGTCGCCGGTTTCGCCGATTTCTTCGTCGGGTTTGGCGGATGTTGTTTCACCGCCGGCAATTTCGGATGCCTCAATGGCGGCGAGGACATCCTTGAGCGGCTCGATGGCCTCGATGGTTGTGAGGTGCCCCTTGTATTCGGTCTGCGGCTTCAGAGGCAGAAGCATGCCCTTTTCCTTGGCGAAAAGCCCGGTATAAATCGTATTTACAAGCGGCCCGCAGACAGCACCGCCGGAGCTGGAGGCTTGGACGAGGATTACGACGGCATACCGCGGCGCATCAAAAGGCGCGTAGGAAATCATCCAAGAATTGTTCGATTTCTTACCATTGTCTGTGGTTTGCGTGGTACCTGTTTTTGCAGCGATGATGAACTCCTCCATGCGCGCTTTACCCGCAGTGCCTCCCGCTTCGTTAACGGCTTTCCTCATACCTTCTTGGATCATCTTTAGGTCGGATTCTTTGACGCCGGACTGCAGCAGGTCGACCTTTAGAACCGGGGTGTTGGGGACGAGTACGCTGCCATCCTCAGCGGTGACCTTTTGCACGACGCGGGGTTGGTAAAACTTTCCGCCGTTGGCGATGGTCACGGTCATGGCAGCCATCTGGACGGGCGTGGCGAGCATATCGCCCTGTCCGATCGACATCATGGCGGTCAAGGCGGGGGTCATCACTGCACCCGGGCGGGCGGCACGCCATGAGCGAGAGCCGGGCAGGATGCCAGAATCCTCGTTGGGCAGTTCTATCCCTGTTTTTTTGCCGAAGCCGACGAGAGAGCAGCCATCGACCATTGCCTTCCAGCCCATCGTGTTGGCCATTTTGTTAAAATACGGGTTACAGGAGACTTGGATAGCGTTGGTCAGACGGAGTGAGCCGTGGCTACCGCCGTTCTTGTTGTAGATCCAGCAGCCTATTTTATGGTTTCCAAAGGGGACGAAGCCATCACAAGTAAATGTGCGACCCGCGATGCCATGGACTGCGCCGGCGAGGGCAGTTGCGACTTTCATGGTGGAGCCCGGTTCGAAGGAGGCGATAGCGCGGTTGGTAAAAGGGGAGAGCTGTGGATTGGAACCATACTCGATGAATTTCTCTCTAGAGATGGAGGGGATGAAGGCATTTGGATCGTAATCCGGGATGGATGCCATAGCGAGCACCTCGCCGGTGTTTACGTCCATCACCACCCCAGCAGCGCGACCGGCGCGGCGGAGAGTGTTTTCCAAAAGGAACTGGACGCGGGCGTCGATGGATAGCTGGACGCGCGCGCCGGTGCCGGGCTTTGTGAGATCGAGCATACCGATGTTACGGCCTTTTTCATCCTTGAGAATGGTTTTGCGACCTTCGGGGCCACGCAGGTGCTGGTCCATGGTGGCCTCGATACCGGCGATACCTTTTTCCTCACCGATATAGTGGTCGAAGGCGAGCTTATCGGCAGAGGAAATATCGCCTTTACCCCACTGCTTCAGATAACCGAGAATGTGGGAGGCGAGGGTGCCGTAGGCGTATTGACGTTGTGGACGTATGCCGAGAGTAACACCGGGGAACTCGAGGTTGCGCTCCGCTAGGCGGGCGAAATCCTCGTAGGTGAGATCCACGCGGTAGGTGAAAGGGACAAGACCGCTGTGTGTGATGTAATGGGTGCGCAGATCGGCGGCGTTGTAGTTTTTGGCAAGGCCTAGCTCTTCGAGCGGCTTGATGGTCCATTCATTAACAATAGCGACGATGTCTTTCTCTTTTTTAGGGCGGGGAAGGCCGCCTTGCATGGTGAGGCGGTCGAGGGTGGGCATCTCCTCGTTTTGGAGACGGTATGCCTGCGCGATTTCCTCGAGGTTGAAGGAGATGACGTAGTTGCGCAGGTTGCGGGCGAGGGGGATACCGTTGCGGTCGGTGATCTCGCCGCGTATGCCGGGCTCGCGGATGGTGACGGTGCGGTTGCCAGGGACGAGCGCTTGAAACTCCTCCTGGCGCTCGATCTGGAATTCATGGATTCGCGACAACAGGGTGCCGAAGCCAACAAGAACGAAGGCAGTTAGCAAGTAGAGTCGAAGTCGGTAGCGGGGTTCCACGGTTTAGAAGGATCGGCGTTTGTTTTTTCCTGCTTCCGGATAAAGGGAGTGATCGAAGAGCAGGGCAAGGCGGTAGAGTAGCCAAAAGACGAAGGGTGAAAATAGCATAGTAAGCAGTGCGGTGAAGGTCATAAGGCGCATGATCGAGCGACTCATGACAATATCCCCGCGCACGAAGGAGATAAGCGCGTAATCGGCGGCGAGGTAGAGGAAAGTGGCAACACCAGTGAGGAGCGCAGAGAATTGCCATTTACCTGCCCTGAATAAAGGACTGAGTCCTTGCATCAGGAAACCCATGCCTGTGAAAAGCAGGATCGAGTATCCGAAGCGCAACGATTCGGTGGGATTCGTATAAACCTCAGGATCGGCCACGATGGTTGCAAGTGAGCAGTGGGCGTCCCAAAGTATGCCGCCTATGAAAGCGAGCAGAAGCATGGTAGGGGTCGCCACGGAGACGGCGGCGCAGAGAAACACGAGGTGAACGATCAGGAAGCGGGCGTGGCTAAGCCCCGTGAATGCGGGAACAAACTGCTGCACCAAGAAGGCGATGAGCAGAAGGAAAACGGCGCTGAGATTGAATCGTAGCAAGGTGGGGAGATTTAGTGTTTTTCAGATAGTACTACGAACACCGTAACCAAGTCGTTCAGATCGACTGCAGGTCTGACCAAGGCTTCGGAATCGAGGGAGCCTCTCTCAACTGAGGTGATGGTTCCTACGAGTATGTTAGGCTGGAAAATCCCGCCACGTCCTGTGGTGAACACGCGTTGGCCGGGTTGCAAGGAAGCGTTCTTGGAAAGAAAGCGGAGGCGGAGGGTGGGGTTGTTATCGAAGTCACCCCGCTGGCCGCTGAGGATGCCCACTTCCGGCGATCCCTCGATGCGTACGGAGACCTGGCATTTCTCATCAGTAATGAGCAGAATCGAGGATCGATTTTTGAGAGGGCGGTCGATTAGCCCTACAAGGCCGTCGTTGGAAAGGACGGAGAGCTGGATGCCGATGCCGCGATCCTCGCCCGCGTCGATCTCCGCCGTTTGCCACCAAGTAGTAGGATGGCGGCGGATGATGTTCGCCGCAACGACATCGAACTCCGTGATTTTTTTGAAATTGAGCGCGTGGCGCAGTTCGGCGTTCTCGCGCTCCAGTTCCTTGAATCGGGACTCTATGATGCGGAGCCTGCCGATCTCGCCGCGAATAGTTGAGAGCTCTGCTTCCAGTTTTTTAGAATGCTTCGTTTCGCGCAACAGATTGCGGGTTTTCGTTTCCAGTGCGGAGCCGGACCTCAGTGTGGGTGAAATGGCCTTGAAATACGCGACTTGAATCTCCCGTACGACCCGCTCACTGCGCGTGAGCGCCCATGTAGTTCCGGCGAGGAAGAGAAGCAATGCGATGAGGTTGAGCGGTTTCATGGCCGTTGGATTCTCCGGTCAGCGGAGTTCCGGGGCTCAGCGATCCGTGTTTGTGACTCGCTTGAGGAGGGCGAGCTCCTGAAGCGCCTTGCCGGTTCCTTCCGCCACTGCGCTGAGGGGATCCTCGGCGACATGGACGGGTAGGCCTGTTTCCTCACGCAGAAGGCGGTCGAGCCCCTTTAGGAGCGCGCCGCCACCGGCTAGGACGATGCCGCGGTCCACAAGGTCGGCGGCGAGTTCTGGCGGGCAGCGCTCGAGGGTAGTGCGGACGGCATCCACGATGGTGCTGAGTGGATCGGACATTGCCTCGCGAATTTCCTGGGAGGTGATGGTGATCGTCTTAGGCAGGCCGGCGACAAGGTCGCGGCCTTTCACCTCCATGGTTAGCTCCTTGGGAAGAGGTGCTGCGGAGCCTAAGCGTATTTTGATATCCTCGGAAGTGCGCTCACCGATCATCAGGTTATAGGCGCGCTTCATGTATTGGATGATCGCCTCATCGAGTTCGTCGCCTGCTGTGCGGACGGAGCGGGCATAGACAATACCGGAAAGCGAGATTAGTGCGACTTCGGTAGTGCCGCCGCCGATGTCGACAATCATGTTGCCGGAAGCCTCTTGCACGGGTAAGCCGACACCAATTGCAGCGGCCATGGGTTCCTCGATTAGATAGACTTCCCTCGCGCCTGCCTGTTCGGCGGACTCGCGGACAGCGCGGCGCTCCACCTCGGTGATACCGGAGGGGATGGCGATTAGGACGCGCGGGTTGTTGCGGCGGCCCTTGTTCACCTTACGGATGAAATGGCGGAGCATAGCCTCGGTGACTTCGAAATCGGCGATCACGCCATCTTTGAGCGGACGGATCGCGATGATGTTGCCGGGTGTGCGGCCGAGCATCCGCTTGGCGTCATCGCCGACGGCGAGAACCTCATTTGTGCCAGCCCTTACAGCTACCACCGAGGGCTCGCGGAGCACGATGCCGTGGTCCTTTACGTTGATAAGGGTATTTGCGGTGCCGAGATCGATTCCGATATCGTTGGAAAACATATTTCCGAAAAATCTTTTTAACATGAAAGTTTGTTTTGTAAGTATTTAAAAATGAAACTGTTGGGCGTGTGATCTAATAGGCCTGAATGAGAAAAGTGTCGAAGTTGTCGGTAGACCAATTCGGCCTTTCTGGTTTCCGCAAACGCGGTCTTTGATGAGGCCGCAAGTATTACCGAACGGGTAGGGAATTAGACTTGGGATCACTCGCTAATGCGTCAAGTAGGAAAGAGAGTTCCACGTAATTGATTCAAATGTTCCACGAGCGGCGCAGCTTTCGATACGGCGGCCAATGCGGGGTGAGGTATTTCCAGTGTAATCCGGATTACCTACCCTCCGCAAGTCGCTCTGCGAGTGCCTTAGGGAGCCCGGCTTCGATGATCTTGGCTTGAGTTTTGGCGATATCGTAATCGACGCGTCGGAAGACGACAAGATTGTTCTCCGGGTCGTAGATGGCGTAGCAGGCACGCGGATCCCCGTCACGTGGTTGGCCTACCGAACCTATGTTGATGAAATATTTCGCGCTCGGCTCGATGACGACGGCATCGGCGGGGATTTGGCGAACTTTTTCAGATTTTATATATACCCGGGGAACGTGGGTGTGTCCGTGAAAGCAGAGCTGTGTGAACTGGTAGGAGAAGTTCGATATCGCGTCGAAACGGTTGGTTACATAGTTCCAATTGACGGGTTGGTCGAGGGTGCTATGGACGATCGTATAGTCGGAGACTTGGCGAACCATTCGCAGGCGCTTGAGCCAGAGTCGCTGGTCTTCATCGAGTTGGTTGCGAGTCCATTGTAGGGCGGTAGCGGCAACAGGGTTCATGTTTTCGAGAGAATGATCCTCAGATGCGTCTTGATCATGGTTTCCCTTGACGGTAGGGCAGCCTATATCGCGTATCATATTTAGGCAGGTGACGGGGTCGGCGTTGTAACCAACGACATCACCTAGGCATGCATAATCCGTCACACCTTGGGTCGTGGCATCGGCGAGCACAGCTTCGAGAGCCTCAAGATTGGCATGGATGTCACCTAATAGAGCTGTCCGCATGGAGGCAGGAGGAATGAGGGGAAAGATTTGTCTGCTGGTGTGAATGTGTCGAGAAGAATTGGCTACCGGTTATTTTATCCGCAACATCCTTGCACCAAACGCCGCCATCGAGCCCGGTTACTGCATCCTCCGCGTCACTCTCAAGGACGGCTCGCTCCTCGATGCCTTTTTCGTCAGCGAGGACTGGGGGCCTCTTAGCAACGATGACCGATTAAATCGCAGTTTCATATGGGGATGGTTCTCAGATCTGATGAATCTGCCAGTAAATCTACCAGCTTCGGAAACTTATGACAGATCGCACATAATACGTAAATTTTTTGATGGATATATCGTACTAATGTAGTTAACCACACCATTCTGAGCGGTTTGCATTCTGTGCCGAGAAGTTCTAGATCAATGGGAAAAATTTCCCTATTGTGCGGCAGCCCATGAATCTCCGGGAACTCGGCTGGACCACTGAACTTGAAACCTTTTTCGCGCCCTATCGCGAAAAAGGTTGGGTTGCCGCGCGCCTGATTCGCGAGACTTCAATCAATTTTTCCGCCTTGCTCGATGGCGGGGAGGAGATTCACTGTATCCTCTGCGGACGGCTTTGGAATGCGGCGGTTGTGGATTCCGATCTGCCTGCCGTGGGGGATTGGGTCGCGATCGAAGAAGGTGACGATGACAACCCGCACGTGATCCGCGCACAGCTGCCGCGTCGGACAGTGTTTTCTCGAAAAATGCCGGGCAACAGCAGTCAGGCGCAGGTGATCGGGGCGAACATTGATGTCGTCACCGTGGTCACAGATGCAGGATCTGACTACAACCTCCGGCGCATGGAGCGGTATTTCACACTGATCCACCTCAGTGGGGCGAAGCCGGTGGTGCTGCTGAACAAGTCCGACCTTTTCACCAAGCTGGAACTAAAAAGCGCTGCCGCAGAAATCTCCGCACTGTGCCCGGACGCCTCCGTTCACATCACCTCGGCGCTGAAGGGGGAGGGTCTCAAGGCGATCCGCTCCCATCTCGCGCCGGGAGTTACGATGTGCATCGTAGGTTCCAGCGGGGTCGGGAAATCCACCCTCGTCAATCAACTTTACGGCGAGGAATGGCAATGGGTCAGTGAGGTGAATGAAACCACCGGTAAAGGCCGCCACACTACTACTTGCCGCGAGTTGGTGCTGCTCCATAGCGGCGGGATGCTTATCGACAACCCCGGGATGCGCGAGATCCAGATGTGGACGGACGAGTTCACCCTGCGCGGCAGTTTTGAGGATATCGCGGCGCTCACTGCAGAGTGCAAGTATTCGGATTGCAGCCATGTGAACGACGCGGGCTGCGCAATCCGCGCCGCGGTGGAGAAAGGCGAGCTTGATCCTGCCCGCTACGAATCTTTCCTGAACCTAGAAACCGAGATCGAGGCGCTGCGCAAACGCGCTAAAAAACGTCAGATGGCCACTGAGCGCTGGCACAAGCGCAACCATCGTGTAAAGGCGCGCAACCTAGACGACCGGATTCAACTAGAAAAAGACGAACGTGGTGAAACATAGGACAAATAATGCATCCATCCTGTTCTGCGTAGCCGCCGCATGCCTTCCCGCCGCCGCGCAACTGGAGAGGGTTCTCAAACAGGCCGGTGCAACTCAGACTGCAGAGGTAGCGACAAAAGAGGCTCCCCATTTAGGCGGCCAGCTAATGAAATGCAAAGCGGAGGCGGAGGCAGACCTAGAGCGTGTCGAACGCCTTGCCGAATTCGGTGAAATTCCCGAAGGTATTAATTCCAGCGACATTTCCCAGCGCCGCAGGATTTATGACCAGAATCTTTTTGCCGTTGCAAGCCATCTAATCATTCTGGATGATACAGTAATCCCTACAAAATTACTCGAAGGCTTGGAGGCCCTAAAAATGGATGTTTCTTCGCGGAACAGCGGATCGACCCAGCAAAACTCGGGCAAACAGAAGGTTCCGTGATGGCAACGGTTTATGTCTGCGGCGCAACGGCGGTGGGAAAAACTTCACACGCACTGGATCTTGCCCGCGGAGCCGCCGGCGAGATTGTGAACGGCGACGCCTTCCAGCTTTTCCGCGGCATCGAGATTCTCAGCGCCGCGCCCTCCGCGGAGGAGATGGCCGCCGCGCCGCACCACCTTTTCGGTGTCCTCGGGCTAGAGGAAAGCTGCGACGCAGGCCGCTACTCGGAGATGGTGGGGAAAGTGATTTCGGATATACACTCGCGCGGAAAAACTGCGGTTGTAGTAGGTGGTTCCGGCCTTTACTTAAAGTTTCTCACACACGGGCCATCGCCTTTGCCGCGCGGTGACAGGGTGCTGCGCGATGAGCTTGATGCAAGGTCGCTGGAGGAGCTTTTCGCGGAGTTGGAGAAGCTCGATCCCGCAGAGGCCGCCAAAGTTGACAGGAACAATCCACGCTACGTATCGCGTGCGCTGGAGATCTGTCTACTGAGCGGAAAAAAAGTTTCAGAACTACGCGACGGTTGGGAGCAAAAGACCCGCAGTCTAGAATCGAAGCTGAACGGTGTCTGGCTTATCCGCAGCCGCGAGGATCTTCACCGCCGCATCGCGTTAAGGACGGAGAAAATGCTAGCTGATGGTGCCGTCAAGGAAGTCGCAGCGCTGCAGGGCGTATCCGGAAGCTGGGACAAGGCCATCGGTGTGAAGGAGATACGCCGTTTGATAGCCGGCGAGATCGACCGAGCGGAATGCACCGAACTCATCATCGCCGCCACGCGCCAATACGCGAAGCGTCAGGAAACATGGTTCCGCAGGGAGAAGTGGTTGAAGCGGGTGGAGCTTTGAATTTTGGATGGGGAGCACACGCGCCTTCGCGTGTCGCGGAGTGCGCCCTCGCTCTCCGCTGGCTGGAAAGATCCTGTGCGCCGTGAAGCCGAAAAAGCCCGCCCTATTTCCAGCCAAGTTTCGGGCGAGAATGCCTATATCAACACACGAGAGTGCAGCCGTCTCTGAGGCTTTGGCATGAATTTGTGTCCACCCTGTTATTTTTGTTTCTCCCGCGGAAAGCCGTAATTCATTGGACACCGACATCAGAAGACATCCGCCACCACCCTCCGCGCTTGCATGATCGCCACTTTGGGGCGATGGAAGGGGATGGATCGCTGGTTTCTCATCGCTGCAACCGCTCTCGCTTCCATTGCGGGAATTCGCGGATTAATGGTTTTACAAAATGGCAAGAGGAGTTCTTGGACGTTATGGTGGATGATCGCGGCGCTGATCTGCCAGTTCGGCTACCTAGTGATCCGGGGGGGAATGCGCGGCGCCTGCCCGTTGCGCAGCATTGGTGAGATTTCCGTGTATCTCGCGTGGTCGCTGACGCTTTTCTACCTGCTCGTTGGGCCGATGTATCGGATTTCCTTACTCGGGGTGTTCACTGCGCCGGTGGTGGTTCTGTTCCAAGGCTTCGCGCTGCTGCCTGGGCGGCTAGCCGCAAATCCTGAGAAAATTCTCAACACAAACCCCTGGGGCGAGACGCATTCCGCGATGTCCGTGCTCGCCTACGGTGCTCTGGCGCTCGCGGCGGTGGCTGGGGTGATGTTCCTTGTGCTTGATCGCCAGCTTAAGGAGCACCAGCTCAAAGGTGGACTTTTCAGAAATCTCCCGCCGGTGCGTGAGTTGCTCGTTTCTCTGGAGCGGCTGCTTTGGATCGGGATGATCCTGCTGACCATCGGTCTGGTAGCAGGTTTGTTGATGCCGCATGGGCATGGTGCGAGGGCGCACCTTATCGCAGCGGTGGCGGTATGGGCGGGATACATCGCACTAATCGCGGTGAAGCGGGTCCGCGGAATCACCGGGCGGCGGTTCGCGTTAGGGGCGGTCGCGCTGTTCGTCCTTTCACTGGGGGTTTTCGCTTTCGTCTGATGGAACTCGCCTGCCTGGGACTGAATCACAAGACGGCGCCCGTCGAGGTGCGCGAGCGCTTCGCCGTGGGTAATACCAAACTCGGCGAGGCCGCGCTGCAACTGCTCGAGATATCGAGCGCGGCGGAGGGCGTGGTAATCTCTACTTGTAACCGCACCGAATTCTACCTCGCTGCCGAGGATGTGCGTGAGGCGGTGAGGCGGCTGGAGATAGGACTTGCCGATAAGGTGCACGGCCACGATGGTTTGTATTACCGTCACGAAAGTGCACAGGCCGCTCGGCATCTTTGCAAGGTCGTCAGCGGACTAGATTCCATGCTGCTCGGTGAGACGGAAATCTTCGGCCAAGTCAAGCAGGCCTACCAAGCCGCTCACGAGGCGGGAGCCACCGGCCCCACTCTGAATAAACTTTTCCAGAAAGTCTTCGGAGTCGGGAAGAAAGTCCGCACGCAGACATCCATCCAGGAAGGTTCCACCTCCATCGGCAACGTCGCCGTCGAGCTAGCAGAGAAAATTTTCGGCCACCTGAAGGACAGCGAGGTGATGGTGCTCGGCGCGGGGGAGATGAGCCGCCTAACGGCGAAAGCGCTTGTTTCGCGCGGCGCAAAATCCGTCATCGTCGCGAACCGTACTTATGAGCACGCTTTGGAACTCGCCGCCGAGATGAATGGGCGCGCGGTGCGTTTCGATGATTGGCTGAGCGTGCTCAAAGACGTCGATGTAGTCATTTCTTCAACCGGCGCACCTCATACCTTGATCCACGCAAAGGAGATCGAGTCTGTCCGCCGCGCCCGGAAATTCCGCCCACTGTTCCTCATCGACATTGCAGTCCCGCGCGATATCGAGCACGCCTGCGGCGAGATCGAGGAGGTTTATCTTTACGATATCGACGCCCTCGAGCAACTCGCCGACGAAGCCCGCGCACGCCGCTCGCAGCAGATCGCCGAGTGCGAGAAAATCATCGAGGCGGAGTTAGTGAAACTCCTTTGAGTGCGGCGATGATTCGCCGCTTTTGTTTAAGGGGGGATTCCGGTGATAGTGGGCGCGCGGAACTTTCCAAGCCCTACTTGTATCGCGCCTAAGAATACAAAAGCGGCGAAAAGATCGCCGCAGTCAAAAGCTGCTTCACAGCGGTCATTGACCGATCCATCATTGTGCCATGGACATCTCTTGGCCACATGCCCCGCCGCACGATTGTTTCGCGCCGGGCATGTATATTGTCACAGCAGGCACCTATCTGAAGCTGCATCATCTCAAATCCCGCGCTCGTCTCCGATATTTCTGCGAAACTCTCGTGGATGGCGCCGCCGCGTATGGATGGGAACTCCAGGCTTGGGCGGCGCTGAGCAATCACTACCATTTTATCGCGAAATCGCCGCAGGAGGGAAAGGAATCTCTAGCCAAATGGATCGGTTCGCTTCATCGGAAAACGGCGATCCACCTCAACGGTTTGGATGAGACGCCGGGGAGGAAAGTCTGGTATAACTATTTCGATACGCCGCTTACCTTTCAGAAATCCTACTTCGCCCGATTGAGTTACGTAAACAACAACGCGGTGAAACATGGCCTAGTGCTGAGGGCTGTCGATTATCCTTGGTGCTCCGCCGCGTGGTTCGAGAAGAACAGCACGCCCGCTTTCAGGAAAACCATCGAATCTTTCAAAACCGACGATCTCAACGTCTTCGATGATTATTGAGGCGCAGCCTTTTTGAGTGCGGCGATGATTCGCCGCTTTCGTTCACGGTGGATTCCGCTGATCGTGGGCGCGCGGAACTTTCCAACCTCACTCCGCATCTCGCCTAAGAATACAAAAGCGGCGAAAAGATCGCCGCAGTCAAAAGCCATGAACCCCGCCCTTGAAACACTCGCACTCGCATTGCGTGAGCATCCTGTCGCGTGGCCCGCTTTGTTCCTTGGCGCGGAACCGCATCCGGATCTCTTCGGCGCCACCGCATGGCAGCCGCTAAAGCCACTGGCGGATCTCTGCGCGGCTGCGGGTATGGCGCTGTCCGACGAACCGCAGGGGAAATTCCGCAGCGTTTTTTTCCTGCCCGGAAAAACGAAGGAGGAGACCCTTGCTGGCTTTGTCCTTGCCCACGATCTCCTCGCGCTCGGCGGCACGCTTGTAATATCCCTTGCGAACACTTCGGGCGCTGCGCGTTTTGAGAAAGAGATCTCGAGGGCTGCGCCGCTCCTATTCTCTGTTTCGAAAAACAAGTGCAGAGCTTTCGCTGTCAGCAACACTGAGCCATGGGACACCGCTGCTCTCGCTGCGTGGCGTGACCTCGCACAGCCGCGCTTGATTCCGGATACTGCATTCACAGTAGTTCCCGGCGTGTTTAGCGCGGGTCACATCGATCCCGGCTCCGCCCTCCTCGCACAACACCTGCCGCCTTCTCTTCGCGGCGAAGTAGCGGATATCGGTGCCGGCTGGGGTTTCCTAAGTAACGCCGCCTTGGCGCAATGCCCGAACATTTCTCGCATCGATCTTTTCGAGGCCGATTCCCGCGCCCTTGCCTGCGCTCGGAAAAACCTCATCGGCCCGGCGGAGTTTTACTGGCACGATGTCACCACCGGCTTACCAGCGAAATATGATCATATTCTAACAAACCCTCCCTTCCACACGGGACAAGCCCGCGATATCGGCCTTGGTCATGCTTTCCTAACTACCGCTGCGAAATCTCTGAAACGTGGTGGTACCCTCCACCTCGTGGCGAACCGGCAGCTTCCCTACGAGGCGCATCTTGTATCTCTCGGCTTGCGGCCGCGTGTCCTGGAGGAAACGGGTGTTTTCAAGGTGATTAGCGCTTCGTGAAAACCATCGCCTAAATACCTGCCAGCACGTCCCCAAAAACCGTCAGCGTATCATCGAGATCAGCCTCGGTGTGCGCGAGGGAGAGAAAACCGGTTTCGTAAGGGGAGGGGGCGATATACACACCTCTCTCCAAGCAACCCCAGAAGAACTTTTTGAACAGGGCTAGATCCTGTTTCATCACGTCATCGACGTTGACAATTTCTCGGTCGGTGAAAAACAGGCAGAACATGGAGCCGACACGGTTGATGCTATGAGGTATGCCTTTTTCTGTCATCAGGGCGCGGAGGCCGGTCTCGAAATGCAGGCCGAGATGGTCAAGGCGGGCAAAGCCGTCAGGCGTACCGCTGGATAGCTCGCGGAGTTGGGCGAGGCCAGCTGCCATAGCTAGCGGATTGCCAGAAAGTGTGCCCGCCTGATAGACTGGGCCAATAGGTGCGACCATATCCATCAGATCCGCGCGTCCGCCAAAAGCTCCAACGGGTAAACCGCCGCCGATCACTTTCCCAAAGCAGGAAAGATCCGGCGTGAGATTTTCTAAACCCTGTACGCCGGCCTTACCTAGACGGAAGCCGGTCATCACTTCATCGAAGATCAGCAGCGCGCCGTATTGTTTCGTGATCGAGGAGAGCAGGGTGAGGTATCCGGGTTTCGGGAAAACTAGGCCGGCATTGGCTGGGTAGGACTCGACGATGATCGCGGCGATCTGATCTCCCATTTTCTCGAAAAGCTGGGTGAGCGCCTCCGGATCGTTGTAGGAAAGGACAATGGTTTTTTCCGCAAAAGCTTTCGGCACGCCTGCGGAATCCGGCTCGCCGTGGGTTAGCGCTCCAGAACCGGCTGCGACGAGCAGCGAATCACTATGGCCATGGTAGCAGCCGTTAAACTTCACGATGTAGTCGCGTTTCGTGAATCCGCGCGCCACGCGGATTGCGGACATCGTTGCCTCGGTGCCGGAGGAGGTCGTACGAACCTTTTCCACCGAGGGCACCCATTCGTAGATCTTCTGCGCCATCTCGACTTCATAGGGATTCGGGATACCAAAAGAAATGCCATCCTTCGCGACCTCATGGATCGTATTGGTGATGGCGGCCGGCGCGTGACCGAGAATGTTCGGCCCCCAAGAGCCGATGTAGTCGATGTAAGTCTTGCCATCGATATCGGTGATGCGGCAGCCCTTGGCGCGGCGGACGAAAAACGGCTCGCCATCGACGTTTTTGAAAGCACGTACAGGGGAGTTCACGCCCCCCGGGATATATTGCTTGGCAACGGCGAAAAGTTTGCTGGAAAGAGTAGACATGCATTTAAGTTTAGGTTCAATAATTCGAAATTCAAAGCCCAAGGATGAGGAATGCACCTTTGCCAAATGCTGTAAGTGCAGACCTGAACGCACTGAACTTTATACCGCGTCACCCATCTAGCGCTAACCTTGGGTTATCTCCTCACTCGAATGGAGGGAGGCGATTTTTTCCATTAACTGATCTTGATTATAGGCCTTCGTATGGATTTTGAGAATACCCGTCGGCAGGTTGCTACAAGTATTCACATTGGTACACCGTGATACACATTTCCGTAAAAATTATCAATAATTAGTGAATATCCCTATTATTTTTTATAAAATACGCTTTTAGCTACTAAAATTATTCAAAATTTACCCCCAAAAAATCATACTTAAGTCATTAGTAGTTAATGCTTAAGCGAGTCACTTAAAATTTATACATTTTCTTCTTGTTGAAAATGTGTATAAAAGTGTAGATTGCTTGTGTTGACATAAAAGTCATACCTGCAATGAGTGACCAATTCCAGCAATACAGGGGCACTTACCCTTACAAGTCGGACTCGAAGAATCGAGTCAACGTTGTATCTGCTTGGAGGCCTCAGCCGGGAGAGAATCTGCATCTGATGGCATCGTTCGACAAAAAGAGCGAGCTTCCGATCATCAAGGTGATGACAGATGCGGGTGTCGCCAACCGTTTGGTCACTGTTGATCAGTTTGTCACTGATCCCGGCGAGAAAGCGGAGATCAAGAGCGAACTCAAAAGGAATCTCCGAGACGGCAATATCAACGACCAAGGGCGACTGCTCATTCCCAAGGATTTCGCAAACCACGCCGGGATCGAGCCCGATGCGGAAGTTTACCTCGTTGCGGGTGATTCCCATTTCGAGGTCTGGAGCAAGGACAATTACATGAAAGCACTTGGCGGCCTCGGAGTCGCTCCGGCCCGTAACACACTCGGAATTTTCTAAATCTTCTCACTGATCCCACACCCCAAATTGACAGATATGCTGTTCAATCCTCCAACCCTTGCAAACAAGACGGTCCACCTCACGGCGGCTTCCGGCGTGTTCGTCCGTTCGCGGGGGTTGGGTTTCTCTTTCTCAAGCTCTCTGGCTGGGCGGATGAAGTCTCTCGGGACAGAGCTTCATTCGCTTTTTAATCCGGTGCGTCGCGCTGCTCCTGGCTGGTTGTCAGCGCGGCCACCGGTAAAATTTTCTAAATCTCAAAACCGCGTGCTCGGGACAGGACGCAGTTTTGATTTATCGGACTCCGCGACCGCTCCTGGCTGGTTGTCGGTCGCGGAGTCCGAATCCTTTTCCCCGGACGGTTACCACCTTCCTGTCCTTGCTAATGAAGTGCAGGAAATGATGGCAGCTGGCTCAGGCAAATACATCATCGATGGCACGCTGGGTGGTGGCGGCCACTCGGAGCTTTTCCTGAAATCTGGTGCAACAGTCTTAGGTGTGGATCGCGATCCCGAGGCGCTCGCCTATGCGGGTTCTCGGCTAGCCGGCTTCGTTCCACGTTTCTCCACCTATCAAGCTAATTTCTCTGAAATTTCCGAACATCCCGGCATCGCTGCGGGCGAACTCGCCGACGGATTGCTGCTCGATCTTGGTGTCTCCTCCCGCCAACTTGATTCCGCACAGCGCGGTTTCTCCTTCATGCGTGAGGGCCCGCTCGACATGCGCATGGGTCCGAATGCGAAAATGACCGCCTCCGAACTCGTCAATACTTGGTCGGAAGGAGAAATTCTACGCATTCTCCGTGAGTATGGCGAGGAGCCTCGGGCCCGCCGCATTGCGGCGGCCATTGTCGAAAGACGGGCGACGAATCCTTTGTGCACCACTACGGAACTCGCCGCTTGCATCGAGAAAGCCATCGGCCGCAGCGGTAAAACACATCCCGCAACCCGTAGCTTCCAGGCAATCCGCATGGTGATTAACGAGGAACTCGAGTCCTTGGCATCCGTCCTCTCCTCTGCGGCGAAAATCCTGAAACCAGGAGGCCGCCTGCTTATCATTACTTTCCATAGCCTCGAAGATCGCGAGGTGAAGAGGTACCTTCGCCTGCACTCGCAACCTTACATTGACGATCCTACTTGGCCTCAAGCGCGACCGAATCCCAACCGCATCTTCCGGCTGCTCTCTAAAAAAGCCATTGCTCCCAGCGCCCAAGAAACATCCACGAATCCACGAGCCCGCAGCGCGAAACTGCGGGTCGCTCAGTTTTTGGGCAATGAATCCCACGCCGCTTGAAAATTTTCCCTGAATCCACCCGCTTCACGCCATGAACCGCCGCCGCAAGGAAACCAACTATCAAAAGATTTCCTCCTTTGTGATCTTCTCGCTCATCCTCGCGATGGCGATCGGAGCAATCGGTGGAGTGACTCATGTTGTTTATCGAAACTGCCAGATCAAGACCGCGCGCGAGATTGACGCCATCGAGCAACGCATCGAGCAGCACCAGCTCGACATGCGCATCGTGCAGATGCGCGCTGACCAGATCCTTAACCTCTTTGCGATAAGAAAAACCCTCGAGGAGGTCGGCACCAACCTTATACCCATACCCCTTGGGGTCTCTGAGGACGTCATCCAGCCAGATGACGCGCCCGAACCCGTCTCCGCATCAGCCAGCCTGTGAACCGCGCTTTCCAAACCCGCTGCATCTTCTTGTGCTTGGTCATCGTGTCCTTGCTCAGCGGCTTGTCTGCACGCCTCGTCCAGATCCAGTTGGTTGATAGGCAGCGCTACGCTGCTTCTTCTGCCAAAGCTTTCCACCGTGTTGAACGCCTCCCCGCAATCCGCGGCATGACCGTAGATCGCAACGGCGAACCCATCGCGAAGAGTATCCCAGTGTCTTCTGTGTTCGTGGATAAGAACCATCTATTTGATCCCAAGCTCGCTTCTTTCGGCTTGGCTTTCATTGAGGCTTCTGAGGATGCCTCATGGAAAACGCTCAAAGCCGAGGATCGCGTCCGCCGTATCTATTCCCTGCGCGGCGCGATCCTATCGCGCGAATCTCCTGATGTGATTTTGCAGAAGCACCTTGCCCGCGCGATCTCCCTCCTCGCCCGTCCGCTCGGCATGAAGCGTGAAGAGATGCGTGCCGCCATTGAGACCAACAAGGCCAAGTGGTTCGCTATCGCCAAGGATATTCCGGAAGACAACGCGGAGCGTCTCCGTGAGATCGTCGATGAGAATTACCTCCATGGTTTCGCATTCGAGAATTCGATTAAACGCTGGTATACGAATCCGAACCTTGCCACTCACCTCAGCGGTTTCACCGGCGAGGTGGAGGAGAAATTAGAGGATGGCAAAACAACTTACCGGATGGCTGGGCGTTTCGGCATCGAATACACGCAGGAGGAATTTCTAGCCGGGCGCGATGGCCGCCGCGAGCACCGCCGAGATACGCGCGGCATGATCATTCCCGGCAAGGTCAATAGTCTACTGCCGCCCCGCGCCGGTCTCAACGTCAAGCTCACCATCGACCTCGGCATGCAGGCTATCGTGGAAGAAGAATTGGACGCCGGGCTCGCGGAGTTCATAGCGAACCGCGGCGCGGTCATCGTCATGGATCCGAAAACTGGCGAAGTACTCGCCATGGCTTCGCGTCCGCATTTCAATCTCAACGATAAGAAAGATCTTCAGGAAAACTCCTTCAACTACGCAATCCAAGCGAAATACGAGCCTGGCTCCACAATTAAAATTTTAGCCACTGCTGGAGCATTAAATGAAAAATTGGTTACGCCCATTACGGTGTTCCATTGCCCAAGTTTCCTACAGGAGAAAAAGTTTAGTGTGAAAGATTCACACTCAAGCGGGATGCTCACATTCGAGCAAATTATCCAGAAATCAAACAATATAGGTTGCTGGAAAATGGCCAAGCAACTAGGCGTAAAGCGCTATTATAATTACGTGCACGGCTTTGGTTTCGGCGAGCGCACAGGTATACAACTAAGCGGCGAGAACCCTGGTACCGCTGCAGTCGCCACTCTGCCGATCGATTTCTCGCGCTCCGCTTACGGATATTTCATTGGCGTAACACCGATCCAGATGGCGAACGCCTATTGCGTGATCGCTGGCGATGGTCGTCTATGGAAGCCCACCATTGTCAGGTCTCTGATTGCGAACGACGGTACAGTTGTCGATGAGTTCCTTCCGGAATCCCGCAGGCAGGTAATTTCACCCGCCACAGCCGAGAAGATGCGTGCCGCTATGCACAAAGTGACCCAGCTCGGTGGCACTGCTCAGAAGGCATGCGTTGCTGGTTACAAGGTCTGTGGAAAAACCGGCACCGCAGTTTTGCATGACCCCAAGCGCGGCGGATACGTGAACGGATCTTATGTGGTGTCCTTTGCTGGATTCATGCCCGCCGATGATCCAGCCTTCGTCTGCTATGTAGTCATTGAAGATCCCAAGACCACCGAGGTGACGCGCTACGGCGGCACCATCGCGGCTCCTATTTTCTCGAAAATCGCCACCCGTCTCGCCGCCCACATGAACCTCACACCCACCGAACCGATCCCGAACTCCGGGGCGCCGATCGCCAAGTCCTATTGATCGAAATGCTTCTCCGCTCCCTCATATCCCCGCT
Organism: Prosthecobacter debontii; assembly: GCA_945862245.1. GTDB lineage: Bacteria > Verrucomicrobiota > Verrucomicrobiia > Verrucomicrobiales > Akkermansiaceae > Luteolibacter. Next base: position 137,860 of record CAMAXN010000001.1, read on the forward strand.
CGAAAAGGTTACCGCTTCCGGCACGCCTGACATGGAGATTAATGCCATCACTGCGGATTCACGCGAGGCTGGGCCGGGCAAGCTTTTCGCCGCGATACGCGGCACGAGCATGGATGGGCACAAGTTCATCCCAGAGGTTATCATGAAAGGCACTACCGCGATCCTCGCTGAGACTGCCCCGCCCTCCGATTTCCCACAGACGACGGCATGGTTTCATGTCCCTGACAGTCGCGCTGCGCTGGCCATCCTTGCGGCGAAATTTTATGGCCAGCCTGCAGGAGAGCTCAAGCTGTGTGGGATCACAGGCACAAACGGAAAAACAACTACTGCGTTTTTAGTACATCACATCATGCAAGCGGCTTGGCACCGCGCCGGTCTGCTTGGCACCATCCTTGTTGATGACGGCGAGACCCGCACACCCGCGAAACACACCACGCCCGGCTCGATTGAGCTCAATGCCATCCTCGCCACCTTCCGCGACAACGCCTGCCGAGGCGCGGCGATAGAGGTTTCCTCGCACGGCATCCACCAGAAGCGCGTGCACCATATCGCGTTTGACGCGGCCGTTTTCTCGAACCTCACCCAAGATCATCTCGACTACCACGGCACGTTTGAAAACTATATCGCTGTCAAAGCTTCATGGTTCAAAGACATTGCCGCCCACCCGCTCGGGAAAAAGCCCGTCGCGGTGATCAATACCGACGACGCGCATGGCAATGACCTCGCCGCAGCGCTCCAAGGCAAGATGCCGATCATCCGCTATGGCTTCGGTGTGCATTGTGATTTCCGCGCAAACGGCTTTCAGCAAAAGCCTGGAGGCATGACCTTCGAATTATCCGCGAAAGGAAAAACCTTCCTGGTCCGCGCGCCGCTCATCGGCCGTTTCAATGCCTACAATCTTCTCGCTGCCATCGCCGCTGCCTTTGCCTGCGGCATTAAGCCTCGTGAGGCGATCGCCGCGCTTGCCAATTCGCCGCAAGTACCAGGACGTATGCAATACGTGGGAGCGGCGGGTGGTGCGACGGTGTTCGTCGATTACGCCCATACGCCGGACGCCCTCGAAAACGCTTGCCGCACCCTGAAAGAACTCGACCCGCGCCGCCTTATCACCGTCTTTGGTTGCGGCGGCGACCGCGACAGCGCTAAGCGCCCCCTCATGGCCGCCGCCGCCGCAAGATATAGCGATGCAGTCATCATTACCTCCGACAACCCGCGTTCCGAAGATCCCGAAGCCATCATCCGCGAAGTCGAGAGAGGTCTACCCGCGAAGTGCAACTACATTTCTGTGATCGACCGCGCCGAGGCGATCAATACCGCCGTGGCGAAATCCCGCTCTGGTGACATTATTCTAATCGCTGGGAAAGGCCACGAGACCTACCAGCAGTTCGCTGACCGCAGCATCGACTTTGACGACCGAAAGAAAGCTGACCTCGCCCTCCGCAACCGTTCCGCCGAAATCGCGGATATGCGCGCCAACCCCCAACCCCGTTTTTGAGCCGAATCCTTTCCGCTAGAATCTCGTCCTGTAGAGACCATGCAATCCTCCGCCCAACAGATCAGCGAAATCCTAGGCTCCCCACTCCTCGGGTCCGAAGCTGACGTGCGCGGTGTTTTCACTGACACGCGAACGCCCATCGAAGGTGGCGCGTTCTTCGCGCTCCGTGGAGAGAATTTCGACGGCGACCTCTTTGCGGAAGCAGCCCTAATAAGCGGCGCTTCCGTTGCAGTCGTTCATGAATGGAAAAGCGGCGAGGTTCCAGCTGGCAAGGCGGTGATCATAGTGCCGGATACACTCTTCGCACTCCAGCGGCTTGCGCATTGGTGGCGCAGCCAGTTAGACATCCCGGTGGTCTGCATCACTGGATCAAACGGCAAAACCTCCACCAAGGATTTTACCACTGCCGTGCTATCGCAGAAGTTCAACGTCAACGCCACGAAGGGTAACCTTAATAACCACATCGGGTTGCCGCTCACTGTGCTGGCAACAGCAAAAGAACACACAGCCGCCGTTTACGAGATCGGCATGAATCACGGCGGCGAGCTCTCGCCCCTCTGCGAGATCGCTCGCCCCCAATTCGGAGTCATCACGAACATCGGCAGCGCCCACATCGAATTCTTCGGCTCGCGCGAGGCCATCGCCGAGGAGAAAGGAACCCTCGCACGATACCTTCCCGAGGACGGCCTGCTGATCACGCCCGCAGGATGTGATTTCAACGAATATTTCCGCGCTCGCACACGTGCTCGGCTGGTTTCCGTCGGCAACGGACGCGGCATCGTCCGTTCGGAGAATATCCGCCCACAGGCCGATGGCACGCGCTTCGACCTCGTTATCGAGGGTGAGGAAACCCACGGTGTGTTTATCCCCGTGCTCGGCAAGCACATGGTCACCAACGCGCTCTTGGCCGCTGCGGTTGGCTGGAGGCTGGGAATCCCGGCGGATCACATCGCGCTCGGTCTCTCATCGGTTAAACTCACCACAGGCCGCCTTCGACAGATCAAATGGGAGGGTATCACTTTGCTTGACGATACCTACAACGCGAACCCGGAATCGATGGAGGCAGCCATCGACACGCTAGCGGAAATTCCTGTCACGGAGGGTGCGCAACGCATCATCGTACTCGGAAAAATGGGTGAGCTTGGAGCCTACGCCGAGACCGCACACGCGCGTATCGGTAAGCTCGCCATCGCGAAGGGCCTGCGCCTGATCGCCGTCGGCGATGGTGCGGAAGGTATCGCAGAAGCGGGCGGGGCTCCTCATTTTAAGAAACTCCACGCTGCCGCCGACTGGTTGCTCGAAAACTCCCGCTCCGGTGATGTCATTCTCTTCAAGGGCAGCCGTGCCGCGGCCATCGAAAAAGTTCTCCAAACCGCCTTTCCCGCCGCATGCTGACCGCTATCTACGACTTCTGGTATTCCGCTTTTCAAGCAGAGATCGCTGCAGGCGAAACGGATGGCTGGGCACATACCTTCTCTTTCCTCAACCTCTTCCAATACGTCACATTCCGCGCGGCGACGGCCGGTCTGCTCGCGTTCGTGATCTCGATCCTCATCGGCCCGCGCATCATTCGGAAACTCATTTCGCTCAAGGTCGGCCAGCCGATTCGCACCGCAGAGGAAGTCCACAAGCTTGCCGAACTTCACGGCGGAAAAATCGGCACACCGACGATGGGCGGTGTACTCATTCTTTCTAGCGTACTGATCTCCACGTTCATCTGCGCGCGAGTATTCAACCCCTTCGTCGCCGTCTGCGCCGTCACCATGTGTGCCTGTGGGTTGCTTGGTTTCGTCGATGATTACACGAAGGTGAAGAAAAAAAATTCCAATGGTGTCTCAAGCCGTACCAAACTTTTCTGGCAGTTAGTGATCGCGCTCATCGCCGCCTGCTTCATTTATTTCAAGACTGAGATATCCGGCTTCGGAGCTACTAACGATCAGGTTGCTAACAACGCCGCCGGATTCCGCCTCGGTGACATGCAGATCGGGATCGGCGATATCTGTTTCCCGCTGATCAAGGTCCCCATGGTAAGTCTCGGCATTCTCGTCATCCCATTCTTCATACTGATTATCATCGGCTGCTCAAACGCCGTGAACCTCACCGACGGACTCGATGGTCTTGCCGCAGGCTGCACGATTTCAGTCGCCCTCAGCTACTCGCTACTTGCCTATCTCGCTGGTCACTTTTTTATGGCCACCGACTACCTCGTTATTCCACACAACCGCTACATCGCCGAACTGGCGGTCTTTCTCATGGCGCTCGCCGGCGCGGCGTTCGGCTTCCTCTGGTTCAACTGTCATCCAGCAAAGCTTTTCATGGGCGACACCGGTTCACTCGCCATCGGTGGTGCCCTTGGCACCGCTGCGATATGTGTGAAGCAAGAATTGCTGCTTGTCATCATCGGTGGCGTGTTTGTTGGGGAGGCTCTCTCGGTCATGCTCCAAGTCGGCTCCTTTAAGCTACGCAAAAAACGCATTTTCAAGATGGCTCCTATTCATCACCACTTCGAGTTACTCGGCTGGCACGAGTCCCAGGTCATCATCCGCTTCTGGATCCTTTCCATCATGCTCGCCCTTTTTGGGCTAGCACTCCTCAAAATCGCCTGAAACCTTGAACTATCCCATCGACATTACTGGCAAACATATCGCGGTCTTCGGGGCTGGGCGCTCCGGTCGAGCCGCCGCCGCTCTCGCTTTGCGAGAGGGTGCTTTCGTTTCCGTTTGGGATCAGGGCGGCGTGGACAAGTTCGGGGAACTGCCCAACGGCATCGAAACTCATCCCGAAATGACGCTGGTGGGCGCGGAGCAGTTTTCCGCCGACCTCATCGTCCTAAGTCCAGGTATCGACACCTATTCACCGCTCGTGCAGGCCTTTGCTGCAAAGGCGAAAATGATCGGTGAGACTGAGTTTGCATCGTGCTACTACACGGGCGGCATCATTGGTATCACTGGCACGAACGGCAAGACCACCACTACGGAACTCGTTGCCCGCATCCTTAAAAAAGCTGGTCTCGGTGGCACGCCTTGCGGAAACTACGGAACGCCACTTTCCGAAATCGTCCTCTCCTCTGATGTTCCCGCCGCCGTCGCCCTAGAGCTTTCTTCTTTCCAGCTTGAAACCGTTGAGAATCTACGGCCCCGCGTCTCTATCTGGCTAAATTTCGCGGTTGACCACATGGATCGTTATCCCTCGGTAGAGGCATACAAGAACGCCAAGCTAAGGATTTTCAAAAACCAGAATTATGATGACACCGTGGTCATGCGCTATGGCGAAGAGCTCGGCCAGCTCGTTACGAATGTCATCACTTTCTCCACCGAAACAGATGACGCAGATTTCTTCTCCGATGGCACCACGATCACACATGGTGGTCGCATCCTTCTCGACCTTGAGGCGGAAACCTCCCTGCGTGGACTACATAATGCGGAGAACGCGATGGCCGCGATGGCCGCTTGCATGGCCTACGGGATTTCCCCTACCATCATTTCCACCGCCCTCCAAGGATACGCCCCGCCTCCGCACCGCTGTGAGCTGATCCGTACCCTCGATGGTGTAGAGTACCTCAACGATTCAAAGGCTACCAATCTTCACGCCCTGCAAAGCGCGTTGCGCTCGCAGAACCGTCCCGTTGTCCTCATCGCGGGTGGAAAGGACAAGGGGCTCGATTACGAGTCGCTGCTCCCCATGCTTGGGCGGCAGACAATTTCCGCCGTCACCTTCGGCCAGATCGCACGACCGCTAGCGGCACTGTTCAATGCTGCCGTGCCAACAACCGCTGTCAGCACCTTATCGGAAGCGATCGATACGGCACGTTCCCTTGCTCCGTGCGGATCAACCGTACTCCTTTCACCCGGTACCTCTTCATTCGACCAGTTTAACGGATACGAGCAACGCGGCGATACTTTCCGCGACCTTGTTCACCAACTTATCTAAATACATAATTACCAAATACACTATGAAAAACGACCGTTTGCCCACCCGCCGCCAATCCGTTCACAAGACGCTCTTCGCGCGTCTTTTCAACCAAACGAAGACGAAAAAACAAAGAGCTGCCGCAGCACCGACCGCTGATGACATGGATCAGGGCGGCATTAATATCTCCCGTTCGCTGACGATTATCTTCGCAATTCATATCGTAGCAATCGGAATGATTTTCATCCACAAACAGTATCTCTCCGGTCGTGCCGCCGCTCCCGCAAGCGAAGCAACCATCGTGACCGCAGTGGAAACATCCACTATTACCCAACAGAATAATCTCCCTGTTCTTAGCAGTGGCGATAAACCTTACATGGTGCAAAAGGGTGACAATTATTCGATCATTGCGAAAAAGTATAACGTCGAAGAAAATATTCTGCAAAAGATGAATCCGGGCACCGACATCCGCCCGGGAGTCGTGCTCCGCATACCAGAAGCAAAGCGCATCATCGCCGAAGCGCCGCCCGAGGTTGTCGCCCTACGTAATCAAGTGACAACCAACGCCGCCGATCGTGGTCTTGTGGAAATCCTTCAACCTGTGCAAGCCACTACTAAACAACCTGCCGGTGCCGCGCAGCTCGTCCGCCCAGCGGGTAGTCAGGACGCTGACGATATCCCACGCGCGGTACCTGTTGCCTCGGGCCGCACTCACACAGTAAAATCTGGCGAGAATATTTGGCGCATCTCGAACAAATATAAGGTCAGCCAAGAGGAAGTGATGAGAATTAATAATATTTCCGATCCCACCAAACTGAAGGTTGGCCAAGAGCTTAAGATTCCATGATTTTCTTATGTTCTTTAGGGAAATTTCCATTATAGTTCCTGCCAGTGCTCCGCCATAGCTCCATTTTTTTAATCATTGCCGTCGCCCTTCTTTGCGGTCTTGGGCTGGTGATGTTGGCGAGCACCGGCGTATGGGTGCGCGGGATGGAAAATCCTTACTACTTCGTCACCCGCCAAGCGTTCATGATCCTGATCGGTCTCACGGCTGCATTTGGCATGGCGAAAATGCCGTCGCAATGGCTTCGCCGACTCACTCCACTTGCATACATCACCGCATGCGTGCTGCTCGCCCTATGTTTTGTTCCCGGCATCGGTATCGAGGAATACGGCTCCAAACGCTGGATTAAGTTCCCCATCGTTGGCCAGTTCCAGCCCTCCGAGGCTGCAAAAATGATCGTCGTCATCGCACTCGCCCTGTGGTTCACGCGCTGGCAGACGGAGGTGCGCACTTTCTGGCGCGGATTCGTGGTGCCGGGCATCATCATCGCCATACCTATCGGCCTTATCGCCGCGGAGACAGATGTTGGCACTGCTCTATCGCTAGGAGTCGCCGCAGGTGCAGTGATGTTCTGCATCGGTACCCGCCTGCGTTATATGGTTCCCACTGCTCTCATCGGTATCGCGGGCGCTGCCTGGTTTATTTATAATAATCCAAACCGCTTGGGTCGCATCCAGTCATGGCTTGATCTTGAAAATCCCATCCATCAGCTTGACCGTGGCATGCAGCAATGGCGCTCCCTCCTCGCCCTCGGCAACGGCGGCCCGTGGGGTGTCGGTCTTGGTAACGGCGTAGAGAAATTCGGAACCCTCACCTTTGCTCATATCGATTTCATCTACCCAGTCATAGGTGAAGAGTTGGGCCTACCTGGCACCCTGGGAGTGATCATCTGTTATGTTGTTATCGCCGTCTGCGGTTTCGGTATCGCGCTGCAGGCGAGGCAAATTTTTGAGCGCTGCATTGCTCTTGGCCTCACCTGTATGATCGTTGTTCCTGCCATGGTGAACATCGGAGTAACTACCGCTGTCCTTCCAAATGACGGCCTCCCACTTCCCTTCATTAGCTACGGTGGCACTAGTGTTGTCTTCAGCCTCGCCGCCGTCGGCCTTCTTGTCGGTCTCCACCGCCGCTCTCAGGTTGCAGTTAACCATGCCTTCCCGCTCGGTAAAGAAGTCCGGCTCGCCGTGAGGCTGTGATTTAATCAAGCGAAACAGAGGTGCATTTACACCTCGCATTTGTCGATTTAGGAATAAACGCTCACCTAGGGATGGGACTAACCCCGTCGTCGGCCCTTACCGTGCGGTAAGAACGACAACCATACCAACATTGGCTTCGAGCAAGAGGGTAGGTTTTTTGCTCGTAAAAGGCGGCTTTGACTTGATCAATATGGATGGCAAGAAAGCCAATTTCACGCACCACGATGTGAATGGAAATCAGACCTATTCTAGGATGTTGCAAGGGTTGTGATTATTTGGGAAATTCTGTCTTTCCTTTGGCGGAATAGCACGCTAATTTAAGCGTATTCGCTTAATACGCCGAACTCATGGAAGAATCCTTCAATTCATCGCTGCCCTCGATCGAACTCCTGCGCCAGAGGGCGAAACGCCGAATGCCTGGTTTTGCCTTCGATTACCTAGAGGGTGGTTGTTTCTCCGAAATCAACTTGCGCCGCAACACCGAGGAAATCCGGGAGGTGCAGCTCAAACCGTATTATCTCCGGGATTACGCCGGTGCGTCGCAGAAGACCGAATTGTTCGGGCGTATCTATGACGCACCATTCGGGATCGCGCCGATCGGTCTGCAAGGGCTGATGTGGCCTCGCGCCACGGAAATTTTGGCGAAAGCCGCATTCAAAGCGAACATTCCTTTCATTCTCAGCACGGTGGGCACCGCGAGCATCGAGAAAGTGGCCGAACTCACCGAAGGTAATGCATGGTTCCAGCTCTACCATCCGGTGGAGGAGGATCTCCGTGACAAACTGCTTAAGCGCGCCGAGGTCGCCGGCTTCCCGACCCTTGTGATCCTCGCCGACACGCCAACCTTCGGCTACCGCCCCAAGGAGATCCGTAATGGCCTTTCGATCCCGCCGCGTATGACATTGAAGAATATTCTTCAAATGACAGCCCACCCAATTTGGGCGTTCTCTCAACTTTTCGCGGGTGCACCCGAATTCCAGACCATGAAGCCTTATATTCCGAAAGGCCTCAACATGAAACACCTTGGCTTGTTCATGAACAAAACCTTCAGCGGCCGCCTCAACCCTGAGAAAATCAAGCGCCTGCGCGACCGCTGGCCCGGCAAACTCGTTATCAAAGGCATCGTGACCACCGAGGATGCCGAGCAGGCGATCGCTTGCGGTGTCGATGGCATGATCGTATCCAACCACGGCGGCCGCCAGTTAGACGCTGGGCAATCGACCATCAAGCCTCTTGCCGAACTGGTTCGCACCGTAGGTGATAAAACGACCCTGATGATTGACAGCGGCGTGCGTTCTGGGCCCGATGTGGCCTGTGCCCTCGCCACCGGCGCAAAGTTCACCTTCATGGGGCGGAGCTTCATGTATGGCGTTTGCGCTATGGGTAAAAAGGGCGGAGAACATACCATTTTCATGCTCAAGCGCCAGCTTCAGCAGGTGATGGAACAGATCGCCTGCGAGCGCGTCGAGGATTTCCCAAAACACCTGATCCGGGATAATGTCTAAGTCGATACGTTACGCTTGCACGAGTGCCTGATCGAAGTCTTTCCAGACGGGGTCGATGCTATGGGTGCGGAGCATATCCGCTATTTCGGAGGAGCTGCGAGTGTCGTGAATCTGAAATTGTTCGGTGGCCTTTTCCTTTCCTGACTTTTCGGAAATCTCGACGCGTCGGCCTTTCACGGTGAGGTGGAGGTCATCGGAACCGGCCCCCGTGTAGCCGCCCGGCTCGGTGCGCGCTCCGGCCGACATGTGGGTTACCCCGAGTGGAGCCATCGCATCGCGAAGAGGAGCGGGTTCGCGGGTGGAGAGGACGATGGCGACCTGTGGGAATGTGATCCGGAACGCGGTGATCAGGCGCAACAGCGCAGCGTCGGGCAGGTAGCGGTTCGGATCGGGTTCGTATTGGTAGTTGCCCGCGTAGGGTCTCATGCGTGGAAAAGCCACGGAGAACTGGGCTTTCCAGCAATGCTTGTAAAGATACTCAAGGTGCGCGGCGAGTGAGAGAGCCTCGTGTTTCCAATCCGCCAAACCGAACAGCGCACCGATCCCGATCCGCCGAAAACCGCCCGCGTAGGCACGTTCCGGGCAATCCAGCCGCCAGTCGAAATTTTTCTTCGGCCCCGCCGTGTGAAGGGTGTGGTAGGTCTGGCGGTGATAGGTTTCCTGATAGACGATCAGGCCCTCGGCTCCGTGATTCACCAGCTCGGTGTATTGGTCGTCCTCCATCGGGCCGACCTCCAGTGCGAGGGTTGGGAAAAGCGGAATCAACGCATCGAGGCATTTCTGTAGATAGCCTTCAGAAACGAATTTTGGATGTTCTCCGGCGACAAGCAGGAGATTGCGGAAACCCTGTGCGTGGAGGTGTTTTGCCTCGGTTACTACCTGATCAACGGTGAGCGTCGTGCGCAGGATCGCGGCATCGCGTGAGAAGCCACAGTAGGAGCAGTTGTTCACGCACTCGTTGGAAACATAGAGCGGCGCAAACAGCCGCATTGTTTTCCCGAAATGCTGACGTGTCAGCTGCTGGCTGCGCTGGGCGAGGCTTTCGAGCGGAACCTCATCGTCAAGCAACGCCATGAATCTCCGCACCAAGGGGGTGGGGTTCGAGAGGAGTCGGGGATAGTCGGCGGAAAACGGCATATGTGTATGGTGGAACATCCCGGGGCGAGAGTCCAATGTGGATGTGGGTAGAGACGCTTCATTTTTGCATCGCCACCCATCGCCGTGCTTTTTAGTTTTCGGGCATGGTCAACACTGAGGTCGTCGGAACGGTGAAATCGCAGTGGGGCGAGGGCGCGATCTGGTGGAAAGGCTTTCTCTATTACGTGGATATTGAGGGACACCGCATTCACCGTTTCTCGCCGGAGACAGGGGAGGAGGCTTCGTGGGATGTCGGCCAGCGGGTGGGGACCGTGGTGCCGCGTGAGGGCGGCGGGTTGGTGTTCGCGGGGGACGGTGGGATCTTTTTCCTTGATGAGGCGAGCGGCGATATCGCGGCCATCGCCGATCCTGAGCCGAACAAGCCCGACAATCGTTTCAACGATGGCAAGTGCTCCCCGGATGGTCGTTTATTCGTGGGCACTATCAGCCTTGTGAAAAAAACTGGCGACGCGAAGCTTTACCGCCTCGACGCCGACCTCGCTCTGCACGTGGCCTACGCGCCGGTTACGAACTCTAACGGCATTGTGTGGTCGGCGGACGGGAAAATCTGCTTCTATATTGATACGCCGCGCAAAGAAGTGCTGGCTTTTGATTACGGGGACGGGTTGCTGACAAACGAGCGCAGCGTCGTTTCTACCGCGCATTATGGAACCTCGCCCGACGGCATGACCATCGACGCAGATGGCAATCTGTGGGTCGCGTTCTGTCACGGCGCTTGCGTATGTTGCTTTGACCCACGCAGCGGGAAGGAGTTGAGAAAAATCGATCTGCCCTGCCTGGAGACGACTTCCTGCGCGTTCGGAGGGGCGGGGCTTGACGATCTTTACGTGACCACCGGCATCCACAAGACCGTGGAGGAAGAGTTCGCGGGGCGATTGTTCCGAATCCGCGGGCTGGGTGTGAAAGGTGTGGCATCGAACACTTTCGCCGGATGAGACTGATTCTTGCATCGGGTTCGCCGAGGCGGCGGGAGCTGCTGGAGGCGGCGGGGCTTTCCTTCGAAGTGATCCCGTCACCCGCCGAGGAGATTCATGACGCATCATTGGGTATGGAAGGGCTGTGCGAAGAAAACGCGCGTCTTAAGGCGGCGGCTGTTTCTGTGCCGGGTGCTGTGGTTATTGCTGCGGATACGCTGGTGTTCATCGACGGCGATCCACTTGGGAAACCCAAGGACATGACAGAGGCGCACGAGATGTTGCGTCGACTTTCTGGACGAACCCATCAGGTCTGCACGGGTGTGTGCGTGGTGGATGCGGAGGGGAAAGTACGAACGTTTCATGCGGTGACGGATGTTGTTTTCAGGGAGCTCGATGAAGCGGGTATTTCCGAATACCTTTTCTCTACGAACCCGCTCGACAAGGCAGGGGCCTATGGCATTCAAGATCGCGGGGAACTCATCGTGGAGCGGATTTCCGGCGGATACGATAACGTGATGGGGCTGCCGGTGGGATTGGTGCTGGAGGCGCTGGAGGAGTTGGCGTGAGCGCTGGGGAGCACACGCGCCCTCGCGTGTTGTTTCCGGCGCCCTCGCCGGGAATCTGGCTGGGAGTAGGGCGGGCGTTGGTTCGGTTTGGCGACGCACAGGATCTTTCCCGCTAGCAGACCGCGAGAGTGAGCTCCGGAAAACGCGTGGCGCGTGTCCCCCCCGAATCGGGTTGCCCATGACGCGCGGATAGGCAATGAATCAGCCTGTGTCCCATCCTCGGCGATATCCCCTGATCTTCAACCCCCGTGCACGCAGCGAAAAGGGTGGCAAGACGCGGCAGTTTCTCATGGAGCACGCGAACCGTTTCGCACTCTATGCCACGAACAGCGGACAGGAGGCGGTGGAGCTGGCACGTAAATTCGCGGATGATGGCGAGCCGGTAGTGATTGCGGCGGGGGGCGATGGCACTCTCAATGCCGTGGTTTCCGGCCTTGCGGGCAGCCGCACCGCGCTCGGCGTGATGCCCGCCGGGACAATGAACGTCTTCGCCCGCGAGCTAGGTATCGATCCGAATAGTTTGTCCAAGGCTCTCGAGGTCATCGAAAAAGGCCTGATCCGTGAGGTCGATCTCTTCACCGCGAATGGCTCGCCCTTCGTACAAATGGCGGGCGTAGGTTTCGACGCCAAGGTCATCGAGGAGACGAAATGGGAGAGTAAAAAAATGCTGGGGCCACTCGCGTATCTATTGGCTGCCGTGAAAGTGCTCGGGGGGACCCCCCCTGAGCTAGAAATCGTTACTGCGGAGGGTCATCGCGAGAAAGGCGTGGCGGTACTCTGCGGAAATGGCTCACTATACGGCGGCCAATTCCGTCTTTTCCGCAACGCCGACAACCTCGACTCCAAGCTCGATGTCATCGTCTTTAAAGAGGCTGGATATCGCTTCGTCCTCGATGCGTTGTACGGGATTGCGCTGGGTGGAATCGACCTCTCGGACTCCACTTCCTATTTCCAATCCGAGGGCATTACCGTGACTTGCGAACGCGAGGTGCCGGTGCAGATCGACGGCGAGCTACTGGGGCGTTTCAAGAAAATCGAATTCCGCGAAACATCCGCCCGGCTCCGCGTAATGGCTCCCGATACGCCGTGCCAAACCCCTTTGATGAATGCCATGAAATCCCTACTCCAGTGGCCACCGAAACCCGAAGCCGCGACCGTGGCAAAGACATCTTGAAAGCGAATAGAAAAGCAATCCTGCTTAAGTGGCTCAAATACTTAGCTCTATTTGGGCTGCTGCTGTTTCTGTTTGGCGTGGGGCTGATCATCTACGCAAATGTCACGGCGGTGTGGGCTTCCCACGGAAAAATTTACGACGACGTCAAAGACCTGCCGCCCACCAAGGTGGGTCTCGTTTTTGGAACAACTGACCGCTTCAAAGGGCATGAGAACCGCTATTTCCGCTACCGCATGGACGCTGCGGTTGAGGTCTGGAAATCGGGCAAGATCCAGACCCTGATCGTTTCCGGCGACAACCGTAGCAAATATTACAATGAACCCGAGAAAATGAAGGCCGCGCTGATCGAGGAGGGCGTGCCAGCCTCTCGCATCGTCTGCGATTACGCCGGGCTGCGGACGCTCGATTCTGTAGTGCGTGCGAAGAAAATTTTTGGTGCGGACAAGATCCTCGTCATCAGCCAGCGCTTCCAGAACCAGCGTGCAATCTATCTCGCACAGGCCAACGGGATTGATGCCTCCGGCTTCAACGCGGAGGATGTGGAATTACAGGCTGGCTACAAAACCAAGATCCGCGAGGTCGGCGCGCGGGTGAAGATGTGGCTAGACGTGAACTTCCTCGACACGGCCCCGACACATCTCGGCGAAAAAGTCGAATTGCCCGGCGACCCTCAATCTGCCGAGCCGTAGCGAGCGACGGGTGAGCTCGCTTTTTCGGAAACGGCAAAGATCGATGCGCCGTCTCGCGAGAACGCGACCGCCTCCGCCTGCGCGAGCTTGTGCGGTGTGAGTACTTCCGGTTTTTTTGCGAACGCGTCCGCCCACGATTCCTTCTCTTCGCGTCGGAAAATGAACACGCCGAGGTAGGTCACGACAGCGGCCATATGATGATCCGCGGAAATGTCTAGGCCGGTGGGTTGGTTCGCGAAAGGGATGGAGACGATGCCAGGTGCTTTGGTTTCGGTGGTGCCGATCTTGCGCGCGATCGCGTTATTTGCGGGTTTCAGTGGTAGTTCATAGACGCCCGGCGGCACAGTGCGCTTGCTGATGAGGATGATCTTGCCGCTCTCCGCATCCACCGCCACCGACTCGCAATCGCGCGCGCCGTCCTCGTAGGTGAAATCGATTTTCCATACAACCTGTGCTTTTCCTGAGAGTGTTTCGCCAGCGGCAGGAAGTTTCGGTTCGCGGACGATGTGAAGGGTGACGGATTCACGAGCGGAGCCGTTGTCGCCGGTGTCGGCGATGAGGAGGTAGGGTTTCCCATCGAGTTGAAAAGCGGCGAGATCTTCCCAATCGATATTGTGTGCATCCTCGATCTGCACCGCCCCACGCGATGTGCCATCGCTCTGCGCGAGATGGATTTCGGGCGTGCCGCCACTGTCGTTGATCATCCACAGAAAACCCTCCTTAGAAGGCGAGGCGGCGAGCCCCGAAGCCTCGGTCACAGCGGGGGAGGTCAGCTTCGCATCGCTTGGCCGCAGAACAAAAGCGGGCTCTGCCGCAAGCGTGGCGGTGGCGAGTAGGGAGAAAGCGAAGGCGCGCATGATTCCCGGACAAGCTGGACGCAAAAGGTCGGATTACCAGAAGTTTCCATGAACTCATCCACCACTCTCTGCGACGAATAATACAGGGTGTGAATATGAATAGCTAACAGCTGCTTTTCTCCGAGTAATTCGTGCAGATTGCGTAGCGCGATGAGAGATCGTTCATATCGAAAGGATACTGAAGCCATGAGCAAAAAGAAATCCACCTCGGGCGGACGCGCCGCCAAGAAAGAAGAGGTTTCCCTGATCCGTTCTTCGGCGGCGGAATACCTGACCTTCGTGGCGGCCAGCGGCCACTCGGAGGTCGGCGTCGAGATGCGTTACGAGGATGAGAAAATATGGTTGACGCAGAAGATGATGGCCGCGCTTTACGATGTTTCCGTCCCTGCCATCAACCAGCACCTGAAGCGCATCTTCAGCGACAACGAGCTGGAATCGGAGGCAACTGTTAAGAAATACTTAATCGTTCAAACCGAAGGCAGTCGCTAGGTGCAACGATCCGTGGAGCACTACAGCCACGAGCGGGAAAACATGGGGCTGACTTACTGGGAAGGCGCTCCCATGGGGAAGATCCATCGCTACGACGTTTCCCTCGCCAAGAACTACCTCTCGGAGTTCGAGTTGGGGCAGATGCAGCGCATTGTCTCAGCCTACCTCGACATGGCCGAAATGCAGGCGATGCGTAAAATCCCGATGACCATGGAGGACTGGGAAAAGCGCCTGTGCGGATTCCTTCAACTCTGGGATCGGGACATCCTTAAGGATGCGGGCAAAGTGAGCGCGGAACTGGCAAAGGCCCACGCGGAAAGCGAGTTCGAAAAATACCGCATCGTGCAGGATCGCTTGTTCGAGTCGGATTTTGACCGGTTGCTCAGGGAACTGCCGGCGGAAGGTGATAAGCCATAATCACCCAAGGCCAGCCCGAACCGCCCGCGATCCAGCGGTTTCAGAACACGGGGTGGAATCACGTCCATGGTGCGTTGATCGCTGGATGGCCCTGAGTCGCCAACCCCCATTTCCCCGCCCTCCGGTCCGACCCAATGGCTCTTTCATGAGCTCCCGCAGAAAGTAAATTCCTAGCAGCCAGCGTCTCGCCCTTCGGGCCAACCTTCGGTTGCTCTATCTCAAAGGCCCCGCCTTTTCCGTGGTTAATGCTTTTTTAGAGCAAGGTCCGTAGGCGTTTGTTCTCCAAGTTGCTGAGTTGAATCGGCTCTTTGGTGCCCTGGAGGTGGAGCTCCCAGGTGAGGAGATTTTTTCTCACCATCTTGGCCACGGACCGAGTGTTCACGAGCAGTCGGCGACTGACTTTGGCAAAGAGAGCGGTCGGCAGCTGACTTTCCCAGAGGGAGAGAGTCTGTTTCATCATGAGGTTTTCGCCTTCATTCAGGAGGATTCGGGTGTAGTCGCCATGAGCCTCAATGGACGCGATCTCCCCTACTTTCACCATCATGGAAAGAGATTTATCGCGAAGTAATACAAGGTCCTCGGCTTCAAGCCGTTTTTCTGCTCCGACCACCGGATGAGGCACGCCCGTCTCAGAAACCGGTTGCCTAGACAGGCGGAGGATCGTCTTAGCGAGCCTCGCTGGGCTGACCGGCTTGGTGAGATAGTCTAAGGCATTGGCCTCGAAGGCACGGGTGGCGTACTCGTCGTAGGCTGTGACAAAGACAACCGCCGGCTGGGGGGCGAGATTCTCGAGCTTCGGAAGGAGGGCGAAGCCATTCTTTTTTGGCATCTGGATATCGAGAAAAATGAGGTCGGGCTTGAGCGTTTGTACCAGATCGTTTGCCGAGTTGACATCTCCCGCCTCACCCACGATCTCGATCTCGGGGTGGGATTTGAGACGGTTTGTGAGGTGGACTCTGGCCGTGGGCTCGTCATCCACCAAGATGACGCGGAAACGCCTTGGAGAAGCCGGGGGTTGGGTATTCCTGCTCACGGCTTTTTATAAGTTGGAGCGCCTAATCCCAGCGGAAACGATCGGAAGTGTGACGCGGGCCAGCACCTGTTGTGGAGAGTTTTCATAGGTCAGGGAGGCGAGGTTACCGTAAATCAGATGGAGGCGGCGGCGGAGATTACTGATTCCTATGCCTATGCCGTTGTCTTTTCCACGAAATGTTGCGGAAGAAGGCTCTACCCACGATCCAGTGTTCTCAACCGTGAGGCGGAGCTTTCCGTCAGCGAGTTGTGCCTGGATGAGGATCGAGAGCGGCATCGGGCTGGTTTGCTGGCCATACTTGATCGCATTTTCGAGAAGCGGTTGCACGAGATGCATGGGAGTTTTGAAGGAGCGCGTTTCTTGATCCGCATCGATCCGGCACACCAGATTTGCACCGAATCGGATCTTTTCCACATGGAGATAGTTCTCCAAGGCATTCAGCTCTTCTCCCAGAGGAGCTTGATCTTCATCACTCCTGCTCAGCGAGAAGCGGAGATAATCAGCCAGCGACTGGGTCAGCGCCTCCACTTTCTCTTTGTCATCACTCACGGCCATGACTGCGGTGAGGGCGTTGAAGAGGAAGTGGGGCTGCATCTGGTTTCTGAGAAGCGCAAGCTCGCTATTCTTTTGGCGATGAATTAGTTCAACAAAGTCAAAAAAGAGCGAGGCGGAGAAATAGAAACCGATCCAAAGTGCTATAAAGAAGAGATCCATATAGAACCCCAACACCATCACACTGGTTCCTATCGAAAGAGTGGCTGTCAGAGGTCTGAGGTATTCTCGCAGAAATGGAATCTGAGTGGTGAGGAGAATTTCGACCGCTGTATAAGAGATGGAAATCCCAAGAAGTAATATGGCAACTCGCAGGGGATGCCACTTCCTCGAATGAATCCAAATAAACAGCGGGCGAAGAGAGCTGGTGATCAGAAATCCGTAGGCTAACTTGAGGAGTGTCCATTCGAGGAGCAATGCTTCTGATCCGCGCGGAATGATTCCGGTAGCTATAAGCAGACCACCCACGATTCCATGAAGAAGCATGTAAGCAACCCAGAAGCCGATCTGCAGTTTCCAAAAGTATGGAGACTTACGACTCTCAGTCACATGATCGCCCAGATGTAGGTAGATCATCGCTCGGTCTCGTTGGCGTCTTGCAATGCGGTCATTCCTGAGTTCGTTGAAGCACTTAAACGATTCTTGACCGACTCGCGAGGGGAAAATCCCGCACAAGCCCACAAAACTGCTTCGAAACGGCAGGCCATGCGATTCGTCGACGATTTCGTGCGATTCGTCGATTTTCCATTGCAGACATTCTCATATAGAGAAATTAAATGCCCTGAAACTTTTGAAAGAAAACCAATCCATCACCATGAAAAAGCTCTGTGAGCTCTCTCCTACAAAGCGGGTCTTGGAACCTCTCTCACGCTCGCTCTTGGTGCGGGTGCATTCGGCGGCCACGATGCTAAGGCGTCTATCATTGCCTAAGATCCTCTCACTCAGGCAGCGGGCTCAAGTTTTTAGTAATGAAACCTGCAGGAACACCTCAGTTCTCCCATGAAATTTCCAAGTGACCTTCACCTCAAAACTATTTTGAATTTAATTAGAAGCCAATCGATGCTTGCTTTCCTAGGCAAACAGGGATCGCGACTCGTGCTTGCGAGTGCGCTTGTCCTTCTTTTTTGCGGACCGTCCGTCCATGCCTTTCCGCCCGCGCCGCATTACTCGATTTACGGCGATGTGCGCGATGAGTTTGGCTACATCATCCCACCGGGAGCGGCCACCGTGATTTTCTCTTTCGATGGACGGGAAATTGCGCGCTATCCGCTCACCGGCGCCGCCTCCACCGATTATACCTACCAAATTCGTATGCGTTTGGATATGAACCGTTCCGGCACAACTGCCTACAACTCCGCCGCCGTCACTGCGGGCGCGGTTTACACCTTGGCGGTCGATCTCGGCGGTGTGCTTCATTATCCGATTCAGGTGCAAACTCCGCCGACGGTAGGAAATCCCGCCGCCCGCCGCCGACTCGATCTTACGCTCGGCGTGGATGCCGATGGGGACGGCTTGCCCGACGCGTGGGAGGAGTTGCAACTCTACCTCGCTGGCCTGGACACGACTGATCTGGCGCAGATAACTCCGACCGGGGATCTCGACGGCGACGGGGTGCGCAACCTCACTGAATACATCGCGGGCACCTACGCCGCCGACGCGACCGAGACCTTCTATCTCAAAATCACCCAGTCGATCGATACGCGCTCGGATTTCGAGTTCTTCGCCATCACCAACAAGGTCTATAGGCTCGAGAAAAGCACCGATCTCCGGACTTGGACGCCGGCCGACTTTACCGTGGGTGAGGCGACCGTCGCCTCGTCCGTCTACACCGCCACCGGCGTCGGCGTGGTCACTGCATTCACTCCCCGCGACGCCGCCGAGGCGCAAACCTTATACCGCCTTCAAGTCCGATGAAAAGTCATTACCTTCTTCTTGGTGCCTTCCTTTTGGCGCTCTCCCCCCTCTCTGCCCAATGGTATTCCAAGACTTACTCGCTCGCGGCGGGCTGGAACGGCATCTGGCTGCACGGTGATGCGTCTTACACGACCGTGTCGGAGCTTTTTGCTTCCAACACAAACATCACCGAGGTGTGGCGCTGGAATCCCAATCCGGACAAGATCCAATTTTCCAGCAGTCCCTCCACCCCGACCACCAACAGCGACGAGTGGACGGTGTGGAAGCGCGACGATGCCACCGAGCAGGTCTTGCAGCGCATGGTCGCGAGCTCGGCCTACCTGATCAACAACGCCGGCTCTGCCACGACCATCACGATCAAGCAGCAGGCGCGTTCTCCGGCCAACACTTGGCTGATCTCGGGCTCGAATTTCATGGGCTTTCCCTCCGCCGGCACCAGTTCATCCTGGCCCATCCTAAGTAATTATTTCGCCAGTTTCATCAACGGTAGCAACACCGGCCTGCCCAGCGGCACCGGGGTTTATAAATACGTGGGCGGCGCGTTGAGCGGCTCCAACCCTCTGCAAGTCGTCAATACCACCGAGCGGCTCGATCCGGATAAGGCTTACTGGATCAACCTCGCGACGGTGAGCAATTTCTCCGGCCCGATCGAATACGAGGTGCCCGGCTCTGGCGGCCTGCTTTTTGGCCGTACGGCTTCCGCCCTGACCGTCGGCGTGATGAATCGCACCACCAGCAGCATCACCCTCACCATTTCGCTCGATGGCTCAGAGGCAGCCCCGACCGGCCAATCTGCCATCCGCGGCGCGGTGCCGCTGACCAAGCGAGTGTTTAACAGCACGACCAACAGCTACGACGAGACCGCGATCCTCGCCACCGGTTCTTCGCCGGCCTACACAGTGACAGTGGCAGCCGGCGGGCGCGCCAACCTCGATTTTGGCGTTAACCGCGCGTCTCTCTCGACCACTTCATCGGATTTCTACGCTTCGATCCTTCGCATCAAGGACTCCGCCGGTCTTACCGACGTTCGCTTGCCGGTGAGCGTGCAGCCGGCGACCGCCGCCGGGCTTTGGATCGCCAGAGCGCAGGTGGCCCGAGTGTCGAGCACCCTGACGAGCTCCGGCGACACCACCACCCGGCCCTTCACTCTCCCCGTCCTAATGCATCTGGATAGCGCCGGAAACGCCCGAATGCTTCGCCAAGCCTTCTCCGGGCGCCTGGTGACTTCCGGCAATCCGCTCGGTCTCGCCATATCCGAGTCCCGCGTGCTCGGCGCGAGCACGTCGGATGTGAAGCCGATGCGTTTTTACATGCCGATGATGCCGGCCGGTTCCCCGACTATCACCGCCTCCACCTCAAACGCCACTTTCGCCGCCGGCTCCTCGGTGCTTTGGAATATTACCCATAGTTATAACGACCCGCTAAATCCTTTCGTCCACACCTATCACCCTGATCACGACAATCTAGACGCCCGTTTTTCCGCTACGCCCCTCGCCGCGGGTCAGGAGAGCTACACCATCGTGCGCGCGTGCACGTTTAGCTTCACCTCATCCCCACCTGACGGGTCCACCGTCACCGGCTGGGGCACCACCGTGCTTGGTGGTAATTACACCGAGACCCTGACCGGCTTGAATAAAGCAATGCTTTCGGTCTCCGGCACCTTCGCCATGCGCCGCCTCTCGGAGAGCGCGGACATCGACCTGACCACCCCTTAATCCTTTTCTAACCAATCCTTATTAAACTCTCATGAAATCAAAAATTCTAGCTGTATTTTTTTCGTTGCTCGGCGCCACCGCAGGGCTGGCCCAGACTTCCACCACGCCCGCGTTATTGAGCTACCAAGGTCGGGTAACCGATGCCACCGGCACGCTCGTCGGCAATTCCAGCCCCGTCAACCGGGCGGTAAAGTTCCAGCTCTACACCGCCTCGTCCGGTGGCACTGCCGTCTGGGCCGAGACCCAGACCGTCACCATCTCCGGCGGCGAGTTCAGTGTGCTGATCGGCAACGGCACCGGCATCTCCGGCATCACCGGTCCTAGCTCGCCCGCGCCTACCCCTTACAAGAAAATCCCAGATATCCTCAATGCCTCGACCAACCCCGCCAACGTTAACTACTACCTCGGCGTGACGGTGGATGATGGCAACGCCGGTACCACCGACGCGGAAATCTCGCCCCGCCAGCAGCTCGTGGCCGGTGCTTATTCTCTCCGTGCGCTCGTCGCAGAGTCGGTTGCCTCGAGCGCCGTTACGACCGGGATGATTGCCGATTCGAACATCACCACGGGCAAGATCGCCGATTCCAACGTCACCAGCGCCAAGATCGCTGACTCGACCATCGTCACCGCCGACCTCGCCAATAGCGCCGTGACGGCGGCCAAGATTGATACGGCCTCAGTCGGCCTCTGGAGTGTCAGTGGCAGCAGTGTTTACCGCAGTTCGGGCAGTGTCGGTGTCGGTACTTCTTCCCCGACTGCTCCGTTGAATGTTGTCGCCGGGAGCAGCACTAACCCCGACAGCAACGGCCTGTTTGTTGTCAACCCAACGAATTCCGCCAATCAAAATGCCATTGTGGGCGTGCGTAGCGCTGGCAGTTCCGCCGGTAACCCCTTCTTCTCGATGGACGTGAATGGGGTGACCGGCTGGTCCATGGGCATCGACAACGCCGACAGTCAAAAATTCAAGATCAGCAACTCGTGGAGCTCTCTCAGCTCCGCCACCAAGCTAACCATCACGGGCGCTGGCAACGTCGGAATCGGCCAGACTGCCCCCGGTCACCCGCTTAGCTTTGCAGATTCGCTTGGTAATAAGATCAGCCTCTTCGGGCAGAACACCTCGCACTACGGTATCGGTATGCAGAGTAATCTGCTACAATTTTACTCCGATTCCGCCGGGGCGGACGTCGCCTTCGGTTACGGCTCTTCCGCGAACTTCACCGAGCGCATGCGCGTCAAGGGTAATGGCAACGTCGGCATCGGCACGAATGGTCCCAGCGAAAAATTAACGATCAATAGCGGCTGGCTGAGGTTCGATTCCAACGATACCGGCATCGTTGCGAGCATGGCGAACAACGATTATTGGAAGATCTATGGCACGGGCACAGATGATAATGGCAGCCTGATCATACAAACCGGCGACAATAGCAACGAGCCGATTATTTTCAAGCAACAAGATAGCGAAAGGATGCGTATTGCAAGCAATGGCTATGTTGGTATTGGAACGAACAGCCCAAATGCTCCTCTTCATATTTCCGGCACAGGATCGAGCGTGTCCTACTGGAGAAATGCAACAGGGACCGGTGATGGATGGAGCAACACGTCTTACACGAGTTATAACGACGCATTTAGCCTTATCGTATCGAATGGTATTTTAGCCGATCTTATCTATCTGCAATCGGATGAAAGAATCAAAGTCATCGAGAATTTCTCAGACGCAGAGAAGGATTTGGAAACCCTCTTGAAGATTCAGATCACGGACTTTCACTACAAAGATAGCGTTAGGAATGGGAGTTCCAAGAATAAAAAAGTGATCGCCCAACAAGTCGAGAAAGTTTTCCCTCAGGCAGTTAGAAAATTAGAAAGCCCGATCCCCGACATCTATGCAGAAGCTGCTATCACGAATGGTTGGGTGCAGCTTGCGACGAATTTGTCGGTGGGCGAAAAAGTCAAGTTGATCACGGAGCAGGGAGAAATCCAAGCGGAGGTCACGGCCGTTCGAGCTGATGGCTTTCAGGTGGATGCGGATTTGGCGAGCGGTAATGTTTTTGTCTACGGTAGGATTGTAAAAGATTTCCGCGCGGTAGATTATGATGCCATTTCCATGCTCAATGTCTCTGCCACACAGCAGCTCGACCGTGATCTGGATACTGTGGCCGCCAAGTCAAATGACGAGTTTTCCAAACTCCGCTCGGAACTCGACGCGAAATCGCAAACCATCAAGCAATTGGAATCTCGTCTCGAGAAGCTCGAAGCGCGGCTTTCGAATGGCAATTAAGTAAAAAACGCCCAGCGCCATTTTTCTATGAACCGAATTTCATCGGCATGCCTGAGAGGAAGACTGGGCTTATTAGCCATCTTCCTAATCATATTGGGTGGAGGGGCATCCCTCCAAGCCCAGTATGAAGTGAAGAGCGGGGCATACAACCGGCTTAGTGCGGTCCCCAATCATTACACTCCGGTCGGCCCGAATTTGCCCTCGACCGGCGATCCCACGATCACGCCTCAGTTCGCGAACTGGGTCGAGACCTCTGCCTCCTCCGGTCCAGTTGCCTCGGGTTACCCGGCCAGCTCCAATACGGGCATCAAACTCATTTACTCCAGCACCGGCACTACCTTTGCTTCCGGCGTGCCCCGCTACTTCTATGGCGACCGCATTACTCCGCCTTCGTCCATTATCGCCTTGAACGGAACCACCAAGGATACCAGCGCCGCCGGTTTCTGGCGCACCGAACCGGTCCGTCCCGAGGAAATCCTGTCGAACCCATCTGGCAGCGCTGCCACGGATTATCGCACCGGCGAATCCTCGGCGATCCCTGCCTTGGCCTCTGGCACCCTTACATCCTATTATTACAGCCCCCATGCCCGCGAGGTTTTCGCCAGCACCCCCGGCACGGTCGAGGTGACTTGGCGCTCCAGCGTGCCCGACGCTACGACGAACAGTTACATTTTTTTCAAAGAACGCTTCGCAGTTTCCTCCGCCACCTCCAACCCAGTTCGCAATTTGTATTGGACGGAGCGCAGTTTCAACGGTCCGCAGGTGGTCATCCCCACTGGAATCATTGGGACGATTAATCCGGTGTTCAGCAATGTATTCCCACAGAGAGTTACCAGCGAATACGTGGTCGCCGGTACCCCTGCTACCACTGGAGACTCCGCCGAGCTACGAACCGTGTGGTTTGATACCACCGGCGGCACCCGCCGGCTCCATGCCTACAATGTCACCGGCCGCATCCTGATCGAATACCTCGGCACCCTCCGTGCTGACGGAACCTACGAATTCCTCGGCATGGATATCGTAAGTGTCCAGCAAGCCCTCCGACCCAGCACCGTCACCATCGAGCTCGGTTCGCAGCTACGTCCCTATGATAGCGTCTCGTTCGACCCTGACACGACGCTCGTTGCCTCGCCTGTCAACACAGCGACCTCAGGCTCGGTGAATTATTATAGTTCCGTCACTCTCCCAAATGGATCTCTCGCCTATTACGCGGAACGGGAAAACGACATCGAGGACCGCGAGACATTCTACTGGTTGACACCCAAGTCCATCGCGATTCCTCCCACCGGCGCGACATCCTCCGCGAGGACTTCGATCGAATGGCCGGTCTATCTCAATAAATATCTGCAAGTATGGCCCGTTAATATTACCAGCTACGCCCAAAATACAGTCGCCCCTGCCGGCAGTTCGGAGACTTCTGGCACTGGCATTGCCTTCATCGGTGGCAAAATTCCGCAGATTGTTTATCAGGATTCCTCGGAAGGCGATGCCTTGATGGACAATAACACCCAGCGCCTGCTGGTCGATTTTAATGGCGAGGCGGATCAACTCAACCGCTCCCTGCTCAAGTTCACCGGTAACAACGGCGGCGTCTGGTATGTGCCGTTGATGACCCAAGCCGACGGGCGCCTGGGCTATCAGGAAGGTGACGGCGCCGCTGCGGTCACCGGCACCGCTTACGTTGGTGAACGTATCAACCCGCCTTCAGCTACCAATACCCTCGCGGGCTATGTCGCGGCTGGCACTTACTATTCTCCCACCGCATACATCGATCCCTTCGCCAACGGTGTGTCCGAGGCTGAGAAAGGTGCGATCATCCCGGTGAATGCTCTTCCTAGCAGTGCGTCCAGTTTGACAGTTTGGTGGTTCAAGAAATACCCCGCGCCTTCCTCCGAGTTCAATGATCTGTATCTCCCGGCGAAAGTTGGCCGCTATGCGCTGGCTTATCGCGACTCTGCTTCCACGCAGGACGTGGTCATGGCTTCGAACCAAGGCACTGACTCCCTCGCCACCTACGTTGCATCTGGAACGATTTATAATCAGCCCGACACCAGCAAGGTGGGTTATAATCCCAACGAAGAACACGCTTTGATGCTCGGTGGACGGGGTTACGCCCTTCGAGATGATTTGAATATTATCAGCGGCAACGCTACCAGCAGTCCCGCCTTCTCCTCGCTGCCTCGCATCCTCATTCAATACACCGACCCTGCCGATGATCGTCCCGCGATGTCCGTTTTCGAGGTTCTCCGCGAGAATGCGACCTACCGTTTCGACTACTCGGTGACCGCTGGCACGATGTTGAACCAACTCTCCCCACAGCCGCTGCCTTTGCTACCGTTGCCGGTGGATCCCTCGAGTGGCTCGGTGAGAAATCTGGAAGTCGATCCGGGTGCCAGCTACCGTGATACCGCTCCAGTTTCCGGAACCCCGTCGCTCTATACGGCTTTCACATTTAAGGATCGCAAGGGCTACGATTGGGTTTATCGCGGTCCGCATGATGACGCTACTTCTGCTGGCCTGCCCGCCTACGCACCGCTGGTCAACTCCGAGTTCGACACGGCGAATGACCGTGGTATTTGGACTCAAAACCTTAATACGGGCACCATCGCCGTCACGAATGGTGCGTTTAGCGGTGCCGCCACAGGCAATGGCGACGTTCAGATTAATACCTCCGGCCTTACCTCCTTCGCCGGTTCATCGGTGCCGCTGATCCAGCTTCGCATGAAGGCCTCCGCCAACGTCACGGTCCAGCTCTTTTGGGGTAACGAGGATGGCGGTTATGGCGGCTCACGCATCCGGAATGCCAACTACACCGGTGCGGGTGGCTGGCAGACGCTCTCTTTCGATGTCTCTAACTCTCCAGACTGGACGGGTAAAACCATCAACGCCCTGCGCATCGATCCCGTCACCGCCACCAGCCAGACCTTTGATATTGACTGGATCCGCGCCTCTAGCGCCACCGCGCTGGGCATGCAATTTTATTATACGATGCGAAGCGACTTCGTGTTCCCTAACCGCGCTCAGCCCGCCGTGGGAACCATCCTGCCCTACTTGCGCCCCGTCTCCAACGGCGTCTATCAGGGCGACCCCATCACCGCCACGCCTCTCACGGTCCTCTACCGTCCGCAGTGGCCTTCCGCTCCGCCTACACTGACCACGGCCGAGACCCTTACCTTGTCCAAGTTTGGCCTCCCCGCCGTTCGCGGCCAGACCAGCGCACGCATTTTGTATCAACAGTCGATTGCTCTAGATGGCACGTCCAAGCCCAGCGCGACCCTCCATGACCCCACCCGCGCCAAGACCGTCCTGCTCGACGATGCCCGCGTGGGCCTCACCGCCCTCCCTGCCTCGCTCAAGACCACCCAGCAAAATGGGAAAACCTACTTCCAGCTGGCGCGGCCGCACCTGCAGCAACGCTTCTACTACGATCCCAACCTGGGCTCCATTGGCGGCTTTCAGTTGAACGGTGAGTTCGTCAACTCCATCGCCGGCGAGGATTACCTGAATCTCAATGCTCTCAGTCCCGATGACACCGCCGCACTCAAGGGTCTCGTGACATCCAACGACGCCGACAAGGCCAAGTGGGACGCCGCCATTACGGCCCTTTCCACCGATGTGGAAACGTTTAAAGAAGATCCTGCCAGGCCCGGCACTTACATTCCTGACACCACCAAGACCGTCAACGTCGGCGCCCAAGCGCTCGCCGAGATCGCATCCAGCGAGACGGCGGTGGACAGTTACGCGCTCACCTCGCTCGGTCAGGGCAAGGGTTACGTTACGCTGCTTTTCGGCGATGGAGAGGCCTTTACCCCCCAAGGCGAGCCCGTAAGCATGTCCATCATCAAGGTCACAGACACTCTGTATCAAGGTGACTTGAAGGTCATTTCAGCCTCCAATCCGCTCGACGAGCAGACCACCTTGCGTCACAGTGGCGACTTTGCCGCCCACCCCGAGAATTATGAATTCCAGTGGTGCTACTCGCCTTCGGTGAGCGGCAGCTATCCGCCGATCTATACTTACACCACCACCCGTAAGCTTGGCACCAGCACGACCAACGGCTGGAAGCGTCTCGCCAACCCCGCCGCCAATCCCTCGACCGTCGCGCCGCTTAACTATGATTCAGCCACTGCGACCACCCTCTCGTCGAGTTTTTCGATTAACAATGCTTCCTATAATGGGACCTCTAGCCCCCCGGGGAGCATCCTGCTGAGCAATGCCGGATTGACGCTTACCTACCAACCTTCGCAGGTGGTCTTCAGTGCCAATCTGAATAGCACCGACGGCTTCGTGGTTTACGTGAACAACGTCCCTGTTCTCGCTTATGAACTACCCACCGCAGCCACCATCCCCGGCGGCCTGCCCCTGACCATCGCACGCACTGGCCTGGTCGCGAGCCCGGAGGGTCTAAGTTATCAATTTGAAATCGATCCCGCCTCCTTTGTTGTCGGCGAAAACCGCATCGAAGTCGCGCTGTATTCGACGCAGGGCGTTTCCAGCCCGGCCCATGCGGTTGATTTCCGCATCCACACCCCTGACCGCATCGACCAGGTCTCCGCCACCGGTTCGCAATGGATTCAGCCCAATGGCACTTTCTCCAACACCATCGTAATCGGCGGCTCGGCCAGTTCGCCGCTGGGCAACCCGTTGCTGGTTTTCGGTGATAATTACTTCACCATGCGCTACCGCGCCAAGTCCTCTGCCAATCTCGTTACCGGAACGACTTACAGCGACTGGATGCCACCCGTGCTGATCGAAAGCTGGGTCAAACGCGTCCTCGATGGCATCAATCCCTTCAACCAGCGCCAGACCGATCTCTATAATAATCCGGTCAGCACCGACGTGAGCATCCTCACCCAGGCAGGCTCACGCTGGGAGGGCGACGTCGCCCTCAATCTGGACAACATCGAAGACTTCGGCCTGATCGAAATCTACGAGACGGTGCTCAATCGCGTCAAGGCCCAGAGCATTGACGCCGGCACCACCACCGAATCGGTGAACAGCACCCTCCTGCTCGTCGCCGGTTACTTGAACGATCTCTACATGACACTCGGCAACGAGGCTTGGGACGATGCGCAAAACCCTACCATCCAAATCACCAACCCCGGCGGCCAAAGTGACATCAGTTCCGCTCGCTTCTCCTTCGAGAGCCAAGTTGCCACGCTGATTGACGAGACCCTCGGCCTGCTCCGCGGTCGCGACGACTTCTCAAGCCCCGGTGTGAAGGTAAGTCCATCCTACAACCGCATGTATTGGAACTATACCAATGGAATAAACTCCGGCGAGCCGATCTACGCTACGAATTATAATATCAAAGAGAAGTCCGGGAGCGTCAACGCCGACGGCGTGCTCGACGCCGCCGACGCCCAGCACATGTTCCCGCAGGGCCACGGCGACGCTTACGGTCACTACCTGACCGCTCTTACCGGGTATTATAAGCTGCTCACTTCGCCAGCCTTTACCTGGACCCCTAGCACAGAAGGCGTCACCGTCCTCGGTCAGACGGTGCAGGTTGATTATCAGGACGAGCGCAAGTTCGCCGCTGCCGCTGCTGCACTCGCCCGCTCCGGCGTGGACATCCTCGATTTCACCGTTCGCAAGGAGTACGTTGACGATGAAGCATCTGGCTGGAGCCACATGGATGACGGTAAATACAACTCCTCATCCGGGCAGACCCGCTACTGGGGCAGCGATGAGTGGTCCTCCCGCATCATGCAAGGTTCTTACTTCAACTGGATTTCGGCCAACGCCATGCTGCCGGACGTGGACAACATTAACGAGGGCATCCAGAAGATAGACCGCACCACGGTTCCGGAGATTAATGAACTGATCACGAGCGCTGACAAAGCGTTCACGCTCGCCGTCTCGACCCAAGCCCACATGAACGACCTTGGGCTCGCCCCCGGGGCCATGACCTTCGACATTTCTCCATCTGAACTCGCCGCCGGTAAATCGAATTTCGAACAGATCTATGATCGCGCCGTAGCCGCCGCCGTAAACGCCAAAAACGCATTCAAACAAGCGGGGCTGATGAACCAGTTGCAGCGCAGCCAGAATGATAACCTCGATAACTATAACGACGCGGTGAGCCGCCAGGAATCCGCCTACGAATATGAGCTCTCGACGCTCTTTGGCACGCCCTATCCCGGCGATGTCGGCGCGGGCAAGCTCTACGCCCAAGGTTATACCGGCCCAGACCTTTATCACTACTACTTCATCGATAAGCCTTCCACCCTGGTTGATACTAGCGGAACAGTAACGGTGAACTTCAACGAACCGATCAACACCGATCCGTTCCTCGATTGGTCCATTGAGAGTATTTATAATCGCGTCTACGATCCGTCCCAATACACTATACGCACCTATGAGATATCCCGTTACAGCCTCGGCCAGTTCCCGCCTTCCGGCTACGGTAAACGCGGCCAACCCGGCAAACTCCAGTCCGCCCTGCTCGATGCCTATGCCGCCCAAGTTGATTTGCGGGAGGCCACCAATACGTTTAATAACAAAAAGGCACATTTCGACCGGGCTTATCAGCTCTATACTGAAACGATTGAAGCCTACGACGCAGCCATTGCCGCCGGGGATAAACTCAACACCGAGGCCAGTAGCTATGCCACAGCCGCGGACATGCTCACGAACTACTCGGCCCAGGCTATCGCTGCTGCAGATTATGCAGTAAATCTCGCCGATGCGGTTGCCGAGAGTATCCCCACCGTTACCGGGCCCTTCGCCTTTGACACCGCTTCTATCGGACGCGGTTTGGCCAAGCTATCAGGTGCTGTATCCGGTTATGCTGAGGATATCCTGTCGTATACAATCGAAACTGCCGCCAGCCAGCTTGAGAGCAAGGCAGCGGAACTCGAGGTTCAGGCCCAGGCCATGTTAGATGATGTCTCCATTTCCCAAAGCGATAAGAAGCAGGTCTTGGAGTTCCAGCGTCTGTTCGAGGAAATGACGGCAACCAGCTACCAGATAAATCGCTCTCTCACCCAACTCCAGCGCACCAATGAGCAGGTCGCCCGCCTGCTCGCCGAAGCCAATCACATCCTCTCCGAGCGCGAGACCTTCCGCCAGCGCACTGCCGCCGTAATCCAAGGTCACCGGACGAACGACCTGCTCTACCGGGATCTCCGCAACGAGGCACTGTCTCAATACAAGTCACTCTTCGACCTCGCCCAGACCTACACCTACTGCGCGGCCAAATCCTACGACTACGAGACCGGTCTGCTCGGCTCGACCGAGGGCTCGTCTTTCATAGATGACATCGTCAGAACCTACAGCCTGGGCGACTTCAGCGGCAACAATCCCATTGAAACGGGTCTAGGTGACGCCGGTCTCGCCTCATGCCTCGCGAACCTGCGCGACGAGTGGTCGATCGTCGAAGGCCGCCTCGGCTTCAATAACCCAGATCGCAACGGCACCGTGTTCTCCCTGCGCCAGGAGCTCTTCCGCATCCGCACTGACCAGCCCACCGCCGACGACAACACGCTTTGGAAACAGACCCTCCAGCAGAACGTGATGAGTAACGTCCTCAATGACCCCGACGTCGCCAGGTCCTGCTTGAACATTTCCAAGACCAATGGTGGTTCCGTGCCCGGTATCGTCATCGAGTTCGGCACTAGCATCGAGCAGGGGCTCAATTTCTTTGGCTGGCCACTTGCCGCCGGAGACCACGCCTACTCCCAGTCCACCTTTGCCACCAAGATTTTCTCCTCGGGCCTTATTTTTAAGGGTTACAACGGCATGGATCCCTATGCCATCGGTATTCCCGGTGCCGCCGGCCCGGCCAGCTCATCGGCCAACGCCCTCAGCGCCACGCCTTACGCCTACCTGATCCCGACCGGCGCCGACGTCATGCGCGCGCCGCCGCTGGGTGACGTCAATCTCATCCGCAGCTGGGAGGTGCGTGATCAGGCACTGCCTCTGCCCAAGAACCTCGGCGCCACCGCTTTCTCTGCCCTGCAAGTCTTCAGCCCTCAAGGCACGCTCAACGAGCAACTTTGGATCACCCGCAAGCATCAGGCTTTCCGGGCGGTGGACGATCCCGCCTACTTCTACAGCTCCATGCCGGCCGAATTCACCAACTCCCGCCTCATCGGCCGCAGCGTCTGGAATACCCGCTGGAAGATCGTGATCCCTGCCTATTCCCTACTCAATAATGAACAGGATGGACTCAACCGATTCATCAATTCCGTAAGCGACATCAAGCTCTTCCTGAGAACTTACTCGAATTCTGGAAATTAAGTATCTGGCTATCATGAAAAAGCGATTTCTCATGCCGGCAGCAGGAGTACTCCTCGCCATCGGGGGCATCGTTTTTTTAACCCAAAAAACCACCAAGCCTCCGGAAATCCCCCAATCTCCTTCCGACCAGTTGGTTTTGAATACATCCACCGACCCGAGGCTCGTTTTCCAAAAAGCCTTCTGGCGGCGACCCGACAGCGACGACAAAATCCTCCATGCCGAGCGCCGCGAATGGTCTGAACAAGGCAAAGATGTGCGCGAGTGGCAGTGGTTTCTCGCAGTCCAGCCCAGTCCCGGACTCTCAGAATGGCTTCAAACCAATCCTTTTTCGCTATCCCCATCGACTGAGCCACTTAAATACAAAGAGGCTGCGCCAAAACCAGATTGGTTTCCGAGTGATCTCTCGGGATTTGAAATTCTTAAGGCACCCCAGGGTCGCCTCGTTATGATTTTTTCTGCCAAAAAGAATCTCCTCTACGCGATGGACTCCGGTGCGGGATTCGCCCCGCCAACCCGCAATTTGACAAATTGAAACCCCCATTTCCCCGCCCTCCAATCTTCGCCGCCTCCTTCGCTGAAGCTACGAAGGGCAAGAAGGCTTCCTCCTTGGCTACCTCCTTCGCTGAGGCTACGGCGGTCAAGAAAGCTACGGCGAACACGAGTACGCGACCGCTGGATCGACCAATAAACTGCCAAGCATGCATTTACAAGGTGGTTATGTGTGTTACGATAATACGCGCAACCGCGTTTTCAAGGATCATCTGCCGCCAGCTCTTCCAGTAGCGCCTGATTCAAACGAATCCCGGCTCCTAAATTCGACGGCGGATCGCTGGAATACATGGACATCAGCGTGAAAAACCTGACAGCCGACGACACCATCAGCAAGGAGGTCATGCACGATTTCCTGCATATAGGGCCAAAGGCTACGACATCTGGGCTGAAGCCATCAGCGGCAAGGTCAAGGAGACCGTGGGAAAGAAGTAGCCTCCGCCTCTGCTGACGAGTTTCACCCCTCCGCCAGCCGCACCGCCACTTCGTCGCCTTTGTCGAGAGCCATTTCGTCGAGGGCTTTGCGGGAAAGCTCCACTTCCACGAACTGCCCGTCGGAGAGCTTTAGGCTCAACGTCGCGACCGGGCCTGCGGAGAAGAGATGGAGCACCTTTCCCATCACATCCGTGCGCGGATCGAACTCGGCGGCGAAGACCACCTCGATCTCATGCGGCCGCAGGTAGCGGGATTTCCCCTCGCTTTTCTTCAGCTTATTCACGTTGCCGAGGAACTCATACACGAAGGGGCTGCGTGGCTTGTCATACACTTCCTGCGGCGCGCCGACCTGCTCGACGCGGGCGTTGCGCATGACCACGACCTCGTCGGAAAGCTCCAGCGCCTCCTCCTGGTCGTGGGTGACGAAAAGCGTCGTGAGGCCGATCTCGTCGTGGAACTGCCGCAACCATCTCCGCAAATCCTTGCGCACCTGGGCGTCGAGCGCGCCGAAGGGCTCGTCTAACAGCAGCACTTTCGGACGGATCGCCAGCGCCCTCGCGAGAGCCACGCGTTGCCTCTGCCCTCCGGAAAGCTCGTGCGGCCTGCGTTTTTCAAGTCCCTCCAGTTTCACCAGTCCGAGCAGCTCCTTCACGCGGTCCGCGATCTCCTTTTTCCCCGGCTTGTCCTTTCCCGGCAGCACACTGAGGCCGAAGGCGATGTTCTCCGCGACGGTCATGTGCCGGAAGAGCGCGTAATGCTGAAAGACGAAGCCAACCCCGCGTTTGCCCGCCGGGACGCCTCCCACGTCCTGCCCGTGGAAGAGGATTTTCCCTGGTCCGTCGTCGGCGAACTCCAGCCCCGCCACGATGCGCAGCAAGGTCGTTTTCCCGGAGCCGGACGGGCCGAGCAGCGCGGTGAGCGAGCCGTCGGGCACTTCCAGTGAAACATCCTCCAGTGCCTTGTAGGCTCCGAAGGTCTTGTTGATGGATCTGATCGATATGGACATAGAGGTAAAAGCTGAAATTTTGAAATGCTGAAAAACTGAAATCAATGGCCGCCCGCCTTTTGGCCGGTGACCTGCTCCAGCAGGCTTTTCAGCCCCAGCGTCACCAGCGCGAGAAAGGCCAGCAGCGTGGCGCAGGCGAAGGCGGCGCTGAACTGGTATTCGTTGTAGAGCACCTCGACGTGCAGCGGCAGGGTGTTGGTTTTCCCGCGGATGTGGCCGGAAACGACCGACACCGCGCCAAACTCGCCCATCGCCCTGGCATTGCAAAGCAGCACGCCGTAGAGCAGGCCCCACTTGATGTTCGGCAGAGTGACGCGCCAGAAAATACTCCAGCCGCTCGCGCCCAGCGTGACTGCGGCCTCCTCCTGATCGCTTCCTTGGGCCTCCATCAGCGGGATCAACTCCCGCGCGACGAAGGGAAACGTGACGAACACTGTGGCTAGAATGATGCCCGGTAGCGCGAAAATAATCTCGATATCCCGCTCCGCCAGCCACGGCCCGAACCACCCTTGCGCGCCGAACATAAGCACCCACACCAGCCCCGCGATGACCGGCGAGACGGCGAAAGGAAGATCGATCATCGAGAGCAGGAACGCCCTTCCTTTGAAACGGAACTTCGTCACCAACCACGCCGCGCTGAGGCCGAAGAGGGTATTCAGCGGCACCGAAACCGCCGCAGCGAGCAGCGTCAGCTTGATGGCGGAGAGCGCGGCGTCCTCATGCAGCGAGGCGATGAAAACCTCCCAGCCCCTGCGGAATGCCTCCGCGAAAACGGCGAAGAGCGGCATCAGTAGGAACAGCGTTAGGATGACCACGGCAGAGGTGATCAGCAGCCCTTTCACGAAAGGCGATTCGGTGGTGACGGGTCGGTTTTCCATGGTCTAGCGGTGCTGCCAGTCAAGCCGGCGTTGCAGGAGGTTGATGATCAGAAGCATTAGGAAGGAAACGATCAGCATGCCTGCCGCGATGACCGCCGCGGCCTCGTATTTGAACTGCTCAAGCTGCGCGACGATGAGCAGCGGCAGGATCTCCGTCTTGAACGGAAGGTTTCCCGAAATGAAAATAACCGAGCCGTACTCCCCGATCGCCCTTGCGAAGGCGAGTGCGAAACCGGTGACCAGCGCAGGCACGAACATCGGCAGCAGAACGCGCCGAAACACCGTCCACCTGCCTGCCCCTAGTGTCGCCGCCGCCTCCTCGATTTCCTTTCCGAGATCCTCCATCACCGGCTGCAGCGTGCGCACGACGAAGGGAAAGCCGATGAAGGTCAGCGCAATGAACACGCCGATGGGATTGTAGGCCGCCTGGACGCCAACCTTTTCCAAATGCTGGCCGATCCAGCCGTTCGGCGCATACATTTGCGTCAGCGTGATACCCGCCACCGCCGTCGGCAGGGCAAAGGGCAGATCGACCATCGCGTCAAGGATACGCCGACCGGGGAACTCGTAGCGCACCAGCACCCATGTCACCAGCAGGCCGAAGATCATACTCACCGTTGCCGCGGCCGCGCTTGCGCCGAAGGTCAGCTTCGCTGCGGCGAGAACCCGCCGCGAGGTCAGGATCTCCCACCACTCCGCCGGCCCCAAGCCCGCTGCCTTGATGAACAGGGCGGCGAGCGGGATGATGATGATCAGGCTCAGGTAAAGAACCGTGAACCCCATGGACAACCCGAAGCCGGGTATGACGCGTTTTCCGGACATAGGTTTCTGTTAAGGCTGGTAGATCTTGTCGAAGGTGCCGCCGTCGTCGAAGTGGGTCCTCTGCGCCTTTTCCCAGCCGCCGAAATCCGCGTCGATGGTCACCAGCGGCAGCTGCGGGAGCTTGTCCACGAAACGCTTGGCGATCGCCGCATTGCGAGGGCGGTAGAAGTGTTTCCCGGCCAGCTCCTGCGCCTTCTCCGTGTAGAGAAACTCCAGGTAAGCGCGCGCCACTTCTGAGGTGCCGTGCTTCTTCGCGTTTTTCTCCACCACCGCGACAGGCGGCTCGGCGAGGATACTGATCGAGGGATAGACGATCTCCGTTTTCCCGGGGAACTCTTTCTCGATCAGATACGCCTCGTTCTCCCAAGAAAGGAAAACATCGCCGATCTCGCGCTGGGCGAAGGTCGTCGTCGATCCACGCGCGCCGGTGTCGAGGACGGGCACGTTCTTGAAGAGCCGCGTGATGTAATCGAGGATCTTCGCCTCGTCGCCGCTGTATTCCTTCGCCGCCCACGCCCAGGCCGCAAGGTAGTTCCAGCGCGCCCCGCCCGAGGTCTTCGGATTCGGCGTGATCACCTGGACTCCGGGTTTCACCAGATCGCCCCAGTCGGAGATGCCCTTGGGGTTCCCCTTGCGCACCACGAGAACAATCGTGGAAGTGTAGGGCGAACTGTTATCGGCGAGCTTTGACTGCCAGTCCTTCGGGAGAAGATCCGCCTCGCGGGAGATTACGTCGATGTCACCGGCGAGAGCCAGTGTCACGACATCCGCGTCGAGTCCATCGATGACCGACCGCGCCTGCTTGCCGGAGCCGCCGTGCGATTGCTCGATGACGAGCTTTTTTCCGTTCGCCTTCTCCCACTCCGCAGTGAACGCCTTGTTCGCATCCACATAGTATTCACGTGTCGGATCATAGGAGACGTTGAGCAGTTTAACGGTGCCGCCGCTTTCCTTTTTCCCACAGGAGTTCAGAACCAGTAGGGAGCAAATGAGGAGAATGCTTTTGTTTACGATTTTCATAGTAGTTGTTAGTTTGGTTAGAAAAAATTTCAGAAAGAGAGACGAAGACCGGCAAGGAAGGTGGTTCCGTCGTAACGATCCGCCTCGCTGTTCTGGCTGAGTGCGGCGTATTCCGCGCCAGCCAGGAGCTTGAGCTTGTCGCCGTAGATGAAGTATTGGCCGCCCGCGTAAATGGCGTGGTAGCTATCGCCGCGCAGGGCGCCTGCCGTTGTTTCGTAACGGTTCTGCGGCCTGACGCCCGTTGCTCCGTCGCTCTGTGCATAGGAATACCGGCCAACGAGCTGGAATTTCCCCGGCACGATGTCATAGGTCGGCTGGATGAAGAAACCGAAGACGTCAGTGTTCGCTCCGTCCCCGCCTCTAGCATGAAAGGCTTCCACCACGAGCGCGGCATTACCTTCTTTTGCCCAGAAAGTGCCTGATAGGATGTCGTCATAACGCCCGAGCACGAGATCCTCCGCTTCCCGGTCGCTATGCAGCCAGTCGATTCTCACCAAGGCCTGGTCGATTCCGAGCTGATCCTTGAAATCATAACTGATGCCCGCGGAATATGCGATCCCGC
Organism: Prosthecobacter debontii; assembly: GCA_945862245.1. GTDB lineage: Bacteria > Verrucomicrobiota > Verrucomicrobiia > Verrucomicrobiales > Akkermansiaceae > Luteolibacter. The sequence goes on from CAMAXN010000001.1 coordinate 174,081, forward strand.
CGTCCAGATCGCCGAACTCCCCGTCCTCGAAGGAACCGGTTCCTCCGGTGGTGGCCGGGGTATCGTTCGAGTAAATCCCCGCGCGCCAAGAGAACGCGTCAACGGAACCTTCTGCGGTGAACGCAGTAGCCCGGTTGATATTGAGCTGGTTGAATATCTGCGAACGCTCGAAGGTCGGTTGAGTGATCGTCGGCTCCAGCCAGTCGTAGTGACCGATCAGCGGCTTCGTTTTTCCTGCCGTGAAAGTGAGGGTCTTTGTCGGCTTCCAGCGGATGTAGGCATCCATCAGTCCGTCGTAGAAATCACGGAAGCCGTCGTTGCTCTGGAAATCCAGGCGGATCTCGACCTGCTTTTCAAAAAGCTTTGCGTCGAACCCCAGCCTCGATCTCCGGTCTTCCCAATCGCTGTCCGCTCCCTGGTCGGCATCGGTGGAATGAAGCTGGCCCTGGTATCTGCCACGGAGCTTGAACTCCTGAAGGATGGGATTGCTGTCATCCTTATGGAGGGTGGCCAGGCTCCAGAGGGAGTCGAAGGTTTCCTTGGAAACCGGTTCACCTCTCGCGGCAACCGCAGCCAATCCCATTAGGGGAATAGGGAGGAGGCGAGGGAGGAGCCTCCTGTTGAATTTCGATATGTTCTTTCTCCGGACTGGCGGAGCCGTCGTTGTTTTTCGGAAATTACTCCGTGGTGTTGTGTTCATCGGTGTCTGCAAAGCGTCTGCGGCCGGTGTTCCGGTACGCTTTCGCAGATATGTGTTTTGAAATGGCTCCTTTGTAAGGGTGGCCGGGGAAATAGTGACAGCGCCCGGGTCAGCGGGCTTTTGTCTGTGAGGAGGGTTCCGCAGCGATGCGGGTTTTCTCGATGCTTTCAACGAGTGTGACACGGCCTTCATGAACCGTGATCTGAACCGAGCCGAAGCGGAGATTCTGAATCTTGTTCATCACGACATCCATCCACTCATGGCTGGAGTCGGAAGTTTCGCGCGGTTTGGAATCCTTTGCGGGGGCTGACATGGCGTTGGACGGTTATTTCTCCTGAGTGGAGAGCGCGATTTGCGAGAGGCTGGCGAGGAATCCGTCGGCGGGATCGGCCTTACGTTTGTGGCTTACGGGAGCTTCATTTTCGGCAATGAGAGACGCGAAGGGGTGCGGCAAACCGTCCCGGCGAAGTTTGCGCAGGGTGACCTCAACAACATTGGCGATCGTGTAGCGGTCGAGGATGTTTGCGATAGCGTTGCGGACATCGATCATGACCATGCGCAGGCCGCAATGCTCCTCGTCCGGGCAGGTGCAGCGCTGATAGGCGTTTTCCGACGCGCAGCAGATGGGAGCGAGGCGACCATCTATCAGGCGGACGACATCACCGATGCGAATCTGATCGGCGGGTTTGGCGAGAAAATAGCCGCCCGATTTGCCACGTTTGGCATCCACGATTCCAGCCTCACGGAGTTCATTGAGTATGCGCTCCACGAATTTCACCGGCAGACGGTTGGCTTCAGCGAGATCGATGGCGGAGATTGTATGTAGTCCGATCTCGCTCGCGATGCCGAGATGGATCGTGGCGCGGAGTGCGTATTCTGCTTTTTTGGAAAGGTTCATGCGAAAGACGACAAACTAGTAGGAATTAAAGGAAGTCTTTACAAGGATTTTTTCAGAAATTTTCAATGCGGCTGAATCGCTTGTAAAACAAGAGAGTTTTGGCGGATCGGAAATGTGCTTAAACGTAATCTATCCACCCGAATCCGACGATGGTTTTAAAAGATCAGCGTTTAAATTAACCTTTCACGGTAGGGAATCAGATAGCCAGTTCCTCCAACAGCGCTAAGAGCTTCGGAGCTTCGGAGCTTCGGAGATTCGGAGATTCGGAGATTCGGAGATTCGGAGATTCGGAAAGCGCGGCGAACATGGTGGAGCGGGAGCGCGGGTTGCGGATGCACGCGGAGCCGGCCTCGCGGGAGATGCGCTCCGCCTCTTTTCTCAGAGATTTGATTTCATCCGCAGGAAACACACTACGGTGTATTTCAAAGCCTTCTTGGGCAAGGATTCTCATACGTCATGGGATGACGAACGCGCCGGGGATGCCGGTGTCGAGGGTGGCGAGCTGGAGTCCGTGCTTTTCCGCGAGGGCGAGAAGGTGGGCGTCGGTGGTGTGTTTGGGGTTCTTGCACCAGGCGGGAAAGTCGCGGCAGGATGAAAGATCGTCTGGGAGAAGCATGAGGTGGTCGCCGAGCCGTGCTCGTTGCCTGCGGAGCACATCCACAGCTTTCTTAATAGACACCTCGCCATTACTTCGCAGCGCCGAAACGCGGACAAAACCAAGCTCGATGATGGATGTGGTGTGGAAAAGGGAGGCGGTGGATTCCGCCATGCCGGTGATCCATCGGTCCACTCTGGAATGATGGGTGTGATCCGCCCATCCCCATGCCACCATGACGTTGACATCAAGCAGATAGTTCATGGGAAATCGGAGAGCATTTCTTTCACCGATTCGTTGGTCAGGGGAATGTAGCTGGGATCTCCGGCGAAAACCCTTACTCCCGAGTATTTTGCGATCACGGTTTTGGGGGTCTTTGGCTTATTGTATGTCACCTCGCCATCCATTCTTCGGCGGATGAATTCAGATAGTGAAAGTCCGGCTGCCTTCGCTTGGCGCCGGTAAGCCTTGAGCTTATCCTCTTCGATTTTAAAACTCACCGTAGTCATGGGTATTACGGTAATACGTTGAGCCGCGTTTTCAAGAAGCATCTGCTGCCAGCTCCTCAAGCAAGGCCTGGTTGAGGCGGATGCCGGCCTCGAAGTTTTCGATGGGGAAATTTTCGTTGGGGGAGTGGATCTGGGCGTCGGCGAGGGCGAGGCCGAGGAGGAGGGTGTCCACTCCGAGGATATCGCGGAAGGCTTGGACGATGGGGATGGAGCCGCCCTCGCGGATGAGCATGGGCTCGCCGGGGAAGGTGCGTTTCAGGGCGCGCTGGGCGGCTTTTCCGAAATCGGAATGCGGATCGCAGGCGTAGGGCTTACCGTCGTGGCCGATCTCGATCTCTAGTTTCACGCCGGGCGGGCAGTGTTTTTCCAGATGGGCTTTGACCTGTTGGAGAATGGTTTTTGGGTCTTGGTCGGGGACGAGGCGGAAGGAGAATTTCACGAAAGCCTCGGCGGGGATGACGGTTTTCGATCCCTCGCCCTGGTAGCCGCCACCGATTCCGTTCACCTCGGCGGTGGGGCGGGCGAAGACGCGCTCGGCGGAGTTGTAGCCGGGTTCACCGAAGGTGGCGGGGGAGCCGGTGACTTTCAGGTAGTCCTCGTCGGAAACGCCGGGAACTTTCGCCCACATTTCGCGTTCCCAGGGTTCGAGCGGGCGGACGTCGTCGTAGAAGCCCTCGATGGCGACCGTGCCATCAGGCAGGTGCAGCGAGGATACCAAGCGGGCAACGGCGGTGGCGGGGTTGGCGACGGCTCCGCCGAAAATGCCGGAATGCAGGTCGCGCGCGGGGCCGGTGATTTTCACTTCGCAACAGGCGATGCCGCGGAGTCCATAGCCGAGCGTGCCGGTATTTGGCGCGACCATTCCGGTGTCGGAGATCGCGATGATGTCGCAGGCGAGCTCGGCCTTATGTTTTTCTAGGAAAGGCGCGAGGTTCGGGGAGCCGATCTCCTCCTCGCCTTCGAAAAGCAGGATGATGTTCACGGGCAGCTCGCCTTTTTCCGCGAGGGTTTTCTCTACGCCGAGAATATGGGCGAGCATCTGGCCTTTATTGTCAGTGGAGCCGCGTGCCCAGATTTTCCCGTTGCGGATTTCCGGGGCGAAAGGTGGACTGTCCCAGAGATTCAGCGGATCGACCGGCTGGACATCGTAATGACCGTAGATGAGGACGGTTTTCCGGTCCGCTTTGTGGGCGTTGCGGGCTACCACGATGGGGTTGCCGGGCGTCTCGTGAAGCTGTGTGTCCATCCCGGCGGCGGAGAGTTTCCCGACGATCCAGTTCGCGCAGTCGCGGACGTCGGACTTGTGATTTGAATCAGTGGAGACGCTGGGGAAGGAGAGGAAAGCGAAGAGGTCTTGGAGTTCGGGAGTCATCGTTGGTGAAGCCTAGAACGGGTATGGCTCGCCGCAAAGAAAAACGATGTGGGACAGGGCGAGAAGTGAGGCGTGCCAGCACCAGTGGGCAAATTCATTTAATTTCTTGAGTGATTTACGATCCGACGGAAGTATCAATTCCATCATGAAATTAAAAATTTGGATTGGCGTGGTTTGCGGGCTTGCGATGGGAGTGGCTTTCGCAGAGGTGAAACTCGAAGCAGGAAACGGTTTCCTGAAATTCACGGGCGGTGAGGGAGCGGGTAAAGGCAAGCACGTGGTGCTGCTCGCCGGTGATGAGGAATACCGTTCCGAGGAGGCTATGCCGCTGATGGCGAGGATCCTCGCGGAAAAGCACGGCTTCGATACCACGGTGCTCTTCTCTGCAGATGCAGACGGCACGATCAACCCCATAGCAGCCGGCAACCTTTCCGGCGCGGAGGCTATCGATTCTGCTGACGCTCTGGTCATGTCCCTACGCTTCCGCAACTGGGATGATGCCACCATGGAAAAGTTCAAGGCGACCGTGGAGAAAGGCGTGCCCATCATCGGGCTGCGCACCAGCACTCACGCTTTCAATTTCCCAAATGAAAGCAAGTGGGTGGATTGGTCATGGAACCACCAGACAGGTGGCTTCGGGCGCACTTTTCTCGGCGAGACGTGGATCAGCCACTGGGGAAAACACAAGGGCGAGGCGACCCGCGCGGTGCTCGAGCCTGGGCAAGAGAAAAACCCTTTGCTTAGTGGCGTTGCAGGCGCTTTCGGCGATACCGATGTCTACGAAGCTGCACCACCGGAGGACGCAATCATCTTGCTGCGGGGGCTTGTCCTAAAAGATATGACTGAAGGCAGCGAACCTGCAGATTACAAGAAGAACACCCGTGCGAGTGTGGAGCAAAAAGTAAACGAACCGGCGATGCCCGTGGCGTGGTCGCGCGAGGTGAAAAACGCCGCCGGAACCACCAACAAGGTGCTCACCACGACCATGGGCTCCTCCACCGACCTCAAGAGCGAAGGCCTACGCAGGCTAGTAGTGAACGGGGTTTTCTGGGGACTGGGCATCAAGATACCGGAAAAGGCGGATGTCACTTTACCGGACGATTTCACCCCCACGGACTACGGCTTCAACGCCTATAAGCAAGGGATGAAAGCGGCGGATTTCGCGAAGTGATCTGCCTCAAATCTGCTTGCGGCGGCGGCAAAATCCCTCCGCCGCTTTTTTATGTCGTGAAGTGGCACCGAAACGGCTAAGCATCTTTGTGATGAACTAAGCATGGCCATGCAGCAGGAATTAGAACTCGATACCCACCAGAAAGCCCTCAAGATCAATCTTGACCCGCGGTGGTATGGCAGCTTTGCCGAGATCGGCGCCGGACAGGAGGTGGTGCGCTGGTTTTTCCGCGTCGGTGGTGCCGCAGGAACCGTCGCAAAAAGCATGTCGGCCTACGATATGACTGTGAGCGACGCGATATACGGCAGCGGTGACCGCTATGTTTCTCAATCACGCTGTCAGGCGATGCTAGATTGGGAGTTCAGCCTCAATGTCGAAAGGCTCAACGCACAGCGTGGCGATACTACCGCCTTCTTCGCATTTGCGGATACCGTGGTGGCTCGCTCGTTTCAAGGCGGTAACGAATGCCATGGCTGGATGGGCCTGAAATTCCAATCCCGACCCCTCGATCCTCCTAGCCAGATCATGATCCATGTGCGGATGTTGGACGCCGAAGCCTCGCTCCAGCAGGAAGCGCTAGGCATCGTCGGTGTAAATCTTCTTTACGGCGGATTTTTTCTCCATCACGAACCTGAGATACTCGTGGAAAGCCTTCTGGATAAGCTCACCACTGGCCGGATGGAGATCGACATGATCAAGTTTGAGGGCATTGAGTTCCGAGCCGTGGATAACCGCCTTATGGCGCTCAAACTCGTCCAGCTAGGTCTTAGTGGCGCAGCGATGTTCGGTGCAAGCGGCGAGGTGCTCCAGCCATCCGATGTGCTTTACAAAAAAGCAGTGCTCGTTGAGCGCGGTAGCTTTCGTCCGCCTACCCGGGTCAATTTCGACATGCTCGAATGCGCACTGCAAAAATTCACATCTGATTCCTCTGTGGCGGACAAGGAGGTGCTGCCCATTTTCGAACTGACCATGCGTAATTTGCTCGCCGGAGGCAGAGATGTGGATCGGCGGGATTTCCTCGCGCGCGCCGATCTTCTCGCCGCCTGTGGGATGACCGTGCTGATCTCCGATTATTTCGAATACTACCGCCTCGCTGCCTACCTTTCCTGGCGGACAAAGGAGAGGATCGGCATCGTAATGGGTGTGCCTTCGCTCATCGAACTTTTCGACGAGCGATATTACGCTACGCTCCCCGGCGGTATCCTCGAAAGTTTTGGGCGCCTGTTTAAGCACAATCTCAAGTTATACGTCTACCCGCTGCTCGACGCTGCAAACGGCAGCACAATCACAAAAAACACCATGAAGGTCGCTCCCGAGCTTGAAAAACTTTATGGCTACCTCGCTGATCGCGGCAGCTTTGTCGATCTCGACAACTTCAACCCCGAAGTCCTCGGCATTTTCTCGCGGGATGTTCTTTCAAAAATTTCAGCAGGAGACGCCTCGTGGGAAAGTATGGTGCCGGATGAGGTGGCTGCCTTGATCAAAACGAGACGATTTTTCGGCTACAAACCGGCCTGATACCATCATAGGCCTCTCCAGCGGAGCGTGATGTCTCCATAGGCATCGATCCGGCGATCGCGAAAAAACGGCCAGATCCGACGAAAATCCTCGACCTTGGCGAAGTCCACATCGTGGTGGATGATTTCCTCCTGATCTACGGAAGCTTTTGCCACAATCTCGCCATACGGATTCGCTACGAAAGATTGCCCCCAGAACTCTGTGCCATCATGGGTGCCAGCCCGGTTGATCGCCGCGAGATAACAGCCGTTGGCTACCGCATGGCCGCGCTGGACTGTTTCCCAAGCGCAATGCTGCGCTGCACCAAGTTCCTCCTTTTCCGAAGCGAGCCATCCGATTGCGGTTGGATAAATGAGCAGCTCCGCACCGCCCAATGCCATCAGCCGCGCCGCCTCCGGATACCACTGATCCCAACAGATCAGTACACCAATTTTTCCAAACGCCGTATCCCATACCGGCCAGCCGCTGTCACCTGGGGTGAAATAGAACTTCTCCTCAAAACCGGGATCCTGCGGGATATGAGACTTTCGGTACAGTCCGAGTAGGCTGCCATCTGCATTATGGATCGCCGCCGTGTTGTGGTAAAGACCCGGCCCGCGGTGCTCGAACAGTGAGGCAACGATCACAACACCCAACTCCGCCGCCAACAAGCCAATCCGATCTGTGATAGGTCCCGGCAAACGGTCGGCGAGATCAAACAGCGAAGCGTCTTCCAGCGTGCAGAAATACGGAGTAAGAAAAAGCTCCTGCGTGGCGATGATTTGAGCACCTTCTGCAGCGGCTCTTCGGATCAGGTATTCATGATGGTCGAAGGCTTCTTGTTTCGTTGCGAAGGTCCTGCTCTGGAGTAGTGCGATTCGTGGCATGGCGTCTTGGTTGTGGGGATCGTGATTGCGTTTCGGGGGGAATTCAAGAAATCGATGGAGGGAGATGGGAGGAGCTAATTAACTAAAACCAAAATAGTGGATAACCTAAATAGTGGTAAAACTACTATGATCCTAGTATAAATAAAAGAGTATGCGGCTAGAAATTACAGCCAAACTCGCCAGAGAGATTGAAATACTCCTTTTTTTCGCCTGAACATGAGATTAAAGAAGGTAATATGCGTTATGCCCCACAACTTCTGCTTCCTTAAGCCTACGTAAAATATAGGGATTCTGAGATCCCCCCAAGAAAAGTTAAAAAAATACCAAAAACAGATTGACCTCAACCTATCGGTAAGATTAGGGTTTCCCGTCGACGCTACATGCAGCGACGCGAGAGACAGCAAGTCGGTCGCGGTAAGTAATTACCCGATCGGCTTTTTAGTCCCCTCGAAGCAAGCTCTTTGATAGTGTGACTCAGCTAAAACGATGCCAAACGCATACGTAAATGCTGAGATGAAGAAAAAGATTAAATTGTGCGCTGCGCGAAATGTCGCGCAGTACGTAAGGACTTAGGTTCTTATAAGGTCAATTTGGAATACGATCTCCTTAAATGGAGACGCCAACCGAATTTTTTACGGAGAGTTTGATTCTGGCTCAGAACGAACGCTGGCGGCGTGTTTAAGACATGCAAGTCGCACGGAATCATTTTAGTAGTAATACTCGAATGGTTTAGTGGCGCACGGGTGAGTAACACGTGAATTACATGCCCTTCAGTGGGGAATAGCCCAGGGAAACTTGGATTAATACCCCATAGTCTCGCAAGAGTAAAGGTGGCGTAAGCTGCCGCTGAAGGATTGGTTCGCGCCCTATCAGCTTGTTGGTGAGGTAATGGCTCACCAAGGCTACGACGGGTACCTGGTCTGAGAGGACGATCAGGCACACTGGAACTGAGACACGGTCCAGACACCTACGGGTGGCAGCAGTCGAGAATAATTCACAATGGGGGCAACCCTGATGGTGCAACGCCGCGTGGAGGATGACGG
>CAMAXN010000002.1 GCA_945862245.1 Prosthecobacter debontii
GCTGGCCTTAAAGCCGCGGAATCGCTGTTCATCACCATTCTCCTCGCTTTTTTCATTGCGACTGTCAGCTTTCCCGTCCTCAACGTATTGCTCAAAAAGGGTGTGCCCCGCCCGATTGCTGTTCTGTTAACTGTCGGTCTCGATTTCATTTTTCTGGCTGCGCTGACATTACTCGCGGTCACTTTAGTTGGAGATCTCCAGGAAAAATGGAATGAGCGCTACGCAGCTGAATTTTCCCAACAAATCTTATCCGCTACCGGCAATCTGACCAACACGCTTAAGGAATATGGCGTTCCCAACGCTCAGGAAAAGATCAACGAGGCGGTAAGCACCAACCTGACTAATCTACAGAACATCCGTTTCGAGCGCATCTTAGATTTCGGCACGGGAGTACTGGGAAAAGTAATCGGATTTTTTGGAAGCTTCGTAATCATACTAATCCTGACTGTGTTCATGCTAAGCGAGGCGCGCATGTTCGGTAGCAGGATGGAGGCGATCAGCCTAGCTCGGGGGCCGAACCTCACGCGCATGCTCAGTGCCACCAAGGACATCCAGCGCTTCCTCGCCATTAAAACTGCCGTAAGCCTTGCAACTGGAATCCTTGCCGGGCTGCTCTGCTGGCTGGCTGGCCTTGATTTCTTTATTCTTTGGGGAATCTTGGCATTTTTCCTAAACTTTATCCCTGTGATCGGCTCCATCGTCGCAGGCGCGCCACCGACCATACTCGCCCTCCTTGTCGCCGGAGTACCAAACGCCATCGTCGTCGCAGGTGGATATCTACTGATCAACAATTTCCTCGGCAACTTTCTCGAACCCATTCTCATGGGACGGCGCTTCGGCATTTCCACGCTAGTGGTTGTGATCTCCGTCTTTTTTTGGGGCTGGCTTTGGGGACCGATCGGAATGCTGTTTGCCGTTCCCCTGACGATGGTACTGAAAATGATTCTCGAAAGTAGCGACGAATTCCGCTGGATCGGAGTCGCCGTTTCATCAGGACAGCCCGTCGGCGGAACTAAAGAGATACTACCTGAAGTCACACCTCCGGAGAGTTCCAAACCAGCCACCTTGACTGTGGAAGCCTAGAGTGCCTGACGATACGGATGAATTACAAGACCTACACCAAGCTGGCCAATGCTGCCCTTATTTCTGTCCTCACGCTCATTTTTGCAGGTGCCATCGTGAGGGTGACAGGTGCCGGTATGGGCTGCCCAGACTGGCCTACTTGCTGGGGAATGCTGATCCCTCCAACTAGTGTCGAAGAAGTAAATTTCGAAAAACTAGACATTAAAAAATTCCAAGAAAAAGCAGAGCGGATGGGGCGCAAACCCTCCACGATATCCCGTGAGTCGCTGCGTGCGGAGTTCAATTCACGCCATGTTTGGACGGAATTCACCAACCGTCTCCTCGCATTGCCTGTGGGCTTCTTTTCACTCGCAACATTTATCGCTTCGTTTCGTTTCAAGAAGATCCGCCCCCTCTTGTTCTGGCTCTCTTTCTCCGGGCTATTACTGGTCCTGACCAATGCATGGATGGGCGCAAGGGTCGTTTATAGCGGAATTTCTCCCGGCGTTCTCAGCACACACCTTGCCCTCGCCATGGCACTGATCTGCGTGCTCACATTTTGTGTATGGGCAGGAGCAGAACGTCCACTGAAAGTAAAAATGAGCAGAGATACACGGCTAGTCCGAATGACTGTGCTAACCCTATTGGTTCTGGTGGTTACTGAGGGAATTCTGGGCACTCAAATCCGTGAAATGACTGACGAGCTCTCCAAGACGCATCTCGACTCACCAAGGGAAACATGGATCGGCAAATTAGAGCAAAGTATTACTTACTACATTCATCGTAGTTTTTCCTGGGTACTCCTGCTTACGGCGGTGTTTGCCTTTTCCCTGGCAAAAAAGCACCAACCTGATGGTGTAACTCCTTCACAGGTCGGGGTGGTGGCGATCATGTTCACGCAGATGATATTGGGTTTGGTGATGGCACAGATTCACATCTATTCATGGGTTCAGGTGTTACATGTAGGCCTCGCTTCGATCCTACTCGCCCTCGTTTTCCGCTGGTTTCTTATCACCCCTCACGAAAAAAGCCCAGTGGCCGAGGCAGGCGGGTGCTAAAATTTTTTCCGACGGTTTGTTAACCTTCGCCAAGTGAAATGATGCCACCTGAATTCTCGTTCGGTGCCTGCGGTTCGGGGGCTTGTTGCAGCGGTTGATGCATTTCGATCTGCGGAGGAGCTTCGAAAATCTGAGCAGGCGGCTGCGGGATATTATCGCGAGGCACATCAACTTGCGGCGCAGATGGCTGCTCCCTATTTTCGCGACCACCCTCCCTGCCTCCCGCATCGCCGCTCACGGATTGCCCCTGCTCATTCCCGTCCAGATTTAAAAACGGAATACCCGGTGATTGTGGAGCTACCTCACCAGAACGGTTCCCCTCTCCTCGCCATGCATTCTGGTTGTGGCCACCGGAACTATGAGGTTCATGGTTATTTGTCGCACTTACCCCAACATTTCCAGACCAGTCCCTACCCAACTCACGATAACTTTCGGCGCGGTTGTCACAGTCCGTGATCGTATGACTGCGGATTCGTGTCGGTGGCGGGCAGTAGCCCCTACCACGCGACCAGCCGTGTGGATGTGGGACACCAACCACGTAGCGCGGGCGGTATCCGACCGGATAGTAGCCGCTTAGATACGGATCATAATATGACCTGCGCGTGTAGTCGTAATAACAGCGCGCGTAAGGATCATAGCCCCAGCGTGGATTACCGGTACTTACGAAAACAGAAGTGGAAAAATTCGAACTACCGTATCCGCTGGAATAGGAGGATGTTGAGTAGTAAGGATCGTAGGCGCAGGATGAGCCTGCGAGAGCCGCGAAACCAACAAATAAGCCAGAAAAAACATGACATTTTATTTTCATTTCCAAAATTAGACCATCCATCTCATTCTTCCATTCATGTTTTTTTCAGTATTTGAAAACAAAAAGCCTAGCCTTGCACCTACGACTGATTGCAGCTGTTCTCATCCCACATAAATGACTACTCAACCCGTTCTTATTACCGGAGGCGCCGGATACATCGGCTCACACGCCGTTCGCCACTTAGTCGCCCAAGGCATTAAAGTGGTAGTCCTCGACAACCTCGCCTACGGCCACCCCGAGGCGATCGTGGACGAAGGTGTGGAGCTCGTCATCGGCGACACAGGTAACCGCGATCTTGTCCGCTCACTTTTTGAAAAATACCGTTTCGGTGCCGTGATCCACTTCGCCGCCTTCGCCTATGTAGGCGAGTCCGTGACCGATCCTCTGAAATATTATTGGAACAACACCGCAGAACCCATCGCCCTGCTACAGGTGATGCAGGAATTCGGCTGCAAGGCCTTCGTTTTCTCCTCCACCTGCGCTACCTACGGCACTCCGGCGAAAGTCCCCATCGACGAATCAAATCCGCAAAAACCCATCAATCCATACGGCCACAGTAAGCTGATGGTCGAACAAATCTTAAGGGATTGCGACCACGCATGGGGACTTCGTTCCGCCTGCCTGCGCTACTTCAATGCCAGCGGCTGCTCCGCCGACGGCCTGATCGGAGAAGATCATAATCCTGAGACTCATCTCATCCCCCGCGTCCTCATGGCCATCACCGGCGAAATCGATGTCCTTGAGGTTTACGGCACGGACTACCCCACACCGGACGGTACCTGCATCCGCGATTACATCCATGTCGAGGATCTCGCCGAAGCCCATGCGCTTGCGCTGGATCATCTACTTTCTGGCAAGGAATCGCTACACTGCAACCTCGGTACCGGCCAGGGCATTTCCGTGAAGGAAATCATCTCCGCAGCTGAAAAAGTCACCGGAAAAACCGTTCCCATTCAATACGGAGCGCGCCGCGAGGGTGATCCGCCGGAACTTGTCGCCGATCCCACTTTGGCGAGGGAGACGCTCGGATGGACGGCGAAACACCGCGATGTCATGGCGATCGTGGGGTCGGCTTGGGCATGGATGGATAGCACCCGCAAAGGGCGATATTCCTCATAGTTCTTGCTTTGCCGCTACAAAAAAATGTACATTTTCAAAAAAATAGTATTTGCGATGTATTGACATAAAACCTTGTGGTTCGGCGCCGAAAATTCAACTTATACAAAAGCCAACTTTAAACCCAGCCAGGCTCTATGAACCGTTCTACTTTGAATGCAACTCCTCTTTCCGGCGCGTATAGGCACCAAGGATTCACCCTCGTGGAAATCCTAACAGTCATCGCCATTATCATCATTTTAATGGGAGCAGGAGCGGTCGGAATCGGCAACATCAACGCCGGTAAAGGCGTCACTAGCGCCGTGGCTACCTGTGAATCCCTGTTTGAGGAGGCTCGTATGATCGCCGTCTCAAAACGCTGCAAAGCCCGTGTGATTGTCGATATAAACAGCAAGTCCAGTGATAACTATCTCCGAAGGGTCGTCATTGTTCATGAGAAAATTAAAGCCGACGGCACTGTCGAAGCCGGAACTTGGGTCATGCCAAATCGGCCCTATGATATACCTAAGGGAGCCTTTTTCAGCGTCCAATATTCCGCTTTGAATAAAGGTGCTGGAAAAATCAATGAGCAAACGCTCGGCGGCACGGACATCAAGACCAACTTTCATGGTAAATATGCATACTACGAATTTAACGAGGAAGGTATCTTCGCGGACGCGGGTTCGAGTTTCGTCGTCGGCAGCGGCGTCCGTCCGATAGGTCAGGAACCAAAAACCACGAAGGGTGCGGCGCGTGATTTCTCCGGTTTTGTCGTCTGGCGCAATGGGCGCACTTCCTCCTACCGCAACCCGGGGCAAATCCCGAACCTTCCGGAGAGCGACCAACCCTTTTATTTCTGATCCCATCATGAAAATTCCGTCTCATTCACCAAGCATTCACAAGCCCCGCCTGCGCTCTGCCTTTACACTGACTGAAACCATCATCGCGATCGGCGTGCTCACCGTGCTGCTGACTGGTTTCATCGCCGTCTTCACACCCGCCGCCCAGGGCATCCGCCGCTCCCTCAGCTCCGAGCAGGCAGACCGGCTCACGACAACCTTGGAGATGGAACTCGCAACCCTCAGAAAAGGCCAAGAGGCTCCCGACCCTGCGACAGGCTTTGACAAGGCATTCAACTGGATTAAGGGAGCCAACACGATCGCAAATGTAATTTTCGTTTACCAATATCGCGGTGATCCCGCCACGATTCGGGATGATGGGACACCCGCTCCCAAAGTGGCCATCACCGGAGAGCCCGGCAAAGATTACATTGTACAATCGATGGCACGCCGCCGCAACGACACCAAACTAAAGGACGACCTTGAGGCGATTGAAGGATCGGTTTTCTTCGTAAAGTCCACCCAGCTTGTGTTTGCCGACGGTGAACTCAAACCCGGTACACCGGGCAAGATTATGAACGCGGATACTCCAGCCACAGAGGCAACCAACACCGCCGCCTACAAAGAGGCGGTGATCGCGTTCTCCGCCGAATTCCACAGCGTCCCCACCAAATCCATTGCTTACCTAGAAAGCACGGCTTTCATAACCCGCTTCAACAGCACCACCGCAAAACCCATATTCACCCGCAACCTCGCCGTGCGCCGCTGAAACGGAGCGACCATCATCATGAAAAACCTATCCACCAATACGCGGCGCGGATTCACGCTCATCGAACTTCTTGTGGCAATGACGATCACAACGATCATCATCACCGTGCTCGTTTCCGTCACGGCGATGGCGCTGGACACGTGGAATCGTAGCCGCGCGGAAATCAAGGCCGCCCGCCAAGCCAAGTCGATGATCGACACCATGGCGCGCGACTTCGAATCCATCGTATCCCGCAAGGGCAACGCCTTTGAGTGGCTTTACGCGAAGTCGAATCCATCCTCCGACGGGCCGAGGGGCAGCACGCCCCCAAATGGGATCGATCTCATATTCTTTTCGGCTGCAACCGACCGCTATGAGGGCAGAATCGGTGATTCAACCATCGATAAAGGTGGGGATGTTTCAACTGTTGGATACAAGCTTACCTACAAGGATCCCATCGCAGGGGAAGATAATGACCAATACAAAACTTTTGTACTCTATCGCAAAATCGTGAATCCGAACGTGACCTTCGAAAAAATATTGGGTCAAGCGAGTATTAAAACTCCCTTTGAAACAGCGGTTAACACTGGCGACACAGGAGCAGATATTGACAATGAGGTAAACTTTATCTGCGAGAACGTTTATCAATTCAAGACCACCTTTCACATCAGGTTTACTGAGGGTACAACTAGCAAAACGGTTCGAGTTCCGGTTGGACACGGAGCAAACTCTGTCAAGAATATCTCTATCAAAGGTGTCGGAATGACCGACAATAACGGTGAGAATATCACTGGTATCACAGGAGCGACAGGTGCACAGATCAAGAGCGCGCACCTTGCCGCCGTGGATATATCCATCACCGTTCTCAGCGATTTTGGAATACAACAAATGCGGATGCGCAGCGATCTCACTGGCACCAAACTCGAGGAATTTATTGCTGAGCACTCCTACCAGTATTCGAAGGTGGTGCAACTACCCGGTTCGTAGGAGTCTACGCATTTTCTGCTGAGAGGTGATAAATCGCTTGCTGTGACGTGCCGCAGATTTTCAAACATGGACTGCTACAGCCTGCTGTAGCTTTCGGTTACGCAGCCCGCTGCGAACCGGACGGCATTGGCAACTTGCGGCGCGATCACTTCCAATCCTCCGCCGTTAACAGCAGGCTGTAGCACTCCAAAGCCTGTTGGCTAAGTCCTCCACGCTTAATCACCTCCCGAGAATGCTGCGTGACTGGTCTATGTCCAACGAGCGCTGCTCCTTCCAGTCGATCACGGAAGGAGCTTTATAAGTCTTTCTTTCACTCTCAATATGCAAGTTCGTCGGCCTGACAATTGCAGGGTTCCCGCTCTCAAGCGCGGATTTATACGGCAGGGTGTTGGTCTTGAAAGGATCGGAAGTTCTTGCTGCCTTTTTATCGTAAAAAGAAACTTCATCGTCCTGCCGAGCTGTTTCCTGAAACAGCGACCCATCCGTATCGCCATCGTAGAACTTCTTTCCGTATTCCTTGCTCCCCCACCACGTTTTCTTTGCATAGTCACCGGTCTTGTAGCGCTCCATCGTTTCTAGCTTGTCCTTGAAGTACGGCGTATCGCGCTGGCTGTCGTAGCTGCTGCGTTTGTCAGTCTTGGGCACCCATTCGCCATTCTCGTTCTGCTTGTAGCCTGCGTTTTCGGAAAGTCTTTGCTGCAAGCCCGGTCTTGCCGCCTGCGTAGGCCTCGAATTATCGACCTTGTCCTCGGCGCAGGAAGACAACAGGCCACATGCGGCGATCATCTGAAAGAAAGCTGTCCAACGCTCGCTCATCTTTTAGCCTCCAATTTCATTTCCAACTGCTGGTCGGGCAGGGCTCCCCTTTCCAAGGCCTTATGATAAAACTCGCGCGCCTCCTCAAGGCGTCCGCTCTTTCCGTAAATTAACGCCAGGTTAAAATACGACTCGCTTGGAACTGAATCCGTCGTGATGGCCGATTTGAAATTCGCTTCAGCGTCGCCCATTTCACCTAGGCGGTAAGCGATAGTGCCGAGCAGCAGATAGCCCTTTGAGTCGTCGGGCGCGAGCTCGACGCAGCGCTTCACATGCAACTCAGCCGCTGTGATATCGTCCGTCTTGAGATATGCGTAACCCAGCATCCGGTGGGCGTAAGGATTATTCGCATCCAGCTCCACCGCGCTCGTGAAACACTCGATCGCCGCTTGCGGATCATCCAGCTTCAGCTGCACGACGCCGAGCTTGCAGAGAGCGGGCACATGACCGGGATTTTGCTCCACCATGAGCTCGAAAAGTTCCCTCGTAGGAAGTAGCCTACCAGCAAGATATGCCTTTGTTGCCGCCCTATCGTAGCTTTCCATTTCGCGGTTCAGGTCGGATGTGGCGCGTCCCACCGTATCGCGATCCCTTGCGAAGGGAGAAACAAATTCACCATCAACCTGTTGATCGGCCACCAGTTTTTGTTCCTCCGGAGTCAGCGCCATTTCCGGACCATCGAAAAGCTCAATCGCCTCGTTGAGAGCTTCGTCCTCTTTACCGAGTTGCTTGGCCGCCTCAACAATCGCCTCCTTCGCCTGCCTCCTGTGCTCCTGTACACGGAGCTGACGGCGGATGACTTCGCGAAGCATTTCCACTTCCGCAGCGTCGGCGTTAACTTCTCCATTCGCTAGGGCTACCTCTTCCTCGTTAAGCTTGTCTTTGAGTTCCACCAGACGTTTCGTCTGTTCGCGGTTCTCCTGCTGGAGGCGGTTGATCTGGCTTTTCGCTATGGCGAGATCTCGCAGCGCATCCACGGTGTCGTCCTTCGCCGCATTGTTGTCCTTGTTGAGGCGCTCCACCCTCTCTTTGGCCTCGCGCAGATTTTTTGCAAGACCCATGTTCTGCTCGATGAGTTGCTGGGTGCGATCCGCCTCACTCAGCTTTAGCAAAGACGCCATCTGATCGCGCTCAAGCAACAGGCCGTCGCGTTCCTCACGGAGATCGGTAAAGGCATCGCGGCTTTCCTCTAATTCTTTCTTTAAGGAAGCAATCTGACCCTGTGCATCTTCGATATCCTTGGATTTACCCGCTAGCGCTCTCTCAAGCGTCTCCATCTGTTTGCGTAGTCCCTTTACGACATCGTTTGCTACCTGGCGCTCCTTCTCTAGGTTGCGGTTCAAGTTCGCTTCGGACTGGCGGAGCTCCTCAGATTGCTTCTTCATAATCTCCATATCCGCGGCCAGAATCTCGATCTTGGAAAGCGCTTCCGTCTGTTGACCACGGCTAGTTCTAAGGGCCATCCCCAACGCCTCGCGCTCCTGCTCCAGTTCCTCGATTCGCTTATTCAATGCGTTCATTTCGCCCTGGACAGGTGTAGCGGCCATCTGCGCCCGTAGAGACTGTACGGTGGACTCGGCAGCCTGAAGCTGCCGGGAAAGCGTGTCGTTCTGCTTACGCATGTCCTCGACACGTGTCGCGTTACGCATTGCCTCGTTGCTGCTTGCATCCGCTTCGGAAATCATTTTTTTTAGCCTCTCCCGTTCCGTCTCCGCATCCTTCAGCCTACGCGCCATAAGCGGATCGACCTCAAGAATCCCTCCCTGAGGCTTCTCTGGAATTACGGGCTCGGTTCTTGGCGACGGTTTTGGGGCGAATCCTGAATCGGCAGGTTTGGGTATTATCTCTGTCTCAGGCGTCGCACCCAGCTTCACGCCTCCTTCTAACTCGGCAATAACGCCACTTTTCCTATTCAGTTGCTGCCCCGCTTTCCCACGCACCACCTCAATCGCCCGCGTTGTGAGGTCGCGACGATTGGTCACCATACCTGGTTTCCAATCTGGATAAAATTTTCCCACAGAATCGAACAGCTTCCCTGCCTTTTCATATCTATTAAGAGCACCTAGGTAATCGCCATCCTTCTCAAGCTGCTCGGCTGCCCTTGTATCAAGATACGCTTGGAAATAAACATCCGAGGGATCGAAATTCGGGTCTACCGGAGCCTGCGCCATCACGTCGCAAAGCAAAAAGGCGCTAAAGCCCACCATTATCGCCCCTCTAAAACATGTTAGGGTTCTTATAAAAGCTTCATGCATCGGAGGTGTTGTGTATCACTAAGCTCCTTTTCTGCAAGCTCATACTCCGCGACTCGGCGCTTCGTCGAACAAAATACTTAAGTTTCCCATAATACCTAAAAACACAATATAAAGTATGATTATTGTCAATTAAACACCACATGATGTAGTTAATAGCTTTCCTACCTTGCCTCACAGAAAACGTTGATTAGTCTCTAACCATTCAGTTAACGCCATTTATCTAGCTACATTTCCAGAACTCACCTACTCCATGTATCTCAAGACCCTCGAAATCCAAGGCTTCAAATCCTTCGCTGACAAAACTGTATTTAAGTTTGCCGAGGGCGTAACCGGCATCGTCGGCCCGAACGGCTGTGGAAAATCAAACGTCGTCGATGCAATCCGGTGGGTGCTCGGTGAAACCTCCGCAAAAGCCCTGCGCGGCGGAGAGATGGCGGATGTCATTTTCAATGGCACGGAAAAACGTAAACCACTCGGCATGGCGGAGGTCACGCTAACGATGGCGGATTGCGAGGAGTCGCTTAAAGTAGATTTCAACGAAGTAGCCATCAACCGCCGTGTATTCCGCGACGGGCGCTCCGAATATCGACTAAACGGCACACTCTGCCGACTGCGTGACATCAACGACCTATTCGTGGACACCGGCATCGGCCGCACCGCCTACTCGATCATGGCTCAAGGTCAGATCGACCAGATTCTTTCCTCCAAACCCGAGGAGCGCCGCGCGGTCTTTGAAGAGGCGGCCGGTATCACTAAGTTCAAACGTGAGAAAAAGGAGGCGCTGCGCAAACTCGAATATACCGAGGCGAACCTTCTCCGCGTTTCCGACGTGCTCGCCGAACAGGAGCGCCGCATGAACTCTTTGAAACGCCAAGTCTCGAAGGCCCGCCGTTTCCAATCGCTCTCCACCGATTACCGCGTCCTCGATACCCACCTCGCCCACAAGCGCTATACCGAACTCACCGCCGAGCGCGCTGAGTTTACTACCTCGATCCGCTCGCTCGACGCGCAAAGTTCTCACATCTCAAGCCAAGTTCCAAAAAAGGAAGAAATCGTTGCCGAAGCCCGCTCCGCAGCCCGCCTGTTTGAATCCGAACTCGCCGAACTCCGCCAGCAACTCAACGAACACCAAAATGCCCTTGCCTCCGCAGAGGCGCGCATGGCTTTCAATAATGAACGCAAATCGGAGCTCGAAGGCCGCATCTCACAAAACCATTCCGATATCTCCTCGACCCGCGAGAAGCTCGCACAGCAGGAGTTTGATTTCACTGCTGTAAACGAAGCTCTCAATCAGATAACCCGCCGCATCGCCGAGCAAGAAATGGAGCTTAAGAAGCTTGAGGAACGCACCACCTCCGCCCGAGAAAACCGCGCGAACATGGAAACTGCTCTGCGCGACTCCCGCGGCGAGGCGAACACTTGCCAGAACCTCATCGCCTCAATGCAGGCGAAGATCGAATCCTCCCTCGCTCAGTTCGAAGGCAACCGCGAGCGCGCCCGCCAACTCGCCGAGGAGGAGCAGCACCTTAACTTTGTCGTCGAAGAGCACGTTGCCCAGCAGACGAGCATCACCGCGCTCGTCTCGGAAATTGGCGCTCAGCTCATCAAGTTGGAGGAAGGTTTCCAATCCACTGAACGCGCCTATCAGCACACCCGCGGCGATCTTGATGCCGCTCGCAGCGCCGCCACTGATTCTAATAAGGCTCTGGCCCAGCGCTCCGCCCGCCTTGACGCCGTAAAACAGCTCATCGCTTCCGGCGAAGGTTTCGCGAAGGGTACGCAGAATCTTCTGACAGGTCTTGACTCGCCGGAAGAATTCAAGCCTTCCATCCATGGCGTGCTCGCCACTTTCATCCAAGCTGATGATCCCGCCGCTCTCGCGATCGAGGCCGCCCTCGGCGCGAAACTCCAGACCGTGCTCGTCTCCAACTCCGCCGTCGCGGAAACCCTGATCCGGCGCCTCACGGAAAAGAAACTCGGCCACGCCGCCATCCTTCCAAAGAACCTTATCCCTAAAACATCTGGCACTCAGATCGAAACACTCCCTTCCGGTGCGACTGCATGGGCTCTCGACAAAGTGAAATCTGAACCGCAGGTCGCCGCGATCATCGAACAGCTCCTTGAGAAAGTCCTTATTGTCCCAGATCTCGCCACGGCCCTAAAGCTCCGCAACGAATATGCCACCCTCACATTCGCAACCCTCGCAGGTGAAGTGCTTTCGCCCGAGGGCACCATCCAAGGCGGTGCCGCCTCCGGTGCCTCCACTTCCCTGCTGGAGAGGCAGAACGAAGTCCGCTCGCTTGAAAAAGAAGTCAATGCCCTCCGTAAATCCGATGAGAACGCCCACACCCGCGTAACCAATCTCGAGTCCCTGCTCGAAGCACACCGCGAGGCTGTTGAAGTCTCCCGCGAGCGCCTCCAACGCCAGAAGGTAGAACTTTCCACCCTACAAGGCCAGCTTTCGCTAGCAACCCGCGAGGTCGAAAATTTCAACACCCGCATCGAAAACGTTCGCTGGGAGCGCTCCGAGTTGGATAAACGCGAAGCAAACGCAAACGATTCCCGCCAACACCTTGAGTCCGAGCTCGTCGGCTCACGCGACCGCCTCGCCGCCATCGAGGATCAGACCCGCTCGCTCCTATCGAAAATGGACTCCGCCGTTTCCTCCGAGCAGGAACTCAGTGCTGCGCTCAACGAACTTCGCACACAACTGGCGGTTGAGAAACGTGCCAGACAAGCCGCCGAAGAGCAGCAACACCCCATGGAGGCACGCCTTTCTGAACTCCGCGAAATTGCCATTCGCCGCGAATCCGAGATAGCGAATTTCACCAACCGCATCGAATCTGTTGCCGAGGAAAATTTGTTACTTAGGAACCAAGCCGAGGACTCGCGCATGAAGGCCGAAAATCTACAGCAGGCGCTTTCCGAAAAGGCGGAAGACCGCAGCGATCTCATCAAGGCTATCGAGGAGGCCGAGATGCAGCTCTCTGTAATCCGCAAGCAGCTCGCCTCCACCAATGAGCAGAGAGGCCGCGAGGAGATCGCCGCCACCAAGCTCGACCTCCGTTTGGAACACCTCATGGACTCCACCGAGGATCGCCACCAAATTACTCTCGCCACCTTCGAGCCGGACGCACATCTCCTACTTTCAAGCCTTGCCTCCCGTAAAGCCCGCAACGCCTCCGGAGCCGATGAAACCGACCCTGAGACAGCTGAGGAACACGTCGCCATTTCGGTCGAAACCACCGAGATTCAGGATACACCCGGCGAGCCGAACTGGTCGCACGTTGAGTCCCTTGTCCACGACCTCAAGCGCAAGATCGAGTCCATGGGCCCCGTCAACGTCGATGCCATCGAGGAATACGACGAACTCGAGGAGCGCCACAATTTCCTCCGCAACCAGCACGACGATCTAGTAAACTCGAAGACCGAGCTTCTCGCTGTAATCGAGCGCATCAACGAAGAAACCCAGCGCCGCTTTTCCGAAACCTTCGCCCAAGTCCGCATTAATTTCCGCGAAATGTTCAAGGAACTCTTCGGTGAAAAAGGCGAAGCCGACCTCACCCTCATCGACGAGAACGATCCGCTCGAATCCGGCATCGAGGTCATCGCGAAACCACCAGGCAAAAAGCTCCAGTCTATCACCCTCCTTTCAGGTGGTGAACGCTCGATGACAGCCGTAGCCCTACTGTTCTCGATCTATATGATCAAGCCCTCGCCCTTCTGCGTCCTCGATGAGCTCGACGCCCCGCTCGACGAATCGAACATTGGCCGTTTTGTGAAAGTCCTCGACCGCTTCATCGACCGCTCCCAATTCATCATCGTCACTCACTCCAAGCGCACCATGGCTCGCGCCGACGTGATGTATGGCGTCACCATGGAAGAGTTCGGCGTTTCAAAACCCGTCGGAATGCGCCTCACCGCCGCTTCCAGCGAGGACCAGAACGAAGCCAAATCCGCCGCCCAGAAAGCCGCACTTCGGCTGGATGCGTGAGGCCAAGGAGCGGCTGCCTTCGGCTGCCGGACAAGTCACCCCGGGTCGGATTAGAAATCGGCCTCATTCCATGCACGCCGCTCTTTATCTGGAAGGAGGCGCAGCAGACGGAGTAGCCGCGGGGGAATGATGCTTTCGAGCTTCGGTTTTACGTCTTGTTCGGGTTTGGCTGCCTGATCTAAGTCGCTGATGGCTTTGCGGATGCGCTTGGTGACTTCCGGGTCTTCGTGGGTTTGGGAAATTTCTGTTAGGTAGGCGCGGTGTTCGGGAAGAAGAGTGGCAAGGCGTTCGCTGGCTTTCTGGCGGGCGGATCATAGAGGCGGGCGGGCTTCCAGACGGGGCTGATCTTTCCCGCTTCGAAGGAGACGGACTCATGCACCTGCGGAAGGGACTTTGTGAAAGCGGTCAGTACGTCATCGAGCTGTGCCGTGCAGGGGCAGATCATGAGCAACACAAGGACGAGGCATCTCATTGCGAATGATCGTAGCGGATTTTGCGCTGTGTCGGCTACTCCGTTTTGTCGCATGGTAATCGGGCTTCACGTGGAGGAACCGTCCTTGAGAATGTACTCACGCCCCTCCGCCGCGCACCACAGCCGATAGACATTGCAGACATTCGGGCGGATGCCGGTCACCGGGATTTTTAGAAACCCCTGCCGCTTGGCCGCCTCGAACATCACTCTTTCCTTCTGCGTCAGGCGATGACCGATCCGCCGACTGCCGATTTTCGCACGGGTCGGCTGCCCATGGCTGAGCCGCTCCACATCGTCCTTGTCCGGCCTTGGCATTTTCAGCGCTGAAATTTATCCAGCGACACGCTCGGCGTAGCGGTCGAAGCGATTCGACAGGATGAGAAACGTGGGTGCCCAGAGCCCTACGAAAATTCCAAACCGCTCAGCACGCGCCATGGACTCCGCTGTGGTGCCGCCGGTCAGAAACCAGATCGCGATCGAACCGATGATCGAAGCGAAGCCGAGGATAAAACAAAGGTTGCTGAGCTGCTTGAGCGTTTTTGGATTCATGATGCTGACAAATCGCACCGTTGGTTTCATAAGCAAGGGGTAATTCGCGGAGCGGAACCACACCTTCACTCACCACGGAATCGGCTAAACTCCCATCACCCACGTCAGATACTTCGCGTTCACCGCCGCGGCGGCAATCGCGACGATCTCAGGCACTTCGTAGGGATGCAATGCGGTGAGCTTTTCTTCCAGTGCCGGAAATCCCCCGGCGGAGATCTTGAGGATGGCGAGACATTCACCCTCCACTTTCAACTCTCCTTGCCAGCGGTAGATTGAGGTAACTTGCGGCAGGATATTCGCGCAGGCAGCTAGACCCTCCGCAACAAGGGCGGAGCAGATATTTCGCGCCGTAGCCTCGTCGGGAAAGGTGGAGAACGCGATGAGCATGAACCCCCTCACACCGCCACGGGCGCGCCGGTGGTGGCGGACTCATAGAGGGCGTCGATGATGAGCATGAGCTTGTGCGCCTGCTCCGGGGTGTTGAAGGGAGCTGCCTTGCCATTGATTGTGTCGATGAAATTGGCGGCGGAGTTGATCCGACCCATGTCCTCGCATGCCTCAGTGATAATGGTACGGTTCACGCTATTACCGTTTTCCTGAACGTAGAGCTCGCAGGTGTCGATCGCGGTGTCATCGAGTCCGTCGCGGCCGAAGAGCCGCTCGACCTTGCCGCCCGCCTTGGTGCCCTGGAAGACGACGGAGACCTCCTCGCGCTTCACCATCTCCGCCCAGGAAACTTGGAGAGTGAGAACTTGGCCAGTCTTGAAAGTCACGAAACCGTGGACAGCATTCTCCACATCCGTGGTGCCGCCGATCCGATCCGGGATACCCCATGGCCCCTTGAAACTAGGGTCGGTGATATGGTCGTCAAAAGTTTTCGCCAGCACGTGCGAAGGCTCCGGATAGCCCATGAAATAAAGGGCAAGGTCGATCATATGGAGCAGGTCGATGGTCGCTCCGCCACCGGCCATGGCCTTGGTGGTGAACCATCCGCCGAAGCCGGGGATGCCGGTGCGGCGGATCCACTTAGCCTGCGCGGAGTTGATTTTTCCGCAGGTGCCGTCTTCCACATACTTCTTCATCGCCTGTGATTCGGGGCGGGCGCGATTGTTGAAATTGAACATCAGAGTTTTACCGACCTCCTTGGAAACGGAGACCATCTCCGCGACCTCGCCGGCGTTGAGGCCGGGAGGTTTTTCACAAAAGACATGCTTCCCGGCGCGCAGGCATTGCAGCGCGAGTGGGGCGTGGAATTTGTTAGGCACGATGATGCTCACCGCATCGAGATCCGGCGCTCCGGCGAGCATTTCCTCCACCGAGGTAAAAACACCTGCGATGCCCCATTCCTTCGCTGCCTTCTCTGCCGCACCCGGTGCGGGATCGGCTACCGCGACGATCTCCGCCCCGGCTTTGCGGAATCCCTCCGCGTGATATTTCACCATCCAACCCGCTCCGATGACTCCTACTTTCAATGACATAATCGAAATTGATTATTGGTTCTTTTTGTCAAACGCCGCGTCAAACGCAAGGTTGGAGCCGGGGAAATCGACGTTTCTCACAAACGCTGCCGCCTCGGTCGCGCCATGAACGCGATCCATGCGAATGTCCTCCCACTCCACGGAGAGCGGCCCTGTGTATTTAAGGTCGTTGAGCGCTACGATGATATCCTCGAACTCGATGTCGCCATGGCCCAACGAACGGAAGTCCCAGAAGCGGCGCGAGTCGCCGAAATCCGTGCTGCCGCCGAAGACCCCGACCGAGCCATCGCCGTGACCCCACCACGCGTCCTTCATGTGGACGTGATAGATGCGGCTGCCGAGGTCGCGGATGAACTTGATGTAGTCCACGCCTTGATAGCCGAGGTGGGATGGATCGTAGTTGAAACCGAAACGCTTGTGATTCTTCACTGCCTTGAGCGCGCGCTGCGCCGTGGCAATGTCGAACGCGATTTCCGTAGGATGCACCTCGAGAGCGAAGTTCACGTTCTCCTTGTCGAAGGCATCGAGGATGGGAGTGAAGCGCTTTGCGAAATCCTCAAAGCCCTTGTCGTAAAAAGCCTGACTCGTCGGAGGGAACGCATAAAGGCCATGCCAGATCGAGGAACCGGTGAAGCCGTTCACCACAGCGGGAAACTCATCCTTGTTCTTGCGACCGGGTTTCGCGTTGAGGAAAAGGCGTGCGGCCTTGCCTGTCTTGATCATTTTAAGCGCCGCGCGTTTCCGCACACCCTCGGGATCGCCATTGCCCCACACGTCGGGCGGCAGGATCGCCTTGTGGCGCTCGTCAATATTGTCGCAGATCGCTTGGCCAACGAGATGGCTGGAGATCGCATAGGAAGTCAGGCCGTGGTCAGAAAGAAGCTCCCACTTCTCCTTCACGTAAGATTTTTTCGAAACGGCCGCATCAACATCGAAGTGATCGCCCCAGCAGGCGAGCTCGAGGCCGTCGTAGCCCATTTCCGCCGCAAGCGGCGCGAGTTTCTCAAGCGGCAGGTCGGCCCACTGGCCGGTGAAAAGTGTGACTGGTCGTGACATGGTGGTGATTGGGTTTCTTTTGGTTTGCAGGCGTATGTTGGCGACATCCGCCCATGCGGGAAAAGGAAAAAGAGAAGGGCTATCTCATCATCACGCTTAAATCTCAGCTGGACTTTTAGCTTACAGACTTTTGCCTGTTCTGACGCTCTAGCTCAATTTAAAGAAGATATAATGCCAATCAACCCATTCCACCCCTTTTCGAGCGCACATTTCATCATCTTGGCCATCGGCTTCACGCTGATTGCAGGGTTGATCGTTTTTGCGAGGAGGTCAGGAAAAAATCAGCAAATCACGACCGCGTTGCTCGCCTTCCTGTGCCTCGCGTCCTACCCCTTCGCGCTCTATGCTTGGCGCGATCATTCCTACTCGATGGACAATGTGCTGCCCTTCCACCTCTGCGATTTGGCAGCCATCGTGGCGGGCTTTGCCCTGTTCACGCGCAGGCCGATGCTGCTCACGCTGACCTACTTCTGGGGGATCGCTGCGACGATGCAGGCGCTGATCACCCCTGCAATCAGCATCGGGCCGCCTCACTTGCCTTTCATGCATTTCTTCGTGCAGCACTTCGCAATCGTGGCGGCCTCGATTTACATTCCACTTGTGCTAAAATGGCAGCCGGAGATGCCGTGGTGGAAATCTCCCCTGAAAGTTATGGGAATTTCCTTAGTGTATCAGGGTATGGCTTTACTGATCAATGAAATGCTGAAAACAAATTTTGCCTTTGCCTCAAGCCCACCTAAAAATCCCTCACTAATCGACCACCTCGGCCCTTGGCCAGTTTACCTGTTCTCGATGCAGGGAATTGCACTTGTCCTCTACCTACTACTCGCCCTTCCTTTCCGCCGCAGTATTCCCTAATTTTCCTCACTAACTTTGCGGTTTGCGACCATGGGTTTCTGATGTCTCCTTTTCCCATGCCCGAGCCAACCACTAGCCGCCCCCGCGTAAACGTCCGCCGTCCGGATGTGATGGAGCTCGTCTCCGCCGAGGTCGCGATCCATTACCGCTCCTCGTTGGTCGAGAAGATCAAGGACATGGGCGGGAAAATGACGCGCGGAAACACCACCCTTCTGCTCGCCAAGGATTTCGGCTTTTGTTACGGTGTCGAACGGGCGATTGATCTCGCCTACGCCTCACGAAAGGTGTTTCCCGACAATAGGATTTTCCTGATCGGCGAGATCATCCACAACCCTGAGGTGAACCGCCAGCTCCGCGAAATGGACATTGTTTCCCTGCCCTGGAAGGAGATCGATGCGACCTACGACGATCTCACACCAGAGGATGTGGTGATTGTTCCCGCCTTCGGTGCGCCGACGAAATTCATGGCGAAGATCGAGGAACGCGGCTGCTACACGGTGGACACTACTTGTGGCGATGTGATGAAGGTCTGGCGGCGCGTGCGTGGTTACGCAAAGGAAGGCATCACCTCCATCATCCACGGCAAGGCCGACCACGAGGAAACCCGCGCCACCGCCTCCCGAGCCCTTGGCGAGAACATTGATGGCCATTACCTCGTGATCCTCACCCTCGCCGACACGGATTACGTCTGCAACTTCATCCGCCAGGGCGGCGACAAGGCCGCCTTCCTCGAACGCTTCAAGGGCTGCCATGAGGACGGCTTCGATCCAAATTTACACCTACGTAAAATCGGCGTCGCCAACCAGACGACCATGCTTAAAGGCGAGACACTGGAAATCCAGAACCGCCTCGCAGCCGCCATCCTGGATCGAGACGGCTCGGCGGAAAATTTCTACGCATTCGACACGATCTGCGGCGCGACACAAGAGAGACAGGACGCACTCTTCGAGATGCTGAAAACCAAAATGGATATGCTGCTCGTCGTTGGCGGCTACAACTCATCGAATACCGCCCACCTCGTCGAGATCGGCGAGAAGGAACTGCCCACGTTCTTCATCCGGGACGCAGCCCAAATCAAATCGCTGGAGGAGATCGTCCACTACGACCTCCACGCAAAGGAAGAGCGTACGGTAAACTACGCAAATGTATTTACCGGAAAGGAACATGTCATCATCGGTCTCACTGCGGGAGCCTCATGCCCGAATAACCTCATCGAGGCCACGGTCAGGAAAGTCTTCGGACTGCGGGGCGAAATACTCGAGTGATATTTCCTCATTCCATATCCATTACCAACACCTTCGCCCACATCTCTCGGTGTCCGCCGGAGAAGGCTTCATGGATCGAGTCGGTCTTCTGGTATCTCATATGATCCTCAAGGGAATCAAATTTCAGCGAGATCCCATAGTCCCATGAGTGGTCGGTCACGGAACGCGACTCGGTTGCTGCAGGCTTGCCCCAGAATCCTTCCGTAATGTTCGGCGATTCAACCAGTTCATCGAGAGCGGCCTCCATGCGGTCGTAGCCGGCTACGTTCTTAAATTCTTTTTTCAGCCAAAAATAGACATGGTGTTCCATACCCCTATCCTCCAGCACAACGGACGCGACTGCCAAGAATGAAGCTTCTCACGTGTATTTCATGAATGCCGTGTAGACCTGGGGCGGGATGTCGAGCAGTCCGTAATCCTTGGAAGATACAAATAACAGGCTCTGTTGGCCTTTTCCCAAGAGCTGCCCCTCGGAGCCAAAGATCTGGTGCTCAAGGGTGCAGAACTTGCGGTTGAAATCACCGACCTTAATCTTGACCGTGATCGTATCGAACTCGCGGGTTTCGCGGACGAACTTGTGCTCGAAGGAGCGGGTGAGGATGTAGAACTTGGTGGTCTTTAGATCGAAATCTGGCATGGCGGCGTTGAAGAACAACTCGCGGGCCTTGCCGACATAAAGGGGATACATGCCGAAATAGACGTTCCCCACGGAATTAGTGTCCTGATAGGTGGCGACCATGGAATAAACGAACCAATTACCCTCGAAGTGCCCCTTGAGATCGTGGGTGCCAGCAGAAACGGGCGCGGCGACCGCGCTGCGAATGGGTGTTTCCGTTTTGGCGATCGCCTTTATGGCGGGAATCTCGGCGGCGGCGCTAAGCACCTGATCCGCCTTCTCCGTGACTAGCCTGAGCAGATCCGTGGTGGTAACCAGCCAGGCAACGTAGACGAGCGGCAGGATGGAACCGAGATACATGAGGATGTTTATTTTCACGATATAGCCGAAGGCAAACACCACGAGGCACAGACAGGCCATGGAGAACATGCGGATCTGCGGCAGCGGCTGCTGGCTGTTCGGCACGAAGCAGCGAGCGATGGCAAGAGCCGCGTAACCCACAAAGAACGAGGCGAAGAAAACCATAAAATACTCCAGCTCGAACCTGCCGAAATAGCCGATCAGACTAAACACGGCGATCATCAGGAAAGTCGGGATGGGCGAAGCGACGATCTGCTTGGGTAGGATAGAGATCAGCATGTTCTCGCTGCGCTCGACGTTGCGCCCGAGGAACCATTTCAGTGCAACGTAACCGCTGTCCAAAGTCGTGAGAACGCAGATGCAAAGGAAGCCGAAGTAGGCGGCGGGCACGAGCGAGTTACCGTCGAAGGCGCTACTGAGGTATTGGGTGATGAGATCATGGGCGTAGTGGAGTCCGTCGAGTTCGCTTTTACTCGGCGAAAATCCATTCGGGGCATTGCCCATCACCCACATCGCGAGCGAGCCATGGAAGATCAGTAGAAGAAAAAAGATTACGCCGCCGAAAATATAGCTGAGACGAATGGAGCTATTCTCACGGTGAATCTGTATCGCACGCTGCCAGTGCTGCAGATCCAGCCATGGCCCAAAGAGCAGGCCAACGACGAGCGGAATTGCATAACCCCAGAAGCGATTACCCGAGTGGTCGTAGCCGGCATCCCCGTCCATTCCCTTGATACCATCACCGAGCGAGGCGGGGTTCAGGTGAATGAGGATGGTGACCACGCACACCGTCAGGAGCCCCCCGAGCAGCGCATGGCCAGCCTTGATTTTTTGTATCCCGAACTCCTCGCCGAACAGGCAACCCAAGGCTAGCAGCACAAAGGCACACATCGCCATGGAAAGCCCGAGCAAAAACGGGGTGCCCATCTGCGTCGGCAGGAAAAGTGGCAGGAAAAGATACTTCACCAGCGCAAAGACAGTCATGGACAGCGCAATGATTTGATAGAGATAAAAAATAAGCCGGAATGGTTTGGCGAATTTGTCGAAAAAGAATGCAAGGGATTCCTTTCCACCGGCGTGCCGGTTCGCGACGATCTGAGTGAGGCATCCAAAGAGCATGAGGCCGATGGCGTTAGGAATCGCGAACATGAGCAACCCTTTCATTCCAAACATAAACGAAATTTGCACACTGAAAAACAGTCCCAGCCCCCACATCCATGCCAACGCGACGGAATTTCCCCACAACAGCGCATTGAGCCAACGCAAATTCATGTGGGAGACTTTCCGCTTTTGCCGACTTCCGCAAGCTTCACGTGGTAAGAATGATCAGAGCAAAATTATGCCGCAAGCTTTCTGCATTGGACGCAATCTCTTGCACCATGCAGCGTATCTAACATCCATGCGATTCCACCTTTCCGCAATCTCCTCACTAATGGCCGCCCTTGCTGGGGGAATCGCCACTGCTCAAACCATTCAAACCGCCCGATTCTCTTGTGATGTGGAGAACTGCGAGATTAAAACCATACTTACGGCCCGATTAATGGGTATCGATGAAACCGTAAAATTTGAAATAAATTGGCTTTCCGGAAAGGTGGCACCTGCAAATTTCAGAAACCTAGAGGAAAAGAAAAAATACATAGCTTCCAGCCACCTCATCGAAAAAACCACGGTCTCACGCACTATCCTCGCCAGCGCCGAAGCGGATTGCATTCTCATCCACGTCATCGCAGATCAACCCGGCGAGGTTGCTTTTCAAGCCCGTTTCCAGAGCGATACGCCGACGCAAATCCTAGATAGGCGGGAACTCGTAATCCCCGGCGGCAAGGTCCACGCCCATGCCTGGATCATCCCCTTCGAATCGGATGTGACAGACGACGGAAAGGGAGCCATCTCGGTGACCGGCGAAGGCGAGGCGCTCATTCTGCTCAACATTTCGAAAAATACAAAAGAACAGCTCATCGCCAATACATGGGATCGACTCGGGAAACGATATGACCCTTATGGAACACCTCCCAACCCACATGTGGTCTGGGAAGCAGTGAAAAAGGCTCAAGACATTAACAAAAATTACAAGAGTAAATGAGGCAACACGGGCTTAAATCTCCCGTTTTTTTTGATATTGCCAAATACCCGAAAAGTCCTAGTGTTGCATCAGCAGTTACGACAGTCGGCGGCGCGAGATCTTCTCCCTTGCCACTAAGCAACCGGTCACATCACACGTCACCTCCCACAAATAGCTATGGCTATCGACCGGAAAACGACCACCGTGCCGCCCACCTTTTCCTTCGCTCCCGTCGGATTTCCATATCCTCGTTGAAGCCCCAGAACCCCATAACCACCAGCGCTCCCCTATTCTAAAGAACTGCGCATACGTATTCCCATCACTTTCCCGAATGAGCAATAACAACACCGACGACCTTTTCGATTCGCCCACCGCGGATTCCCCACCTAAAGCCGCGAAGAGAGCACGAAAAACTCTCCCTAAGAAAACCGTCGCCGAGAAAGCTGTTCCAAAAAAAGCACTTAAAAAAGCCGCCTTCGAAGCTCCCGTCGCCGAGACCCCTCAGCCCATCGCCGCTCCCGTACCCATCGCTTTACCCACACCCCCGCAACCGGAGCTAGTAGCGCAAATCGAAAGCAGCCACCCCGCAACCGAAGCTCACCAAAATCCCCGCACCGGTCGCGTCCCAGGCGGTGGTCCAGTCAACCACGCTCCCTCTAACTATGACGGCCAGCAACCCATTTCCCGATCCAAAAAACGCCGCGAAAAACGCAAGCGCCGCAGAGACCAATCTGGCAACGGGGACCAATACCAAGCCCACCGCAACGACCGTCAGAATGACCGCGGTGAGTACCGCCAAGAAAATCGCCATGAGCGCGCTGACCGGCAGCAGGAAGACCGATCCCCCACCGTCCTCGACGGACAGCTGATCGATGCTAACGGCATCTTAGAACTTACCCCTAAAGGCTTCGGCTTTCTCCGTCTCCCTGAAGCTAACTTCGAGCAAGCCAAAGAAGATATTTTCATCTCTCCAGAACTCATCCGCCTCCATTCTCTGCGCCATGGTCAATGGCTTCATGGCCAATATCAAGGAAGCAACCGCGGCCCTCAGTTCGTGCAGATTTCCAAAGTCAACGGCCTAGCTCCCGATGAAGCCGCCGTCCTCCCCCACTTCGACGAACTCAAGGCGATCAACCCCAACAAACGCATCGCTTTCGAAACCACCCCCGACCGCTACACCACCCGCGTCGTCGATATCGTAGCACCCGTTGGTCGCGGCCAACGTGGTCTCATCGTCTCGCCCCCTCGTTCTGGAAAAACCACCCTCCTCCTCCACATGGCCGAGGCCGTCCGCGAAAAATATGACGAGCAGATTCACCTGATAGTTCTCCTCGTCGATGAGCGCCCCGAAGAAGTTACCGAGTTCCGCCGCGCCCTCCCCGGCGCGGAAATCTACGCCTCATCTAACGATGAAGCCATCCGCAACCACTGCCGCATCGCCGAACTCGCCATCGAGCGCGCGAAGCGCCTCGTCGAGGCTGGCAAGGATGTCTTCATCCTAATGGATTCCATCACCCGCCTCGCCCGCGCCTACAACGCCAACATGGGCGGAGGCAAGGAAGGCCGCAACCGCGCCACTGGCTCCGGCGGCATCACCATCGGTGCCCTTGAAGTCCCACGCCGCCTCTTCGCCGCCGCCCGCAACACCCGCGGCGGTGGCTCCCTCACCATCCTCGCAACCGCACTCATACAGACAAACTCCCGCGCCGACGAAGCCATCTTCATGGAGTTCAAGGGCACCGGCAACATGGAACTCGTACTCGACCGCAAGATCGCCGAAAACTACGTCTATCCCGCCGTCGATATCTTCAAATCTGGCACCCGCCGCGAGGAACTCCTCCTTCAGGAGCACACCCTCCATAAAATCCACCTCATCCGCCGCGGCCTCTCCGGCCACCGCCCTTTCGAAGCCATGGAGCGCCTCCTCTACTTCGTCAAAAAATTCCCCAATAACCCACAGATGCTCATGGAGATTAAAGGCTAAGGAAAGCCGCGCCTCCGGCCGACTTCCTCACATCCGCGCAGCGCAAACTTCATTCGAATTTAATATTTAAAGTTTAAGGTTTTGAAACAGCACACTCTCTTCGTCGAGAAACTTCCGCCCTTCGCAAACGAAGCCCGCCACCTCCTGCACGACCTCCGCGAATCCCTAGCGCTGCCCCAGATTGAATCCCTACGCGTTGTCAACCGCTACGATATAGACGGACTAAGCCCTTCGGAATTCGATCTTGCCGCCAACCTCATTCTCTCCGAACCGCAGGTCGATTCCATCTCGATCTCTCTCGAACTCTTACCCGGTGAACACGCCTTCGCCCACACCCACCTCCCCGGACAGTTCGACCAGCGCGCCGACTCCGCCGCACAGTCTATCCAGATTCTCACCGGAAAGGACAAACCCACCGTATTCTCCTCCAAGGTCGTCATTCTCACGAGAGACCTCCCGGACAAAGATATCAACTCAATCAAGTCTTACGTCATCAATCCCGTCGATTCCCAAGAAATCGCCTTGGGGGCGATCTTCGCTCGCTCCCCACTCCAAGAACCAAAGGACATTAAGATTCTAACCGATTTCCTAACAGACACCCCTGAAAAAATCCGCAAGGCCTTGTCCCTAGCCATGTCCGAAGCCGACATCGACTTCACCCAATCCTATTTCAAAAACGAAGAAACCCGCCACCCCACCCTTACCGAGATCCGCATGCTCGACACCTACTGGTCCGACCACTGCAGACACACCACCTTCCTCACCGCCATCGACGGCATCACATTTGATCCCGGCACCAAAGTTATCCAGGAAACCTACGATATCTATCGTAGCATCCGCGAGAAACTAGGACGTGACGACAAGCCCATCACTCTGATGGACATCGCACTCATCGGCATGCGCGAACTCAAAGCCTCCGGCGAACTCGAAAACCTCGAGGTATCCGAGGAAATCAACGCCGCATCCATCGTCGTCCCCGTCACCCGCACCGTTGACAATCCCAATCTCATCCACCATATTCTGTCCGATGAAAGCCTCTCAGATCTCCCCGAAAACCTCGCCCGCCAAGCCCGCGAATTCCTCCAAGCCGCCAGTCACGCGAGCCATGGCGGTGGCGCAGGTCGAGGCCGCCCGCAAGCAGATGGAACAGATCTCGTCTGGGCCGAAAATGCAGGGCAACTGATCCCCTCCTCCTTTTTCGCCAAACATGGCGATCCCATTTCCTCATACACCAGCGAGCATCAGGTATGGTTTGATGAAACTAGAATCCGCGCCCTCAAACGAACCTGGCCTGGCGTCTTTGGCCAAGTGCCCGTCCTAGCGGATGTCTCCTCCGCGCTGGATCGCGAGAACGCCGAACTCCCCGCCTACCTCCTCAGGATGGCACTCCACATCGCATTGTTTGGAAGCGACCTCAAATTCGAGGGCGTTTCCATCTCCACCGAGCCGGGACTCGTTATCGGCCAAGCCTCCGGCCAACCCAGTGCCGTAATTTCCCAAGAATGGATTCAGGCCGCTGACCCTTCACTTCCTCTCCCCAGTCTCGCGCAAATCGCCGATTACATGCTCGAAAAGGGCTTCCACCCGGTTGCCAAATCCTTCTTCGGCTGGTCGCATCCCAATGGTATCGCCGTGATCGACGCGAAACCTGACAACTTCATTCTTTCGGAAAACGGCGTAGTTCCCATCGACCTCCAGATCGCCCCCGTGCCTGCCCGCATTACCGAGGAATGGCTCATCCAGTTCAAAAACGAGACCCACAACCACCCCACCGAAATCGAGCCTTTCGGCGGCGCGGCCACCTGCCTCGGCGGCTGCATCCGCGATCCGCTATCCGGTCGCTCCTACGTCTATCAGGCGATGCGCGTCACCGGCGCGGGCGATCCGCTCACGCCTTTTTCCAAGACTCTCCCCGGCAAGCTTCCCCAGAAAAAGATCTGCCAGGTCGCTGCCAAAGGCTACTCCTCCTACGGCAACCAGATCGGCCTCGCCACCGGCCAGGTCGCCGAGGTCTATCACCCCGGCTACGTCGCGAAACGCCTTGAAATCGGTGCTGTCGTCGCCGCCGCCCCGCGCTCCAACGTTTTCCGCGGCTCGCCAGCCCCCGGCGATGTGATCCTCCTCATCGGCGGCCGCACCGGACGCGATGGTGTCGGCGGCGCGACCGGTTCCTCAAAAGAGCACACCGAAACCGCCCTCGAAAACTCCGCCGAAGTCCAGAAGGGCGACGCCCCCACCGAACGCAAGATCCAGCGCCTGTTCCGCAACCCGGAACTCACCCGCAAAATCAAGATCTGCAACGACTTCGGAGCCGGCGGTGTCTCCGTCGCCATCGGCGAAATCGCCCCCTCCCTCGTCATCCACCTCGACGCCGTCCCGAAAAAATACGACGGCCTCGACGGCACCGAACTAGCCATCTCCGAATCCCAGGAACGCATGGCCGTCTGCATCGACCGCTCGGAAATCGGTTATTTCATCGCCGAGGCCGACAAGGAAAATCTCGAATGCGTCCACGTCGCCAACGTCACCGACACCGGCCGCCTCATCATGATATGGCGCGGCAAGGAAATCGTCAACCTGAGCAGAGCTTTCCTCGACACCAACGGCGTCCAGCAAACCGCTCAAGTCCACGTGGCTGCCGCGTCTCGCGGCAGGCCGTGGAAGCTGCGTCCCGCAGCTTCAGAGGAGACACAAGCTCTCCCTCAACACCTCTCCGATCTCAACATCGCCTCCCAAAAAGGCCTCGGCGAAATGTTCGATTCCTCCGTCGGTGCCAACACCGTCCTCTGGCCCTTCGGCGGCAAACACCAACTCACCCCGCCCGACGCCATGGTCGCAAAACTCCCGGTGCTGGAAGGCGAAACCGACCACGCCACCTACATGGCATGGGGCTTCGATCCCTCTCTCTCTGAAAAATCCCCCTTCCTCGGAGCCGCCTACGCCGTCACCGAATCCGTCTGCAAGGCCGTCGCAGCGGGCGCTCGCCTCCCCGACATCCGCCTCACCCTCCAGGAATATTTCCCTAAACTCGGGCAAGACCCGAAACGCTGGGGACTTCCCTTCGCCGCCCTCCTCGGAGCCTTCCGCGCCCAGCACGAACTGCGCCTCGCCGCCATCGGCGGAAAGGACTCCATGTCTGGCTCCTTCAACGATCTCGACGTCCCCCCCACCCTCGTTTCCTTCGCCCTCGCCCCCGGCTTGGCATCCCTCGCCCTTTCCCCCGAGTTCAAGCAACCCGGATCTAGGGTATCCATCGTAGAAACCCCGATCCTCGCCAATGGTCTCCCCGATTTCGACGCCCTCAAACAAACCGCCGAAGCCCTCCACAACATCAACAAGGCCGGAAAAATCATCTCCCTCCACCACATTGGTAAAGCCGGTCTAGCCGCAGCCTTGGCCAAATGCTGTTTCGGAAACGCCATCGGTTTTTGTTCTTCATCTGAATTCCGAACTCGGGCCTATGACCTATCCAACCCAGCCTATTTCACGTTCCTCATCGAACACACCGAGGAACTCTCTCTCAACGAGATAAACATCGGCCAAACCACCGAAGCCGAAACTCTCATCCTCAACGGCGAAAGCCACTCCCTAGCCGACCTCCAATCCGCGTGGCAATCCACCCTGGAACCCGTCTATCCGACCAAACCGGATACCAAGGAGGGGCTGCCTCCGGCTGCCCAACAACCCAAGTCTTCCCCTTTTCACTCGGCACCCGGCACTCGGCACTCACCCGTCAAAGTCCTCATCCCCACCTTCCCCGGCACCAACTCCGAATACGACTCCGCCCGCGCCTTCCAACGCGTCGGCGCGCAAACCCATATTGAGGTCTTCCGCAACCTATCCGCCCAACACATCGCCGAATCCATTACGACCCTCGCCCAAAAAATCGCTGAGTCCCAGATCCTTTTCATCCCTGGCGGCTTCTCGGCCGGCGACGAACCGGACGGCTCCGCCAAATTCATCGCCACCATCCTACGTAACCCCCGTGTCAGCGACGCCATCTCTGACCTGTTAGAAAACCGCAACGGCCTCATCCTCGGCATCTGCAACGGCTTCCAAGCCCTCATCAAAACCGGCCTCGCCACCCACGGAAAGGTCATCGAAACAACTGCCGATTCCGCAACCCTCGTCCACAACGACATTTCCCGCCACATCTCCCAATACGTCCAGACCCGGATTGTATCGAACTCTTCCCCCTGGCTCGCGAACATGGCCGTCGGTGAAATCTACACCGTCCCCGTCTCCCACGGCGAGGGCAAGTTTTTCGCCACGCCTGAAACTCTCGCCGCCCTCGCCACCCACGGCCAGATCGCCACCCAATACTGCGATCCCTCCGGCAACCCGACCATGGAGCACCCCTTCAACCCCAACGGCTCCCTCGCCGCCATCGAAGGCATCACCTCCCCCTGCGGCCGCGTCTTCGGGAAAATGGCCCACTCCGAGCGTTTCTCCAAAAACGTCGCGAAAAATATCCCCGGCCACAAAGCCCAACCGATCTTTTCCGCAGGAGTAAATTACTTCTCCTAATTTGCGCAGTATTTCGCTCGTTTAGTGCCAATTTTGTATCTGTGTCCATCCGTGGTTCCATTTCTGTTTCTAGGATTATCCTCCCATACCCAGATCGAGCAAAAACTCGGCGAACGTCTGAAGAACCGCAGGCTAGACCTGAGCATTAGCCAGGAACAAGCCGCAGAGCGGAGCGGACTCTCCCGCCGCACCGATCACCGCGATCGAGAACGGAGAAGGCTGCACGCTCACCAGCCTCATCGCCCTGCTGCGCGGCCTCAATTCCCTCCACGCACTGGAACATTTCCTCCCCGATCCCGTCATCAGCCCCATAGCCATGATCACCTCCCCGCGCGGCAAATTCCGGAAATACGTCTCCGTAGCGGAGTTTTTCCGCCCGGCTGCAAAGAAAATCCGCTCCTACCTGCGCCTCGGACTTTCCACATGAATCAAGAATTTATAGATTCTGGCACAATTAGTGCTTCATAAATGATAAATGTTTGACTAGCTTCGCGGCGCACTCACCGCGCCCATGGCAGAAGCCTCGCTCCATCAGTCCCTCTCCCAGTCCCAGACGCTCGCGCCGCAGATGCGCAAGAGCCTGGAGATCCTGCAGGCGAATACGATGGAGCTTTGCCAGCTCCTGCGGCAGGCGCTGGAGACGAATCCGACCTTGGAGGACATCACCGAGATCACCTCGCTCGATGAGGATTCGCCCGATCCTGATGAGGTGGACTCGCTGGGATACATGAACGAGACCGACGACGATTGGCGCGACCGCTCCATCCTCGAAGGCCGCAACAATCAATGGACGCAGGAAGACGAAGAGCGCCGCCAACGACTTTACGACAATATCGTCGCGCCGGAAACCCTCCAGCAGCACCTCAATCACCAGCTCGATCTGTCGCTGGTCGAGCCCGGCATCCGCGAGGCCGCACGCGCGATCCTCGGATACCTCGACGACCGCGGTTTCCTCAGGATTCCCCTCACGGAAATCGCCGCCACCGATTCGCTGCAGCCCAACAAGCTGAAAGCCGCGCACGCTCTCATCAAAACCTTCGACCCGCCGGGAGTAGGAGCATCCGGCATACCCGAGGCTTTGCTGATCCAGCTCGCACGCTCATCGGGCACCGAAACCCTCGAATACAAGATTGTCCGCGACCACCTCGAGGATCTAGCCAGGAAACGCCATCCGCAGATCGCCCGCGCCCTCAGCACCACTGTCGAACGCATCGCGGAGGCGGCGGACAACATCGGGCGCCTTTCCCCTAACCCCGCTAGCGATTTCGACCCCACCGGCAATCCCTACATCCTCCCTGATGTGGTCATCGAGCGCAATGAAGACGGTAAATGGAGCGCACGCCTAACAGGCGAACACCTGCCCGCCCTTCGTATAAACGATTTCTACAAGGACATGATCGGCAAAAGTGGCGTCGATCCGAAAGCCCGCGCCTTCCTCCGCGACCAGATCCGCGACGGCCGTAGCCTCATCCGATCCATTTCCCTCCGGCAGGAGACGATCCTCGCCATCGCCCACAAAATCATCGAGCAGCAGACCACCTTCCTTGAAAAAGGCGCACGCCATCTGCGTCCGCTGACGATGAACGACATCGCCGACGAACTATATCTTCATGCCACCACCATTTCTCGCGCGGTAGCGGGAAAATATATCCTCACCCCCCTAGGTCTCATGGAAATGAGGGCTTTTTTCGCCACCGGATATCAGACAGAAGACGGCGCAGAAGTCTCCAATGCCGGCGTCCGCGAGGCGATCCAACAGCTCGTCACCCAAGAAAACCCTGCAAAACCCCTGTCCGACGAAGGGATCACGAGGGCGCTGCAAAAACAGGGCATCAAGGTCGCTCGCCGCACCATCGCGAAATATCGTGAGCAACTCAACATCCTCCCTTCCCACTTGCGGAAATCATTCTGAAACATCCCGCCTTTCCCCGCATATCCCGGGACGGCTAAATATCTACATTATGACCGGAGAACCCTTTATTTATAGAGGAACGAACCGCAGATTCACGCAGATGGTAAATCACATCCGTTCTTCCCTGAAGATATCCAGCAGTAAGTTTCATGGGTAGCGTACCTCCTCACATTCACTTTCATCTGCGTCCATCTACGGTTCATTTCCTCTTAAATTACCTATCTTACACCGCCAGAAAAGTTTTGCGTTTGAAAACCCAGATTTCCAGCCATCTTTGCGACTCGTGAAAGTCATCGCCATCGCAAACCAGAAAGGAGGGGTCGGGAAAACGACCACCGCCATGAATCTCTCACACGCCCTCGCACTGCGCGGTCAGCGGGTGCTGCTCATGGATCTCGACTCCCAGGCAAACTGTACCAGCGGCCTTGGCATTGATGCACCGCCTCTCTCCTCAATCTATCCCGTGCTGCTCGGCGAAAAGGATATTCGCGAGCAATTCATCACAAGTGGCCGCGAAAATCTCACCTTCGTGCCTTCCGAAATGGATCTCGCAGGCATCGAGATCGAGCTCGCCCGCTCCGACGACCACCTAACCCGCCTGCGCGGCATCCTCCAGGGACTCAAACCGAACGACCTTTTCGAATACTGCATTCTCGACACCCCGCCCTCGCTCGGCGTGCTGATGACCGCCGCGCTCGCCGCCGCAGATGAGATACTCATACCGCTGCAGTGCGAATGGTACGGCCTTGAAGGCTTGGCGAAAATTGTCAACGTGCTCGATGTAATCCGGGGGTCCGGCGCGAATCCAGGCCTCAAACTCGAAGGCATCGTGATGACGATGTATGACGGTCGAACCTTACTTTCACGACAGGTCGTCGAGGAAGTCTCGAACTATTTTCCTGAGGAAATCTATCACAACGTCATACCTCGTACGATCCGGATCGGCGAAGCACCATCACACGGAAAAACCATCTTCGAACACGACCCCACCGGCCTCGGAGCCTCGGCATATAGTAAAGTTGCCGATGAATTTCTCATGCGTCACGCCCGCGTCGGCGCGCTGCTCACCAAGAAATGAATTCCCACTTTCCCGCCCTTCAGAGCAGGCAGAACCTCCGGCAGGATTCGGAACTGGAGCGTAGTAAATATTGAATACTTTTAGGGTTAGGCTACCCCCCCGAGTAAAGCGAGTCTAATACTACCGATCTGCATCTAGGATCAGGTAACGTCGATTCTACACCCGCAAAGTGCAGCTGTAGCTCAGAAGTACTTTGTTTATCCTTATCATAAGAGGCTATGGTATCATTATGATGCAGCATCGCTCCGCCGCAGCTTACACTCTTTCGAGTGTTCGATTTATTCTACTATATGCCGGCTATAAAAACGGAGATAATGCGAGAATTTCGCTTGCTACAGCGGTCATTCTACTATATGATAAAAGCGCTAGCGCTAAACTCATCTAGCGCCCTGCTACTTGAAAACCTTAAGCCTCTTTGAGATTAAAAAAGTTGCCCTTTTGTATTTCAAAATACCGCTTTTTTAACCAAGAATGAAGATTTTTGCGCCTAAAGAAACCGATCCCGCCGAAACACGAGCATCGCTTGATCCCGCCGCGGTAAAAAAACTCGTTAGCCTGGGTGCCGAAGTGATCATTGAATCCTGCATCGGCGAACATTGCGACCATCCGGACCTAGCCTACACCGCCGCCGGTGCCACAATTACGACAGACCGCTCCGGAGCCCTTGGCAGTGCCGACCTCATCACTCGCGTGCGTAAACCCTCGCTCGACGAGATCAGCCTACTTAAGGCCGGAGCAATTCATATCAGCTTCCTCGATCCCTTCAATCAAATGGATCTCATCACGAGGTTCGCCGGGCAAAAAGTTAGCGCGATCAGTCTCGAGATGATCCCACGGACGACGCTAGCCCAGAAAATGGACGCAATCAGCTCGCAAGCAAACCTATCCGGCTACGTAGCGGTCATTGTCGCTGCGAACAGCATGAACACGATTTTTCCCATGATGATGACCCCAGCCGGTACGATCTCGCCTACTAAGGTATTTGTCCTAGGCATCGGGGTGGCCGGACTCCAGGCCATCGCAACGGCGAAGCGCCTAGGTGCGCGCGTCACCGCGTTCGACGTGCGACCCGAAGCGCTCGAGCAGGCTGAGTCACTCGGGGCGAAAGCACTACGCGTTGATCTCGGCGAAACGGGCGCGACCGATCAGGGCTATGCCAAAGAACTTACCCCCGAACAGCTCGAAAAACAGATTAAAGCCCAGGCCAAAGTCTGCGCCCAAAGCGATATCGTCATTACCACGGCTAAAGTCTTCGGGCGCAAGCCGCCCATTCTCATAAAAAAAGACGTCGTCGATAGCATGCAGTATGGCAGCGTCATCGTTGACCTAGCAGCCGAGAACGGCGGCAATGTCGAGGGCATCATCTCCGGCAAGGAGACCGTCACCGCGAACGGGGTCAAGCTGATCGGCCTCGCCAACTTTGAGGGGCGCGTCTCCAAGCACGCAACGCAGGTCCTCGCAGCAAACTTCTCCAACATGATCGAGCATTTCTGGGACAAAGAAGCTGCGGTCTTCAAGATCAATCCAGCCGACGAAATCCTGAAAGGCTGTCTCATCACCCACGACGGTGCCATCGTTCACGAACGTTTCAAAAGCTAACAGCTCACCAATTCCTCTACATGGAACTTATACTCTTCATCTTTGTCTTTGTAATGGCCACCTTCCTTGGCTTCGAACTCATTCAGAAAGTCCCGAGCCAGCTCCACACGCCGTTGATGTCCGGTTCAAACGCGATCTCGGGTATCACCATGGTCGGGGCCATCGTCGCGATCCGCTCGACCGGCGGTGAACTCGGTATGTGGCTCGGCTTCGTCGCACTCATTCTCGCGACCATTAACGTGGTCGGCGGTTACATCGTAACCGATCGCATGCTCGCGATGTTCAAAAAGAAAGGAAAGTGATAAGTCCTTCTTAATTTTCTACGCCGCTATTTTATATGGAATTCCTCATCAACCTTTCCTACATCGTCGCCTCGGTGCTGTTCATACTCGGCATCAAGATGCTCGGCTCGGCCGACACCGCACGAAAAGGCAACCTCATTTCCGCCATCGGAATGCTCCTCGCAGTCGTCGTGACTCTGCTCGAGAGCGAGCTCGACTACCCATGGATCGTAGCTGGTCTCCTCATAGGCGGAGCTGCCGGGACCGTCTGGGCAAAACGCGTCCAGATGACTGGTATGCCCGAACTCGTCGCTCTTCTCAACGGCTTCGGCGGATTCGCCTCACTCCTCGTTGGGTGGGCGGAGTATGCACGTGATAAGGACTTTGCCGCATCGGCTTATCCAACCTTTACAGCTTTTGCCGTGATCTTTGCCATTCTTGTGGGCGGTGTCACCTTCACCGGTAGTCTCGTAGCCTATCTTAAGCTCTCAGGAAAAATGAGTGGCTCCGCCATGACTTTTACCGGTCAAAAAGCGATCAATGCGGTCATCCTTGTTGTCCTTATCATGGTGAGTGCAGTATTCATCGTCACCCAATCGGACTGGGCGCTCTACATGATTATTGCGCTAGCTCTGGCCCTCGGAATCCTCGGGGTCATCCCTATCGGCGGCGGCGACATGCCCGTCGTGATTTCTTTCCTAAATAGCTTTTCGGGCATTGCTGCTTCGGCGGCGGGATTTGTTATCTTCAACAACGTGCTTATCGTGGCAGGTTGTCTCGTCGGAGCTTCAGGCATTATCCTTACCGTCATTATGTGCAAGGCGATGAACCGCACACTAGTCAACGTGCTGTTCGGGAGCTTCGGCGGGAGCGGCAAATCCGCCGCGGTCGTGGGGGAAATGAAAGCAATCTCGACTCAGGATGCCTTTTTCATCCTCGAAGCGGCCCAATCCGTTGTTTTTATTCCCGGTTATGGCATGGCCGTGGCTCAAGCCCAGCACGCGGTAAAGGAACTCGGTTCTCTCCTAGAAAACAACGGAGCCGAAGTCCGCTACGCGATTCACCCCGTCGCAGGTCGCATGCCCGGACACATGAACGTGCTACTCGCCGAGTCCGATGTACCATACGAGCAACTCTGCGAAATGGACGACATCAATGCCATCATTGAAAACGTCGATGTCGCTATCATCATCGGTGCAAATGACGTCGTCAATCCAGCCGCCGCCGAAGACGAAGGTAGCCCCATCTACGGAATGCCCATCATCAACGCTTATAAAGCCCGCACCGTGTTCGCGCTGAAGCGCGGCAAAGGTGCTGGGTTCTCCGGGCTCGAGAACAGCCTCTTCTTCCGCGACAACACCCGTATGATCTACGGCGACGCCAAGGAAACAATAACCGGGCTAGTCGCGCAGTTTAAGGGGTAAGCAAGCGCTCTTCCCTCGTTATAGAATAAATCTTCAATTTCAATAATTGTAGAGGAAACGCGTCACGCGGCAGAGGATATCGCCGATGTATCTTTTGCTCAGGGTTTAAAGTTTCAAAAATCCTCTTCTTCCTCGCCCGGCACAGGTGGGATGAGATCATCCCTCTCTAACAGTCGCTGAAGATCGAGATCCGCGATAAGATCAGCGGGCGTGCTCCTGACTGTAGATACGTAGGGTACGATGCGATCCAGCTCCGCGATCGCGCAATGCACCATGGAGACCACAATATCCGCATCAAACCTCTCG
This sequence comes from Prosthecobacter debontii, assembly GCA_945862245.1. Taxonomy (GTDB): domain Bacteria; phylum Verrucomicrobiota; class Verrucomicrobiia; order Verrucomicrobiales; family Akkermansiaceae; genus Luteolibacter. The sequence goes on from CAMAXN010000002.1 coordinate 35,490, forward strand.
CGCTCGAAGAGATTCGTCACTCGAAAGACCAGTATCTCGCGGTCAATATCGTATTCGAAACCGCCGAGCGTGAGCTGCTTGTTTGCGCGCATCAGCAACTCCAGTAAAGCAGGCATCTGTGGCTCGGCGATGAACATCGGGCTTTCGGAAACAATGCTGAGCGCGTTGAGTTCCGCGAAAGCTTGAGCGACAATATCTACTCGCGTGTGATGCGCCTCGAAACCGGCGCGCAGTACATCACGCCCTTCGACGAGTTCGGCATGCCAGCCGTTTTTTCCGAACACTTCCTCTACGGATAAAATCTGCCTCGAATGTGGTCTCATAACCGTGTCTTGCGCCCTGACCTTTGAAGTTTAAAGTCTAAAATACAAAGTTTACCGATTGACCCGCCCTAGCACCGCCTTTGCAAGCATGCTCCTGCTTTTTTTGCCCACGGGGCGCAACGAGAGATGCATCCCCGCCGTCCTCTCCGAGTTGAAATGGAGGGTCAACCACATACCCACTACCTCGGCAGCGTTAATTTCCTGCCAGAAAACCATCTGCATACCCTTCGATGGGCGGAAGAATGGAAACACCTCCAGCCCCAACGGTGTAAGGATTAGGTAGGCGTGCCTTGTGAGATGCCGGGCTAAAATGAAAAGCCCGGTGGCGGTTGCCAAAAACGGAATTGCCCACACAGAATGAGGAATCGAGGGATTGATCGCGCGGTAATATCCCGTCGCGAGCAACGTCACCCCGATACCAATCATCACTGCCCCAGCGACACAAAAGCCCGCCGCCTGCCCCGAGCGGGTGAACCTTAATTCCTTATGCGGTTCCGCAACCATCTACTTGTAAATTTTCAATCAATACAGTTCCGTGCGATCCGTAGGCTCGGCCTTCGTCTCGATCGTGACGAACTCATCTTCCGCCTTGTGCCGCCGCCATGTGTTTAAACTAACCACTATCAGGAATCCAAGAATAACGAACGATGCCTCCATGAAAAACGGCGTCGACATGATACCCACGATTTTGCCAACCGTCTCCCCCAGTAGCCCCGGAATATCACGCCAAAACAGCAGCAGCGAAATCACTACCAACGCCACCACAAGCAGTATCGCGCCTCCCACCAAAAACTGTCTCCACCTATTCTCCGTCGATTGTTGCTTTGCCATGCTTAGAAACTAGCCGCCCCACCGGCCAACTCAAACCCGAATCACTTCATAAAGAATATTTCGAAATACATAATTATTTGAAAGATAAGAAGAGCCGCCTAACATAAAATCACATAACACTATGCAGCTTGTTCTGCCATCGTCTCAGCACGAGCACGGGTTTTGTGCTGTCCCCCAAGCCTTTCCTCACGAATCATTGGTGCGTGTCCCGCAACGATTACCATAACCTCGACGATCTACTCCGCCAGGAAATCCTTCTTGCGCGGGAGCGTGTTTATCACTTCGGGCAGCCGACGCCGTTGGAGCGACTCGCTATTCCCGGCGGTCCGGAAATCTGGGTGAAGCGCGAGGATCTGTCCCCGATCAAGGCCTATAAATGGCGGGGCGCAGCGAACCGTATGGCTACTCTAACAGAACTTGAGGCGGCTCGCGGGGTCGTCACAGCCTCTGCCGGCAACCACGCGCAGGGTGTTGCACTGGCTGCGAAAAAACTTGGCATACGGGCGCGCATTTATATGCCGCGCTCGACCCCTAAGGTGAAACTGGATGCGGTACTCGCCCACGGCATGGAATACGTTACCATCAACCTCAGCGGCGATAGCTACGATGACACCGTAAAGGCTGCCCGGGAGTATGAGGCGGCGACGAAGGCAGTTTACATACACGCCTACGACGACCTCCTGGTCATGGCAGGTCAGGGCACACTCGCAGACGAAATAATCCTATCCGGCCACGGTCCATTCGATGTCGCGTATCTGCAGATCGGCGGCGGCGGCATGGCGGCGGGCGTTTCCATGTGGCTGAAAACCTACTGGCCCAACATCGAGATCGTCGGCGTAGAAGGTGAAGGTCAAGCCTCCATGAAAGCCGCCATCGACGCGGGCGAGCCAGTCACACTTAGACAGGTCGATCTGTTTTGCGATGGCACCGCTGTGAAACGCGCAGGCGACCTTCCATTCGCAGTCTGCAAGGACAAGCTCGACCGCATTGCCACGGTGAAAAACGCACAAGTGACCTCCGCGATCCGCACGCTTTGGGAAGGCCTGCGCTGCATTTCCGAGCCTTCGGGCGCGATGGGTCTCGCCGCCGCGCTTGCGGAACAGGATCGCTTAGCAGGGAAAAAAGCGCTGGTTATCCTCTGCGGTGCAAATGTCGATTTCCTCCAGCTTGGTCGTATAGCCCAATCCGAAGGCTCCTCAACCCGCGACAGCCGCACCCTGCGCGTACGCATCCCCGAAGTCCCGGGCACCATGCGCAAGCTGATGGATGATTGCTTTTCTGGCATCGACATTACAGATTTCCAATACGGCAAGACCCACAACGATCTCGCCTGGCCCTCTTTCACACTCGCCTCCGAATCCCCGGAAGCGCTAGCCGCCGTTTCGGCGAAACTCGATGCCCTCGACCTTCCTTGGCAGAACATTACCGGCGCGACGGACATCGCCTTCCGCGCAATTCCCTTTCGCGGCGACCTCCTTTCCCATCCCGTGTTCCTCCGACTCGATTTTTACGAGAGGCCCGGAGCCCTGCATGATTTCATGAAAAAACGCGTCACCGGCAACGCGAATCTCGCCTACTTCAACTACCGCCAATCCGGCGAGCGCGTCGGCCGCGCCCTCATCGGCTTGGATTTCCCATCTTCCTACGAGCGGGATGCGTTCCTCATTTCCCTCCCGCAGCAGGGAGAAGGATACCGCCTCTGCGAACCGCTCGATGCGGAAACCTCAGCAAGGCTGGCCTCGTCTATGAAGGGATGAGCTAATATCGCGTTGCAAAAACGACTGATAGCGAGTGAAATACATTAACGTATTCTAAAATCATGGTAAATCGCTGCCGAATAATGATTCATGGCGCTTGGTTCATGGCGGCGCTAGCTGCTTTCGGCATTGGCTCACTAAGCAAGCTCTCACCGATTTCCAGCGGTAAATCCGAGCCATCCGCCTCCCCCAACAACCGCCGCACACCAACCGCCACTGCCGATGCTAGTTCTCCTGCGGTCCGCGACCGCTCGCGCCGTCTTCGCGAAACTTCCGACTTTAAAGACAGCCCGCTCACAAGACTCTTCGGCAGCAAATCCGCTGACGATCTCGATACCCTTGCCTTTAAAGCCCTCCGTGATCCCAGCCAGATCACCCGCCGCCTCGCTTTTTCCAAGCTCCTCGAAGCCATGACTGTGGAAAACATCGATCAGATCCGCGCCCAACTTGTCGATCTCGGCGCGGAGCCCGATCAGTGGCGGGACTTCAATTACAGCTGGGGTGCGATAGCAGGCAAAGATGCCTTCGACGCCGCATCCAAGACCAAGGAAAAGGATCTCAATGAGACACTTATCGGCTGGGCAGCGGCAAACCCGAAGGAAGCTATGGCCGTTCTCGATCAACTGCCTCCGGAACTCGAAAACCAACGCGCCGAACTCACTCGCAGCCTTGTCGCCGGCCTTGCCGACACCAATCGCGCTCTCGCAGCCGACCTTGTCCTGCGCCTCAGCGGAGAGGGAAACGAGTCCGCTCCGGGTCTTATGGAAATTGTGGCCCGGGAAACCGTCCGCTCAGATGGAGCTGCTGCCGCCGCCCTTTGGTCCGAGTCACTAACGAACAATTCTCTCAAAAGCGCTGCAATGAGCCTCATATCGGACGAATTTTCCCGCCGCGATCCTGAAGGCGCCGCGGCATGGGCGCAAACCCATGCCTCCAAGGAATACGCTGGCCGTGCCATCGAGCGCATCGGTGGCCAATGGGCTGGGAAAAATCCGCAGGCAGCTGTCGACTGGCTCGGGTCCCTTCCCTCCAGCACCGGTCAGACAGCGGGCATGAATGCAGCCTTCAACAATTGGGAAGACAGCGACCCCGTAGCCGCCAGCAATTATCTTCTATCCATGCCATCCTCGCCCCTACGCGACAACTCGATCAGTGGATTTGCGGACGGCTACGCATGGCAGAACCCCGCTCTCTCGATCAAATGGGCAGATAGCATCGATAACGCGAAGCTGCGTGAACAAACGATCACACGCGTGGGTCAGATATACTTGCGACAGGACCCTGAGGCCGGCCGCACTTGGCTCAAAACCAGCAACCTCGACGCGGAGATCAAGCAGAGGATTATCAATAATCCCATCCGCTAAATTCGCAGCCGCGAAAACCTAATTCTGGCTGGAATCATCCAAGTTGCTGTAAACCTTATCCATCGCCTCGCGCAGTATCCACGCCTTACTCCTTTCACTGCTCTCCCCACGCATATCGGAAAGCGCTTCGGAAAGGATGGCACGGGAAGCTTTTGAGGTTTCCGGGAGAGCGCGCACGCTTTCGCAGACAATCTCATAGATCGCCGCACAGGCTGCTTCGTCGCCATCGTTGAAAAGGGGAACGCCGCGGCTGACCGCCAGTTCGATAAGGCCGGCTGCGGTGAGAGGTTTCTTGCTGCTGTCGGGTGGGAGTAATACCTGGTCGATGACGTGTATGACCCCGTTTGAAGTAGGAATATCGGCTTTTAAAAGCTGAGCCGAATTGATGAGCACGCGCCCGTCCTTGAACCCTGCGGCAAGCTTAGTTCCCTGAAGCGTCTCAGCCTGACCCGCTGCCAGCGCGTCTGCCAAGGTCACTTTCCCTGCGATCACGTGATACTTGAGGATTGCAGCGAGTTTGGCCTTGTTCTCGGGCTTCAGCAGTTCCTGAACCGTCCCTTCGGGCAGCTTCGCAAAAGCCTCATCCGTTGGAGCGAACACCGTGAGAGGGCCGTCACCGCTGAGCGCTCCTACCAAATCCGCAGCGCCTGCCGCAGCAAGTAAGGTATTGAACTGGTCTGCTGCTTTCGCAACATCGACTATGGTCTCTCCACCCTTTTTGGCATCTGCATTATTTGTAACCGCTTTGATCGATTCAATCTCAAGTTCGAACTTGCCGGCTTTTTCGTCCGCAATCGTGAAACCCAATGATTCGACATCCTCAAGGTTGATCGGTTCTGACGGCAGCAATCGACCAAATGCCTGCAGTTTGAAATTCTCCAACGGAATCACCGAGTCCTGCCACTCGCCCTCGGAAGTTGGGAAATCAGCGCGGTAGGAACTTGCCCGCATCTGCTGGCTCACGCGCAATTCGATCCAATACGTCCTGCCGTCTCCCTTCGCCCTGATAGCTAAAGCCTTCATTCCGGAGATATCCACCGGCTTTGAAGTGCTGCGAATCGATGCAAATCCACCGTTATTTTCAAGCGAGAGAATGCCCTTGAAAAGAAGAGTGCCGCGATCTGTGAGCTGAAATCCACCCTTGGATACGCCACCCATCACATCGTCGTTGACGGAAGACCATGCCTTCGCAGAGTCGGCGCCTTTAAAATCAGCCAACACCTTTTCATCCTCTCCGTTTGTATGCATGGCAGAAAGGAGAACCGGAAAGGCAAATATTCGCATTAAATTCATCAGATTATCAATGGGGTTGGGTTGTTATTACAGTGGAGCATTAGGTTCGTTGCATATATCGTATACGCAACACATTACTGTTATAGCAGTTGCAGTACTGCAGAGTCCTTACCCTATCTATGCTTTAATACCCTCCCTTGCGCTAGCCTTCCGGATAGCTGTCCGATGCAGGATGCATAAAAAATGATTCGCTACGTGGTCTACCTTGGACAGCCATTCGTTGGATGAAAAAAATCTTGCTCATTTGCTGGTGGCAGCAAGAAGCGCCTTGAGCCGAATCAGCTCATCGGGATATTCCTCGGAAACATCGGTTTTCTCGAGCGGATCGGATTTCAGATTGTAGAGCACGGCGATGGAAGGCACACCGGAAAACGATCTGTCAGGCTTCGTGGCGCAGGGGATAATTAGCTTCCACCATCCGTCAATCACCACATCAGCAATCCGGCTTTTCGCAGGATCGGCGATGTCGGCGATGTCGTGAGTGTAGGCCTCCACGAAAACGGTGTTGCGTGACTTCATCGCGTTGCGGTCTGTGAGATTCAGTCCGGGGAGGTCACCGGGGTTCTTCGCGTCGGTGATATAAAGTATTGTTTTGGGGAAATCAAGGACATGGGCAAGCGTTACGTCGTCGCGGGCGGGCTCAACCCTGCCGGGCCAGCGGACAAACATCGGTGTGCGGATGCCCAATTCATAGGGCGAGAGCTTCGCGCGGTTGCGCATCTGCGCATAGGCGGCATCCCAACCGTTGTCAGCGAGGAATAGAATCACGGTTTTTTCCTTGAGGCCGTTCTTTTCCAGATAAGCGTCCATCTCGCCGGTGGTTTCGTCGAGCCAATCAACCATCGCGAAATATTTCTCTGCATCTGGTGTTGGCCCCTTGCCCTTGTATTTCGCAAGGCGCTCCGGAGAAGGGTTGTGCGGGGCATGGGGTAGGAAGGGCGCGTGCCAAATAAAGAACGGTTTCTTCTCCGCCTTCGCGGTTTCGATGAAATCATAGATTGGCTGCATACCCTCGCGCCCGATCTTGAGGCCCGCATCGCCGTGGCGACCGGCGGTATTCGTCATGCCATGTGTGAAACCGAAATCCTTGTAAGTCCCGTTCCAGAGCTTGCCGGTCTGGAAAGTCAGATAACCCGCATCGGTCACTGCCTTCGGCAGCATCAGAGAATTTGCGTGCAAGCGTTCCGCGAGCCCCTCGCGCTGGCCGGGCTTCGAGCGGCCGTCGGAAAGGTCGTTGCCTGTAATCCCATTTGCACTCGGCATTTTTCCGGTAAGCAAACACGCTAACGTCGGGGAGCAGACCGGCATCACGTATCCGCGCGTGTAGACCAGACTCTCGGCGGCCATGCGGTCGAGGTGGGGTGTCTTAACGATTTCGTGGCCCATAAAGCCGTAGTCGTTGAAACCGTGGTCGTCCGAAATAATGAGAATGACGTTCGGCTTCTCAGCCTCGGCGGAAACGGAGGGAATACTCAGCGAAATGAGCAGCGCAAAAGCATTCAATAGTTTTTTCATTGATACGAAACTTTCCGAACCGCATAGCACTGTCGAACGAAAATTCTCCATCCGCCTTGCGGCGGAGATCATGGGGAAACTCGCTGTCGCCACCAACGATCTCCATACCCATACCCGGCATCGCGGTGAAAAAAGGTGATGTCCACCTTACCTCCAAGGGTTGCACATACTTGGCGGAAAAAGTCGCTGAAACCATTACCGCTCGCCTCAAAGCGTAGCCGTGCCGCCGCCGATTTCACCGTTTACGGCAGGTATCTGCGTGAGTCCTTGGACTGCTACAGCCAGCTGTAGCTTTCGGCAATGCAGCCTTGCTGCGAGCCGGACGGCATTGGCATCTGGCGGCGCGCACCTTTCTCAGTCCTCCGCCGTAGACAGCAGGCTGTCTCACGAAAAGCGGCAGCAGGCTCTGGACTGCTGTGATTCTTCATTCACAGCTCTTAAGGACAGCTTTGTTTTGCGGGACGACGGGTTGCTACCGGGGTACTTCGTTTTTCCATCACGAACCCAAAAAGCTGCGGATGAGAACCGCAGCAGTCAAAAGCCTCCTGCGGCATGGATTTGCGCAAGGACTTTTGGCAACCAGTCCAGGAGAAATTTTCCCATGGCCTCTTGAGAAATTACGTCTCCTGTTCCCCGCGGGCCATGACGACCTTGCCGGTGCGCACGGTCTCGATGATCTCGTATTGGGAGAACATAGTGATGGCGGCATCAACCTTTGGGCTGTCGCCGGTGATCATCACGACCATAGATGAGGGCGTGAGATCGACGGTTTTGCCGCCGAAATGCTCGGTAATCTGGAGTGCGCCTGAACGATCATCGGCAGAGCACAGGATCTTGATCAATACCATTTCCTTGGTGACGGAATCATGACTGGTGTGCTCGAAGCAATGGATCACATCGATCAATTTCCCGACCTGCTTGATGATCTGCTCAAGGCCGGAGGGATCGCCGGTGATGCCGATCGTCATCCGGGAAAAGGACGGGTTGCGGCCTTGGGAGACGACTAGCGAATCGATGTTGAAAGCGCGGCGTGAGAACACCTGACAGATACGCATGAGGACACCCGGATCGTTCTTCACGAGGATGGAGAGGGTGTGGCCGTTGGGGATAGGATTGGCGTTTGGCATAAACCTTAAATTTTAATTGTTAAACTCGAAGTTTGGATCACGTGGAGCCGGTGGGTTTTTCCATCTTGTGCTTGGGCGGCTCGGTGAGCATGTCCTCAAGAGCGGCGCCGGCGGGGATCATGGGGAACACGTTGTCGGTCTTCACGCACTCCGCATGAATCAGGATCGGGCCGTCGTTGTAGGCGAGGGCTTTCTTCAGCATACGGGTGACATCAGCGGGGCGCTTGATGTTCACGCTCGGGATGCCATAGGCGGCAGCGAGTTTGCAGAAATCGGGATTGCCCTCCAAGTCCACTCCAGACTCGCGATTTTCAAAAAATAGCTCCTGCCACTGCCGCACCATGCCGAGATACTTGTTATCAAGAACAACGATCTTGATCGGCAGCTTATGGATCGCGGCTGTGGCGAGCTCGAACAGGGTCATTTGGAAACCGCCGTCGCCGGAGATGGAAATCACCATCTTGTCAGGACAGGCGAACTGCGCGCCGATCGCCGCCGGGAAGCCGAAGCCCATGGTGCCTGCGCCGCCGGAGGAGAGCCAGTGGTAGGACTCGTGATTCTTGTAAAACTGCGCCGCCCACATCTGGTGCTGGCCCACATCAGTGGAGACGATCGCCTTGCCCTCTGTGAGTTCGTAGAGCTCGTCGATGACCTGTTGCATGCGCAGCCCGCCCTGCTTCTTGTAGGAAAGCGGAAACTTTTTCTTATACCCATCCAGCTTGGCGAGCCACTCGGTGGTGGGCAGCGGCTTGATGTGCTTGTTCAGCGAGCTGAGCGCGGCCTTCGCGTCGCCGACGATCTGCACATGCGGGCGGATCATCTTGTCCATTTCCGCATGGTCGATATCGATGTGGATGATCTTCGCGGTCGCACAGAAACGATGTGCCTGACCGATAATGCGGTCATCGAAACGTGAGCCGACATTGATCAATAAGTCACACTCGACCATCGCTTTGTTTGCGTAGGCGGTGCCGTGCATGCCGAGCATGCCGAGCGAGAGTGCGTGCGTTTCTGGGAAAACACCTTTACCAAGAAGCGTCGAAGTCACCGGGCAGCCCAAGGTCTGAGCGAGTTCCATCAACTCCTTATCTGCGCGAGAAATCATCGCTCCTTGGCCAGCCAGGATCACGGGGCGCTGCGCCTGTGCGATCATATCCGCAGCTGTTTGCACCGCCGCTTCGTCAATCTCGTAAGCAGATTCCGGATTGTAGCCGGGCAGGTCGAAGGGCGGGTTGAGATCGCCGGTGAAAGGCCCTTGCGAAATATCCTTCGGAATATCGATCAGCACCGGCCCGGGGCGACCGGTGGTCGCGATGTGATAAGCTTCGCGGGCGACGCGTGGCAGGTCGTTGGATTTCCTAACGAGGTAGTTATGCTTCACCACTGGGATCGTGATGCCGAAGATGTCGGCTTCTTGGAAAGCATCTTTTCCAAGCATCCATGTCACCTGCTGACCGCAGAGCACGATCATCGGCACGGAATCCATCATCGCGGTCATCAGGCCGGTGACGGTGTTGCCGGCTCCCGGGCCGGAGGTCACCAGAACAGCTGCGGGCCTACCGGTGGCGCGAGCATACCCATCCGCCATGTGGACAGCTCCCTGCTCATGGCGGACGAGAATAAATTTCATTTTCGTTTTCACCGTTTCCAGGGCGTCGAAAATAGGGATCGCCGCACCGCCGGAGTAACCGAAGATGTATTCGATCCCGAGATCATCGAGCGTGGTGATGAGCGCCTGTGCGCCGTCAAGTTGTCGCTTAATCATTAGAATTGGGGTTGGATTACGGAATATTACCGAAATTACACAGATAGCAATGCAAAACATTGCAATATTTTCGATAAGATGAGCTTTCTTCAAGTTTACGATTCCTAAAGATGTGACTTTTTAGAGCAAACCAGTGATTTTATTTCTACTATGGCATAACAATTTGCATTTTCAGTCTAAATCTATGTGACGCAGAATGTTTTTGAGCAAAACTGCACTAGCAGCGGACGGGCAGACGCCTACTACCTAGGAACCGCAGGGCGGTGTCACAGCGGCGGGAAGGGCTGCTCGGAGATGATCCAGCCCTCGTTTTTCTCGGTGAATGTTTTCATAGCCCACTCGCCGGGGAAAAGAGCGGTGAGCCAGCCATTGGGATCGCGTGCGAGGACGGTGCCCATGGAGAGCGCGGGGCGTGCTTCCGGGGCGAGCGGGTCGCCTTCCTTCGGCTTGAGCCAGCGGGCGATCGACCAGTCGGCGGATTCGATGCGGGTCTCGGCGGCGTATTCGCCTTCGAGTCGGTGCTGGAGCACCTCAAACTGAAGCGGGCCAACCGCGCCGAGCAAGATGCTGGACGAGGATACGGGCGCATCGAGCAAAGTGAATTCGGAGGCAACGCCTTCCTTGAGAAGTTGTTCAAGGCCGCTCTGGAAGCGTTTGTATTTCGCAGTGGATTTGTTGGTGAGGTAGGAAAAACACTCGGGTGGGAAACGCGGGATCTCGTCGAATTTCACTTCGGGCATGGAGGCAAGAGTATCGCCAATCAGGAGGTCGTAGTTCCCTACAAGGCCAACCACATCGCCGGCAAAGGCGTCATCAACCGTTTCGCGCTCGCGGGCGAAGAGGCGCTGCGAATTGGCGAGGCGGATGGTCGCGCCCGTGCGGGTGTTGATGACATCCATGTCGCGCTCGAAGCGGCCCGATACGATGCGGATGAAGGCGATGCGATCCCGGTGCTTTGGGTTCATGTTCGCCTGGATTTTGAAAACGAAGGCGGAAAAACCCTCGGCGGCGGGATGGATGGTTTCGCCCGCGCTTTGGCGGGGCAGCGGCGGTGGGGAAAGCTCAAGGAAGCGGTCTAGCAATAGCTGGACGCCGAAGTTGTTCGCAGCGGATCCGAAGAAAACCGGAGTAAGCCTTCCGGCAAGGACTTCGTTCACATCGAAGTCCGCGCCCGCGCCTTCTAACAGTTCCAGCTCCTCGCACACTTGCTTGTAGGTGATCTCGTCCAACGCGTTTTTCACGCCCTCGTCCTCGATGCCCGAGACATTCACCGGAGCGCGGAAAGCGCCGTGCGCCGTGCGTTCGAAGAGGTGGACCTTGTTGTGCTCCCTATCGTAAACGCCCTTGAAGCGCGGCCCGTCGCCGAGCGGCCAGTTCACGGGAAACGCATGGATGCCGAGCACGGATTCCAGCTCGTCGAGGAGGTCGAGCGTGGGCCGCGCGGGGCGGTCGAGCTTGTTCATGAAAGTAAAAATTGGCACTCCTCGGCGGCGGCAGACCTCGAAGAGTTTCCGCGTCTGAGACTCGATGCCCTTGCCCGCGTCAACTACCATCACGGCCGCGTCCACGGCGGTGAGGACGCGGTAGGTGTCCTCGGAGAAATCCTTGTGCCCAGGGGTGTCGAGGATGTTTACGACGCAGTCCTTGTATTCGAACTGCAGGACGGTGGAGGAAACCGAGATACCGCGCTGCTTTTCCATCTCCATCCAGTCGGAGGTGGTGGCGCGCTGATTCTTCTTCGCGGTGACGGATCCTGCGAGCTGGAGGGCACCGCCATAGAGAAGAAACTTTTCCGTAAGGGTGGTTTTACCAGCGTCAGGGTGGGAGATGATCGCAAAGGAGCGACGGCGCGAAACCTCCTTCTGAAGCGCAGGCATAGGGGTGGTGTAGGCGGAAAGGCACATCGGGCTGCCAAGCGGGATAGTCCCACGGAGAGGAAAGGTCAATGACCGCCGATAGTACTAAAAGAAAGTCGCCGATGGTTACCAGCATTGATCAGTGATACTCGCTGATATTTTCTTTTGAAGGGACAGCGAGTGGGGATTTTTCAGGATTCGTCCATCCGCTTCCGTTGCCGAGCCTCGCGGAAGAAACTCTGCAGCAGCGCGAGCGATTCCTCACCGAGCACCCCAGCGGTAACCTCGCAGCGGTGGTTCAGTGGAGGATTCGATTCCAAAAGGTTGATCCAGCCACCCGCCGCGCCCGCCTTCGTATCGGAGCAACCGAAAACCACCCGCGAAGGCCGGCAATGCACGATCGCCCCCGCACACATTGGGCAGGGCTCCTTAGTCACATAGAGCGTGCAGTTCTCCAGCCGCCAATCGCCCAGCGCCTGCTGGGCGGCTGTCAGAGCGAGCATTTCCGCGTGTGCCGTCGCGTCCTTCAGCGTCTCTACCTGGTTCCATGCACGGCCAATAATTTTCCCCTCATGCACCACCACCGCGCCCACTGGCACCTCGGAGGCCGCGTAAGCCTTCAGCGCCTCGCGCATCGCCTGCCCCATAAAATAGGCGTCGCTGTGGAGGTCTATGATGGGGTCTTCGTGCATGTGCGGTGAATTGTTCTAAGCACCTTTGAAAGGACGGGCAAACACTTCGCACTCCGAATTTTACTTCCCATCCCGCCCCGCCCTGCTTCGCTTGCCCGTGTGATCGCCAGAACCTACCATGACCGGGTTATCGCCCCCTCTTTGCTCGCTGCAAATTTTTCGAAAGTCGGCGAGGAAACAACTCGCGCTATAAACGCAGGGGCAGATTGGTTGCATCTCGATGTAATGGACGGGCATTTCGTAGACAACATCTCCTTCGGCCCAGCGATGGTTCAGACAATTCACGAGACAAACGACATTTTCCTCGATGTGCACCTGATGATTTCCCGGCCCGACCACTACCTGACGCGCTTCATCGCGGCGGGATCAGACTGCATTACTGTCCACGTCGAGGCCGAGCATGATGTCGCGGAAACTCTAGAGCGCATCCGCGAAGCGGGCTGCCTCGCCGGACTCGCGCTGAACCCCACTACACCCTACGAAGAGGTCGTCCCTTTCCTCGATAAAATCGACCTACTCCTCTGTATGACCGTTGTCCCCGGCTTTGGCGGGCAGCCATTCATGGAATCGGTCATGCCCAAGATTTTGGCCGCCGCCGCTTATCGGAAAGAAAAAGGCCTCGCCTACCATATCGAGGTCGATGGCGGCATCGGAGTAGCCACCGCCGCGATCGCCTACGCCGCCGGCGCGAACGTTATGGTTGCCGGTTCCACCACCTTCGGAGTGAAAGATATGTCCGCCGCCATTGCCGCGATCCGTGAGGCCTGACTCATTATACACTATTTTGAAAACTATCCTCATAAGCTCCGCTGTCTCTCTCGCCATCGGATTCTCATTCGGCTGGCTCATCAAATCCGCCTCGGCGAATCTCGAAGGCTATGTTCCTCTAACTGTTCAGAATCGCGCTCCTTCTCGCCCACTGGTAACACCTGCAGATTCGCCTACTGGTTCGCCTGCCGAGCGCGCCAGAACCAACGATATTCCGACGAAAGGAGTCTCCAAAGGCGCCGCTGCCCTACCTGAAGCGGCAAAGCACGCGGATCGCGCTAAATGGATGCGCCTAATCGAGGTGCTAGGACTGGATACCGAGCAAGTTAAAGCCCTCGAAGCTACCATCGAAGAAGCTATTCCGAGGACAGATACCAGTAAACCCGTTGACGTTTTACAAATCGAAGCGGCCGCACTTTTGGAAAAAAACATCCTCGCCCTGCTGAATGCCGACCAGCGAAAATCCTTCGTTGATATGCAGGACCGAGCTAAGAATAACCGGATCGAGCTTAGCGCCCAGAAAACCTACTCGCAGGAACTCGGCGAACTCGACCTCTCGCCAGAACAACGTGCAAAAGCGCTCGATTCGTTGCGCGACCAAGCGGAGCGAACTTCTGCAGAAATCCCTTCCAGCACTCATCTGCTTCTTACGGGATCTTTATTACCCATCGGCGACGTGCAGTTTACCGAGGAAGCCATCTATACTTTGAGACAACTCACTCCAGAAGATATTGGCAATGCCGGCCTTGAAAAAATCGCCGAAATACGTCGCGCCGAAGCCAAACAAAAAGCCAAACTTATGGAAGCAGTTCTTACCCCCGCCCAGCTGGAACTCTACCGCTCCCGCCTCTCCCAAACTCCGGATATCCTGGATCAGATCCGCTCCGGCGGTTGAAATGCCTTAATTCTCCTGCAGGGAGAGAGCTTGTCCTCATGTAAAAGAGAACCGCTGTGGGATACTTTGAGGGATCACGAGAATGTAGAAACATAGCGGAGATGGTTATTCTTGTTTTGTCATCCTGTTCACACGTGGTTCGAATTCTTCCCGTCCTTGGTGGAGCAAGCGCCCCCCGAATTCCCTTTGAATCTAGGCTAGCATTTCCGTAAGCTCCCGCCATGTCGAAAAAATCCGGTGCTGAGCGCGTAATGGTGAAGGTCTTCACCTACGGGATCCAACCGAAGGTCTGGCGCGTGTTTTCTATCTCCTGCTCCGTCACTTTCCTACAACTCAGCGATGCAATCCTGGCCGCCATGGGTTGGGAAAACAAGCATCCCCACGAGTTCCGCCATGGCAAGGGTAAGCGCCTCGTTGATGTAATCGGTCCCGTCGGCCTGCAGGATCAGACGCTCGGCGATTTCCAGGACGAGGCCGTGATCACTATCGCAGACTACATCGGCCGCAAGCGGCTGCCGATGCGCATGCTTTACCGTTACGATTTCGCCGATGAGTGGATTCATGAAGTTGTCTTCGAGAAACGCGAGGAAGGCGAAGGCGGCCCGCAGATGATCGATGGGGAACGCGCCTGCCCACCCGAGGATTTTGGGGGTGCCTTCCAGTTCATGCAGGCACTTGCGGGGGAGATCGAGTGGAACAACCCAGGTTATGACCCCGCCGCCTTTGACATGGGGGCCGTGGACTTTGCGAAAAAAGCTACCCGCAACCGAAAATGAGCATTCATTCTTGGGTTGGTCTTGATGATTTAATGCTATGTTGGAGTCCTATTTCTAATCCGAGAATGAAGAGTTTAACCGCGAATGGATACGAATGAAAAAATAAAACCGCAGAATGGACAGGTTGACGCAGATGGTGGAAGCGATCCTCCTAAAAGTATTTTCATATTCCTAGCGAAGTACCCTTGATTGCAAACAGAGCTGTTTTCCAACTGACACGCCACCCCGCTTTCCGGTTGAAATTCCCATTTTTCCTCACCAAACCCGAAAAATACTTGCCATCCTTGGCTCCAAACCTTATTTCCACGCCCCCTTTAGCCGCCTCAGAACATCGGAGACTTAGGAAAAAATAGCGGAAGGCCTCCAAAATCGCCCGATCTGAATCAAGACGGGACAAACAAAACAAACATCATGGTAAACGAACTCATTGCCGAAATGGTGGACGCTGGCGTCCACTATGGTCACCAAACGAAAAAGTGGAATCCCCGCATGAAGCCCTTTCTAATGAAGGACAAAGGCGGAATCTACATTATCAACCTCGAGAAAACTGTACAGCAGCTTGATAAAGCCGCTGATTTCCTAGCCGATCTCGCCAGTAAGAACAAGAGCGTCCTCTTCGTCGGCTGCAAGCGCCAAGCGCAGGACGCCATCCGCGAGGCCGCAGAAGCCACCGGCCAACACTACGTCAACCACCGCTGGCTCGGCGGCATGCTCACCAACGCAACCACCGTCCGCAAGTCCGTGGAGCGCCTTCGCTATCTTGAAAACATCGAGAAACAGCCTGAATTCAAGGCCATGTCGAAAAAGGAACTCGCAGCCCTCGGCCGCGAGCGCGAAAAACTTCTCCGCAACCTTCGCGGCGTCCGTAATCTCGATAAAAAACCCGACGCCATCGTCATCGTCGATTCCGCCCGCGAGACTATCGCCGTTGCCGAGGCTCATCGCCTCAGCATACCAATCATCGCCATCGTCGATACCAACGCCGACCCAGCCAAGGTGCAGTTCCCGATTCCGGGCAACGACGACGCCATCCGCTCGATCCGCATCATCCTCAAGAATCTGGTCGATGCCATGATCGCAGCCAAAAGGAACTAATCTTCCCCACCCTTTTTACATCATAATCACGACAAGCATGATCACAGCATCAATCGTCAAGGAACTCCGCGACAAAACCAACGCCGGCATGATGGACTGCAAAAAAGTCCTCAGCGAAACCAACGGAGACATCGAAGCCTCCATCAAACTCCTCCGCGAGCGGGGCATCATGAAGTCCGCGAAAATGAATGACCGCGCCGCAACCGAGGGCATCATCACCGCTCGTGTCAACGGCGCCGCCAACTCCGGCATCCTCCTCGAAATCAATTGCGAGACCGACTTCGTCTCCCGCAACGAGAACTTCCAAGTCTTCGTCTCGGAAATCGCCAACAAACTCGCCGCTTCCGACGCGCAAGACCACGCAGCCGCCCTCGCCATTTCCCACGGCGAAAGCAGCTTGGATACCTTCGTGAAGGAAAAGGTCGTCGAACTCGGCGAAAACCTGCAGTTCCGCAAATTCATCCGCTTCGATGCCGCTCCCGGCGGTGTTATCGCCTCATACATCCACCTCGGTGGTAAGGTCGGCGTCCTCCTCGAGGTCGGCACCACCGATGCGGCGACCGCCACCAAGGCGGGCTTTCAAGAACTCGTCAAGGATCTCACGCTGCACATCGCCGCTTCCGCTCCGAAAGGACTTTCACGCGATGACATCCCGCAAGACATTATCGATGCTGAAAAGGAAATCTACCGTGTCCGCCTGTTAGAACAGGGCAAACCTGAGAACATCCTCGAGAATATCCTCAAAGGACAGCTCGCCAAGTTTTTCGCTGAATCTTGCTTCCTAGAGCAAGGATTCGTGAAAAATCCAGACATCACCATCAACCAACTCCTTGAAGCAAAATCCAAGGAGCTCGGCGACACCCTCACCGTTACCCGCTTCGTCCGCTTCGGACTCGGAGAATGATACACCACGCGGTTTCGAGCTTGACGGATTACACAGCTGAGCACATAAACCGCGCCCAAAGAATTTACAAAGAATACAACCAACGAAAAATATAAGCATGCGTGGAGTGAACGTAAAAAAAGGGGAGCCGGTCGACCGCGCCCTCAAACGCCTCAAAACAAAGCTCGACGGCGAGGGCATACTGGAGGAAATACGCCGCCGCCGCGCCTTCGAAACGCCGACCGAGCGCAAGCAGCGCAAGCTCCGCACCGCTTCGAAGCGCAACAAGATCCGCTGGCGCTTCAGCGTCGGTGCGGTTCCTACCGAAACCGTTGACCTGACCAACGATTGATCACTAGGCTGGCGCAGGCAGCCAAATAACCCTTCCGAAGAAGCGGGTGCCGAAAGGCTCCGCTTTTTTGCGTTCACTGCGATACGATTGAGCCGGCCCATTGCCAAACCACCATGGAACGGCTCCCGATCCAAACAAACCAGCCACCCCAATCGCAACTACCTCTGCTTAAAATACTTTTTTTAGATTTGCGCGAATCCCAATATAATTTGCACCTTAACAAATTCCTCAACATAAACTTTAAGCGACTGTGGCAGCGGGTTTCCGAACGTGCTCAGACCTGAATTTAATGCAATTCACAGGTTATTCACAAAGCGGCGAATGCGATCATCTGAAAAATAATTACGCTACCGTACTTATCAGCATTTGTTGAAAGTACAAAATGTGAATAATCTGTGA
The DNA here is from genome assembly GCA_945862245.1 of Prosthecobacter debontii. Classification (GTDB taxonomy): domain Bacteria; phylum Verrucomicrobiota; class Verrucomicrobiia; order Verrucomicrobiales; family Akkermansiaceae; genus Luteolibacter. The sequence goes on from CAMAXN010000002.1 coordinate 53,181, forward strand.
ATCAATTCATGCAACAAGTCAAAAACCACTAAAGTAGCTGAATTTCAAATTTTTTACTTTGGATTAAAACATGATATTCACAAATATATAGACTATCATAGATCAACTTAATTTCATCACTCCAAAGATAATTGAGAAGATAAACGAAAAAAATCGAATGTTTAAAGCGAGCGTTTACATGAGATCATGAGCTAAATTACAAAAGTTACTCACAACCACTGGAAATCAGCTCATCGCCTTTTCCATGAGACTGTTCATTCGATTGATTGTGCCACGGGCGTCGTCGAGCAGCCCAGCGGAAATGAGGGCGTTGTCGAGAAGTTGTGCCGCGACGAGCTTAGCGACATCCGGTTGGCTGAGGCGCGCCTCGGCCAGCTTTTTAACGAGCGGATGGCGCGGGTTGAGTTCGAGTTCTACTTTCGGCTCGTCCTTGAAATTCTCATCCATCGCCTTCATCATCTGGCGAATCTGCGGGCTCATGCCGTCCTCGGGCACCAAGGCGATCACCGGGCTGTCTACGAGGCGTTTTCCACCGGAGACCTTGGTGACTGCCTCGCCCAGCGTTTCCTTGAGGAATCCGCAAAGAGCGTCCATATCCTCGCTGGAGAGCGATTCCCCTGCCCCGTCCACATCGTCTAACTCAACGCCCGCGTGACGGATAGAGGATAGTTTCTTGCTCTCGAACTCGCTTAGGGTATCGACGACGTATTCATCCACAGCATCGGTGAAATAGATCACTTCCAGACCGCGCGCCTTGAATGCTTCGACGTAAGGACCGCTCTCGATCTCGTCACGGCTGCGCCCCACGATAAAATGGATGGTTTCCTGCCCCTCTTTCATCCGCGCCACGTAATCCGCCAGGCCGCAGACCTCGCCAGACTCCGTCATTGATGTTTCAAAGCGGAGCAGCTTCGCCAGTGCGTCCTTGTTCGCGTAATCAGTGGCAATGCCTTCCTTGAGAAAGCGCTCAAACTTTTTGTAGAAGGCGCGGTATTTATCCGGATCACCGGCCGCCTCTTTCTCAAACATCTTGATGATCCGCTTTGTGATCACTCCGTTGAGCTTTCTCACCAGCGCGCTGTCCTGCATAGTTTCACGGGAAATGTTCAGCGGCAGATCCGCGCTATCGACAACACCTTTCACGAAGCGCAGCCAATCGGGCAACAGCCCTTTCGGCTCGGGATCGATCAACACTTTCTTGCAGTAGAGCGCGACGCCGGCATCGACCTTGCCGAAGCCCATTTTCTCCGGATTCTCGCCGGGCACGAAAATGAGGGCGTTGATCGTGATCGGCGCGTCGGCACTGAAATGCAGGCGGTAGGTCGGCTCGTCGAAGGCCTTGCCCGCGAATTGGTAGAAGGCCTTGTATTCCTCGTCGGTGATCTCCGATTTATTTTTCAGCCACAACGCCTCGACCTCGTTGATACGCTTCTCATCGAGCAGGATGGGGAAGCCGACAAAATTGCTGTAGCGGGTGATCAGTCCCTTGACCTTGTATTCATCGGCGAAGTCCGCGCTTTTTTCATTGAGATGAAGGATGATCCGGACACCGCGAGGCAGTTCTTCGGTTTGCTCGATCTCGTAGCCGGTCTTGCCGTCGCTTTCCCAGCGCAGGTTTTCCGCGCCGTCTTTCCAGGATCGGCTGAAAACCTCCACCTTGTCCGCGACCATGAAAGCCGAGTAAAAACCCACCCCGAACTGCCCGATCAGACCTGCCGGACTGCCGCCGGTTTCCTTCATCTGTTCAAGGAACGCCTTCGTGCCGGAGTGGGCGATGGTGCCGAGGTTCTCTATGAGTTCCTCGCGAGTCATGCCGACACCACGGTCGGTAAGCGTGACTGTCTTGGCCTCCTTGTCGAGTTCCAGAGTGATCTGAAGATCCGCTCCCGCATCCTTGAAATGTTTCTCCGTCCCCTCGAGGTGGCGGACTTTTTCCATCGAATCGGAGGCGTTGGAAATCAGCTCCCGCAGGAAAATATCCTTGTCGGTGTAGAGGGAGTGAACCACCAAATCCAGCAGTTGTTGGATCTCGGCTTGGAATGTGTGTTTCTCGGTAGTCGTGGTGCTCATGGTAGTGATTGGGAAAATTGGCAAGGCGTGAATTAGCCCGACTCGACCCAGCTTGTCAAAAAAAACGCGATAGCGTTCGTGGATCAGCCGAGAACGCCGGAAAGTAATTCGTCGAGGATAGGCAGATCTGCCTCCGCCCAGTCTAATCGCGGCAGTTCCTCCCGCTCGCACCAACGGATCTCGTCATGCTCAAGCGGTTCCGCCGTTCCTTCCTCGATCTCACAAAGAAATCCACTCAACCGAATCCTCACAACCCCATCCGTCCACTCCACCACCGCATCGAACCGATCACCCACCTTCACAACGATGCCCAGTTCCTCTGAAAGCTCTCGCGCCAACGCCGCCCGAGGATCCTCGCCGTCCTCCACCTTCCCGCCCGGAAATTCCCACAAGCCGCCCAAATGCCGATCCGCCGCCCGGCGGCAGGCCAACACCTTCCCATCTTCATCCTGGATCACTCCGCACACCACTTCAATCATCGGCAGCGATCATGCCTACACTCCAAGCCAGATACAACCTTCTCCTATCTTGACTACTTTGTCTGTCACTTCGAACGGTCACTTTGAACGTTGTTGCCGGGCGTGAGGGCGAAGTTCACATGTGTGATTTCTCTGACACCATATGGTGATCGCCGATTGGGTCACATTTACGCCTCGATCAACCCTCTGTCCCACAAAATCTGCCCCAACTTTACCCCCGCTTTATCCCCACTAACTCCAGAGGAGATCACTCATTTCACCACTCCGAATCCCTTTATTCATATCGATTAGGCGTGTTCGCGCTCAAGATATGAAACCCCAAAATCTTGGCTCAAAAATAATTGTATGCCTGGCAGTTTATTTTTAAGTGTATTCTCCTCCTTAGGTGAAAAAGCAAATTCCTAGCATTCATTCATTCATTACTCAAAAGATTCGCACGTTCGACTTTATCCCTAGCTGGATGGCCCTGGTTGAGTTTGGAAAATAAGACTTGCAATACGTTCGTAATTACGTACGTTACTAAAAATGAAGATAATGACTGCCACATCAGCGCGTAACGAGCTCTACCGGCTGATTGATGCGACTGTAGAAGAGCATGAGCCTGTTTACATCACCGGAAAACGCGGCAATGCAGTTCTGGTGGCCGAATCAGACTGGCGTGCCATCCAGGAGACTCTCTACTTGGTGAGTATTCTCGGAATGAAGGATTCCATTATGAAAGGGATGAAGGAGTCCATCCATTCATGTAGCAAAGAGATTGATCTGTGAATTACGAGTTGATCTACAGTCGGCAGGCGAAGAAAGACGCCAAGAAGCTTAAAGGAACACCCTTAGCCACCAAGGCCAAAGAGTTGCTCAACTTGATCGCCAAAGACCCTTTTGCAGAGCCGCCAGCCTTTGAGGCATTGGTTGGTGACTTGAAGGGGGCATACTCTCGTCGTATCAACATTCAGCATCGTATTGTGTATCAAGTATACGAGTCCGAAAAAGTTGTAAAAGTACTCCGGCTTTGGACACACTACGAATAATCACTCAACAAGTCATGACGCACCAACCGGCATAAGCTTTTCAGTTGCATTTCAACATCCTTTCAACCGCGCCGGTGAGCGCACATCTAAAGTTCTGCAAAGAAAATCGGCATTGATTGCGCAGCATCCAGACACTACACTGCGCCCATAAACGAAACCGTAGCATCGCTAGAAAATGCCGTGGAACAATTAGGTCGCGATGACTTGGCTGTCTTCCGCGAATGGTTCTCATCGTTCGAGGCCGCCGAGTGGGATGCGCAGATTGAGCGCGACATTTCCGCTGGGAAGCTCGATAAGCTCTCCGCTGAGGGAATCGAGGAATTTGTGACTGGAAGAACCCGTAGCCTCTGAACCCATAAAAAACTGCTAAAAAAACTGCCAGGCATACATTAAGTATGCAGACGAAATTATGAGGACGAAACAAAGGTGAGTGCGGATGAAGATCGAGATAAACAAAGGGGTATGATTCGAAATAAGTTCACTTTTCGGTGGTGAAGGGGGAGATGAAAGCGCGGCTGGGGTTGGGGCAGGTTTTTGAATCTGCTCCGCACAAGGACATATACCATTTGCCAAAAGTCCGTGCGCATATCCATACCGCCGGAGGCTTTTGACTGCTGCGGTTCTCATCCGCAGCTTTTTGGGTTAGTGATGGAAAAACGAAGTAGCCCGGTAGCAACCTGTCGTCCTGGAGTGGCCTTCTTACCTTTACCAACGGCTCAGGGTTTCTCGGAATGTAGCCAATGCCAGATTGCCTGGTATTGCTTGCGGGCGTCGCCATCGAGGATGTCAGTTCGCTGGGATTCATTTCCGTCAGCGTAGCGGGGCATTTTGCTGCCGGGCGTGACACCTGCCGGGTTGTCCATCCAGCGGTGGTAAAATTCTTCCCTTAGCCTGTCGGGCGTGAGGGCGAAGTTCACCGCGCCTACCTCGAAGGCAGCGGTCGGTTTTTGGTCGCCGATGCCGTGACAGGTCGTGCAGCCAAAGCCATCCGCGCTAACCAACTTTTTCCCGATCTCCGCAAGTGCGGGATCGACCTCGACCTTTTCTGGTTTACCCGGTTCGAAGCCATGGACGCGTGAAAGTCCCTCCGCCAGTGGTTTTGCGTAGGCGGAGAAAGCGGGCATGCGAGTGCCTAGCCATGGCCTTGGGCGCGGCTTGGCAGTTCCAGCCAGCATCGACTCGATGTAGGAACTGAAAAGCATTTCACCGACGAACGTGAGCGGCGGTCGTGATTGATCGACACGCTCATTGAGGGCTTTCTCATGAGCGGCGAGAGCGGCTGTGGAAGAGTGGAGAGATTCGAGACCGGATGCGTTGCCGTCCATTGCATGGCAGGCGGTGCAGCGTTTTGAAGTAACCTGCCGCTCTGCGAACTCCGCGGAGCTGTCCTTTTTCAGCGACTCCAATCCAGTCTTGGAAAATGCCAGCAGCGCGTCCCTATCGTTTTCCCCGAAATTCATCACCGGCAACTCAGGTCGCTTATCGCCTTCCGAGACACAGCCTTTCGCCGCCCAATCCGCTGTGAAAACTTTATCCAGAGTGGGCGCGGTGGGCACGCCGCCGGGCAAACCGGGATGGCAGGTGCCACAGTGCAGACTTGCCGCTGCCTCCGCGCCACGTGCCGCGTCGCCCGCTGGAAATTTGTATCCAAGATCTGTCCCCTTCCCTTCCGAGGAAGCTGTTAGATACGCGGCGAGCGAAGCAGCCTCATCGTCGCTGAGTTGGAAATTCGGCATCGCGGTGAACGGATGGTAAGCTTCCGGTTTTTTTAGAAACGCCACGAGTTGGCCGGGTAGGTATTTGGAGGCGACATTGTTCAGCGGCACTCGCGAGGCATCAGCGGCAGACTGATCGTGGCAGGCGACGCAACCGAGTTCATGGAAAGCGACGCCACCCGCCTTCGCGAGCGACGGATCGGGAGCGGAGAGCTTTTCGCCACCGAGCTTTGATGCAGCGTGGTAAGCCGCGAGATCCGCAGCCTTCTGCAAGCCCTCGGGAGTTTTAGCATCGATCAGATTCGGCATGTTCGTGCCGTGGTCCATCCCCTTAGGATTGGCGAGCCAGTTTTGCAGCCAAGCCTCGGTCACGCGCTCTCCGATTCCGGCAAGGATGGGCGCGATCTCGCCTGTTTCCGGCATCGGACTCGCTCCGAAGCCACCCTCGGGCGTGTGACACTTGGCGCAATGCTGATGCGTGAACACCTGCCTGCCGTGTCGTTTCAACTCGCCGAGCTTCGCCTGATCAGTGGCTTCGGTAGAAAATACTGAAGGCGGGATCGTTTGACGCGGCATCCCCTCCTCTTCCCAATACAGCCGGATCGAACCGGAGCCGTCTTCTGTGCTATTATAGGAAACGCTGAACTCATGCTGACCGGGGTTCAATCGTAGCCGCTTCGATTTCTCCGCACCCAGTGATCCTTGTTCCGTCAAAACTTCTTCGCCGCCGATCGTTAGCTTGGCATTGCCATTTCCTTCAAAGGAAAAATACAACCTTTTCCGCTCCTTCAGCTCGATAGAACCTTTCCATTCCGCATCGAATTTCCCGGCTTTGAGGAAAGGTGTAGGCGGCATTCCGGCGGGAACGGAAAGCGCGACCATGCGGTCGAGGCGCACATCAGTTTCACCTTCTTGTAGGAACGTGGCAGTGAGTTCCGCACGGGCGGTGCTGAGCAGGGCTAACGTGAGAAAAGCGAACCTGAACATAGTCCTTATTTCCCGAAAACAGTCGAGTGGATCTCGCCGTTCAGAATCTCGCCATCCTCGTCCTCAAGGTCATATCCGACTTTCAGCGACATGGAGGGCTTCATCCCATCAAGCACAAGTTCCACGGTCTTTCCATCATTTGAAAGCTTGGCGGATTTCACCGTCACCGTGTCGCGCATGCGATGCCTTTGAGACTCAGCAGCGAGCGCCTGCTCGCGTGCCGCAGCGTCCGGTGCGTCCACGGAAAACTCACCGGAACCGTATTGCGGCCCGCGCACGTAATCCCAGCGCTGCACCGAATAGCTCGAAACATCCTCGACCAATTCGGAATCGAGTTTCGCGGCAAAAGTCAGCGTCACGCCATTTTGCGTGTATCCCAGTTTCTCAGGTAGTGTGGGGGCGACGTCGGGGTTGTGGCGCACACGCTGGAACGCGCACTCGGAAGCGGCGTTGGTCTGCCAACCGCGGAAGCCGAGCGCATACATCGATCCATCGGTATGAAAGCGCGCCCGCATCGCGGAGGAACCGAGTTGGATGGGGAGTTTCACCACCCCCGCCTGCCGCTTGCCTTCTCCTGCCACGGTAAGAACGCGGTAAATACTAGATTTCCCGTAGGAGAGGTGGAGCAACTCGCCAGTCATGATGCCGAACTTCGCATACTCCGGCACCCAGACCTGGGAACCACCGGAATTGTCCACGTCCATCGGCAGATAAACCAGAGGCTCGGTGTAGGGTGCATTAGTGAGCGAATGCCGCGTCGGCTCGGTTCCGAAAAATACGGGGATATCTTTCGTAGCTACAAAGTTGATCTTGCAGCAGGGCTGCCATGTGCCCTCGTTCTCGCCTGTGGTGATCTCACCATTTGGCCCCACTCCGACCCCGCCCGGTGCACGAAGCCCGGTGGCGACGACTTCGAACTTTTTACCGTCGGGGGAAATCTTCGCTACGATGCCATGGTGCGGCAGGATTGGATCGAAACCGCGCCCGCCGCCCCTTACCGGCCCGCCTTTTGAGAAATAGAAGTTACCCTCCTTGTCAGTCTGAAGGTCGAACGCGAACTCGTGGAAGTTCGACGAGATATACACATCACGATTGAAGACCTTGTAATGATCGGTCTCGCCGTCGCCGTTCAAGTCGATGAGCTGCGTGATCTGATCGCGGCCGTTTACATGGATAATACCGTTTACCACTTTCACACCCAGCGTCTCGAAAAGCCCCGAAGCGATGCGCCGCCATTTCAGTTCCTTCCAATCGCCTGCCAGGCCGCTGACTGTCCAGACGTCGCCGTTCCAGGAAGAAAGGGCGGCGCTGTTCGCATCGATGAAATCGAAGCCACCGAAACGGATGTTCGCACCCCATGGATTATTGGTGGGCAGCGTGATGGAATCTGTCACGTAAGGCTTTTTCGGATCGCTGGAGACCTCACCTGCTGTGGTGATAGTTTCCGTCCAGATGCCCGGCCCACCGGAAGTGAGGGCTTTGAAATCGGGTTTATCGGCCAGCACAGGATCGCCGCCGCGCGCGAACGCGATTTGCGCGACGAGTTCGGCATCGCCTTTCGGCACCTTAACGAGCAACCGTTCTCCTTCGGAAATGATTGTCAGACCGTCTTTTGCGACCGCCTTAAGATCTTTAACATCGCCCTCGGCGAGAACCATTGTAAGATCCGCCTTGCGAGAACCGAAGCGGAACGAACGGGTCACAGAGCCGGCCTTTTGAGCGAGCGTTTCCAAAACCTCAGTGCCGTTCACTTCGTAGGCCAACGTAATCGTCCGCCCATGACGGAAATGACCGGTGAATCTCCCATGTGGCATATCGCCAAAGCCCTTGATCTTGCGCTTATCCTCAAATGAGCCTTCCGCATCTGCCCAACCGCATCCGGTAGCGGTGGAAAGCAATGGTGTTTGCTTATTTCCAAGAGTAATCAAGGCACCGTGCGCGCCCGTCCAAGGAGTTGCACCCCACTCGATGCCTCCTTGGTAAACAGTCACAAGCCGCAGTGTCTCTGTATCGAACAGCGCCCGCTGGTTTTCGCCGAGATCCAGGGAAATCCCCTTTATCGCACCGACCCTTTTTTCACCTTGGAAATAGTCTCCGAACGTATTCATCCAGGACGGCCCGATATCCATTTTCTCAAACCATTTTTCAGCTTGGGCGAGCGGGGCGAGTAGTGCAAAGAGCGCGATTATTCTCATCGCTAAGAAACTACCTGCGAAACCTCGACTGACAAGCCGCGAAATTAGAACGCAACGCGTTTGAATCCCTTCTGCTCGGCTATGAGGATGCTAAACCTCTTCTTCCTCCTCTAGGGGAGCCTTCGGAAGTTTGTCCACTGCTTCGAGGAGGTTCACGATCTCTACACCACGGACGGCGGAGTCATCGTGTTTGAAGCGAAGCACCGGGGTGGATTTGAGGACAACGCGTTTCATTACCTCTTTCTGGATCGCTCCATGGGCTTTGTTTAGCTTATCGATGATCGGCTCGGCGGCCCCACCGATCACTCCGATCCAGACCCTGCCCTCCTTCAGATCCTGCGTCACCTCGACGGCGCTAACAGTGACGAGTTTTCCATCCCATTCATAATCATGCTGGATCACCGTGGAAATTTCACGGCGAAGCAGTTCGTTCACTCTATCGATGCGGCGGGACATAAAGAGACTCAAGACTGGGAGACGCAAGACACAAGAGAGGAGTTGAGCATAAGCAACAGTCTTGTGTCTTATGTCATGTATCTATCAAAGCGTTTGCGCGACCTTATCGAGCTTGTAGCACTCGATGATGTCGCCATCTTGGTATTCGTTGAACTCGCCGAGACGGATACCGCATTCGAAGTTAGTGCGGACTTCCTCGACCTCCTCGTGGAAGCGGCGGAGGGTGGACATCTTGCCATCGAAAACCGGGATACCGCCGCGGATGACGCGGGCGTGTGCCTTGCGGTGCACCTTACCGTCAGTGATGAAACAGCCGGCGGCTTTGCCCTTGTTGACCTTGAAAACCTGGCGGCACTCGGCGTGGCCGATGACCGTCTCGCGAGTGAGCGGCTCGAGCAAGCCGAGCATTGCCTCGCGGACCTGGTCGATGAGTTCGTAAACGATGGAGAAGAGTTTGATCTCTACTCCGGCGGCCTTCGCAGCTTTCACGGCCTTCGCCTCCACCTTGACGTTAAAGCCCATGATGATCGCGTCCGACGAGTCGGCGTAGGCGATATCGGATTCAGTTACAGGCCCGGCTGCGGCGGTGATGAACTGGCAGTCCACCTTGGCAGACTCGATAGCTAGAATCGCCTTCTTGATTGCTTCGACAGAACCCTGAACATCGCACTTGAGAATGATCTTGAGCTGGTTTTTGCCGCCACCGTCGTTGACCATAGAGAACAGGTCTTCCATGCGGTTGCGGTGCTGCGGCTTTAGGCGTTTGAGCCGGAGTTCTTCCTGACGGTCAGCAGCTAGGGCTTTCGCCTCGCGCTCGGTCTTCATTTCAGTGAGATGATCACCGACGTTGGGCAATTCCTCGAATCCGATCACTTCCACAGGCATTCCGGGAAGAGCGGACTTCACTTGCTCGCCAAGATCATTAATGAGTGAGCGGACTTTTCCGGCGAAGGGACCGCAAATGAAAGGGGTGCCGATTTTCAGTGTGCCCGATTCGACGATCACCGTCGCGGTAGTGCCGCGGCCAGGAACAACGCGTGCTTCGATGACACCCGCACGGGTGGTTGCCTTTGGGTTAGCGCGCAGTTCGAGCACTTCCGCCTGTAGAATAATGAGCTCAAGAAGATCATCCATACCTTCGCCTTTTAGCGCTGAGATGGTCGCGAATTCAGTATCGCCACCGTAATCCGTAGTCTGCAAGCTGGCCTCTGCGAGCTGGGATTTCACCCGCTCAATGTTCGCAGAGGGCAGGTCGCACTTGTTGATCGCAACGATGATCGTCTTACCGGCTTTCTGGGCGTGCTTGATGGCCTCGGTGGTCTGCGGCATGATGCCGTCATTTGCAGCTACAACAATGATCGCGATGTCGGTGATGTTCGCGCCACGCTTCCGCATGTCGGAGAAAATGGCGTGACCGGGGGTATCTAGGAACGTGATAAGCTGGCTATTGTGGTTCACCTGATAAGCACCGATGTGCTGCGTGATGCCGCCGGCCTCGCCGCTCACGACCTTGCTCTTGCGGTAGTAGTCGAGGATGGAAGTCTTGCCATGGTCGACATGTCCCATGATCGTAACAATGGGCGGACGTACTTTGAGAAGATCTTCAGGTTCGGACTGCGGTGCTTCCGGCTCGACGATAACCTCTTCGACCTTATGGAATCCCTTATCCTTGTCGCGCTTCTCGCGCTCGAATGTGAAGCCGTGGATTTCGCAAACCTTTGCCGCGATATCAGGTTCAAGCGGCTGGTTCGGTGCAGGGAATACGCCGAGCTTGATGAGATCTGCCATCACGTTGAACGGCTTTAGTCCTAGGCGGGCGGCCAGATCGGAAACGAGGATGGGTGGCTTAATGACAATCAGCTTCGGATCGTCGGATTCGGACTCATCACTGCCGGAATAAGCAGGTGTAGAAGCCGCTGCAGATGCGATATCGGTTCCTTTGACAAAATTTGGATCCTCGCTGGAATAATCGAGTATCTTCGGGATATCTTTTACATACTTATTCTCCGCAGTCGGCGGTTTGCGAACCTTTGGTTTCCCCTCCTCCGAGAAAAGATCTAGAGCATTGGCCTTTGCCTTCTCCAGCTTGCTGGGCACGACGACGACTTCAGCTACGATTTTTTGACGCTGTCGCCGTGACGGTTTATTAGGGTCATCGAGAATATCGAGGACTTTATTGGGTTCTTCCGAGGGCTTGTCGCTTTTTTTGGGCATCCGGCTATCTGGAGTATTTGCAGTGGGCTGTATGATGAGTGAGGTTGGTAAGAGATGATCAGGCGGGGATGATGCCACCTGCGACGATGGAATTGGCACGGCCGAGGATGGCTTCCGCCTCCTCTTCGCCGATTTCCAGAGCACCTGCGAGGAAGTCGGCGGGCATATCGATGATCATTTCCGCACTGACTCCGCCGATCAGAGTGAGCTTTGCCGCCAGTTCGTCGGTAATGCCGAGCTGCTCACCGAGTGTGTGAGCCACGCCGCCGATCTTGTCGCGGAACTGCTCTTCCTTCGTCTCATCGCGGCGAACCTGCACATCCCAGCCCATCAGGCGGGAAGAAAGGCGGGCATTCTGACCTTTGCGACCGATGGCTTTACTGAGATCTTCTTCGCTGACCGTCACATTGACGATCTTGTCCGCCTTATTTACGGAAATGGTGATCAGCTCGGCTGGCTTGAGAGCCTCGCGGACAAGCTCGGCAGGATCATCACTCCAGCGGATGATATCGACCTTCTCGTTGTTCAGCTCGCGGACAATGTTTTTCACCCGCGCACCGCGCATACCAACGCAAGCACCAACGGGATCGACTTTCGGGTCGTTGCTCCAGACTGCCACTTTTGTGCGGAAACCGGATTCCCGGGCAATCGCGCGGATTTCCACGGTGTGGTCAGAGATTTCGTTCACCTCGGCCTCGAAAAGGCGGCGGACGAAATTCGGATGACTACGCGAAAGGATAATCTCAGGGCCTCGGCCTTCGTTCTCAACGGCCAGCACGTAGCAGCGGATGCGGTCGCCGATGTTGTAGTCCTCGCCCTGCACGCGCTCCTTGTTTGGCATGATTCCCTCGAACTTGCCGAGATCAACCATTACGTCGTTGCGCTCGAAGCGGCGGACCGTGCCAGAAACAACGTCCCCCGCCCTATCCTTGAACTCCTCATAAATCATCTCCTTCTCCGCCTGGCGGAGGCGCTGCATCATCGTCTGCTTCGCAGTTTGTACGGCGATGCGCCCGAAGTCTTTGGGCGTTACGTTGAACTCCAGCTGGCCATCAATCTGGGCATTTGCATCCTTTTTTAGGGCGATGGTGATGGGTACCTCGTTGAACTTGTCCTGATGGTCGTCATCCGCAACTATTGTGAGGGATGCGAAAATCTTCGTGGTGTTTTTTTTCGTATCCACCTCGGCACGAAGAGTCTCGATCGCATCGGCACCAGGCACCATTTTCCGATAAGCAGAAACGAAGGAAAACTCGAGGGCAGCGACGATCTTATCACGATCGATACCTTTCTCTTTTTCGTAGTATTCAATGAGTGCGACGATGTCGTTGGTCATGGTGGCGGGCGGGGTTGGTGGATTTCGCGCTGGGCGGATACGGAAGTCATTTACGAGACTACCATAGACGCAAAAGAGTGGGTTTTAGACCCACTCTCCGTTTCACAGAGCTTGTTCGATACACATTAGTTAGCGGGGGCGAACCGGGCTTGCAAGCCGAAAGTCGAGGGCGAAATACCCTCGACGGAATGACTGGGCATTACGCCGGACTTCGGATCGCAGAGAATGGTGTCAGACCGTCGCCTTTAGCAGGTAAGCCGCGACCCAGCCTTGCTCGCCGGCCTCGTTCTGGCACCAATGCCAGCCATGGATCTGCTTGAGGGAAGTAATCGCATCACTACGCCGCACCTTCAGCACGGTGGGGTCGAAGTCCTCCATCGCTGCCCAGCGGTCTTCGCCGAGGGGTTCGAGAATTTCTGCGGGCACGTAGCCATTGCGTCCGCTGGAATCACTGGCCCAGATCCAGCCTAGCCAAGTGCGGTCTGCAGGACCGCTGGTGACCTCCTGTCCGGCAGTCAGGTGTAGGGCTTGGGTATCGCGCTCCTCGTAATCTGCATTTGCGGTGAAATGGATGTTTTCCGTGTCCATGGGAAAATTACTCTGCTCCTACCGTTTCGATATCAGGTTGCAGTTCGCCGACGGGGCGGGAGCTTTCGAAAACGAGTTCCTCGCTGCCCTCGTTGCGGACGACCTGAACGATATCCCCCGTTTTCACCGTGCCGCGAAGCAAAGCCTCGGCGAGCGGATCTTCTAGGAAACGCTCCACTGCGCGGCGCATCGGACGTGCACCGTAGGCGGGATCGAAACCTTTCTCAGCGAGGAAGTCGCGGGCTTCTGCGGAGAGAGTCATCACGATTTCCTTCTCCTTGAGACGCTTGACGAGCTTGGAAACCTCCAGATCGACGATCAGATTCAGATCCACTTTCTCCAGCATGTGGAACACCACGAGATCGTCGAGACGGTTGAGGAATTCCGGTTTAAAATAGCGCTTCGATTCCTCGAGGATTTTCTCTTTCATGCCCTCGAAATCAGATTCGTCCGCGTTCATTGCGCCGAAACCGAGCGAAGTCTGGCGCTTGATCGTGGAGGCACCGATGTTCGAGGTCATGATGATGATCGTGTTGCGGAAATCGATTTTCCGGCCCATTGAATCAGTGACGGTGCCGTCCTCGAGAATCTGGAGCAGCAGGTTCATTACGTCCGGGTGAGCTTTCTCAACCTCGTCAAAAAGCACGACCGAATAAGGGCGGCGGCGGACGGCCTCCGAAAGCTGGCCGCCCTCCTCGTAGCCGACGTAGCCGGGAGGTGAGCCGATCAGGCGACTGGCTGTGAATTTCTCCATGTATTCCGACATGTCTATCTGGATAAGCGCCTCGGCGTCGCCAAACATAAACTCGGCAAGGTTGCGCGCGAGATAGGTTTTGCCGACACCAGTAGGTCCAAGGAAAAGGAAAGAACCGATGGGGCGTTTGGGATCCTTGAGGTCGGCACGTGAGCGGCGGAGAGCCTTGGAAATCGCGATGACCGCCTCGTTCTGGCCAATTACGCGGCCTTTCAATTCGTCCTCCATTTTTAGGAGCTTCTCGGTCTCTTTCTGCTCCATACGCTGGAGCGGCACGCCGGTCCATTTCGAGACGACCGACATGATGTCTTGGTCGTCCACGATCACGACCTTCTCCTCGGAGGAAGAGCGCCAAGACTTGAGAGTTTCCTCTAAGCTTTTCTTGGCTTGCTTCTCATCATCGCGGAGCGCGGCGGCTTTCTCGAAATCCTGGGAGGAAATAGCGGCGACCTTCTCGCGGTTGATCTCCTCGATTTTTTGCTCCGCTTCCTTTATGGCGGGCGGGCGGGTCAGCGTGCCGATGCGCGCGCGGGCGCCGGCTTCATCGAGGACATCGATCGCCTTGTCTGGCAGGTAACGCGCGGTGAGATAGCGCGAGGTCAGTTTTACGGAAGCCTCAATGGCCTCCGGCGTGTACTGCGCCTTGTGGTGTGACTCGTATTTATCCCGTAGGCCCTTGAGAATGAGGATCGCGTCCTCGACGGACGGCTCATCCACCTTGACTTGTTGAAATCGGCGCTCGAGAGCGGAGTCCTTCTCGATGTATTTGCGGAATTCGTTGAGCGTAGTCGCGCCGATGCATTGCAGCTCCGAGCGGCTGAGGGCGGGCTTGATGATGTTGGATGCGTCCATAGCGCCCTCGGCGGAACCCGCACCGACGATGGTGTGCAGCTCATCGATGAAAAGGATCACATTCTTGACCTTGCGAATCTCGTCCATTACCGCCTTGATGCGTTCCTCAAACTGGCCGCGGTATTTGGTACCCGCCACCATGAGGGCGAGGTCGAGCGTGATGACCCGCTTATCGCGAAGTAACTCCGGCACATTGCCAGTGACGATCTCCTGAGCCAAGCCTTCCACTATGGCTGTCTTCCCGACTCCGGCCTCACCGATCAAGACAGGGTTGTTTTTCGTGCGGCGGCAAAGAATCTGGATCACTCGCTCGATCTCGCTTACGCGGCCGATGACGGGATCGAGTCCGCCTTCCTTAGCAAGTTTTGTGAGATCGCGGCCGAAGGCTTTGAGCGCCGGGGTTTTGGTTTTTCCCTCCGCTTCGCCGTTGTCGGCATTCGACGGGCTTTCGTCCTCAAATCCAGCGATGTCGTCTTCATCATCATCTTCATCGACATCCGAATCGTCAGGGGAGAAATTTGGATCAATCTCAGCGAGGATCTCGTTGCGGGTGCGCTGGATATCCACGTCGAGGCGCTTGAGCACGCGGGCGGCAACGCCCTCCCCCTCACGTAGCAGACCGAGCAGCAGGTGCTCAGTGCCGACATAGGAATGGTTTAGCGCCTTCGCCTCCTTGTTGGCGAGCGCGAGAACTTTCTTCACGCGAGGGGTGTAAGGGATGTTGCCCGCCGACTTTTGTGGCGGACCGGAGCCAACCTCTTTTTCGACCTCCTCGCGCACGGCTTCCAGCTCAAGACCCATACGCTCTAGGACATTTACTGCGACACCTTGGCCGAGCTTAATCAGACCCAACAGTAGATGCTCGGTGCCGACGTAGGCGTGGTTGAAACGGTCGGCCTCCTTGCGGGCTAGGGCTAATACCTGTTGCGCTCTTGGTGTGAAGTTATTCATTCGTTTTGAGGATTGTCGCCTTCGGTAAAGCGGTCTGTTTCTTCTTTGTTATGTGTATGTTTATCAGGGGATTCGAGGGATTGCAAACGGGAGCGCATAATTTCAGCACGAATTGTATCGCGATGATCGGGAGAGAGTTTTATCCCGGCATGGAGCTGTAGGTGAGCTTGCTGAATATCCATCAAGAGGGTGTCGCAGAGTGTTACCGTCTCTGCAGAAAAAAAGCCGAGATTTCCGCCGAGGCGTAGCAGCGAAAGGTGGTTAAGCGCCTCCTTTGAATCGATTAAGTGAGCGTATCGCAGCACCCCGTAAGCCCGTCCGATCTTGTCAGCGACCATCTGAGGATCGTCTTCCATGAGTTTATCGCGGGCATTCAGCTCGTGGCCGGCAACCTGTGCAATGACACGCTCTAGGCGCGCGATAATCGTTTCCTCGCTCTCACCGAGTGTGGATTGGTTTGACATCTGGTAAAGGTTTCCGAGGGATTCCGTGCCCTCACCGTAAAGCCCGCGCACCGCCAAGCCGATTTTGGCTACCGCTTGCAGCACTGGACCAATCTGGTCGCTGAGGACGAGGCCGGGAAGGTGCAACATCGCCGAGGCGCGGAGGCCGGTGCCAAGGTTCGTCGGGCAGGTCGTCAAATAACCGAGTGTAGGGTCGAAGGCATAATCGAGCTTTGCCTCCAATTCGCTATCGAGGGACGAGAGCGATTCGAAAGCCTCGGACAACCGCAGGCCTGAGCGGATGGCCTGCATGCGGAGGTGATCCTCCTCGTTGATCATAATGGAGAAGCTCTGCCGCCTTTCGATCACCGCCGCAGAGCCTTCGCTGCGCGCCGCGTGCTCGCGGGAGATGAGGTGGCGCTCCACAAGCACCTGTTTTTGTACGGGGGTGAGATCGCCCAGCTCGCGAGAAAAAGCGTCTTTCATCGCGGAAAGCTCCTCCACGGCGGGCCGCAGCACCGCCAAGGTCTCGGCACGCTCCTCGCGCTTCGCCCAGCCTGGAAAGGAGTGGCCACGCAAATTTCTCGCAAAACGGATACGCGAGGTTAGAACCGCGCCATGTTCCGTCTGCCCTCCAGTCATCCAGTCTGCTGGGTGCCGGATCAATGTCGAAAAACGCATCATCAGCTCACTTCGTCAAGGGTTTGAATTTCATCGCGCAGGCCTGCTGCGATCTCGTAGCTCTCAGAGGCGATGGCCTGCTCCAGCTTCTTGCGCAATTCCTCCAACCGCTGATGGCGGGTGTGACTTTCCATCAGCCCTTCGGGCACCTTACCAATGTGGCTCAAGCCCTTGTGCATGCCGCGCAGCATGGGGGCGAGTTCCTCGGAAAAGACCGTGTAACAGTTCCCGCAGCCGAACCTCCGCACCTTGCGCAAGTCGTCGATGGTGAAGCCGCATTCGGGGCAAACTTTTGCGCCGCCCACCGATCTTTCCTTACCTCGGAATGTCGTGCCGGTCGTGGCTTTCTCGAATTTTCCGAGGAGCATATCCGCCAGTGAGAAGCCGGTTGGATCGGTGACGCCACGCTCTTTGGCACAGCGCTCACATAGGCAGACTTTTTTCATCTGGCCTTCCGCAAGCTGTGTCAGGAACACGGTTGCCTTGCTTTCGCAGTAGTCGCAATTCATCTCAGTAGAAAATCTAGCCGTTCATGCGAACGGAGTTCCAGTATTCATCGCGAGTTCGTGAAATTCCGCGAGGAAACGCTTGGTCAGTTCGCCTGGTTTTCCGTCGCCGATCACCCGCCTGTCCAGTGAAATAACCGGAATCACTTCCGCCGCCGTACCTGTTAGGAAACACTCGTCCGCGATGAAAATGTCATACCGAGTCAACGAGCGCTCGACGACGCGGATGCCGAGTTTCTCAGCGATCTCGAAGATCACCGCGCGGGTGATACCATCGAGCGCGCCGTCTGAAATCAGCGGGGTGAGCAACTCACCCTTCTTGATCAGGAAAAGGTTGTCGCCCGTGCATTCCGCCACGTAGCCCTGTTCGTTGAGCATCACGGCCTCAAGGGCGCCGCCTTGTATCGCCTCGACCTTGGCCATGATGTTATTGAGATAATTAAGACTCTTCACCTGTGGCATCAGCGCGGCGGGCGCGGGACGGCGCGTCGCACAGGTAATGATCGCGAGGCCATTCTGGTAATGCTCTTCGGGATACAGCTTGATTGTAGAGGCGATAATGAACATAGAGGGCTTTGGGCAAAGGTAAGGATTCAGGCCCAACTCCCCCGCCCCGCGCGTCACCACCAACCGGATGTATCCATCGCTAAGTCCGTTAGCCGCCACCGTCTCGCAGGTGAACTTGCAAATCTCCTCCTGAGTCCACGGCATGTTCAGCAAAATCGCCTTAGCGGAATCGAACAGCCGGTGGATATGCTCCTTCAAGCGGAACACCCTCCCGTTGTAGAAACGTATCCCCTCGAAGATCCCATCCCCATACAATAACCCGTGATCGAAAACAGAAATTTTCGCTTCATTCTCATCTACTAGCTTACCGTCCAACCAGATTTTCATATGCTTTCGCCCCGAATCCTAAGCGAGCAGGTCACTGTGGCAAGCGGCGGATTAGAAAAAAAAGAATTGCTACTGTAGCCACTTAAGCCAGCGGCTTATGATTCCACCCCGATAATCTTCGCTCTAGTCTTAGGATCGAACTACGGGCATGTGAAATTATCTCCCCGTGACGGCAAGCGAGTGGATCAACGCTCGTCACTCCGACGTCCTGACCTTTCTCATCGTACCAGGTGTCGTATTTATCACCCATCGAAGGAGGTCGGGAAAAAGGCCGCGGTTAAGCTGCTAGGGCGGAGCTCTCCCCAGCCGTGGCAATGGAGGCCGCCGTCATGAGGAAAAAGGCAAGGACGGGATATCGGAGGAAAGGTGACATAGTTTCCAGGGGCGGGCTGATCTTGAGTGGAAATAGGGAGTCGAGCTTTTGGAGGGTATAATCATCGGTTACCCGAAGCATCCGCACTTTGCATTCGCACCGTGAGGGCCTCGTATCCGATTTGGCGTTGGTAGGTCTCGCGGCTCTCGATATTCGGTTTGGCGGAAACTATCTCAATCCGTCCAAGGTTGAGACCTTTCCTTTCGATGGATCATGAAAGACATGCACTCCTTAAGAGATCCAGATATCCGCCTCCTCCTGCCTGACATTGAGCAGGTGGGCGAGAGCGCGCGATTGCAACGGCACTGCGAAATCGCCGACTATCTCCGTTTCACTGTGGACGAGGGTTTCCGCCACCATCCCACCGATCAATTCGTCAACCGCTGCAATGAATTCATGATCACGCGGCCTTTTGAAAAACGGCTCGACGATCTTCCGGTAATACATGTGCTCGGGTGGATCCGTTTCGATGGGAAGCTGGCGGACTTCCCGGAAATCCTCTTCGGATGGGATGGGCACGCGAAACGGTGCGTCGGAGCTATAGGTTTTCCAATCCTTCGAGGCCTCTCGGACATCGGCATGACGCAGAATCATCGGGATGCGCTCGCCTTGGAATGAACATACCATCACGCCGTCTTTTTCCCTTGCCTCGCGGAACGGATATTCCATGGCCATCCACTTAACCTTTCAGTGAAACTAGCTCATCAGTGTGGATGGTCTGGCGGGAGCGGTAGAGCGCAACGATGATCGCAAGCCCCACAGCGACCTCGGCGGCCGCGACGGTGATCACGAAGAAGACGAGCATCTGTCCGCTCGGGTCGGGTAGACCATTCTCGGCGACGTTGAAACGGGAGAATGCCACCAGCGTTAGATTCGCAGCGGAAAGCATCAGCTCCAGGCACATGAATACGATGATTATGTTGCGGCGCAAAACGACGCCCGCCAAACCTAAGGCAAACATGACACCGGAGACTAGGAGATAATCGTTTAGCGAAGCCATAAGCTTTGAAATTTAAATCTTTAACCCTGAGGAACAGGTCAGTTGTTGGCGGCGGATTTCCGGGAGAGCGTGACCACGCCAACCGTGGAGACCAAGAGTAGCACTCCAAGTATCTGGAGTGGCAAGTTGTATTGCGTAAAAAGGGTGAGGCCAATTATGTGGACGTCGGGAAGTTGGCCGGACTCTAGGGATTCGGAGATTTTCGTAGGGACTTTCATCTCGCCCTTTTTGTAACCCTCGGCGGCGGCGGTGAGCACGGCCTTATTGAGGGGAGGCGCGATTTGGTTCGGGAGCTTATGCGAAAGCACGCCGACGAGTTGTATAAAGAACACGGCCACCAGCACCAGACCCGCCGCGAGCGGCGCCAGACTGTTTGCGCGGCGTTTTTCATCCTTGAGATCGAGCAGCATGATGATGAACAGGAACAGCACCATGATCGCTCCGGAATAGACGAGGATCTGGATCACGCCGACGAAGAAAGCCGAAAGCCCGATGAACAGCGCAGCAAGGCCTACGAATGATGTCACCATCGCCAGAGCACTGGAAACCGGGTTGCGGAAGGCGATGACTGCCACCGAGCCGATGAGCATGATGGTAGAGAAGAGCCAGAAGAGGTAAGAGGGCATTGGATATTGGAAATTAGGGATTGGGGGGCGTTTACGTCGGCTCAATGGCTTGCCCTTTGGCTTTTGCCATGCGCTTGAGCCATGACATGTAGCCGTTCAGGATGCGGAGTGTTTTGTTGAAATGTTCGCGTCCGGCATGATAAAGAATAAAGATCGTCCTGAATAAGGGAATCATCATGGCATGTGATCAGTTGATCGAGAACCTCGTTGAGTGATCCTCTTGCCAGAGAGCAAAATCGCGAGTTATCCAAAAAGTGGAAACGACCATGCCCTTCGGCGATGTTGTGGGTGACCGAGCGTGACGAGCGCTTGATCTGATCACACATGTCGAACTCCCTCAATTTGATCAGCACGGGGACGATCTTTCTGAATACGAAGATGCGGAGTTCGCGACCTGCCTTCCAAGCCTCGAGTTCCTCAAACGTCCGCGTAGTATCGTCTTCCATACCCAATTATCTCAATTTCAGATTTCCCATGTCCCTTATTTAAGCTCATTCCATTTATTAACCAAGCCGACGCGGACGCCACCAATTTCGTAGAGCTTTTTCTTGTTGTGAACCATGTCCTTGCGGGTGGTGCCAGTGATGAGGTAGTCCTTGCGGAGGTAGATTGCCTGCTCGGGGCAGACTTCCTCGCACATGCCGCAGTAGATGCAGCGGATCATGTCGATGTCGAACTCCAGCGGGCGTTTTTCAACCTTTGCCCACTTTTCATTGGAGGGGATTTCCGTAGGGATGATCTTGATCGCCTTGGGCGGGCAGATGAACTCACAGAGCTGGCAAGAAACGCAGCGCTCGCGGCCTTGCTCATCGGTGACAAGTGTCGGCGCACCGCGGTAATATTCCGGCATGTGCTCGTCCCAGCGCTGCTCGGGGAACTGCATGGTCACTCCCATCCCGGAGGAAGCAAGGCCTTCCGCGCCGTAGGATTTCCCGCGCAACGATTTCACCGCGTGCTTCATGGTGAGGAAGAAGCCCTTAATGAGCGCGCCGAAGTAGATCTTCTCTCCGGCGTCGAGTTTCGGGCGTGTGAGTTTGATGGTCGGCATAGGAAGAGCTGGAAAGTAGTGTTTGAGCGGTGTTAGATTAAACGCGAAGGATTTTGGCAGGCGGTTCGGAGATTTTCGCAACCCAGATGACGGCGGCGGTTACGATAGTGAGTAGGATCAGGCCGATGATGAGAATGGCAGTAGTCATGGTGGGAGCCGCAATGATCAGAGCTGCGAGGAAGACATTGATGAGGGCAGCCTCGAAGAAGATGACCCATCCAAGTTTCATGAGCTGGTCGTAGCGGAAGCGCGGGACCGTCCAGCGTACGAGGATGAAGAAAAGAATGAAGGCGAGCAGCTTGGTGAGGAAGATGCCCATGTGGATGAAGCCGCCGATCTGAAAATCGCCGATGGAGAAGTTCGCAATCGCCGCATCCAGTCCGAAGCCCACCGACCAGCCGCCGAGAAACAGGGTGATGATGAGCGCGGAGCCGATGACCATCGCGGCGTATTCTCCCATGAAGAACATCGCAAATTTCATCGAAGAATACTCGGTGTGGTATCCTCCGACGAGCTCTGTTTCGCACTCGGGAAGGTCGAAGGGCATGCGGTTCGTTTCCGCAAAAATCGAGATGGTAAAGATGAGGAAAGCGATAAATGCGGGGATCAAGAACAAAGCGGTCTGTAGATCGGGCAGCGAGAGTTTCCCATCCGTCCAAAAGGGCAGGAGCAGCCAGCCATTATCCGCCTGTTCTTGAACAATGCGGTTCAAGTTTAGCTCACCGAAATAAAGCAGCACCGGAATGATCGAAAGGCCGAGGCAGATTTCGTAGGAAATCATCTGCGCGGTGGAACGGACGCCGCCGATGAATGGAAATTTCGAGTTTGAAGACCAGCCAGCAAGAGTGATGCCGTAAACCGTCAGCGAAGAAATCGCGAACACGAACAATGGACCGACATCAATGTCCGCGATGACAAGTTTCTCAGTGCGACCGAATAGCGTGACATCTGGGCCGAAGGGAACCACGCAGACCGTGATGAGAGCGGGGACAAGAGTGAGCGCCGGAGCAAGCCAATAGAAAGCCTTGCGGACATGATCGGGCGTGAAGTCCTCTTTTAAGAACAGCTTCAGGCCGTCGGCGATGGGTTGTATGAGTCCGAAGAAATGGAAATCCTTTTTGAAGCCGAAGAGAGTGAGCGGGATACCGACCCGGTTCGGCCCCACGCGATCCTGGATGATCGCAGAGAAACGGCGCTCGAAATACACCGAAAGCGGCACCAACGGTAGCACCACTAGGAAAGTGAAGAACACGATCTTGGTAACGATGATCGCGAGGGTGATGAGGAGATCCATGGAGATGATTAAGTGAAAGATACAGGGTGATCAGCCATTAATGATGCCCGCCGCTTTCCGGACACCTTCGTTTTCGAGAAGTGGAATCTTGTAACCGGTCTCGTTGATGACGGTTCCTTGGTGGCCAATCTTGGAAAGCGTGAGGCCATTGAATGCGGGAATGGTGGCGGCAATTTCCTTGAAAACATCCTCGATGAGGTTCTGCGATCCGCCTGCAAGATCGCGTAGGATTTCCCAATCGTCGCGGGCTTGCGCGGGCGGCTCGATGGCGCGATTGAGACGCTGTAAGCGACCAGAAAGATTAACCATCGATCCGCGTTTCTCTGCGAAGGCCGCGCCAGGAATGACGACATGGCTTGCATTCGCAGTCGGACCTGCGAGGAGCTGGATCGAGGCGATGAATTCGGGTTTCGCTAGATCATCGGTGGTGAAACCGGCTTCGGCAGTGAGGTCTTCGCCGAGGACGAGGAGTGCTTTCACCGAACCGGCACGGACGCCTTCGCGGATCGAGGCGAGCGGTGCGGATGGGCTTTCGGAATCCCATACGAGCTTCGCGCCGGTGGTGTTGGAATTGCGGTCGGCGGCGATAAGTAGTCCATCGTTTTCACCCTCGCGCGGGACGGTGGCGAAGGCTGCTGTGCCGATTTTTCTGGCGAGGGCGCGGACGAGGAACAGCTCCTCGTTGGTCATGCGCGCGGAGGCGATAATAGCGATCTCGGACGGCGCGAATTTTGAGAGGGTAGCCGTGGTTTTCGTGAGCGATTCCGGCCATGTCGCGGCGCGGTGAGTGCCGTTTTCACGGATCATCGGCTCGGTGAGGCGGGCTTCGCTATCGATGTAGTGGAAATTTAGGCGGTGCGAATCCGGCATCCAGTTCGAGTTTACCTCGTTGTTCTGCCGGGGTGTGATGCGGTGGATGGTATTACCGCGGGTGTGGATCGTGATGTTCGTGCCGGTGCCGCAGTTCACATCGATGGACGGTGTTTCCTTAAGGAACCAAACTCGCATCTGGAAGCGGAAATCGTTTGAAGTCAGCGCGCCGACAGGGCAGATGTCGGCGGTGTTCAGGGAGTAATTGTTATCGAGTAGCTTTCCAGGATGGACGGTGAGAGTAGTGTGGGTACCGCGCTGAGTGAAACCAAGGACCGGGTCACCCGCAACCTCGTCCATAAAACGGATGCAGCGCGAACACATGATACAGCGCTCATCGTCGAGCCGGATGCGCGGGCCGATATCGACGTTCTTCGGCTTTTTTACCTTCATGTCCACAAAGCGGGAGACTCCGCGGCCGAAGCCGACGGATTGCTCCTGAAGGCGGCACTCGCCGGCTTGGTCGCAGATCGGGCAGTCAAGCGGGTGGTTGATAAGGAGAAATTCCATCACGCCCTCGCGGCATTTCTCGACAAGCTCGCCGGTGGTGCGTATGCCCATGTTTTCGGCGACGGTGTTCGCACAGGATATGGCGGGGCGCGGCATCCAGCCGATGGGCTCGTAGCCATTTTCATCGCGGATCGTCTCCTGACCGGGAGCAGGCCGCGGCGGCATGCCCATCTGCACCATGCACATCCGGCAGTTTCCGGGGACGGAGAGCTTCGGATGGTAACAATAGTAGGGCACATCCTTTTTCACCGAGCGGCAGGCCTCGATCATCCGGGTGCCTTTGGGAAATTGGTGCCAAACTCCGTCAATCTGAACATTCACCATACCTTTTTCAGCGGCGAGATCTTTGGGAAGTTTCGCTTCGGCGGTGGCCGTTGGGGAGTCGCTCATGTCTGGCAAAAAAACATTGTTCACAGTTCAGAGGAACCGTGGGTAATATGTGCATGTTATTATGGAGTCGCAAGCGTGCTTTGTGAAATTTTTCACAAGCGGCTTTTAACAAATATGCTGGTTGGAAAACCGCAGCAATGCCGCGTAACCTTGCGCCGTGAGGAAAGACCGGCTCGACGCCCTGATGTTCAACCGTGGAATGTGCGAATCTCGCGAGCAGGCGAAACGCCTCGTGCTGGCTGGTGAAGTTAAAGTGGACGGGCATTTGGTAGATAAACCGGCCGAGCGCTTTGGCGAGGATGCGGTCGTGGAAATCAAGGAAAAGCCAAGGTTCGTTGGACGTGGCGGACTAAAGTTGGAGGGCGCACTGGAGCACTTTGGGATCGATGTCACCGACTGGATCTGCCTCGATGTGGGCGCATCAACCGGCGGTTTCACCGACTGCCTGCTGCAACGCGGCGCGGCGAAAATCCATGCGGTCGATGTCGGCACGAACCAACTCGTGTGGAAACTACGGAGCGATTCGCGAGTGATTTCCCGGGAAAAATTCAACGCACGGCACATGGAGGTAGCGGATCTCGGCGAAAAAGTGCGACTAGCAGTGATGGATCTGTCGTTCATTTCTCTGACCAAGGTGCTGCCCGCCGTATTCGGTATTCTCGAGGAAGGAGGAGAGGTCGTTTGCCTGATCAAGCCCCAGTTTGAGCTCGAGCGGGAGGATGTGGGGAAAGGCGGAATCGTCCGCGAGGAGGAGCTTAGGGAGAGGGCGGTGGAGAAAATTCGGCGCTTCGTGACCGAGGATCACGGGCGGGAATGGAAGGGCGTAATCCCCGCCAGCATTACCGGAACGGATGGAAATCAGGAGTTCCTCTGCTGGATCGGTTGATTTTTTGGAAATTTTTTGTGAAAAAATGTGAATAAAAATTATTTGCGCCGCTCTATATTTAGACCAGCATAGGTCTGGGAGAATCAAGCCCATTAAATTAACTAACTAAAATTAACCATGAAACTACTACTGACAGCGTTTTGCGCAGCTATAATTATATCACCACTTGCATTTGCTGATAAGTGCAAAAAGAAGTGCGACAAGGAAGAAGCCAAAGAAGAGTCCACACTCGCAGATTGCGGTAAGTGCAAAAAGAGCAAAGACAAGGAAAAAGAGAAGAAAGAGGATACCCTGATTGCTGATAAGTGCAAAAAGAAGTGCGACAAGGAAGAAGCCGAAGAAGAGTCCACACTCGCAGATTGCGGCAAGTGCAAAAAGAGCAAAGACAAGGAAAAAGAAAAGAAAGAGGATACCCTGATTGCTGATAAGTGCAAGAAGAAGTGCGACAAGGAAGAATCCGAAGAGGAATCCACACTCGCTTAATTATCTGATCCCATCATATTTGAAAACCACCAGTAATTCTGGTGGTTTTTTTTGGTCGCGGTGATGGTTCCAGTAAACCGCGAGAGATTATTTGCTCAGCGGGCGTGAATGTTAGTCCCATCCGTCTCTGGTAGATATTAAATCACAACCCCAGAAATCAGATGAGCTTGTGCCCGCTTCGCCCGATCTTTTATGCTGCATACTTCCCTAGTTATGCCTTTCCTGCAAACGGATGAAACCAATAGCGCTTAAAAAGAAAAATATCTACGAGGTGAAAAGCAGATCGGCTTGTCGCTGGTATCCACCGGACGTGAGGGACACATGACACCTGCGGGACATTACAAGATTACGGATAAAATGCCGTTGAAGGTATCAAACCGCTATGGATGAATCGCGGATGCAGAAGGGAAAGTGACGATACCGAACGCGAGGCCAAGCACTCCCGTGCCGCCCGGACAAGAGTATCACGGTTCGGAAATCAATCACTGTATGCTGATCACCTCCTACGGCATCGGGCTCCATGCAGGTGAGATCGCCAAGCCCGGCACACCGCTTTCAAATGGCTGCAACCGCTTACCGAAGGATTTCGTAGCCAAGCTCTATGGTGAGACTCGCGTTGGAACGCCAGTTCAAATCGTCCGCAGCGGTCAGTTCTGACGTAGATAAGCCCCGGCTTTTTGGGTCGTAGCGTTTGAGAGAGAATTTAACGAAGACCGAACGTCGCCGCCACGTTTCACTTCTTGAGCACCTTGAGCTTGGAGACACCGTAAACCGCGTCATCGCCCAGCTCTTCCTCGATACGAAGGAGCTGGTTGTATTTTGCGATCCTATCCGAGCGCGACATGGAGCCGGTCTTGATTTGGCCGCAGTTTGTGGCTACGGCGAGATCGGCAATTGTGCTATCCTCGGTCTCACCGGAGCGGTGGGAGAGAACGGCGGTATAGGAGTTTTCCTTGGCGAGTTCCACTGCGTCGAAGGTCTCGGTGAGCGAGCCGATCTGGTTCACTTTCACGAGAATCGAGTTCGCGACGCCGAGGTCGATGCCCTTCTGGAGAAACTTGGAGTTGGTGACGAAAAGGTCGTCGCCGACAAGTTGGGTGGTCTTGCCGAGCTTCTCGGTGATGATTTTCCAACCGGCCCAATCGTTCTCGTCGCAGCCATCCTCGATCGAGATGATTGGGTATTTCTTCTGGAGCTTCGCGTAGTAGGCGACGAGCTCCTCGGCGGACTTGACCGACTTGTCAGATTTTTTGAATACGTATTTTTTCTTCTTCTTGTCAAAGAACTCGGAAGCAGCCACGTCGAGGGCGATAGCGATGTCTACGCCTACTTTGTAACCGGCTTTTTCGATGGCCTTGCAGATCGTGGCGAGGGCGTCATCTGCGTCTTTCAGAACAGGGGCGAAACCGCCTTCGTCGCCAACAGCGGTGGAGAGGCCACGGTCGTGGAGGACTTTCTTAAGGGAGTGGAAAACCTCCGCGCCGTAGCGCAGGCCTTCGCGGAAGGTCGGTGCGCCGATGGGCATGATCATGAACTCTTGGAAGTCGATGGGGGCATCAGAATGCGCGCCGCCATTGATGATGTTCATCATCGGGACGGGGAGCACCTTTGCGTTCGGGCCGCCGAGGTATTTGTAGAGCGGCACGCCGAGCTGGTTGGCGGCGGCCTTAGCGACGGCGAGGGAAACGCCGAGAACTGCATTTGCGCCGAGCTTCTTCTTGTTCGGGGTCCCGTCGAGTTCAATCATCGTTGCGTCGATGGCGGCTTGCTCGGTAGCATCGAAGCCGAGAAGTTCGGCGGCGATGGTTTCATTGACGGCTTCGACGGCCTTGAGCACGCCTTTTCCGAGATAGCGATTTTTGTCGCCGTCGCGAAGCTCATGCGCTTCGTGCTCGCCGGTGGATGCGCCGGAAGGAACGGCCGCGCGGCCCATTGCTCCGCCTTCGAGGTAAACGTCAACCTCGACAGTGGGGTTTCCGCGTGAGTCGATGACCTCGCGGCCCCTGATTTCTACGATGGTGGTAAGATCCATGATTTTATGTTTCTGATTACGGGAAAAAAATGCTCCCTCACGCGTGATAAGCGGAGATCGACTTGATCGTCAACATCCGCATTTGCTCAGTTTCAACATCGCGAACCTTCGCGTCATCGCCGATGGAGAGTCCCATCAGCGCCTTGCCGACTTCGGAAAGGTAGGAGACTTCCTTTTTCTCGGGATCAGAATCCCACGCACCAAGCACGGTGATGGTCTGCGCCTTACCGCTTTCGTCAGCGAGATCGACAACCGTTCCGATGTTGACCGTTTTGGTATCGGCACCCTTGAAATCGGTCCCGCGGGCTAGTGAGATCTCACGCTCCAGCGCGGCGCGGCGGTGAGCAAGGAATTTCTCCATATCCTTGGCGGATTTATATTCGAAGTTCTCGCGGAGGTCGCCGTAGGAGCGAGCAATTTTAACGTCTTGGAGATTCTGCGGAATTTTCTCGCGGATGAGTTCCTCGAGTTCCCTCTTTTTCCTCTCAAGGGAAGCCCATGAAACGAGCAGCGGTTCCTCTCGCTTCGCTGCGTTCTGACCGGATACGAGTTCCACAGTTTCGGGGCGCACCTTGATGATACGGGCCATAAGAGATTTTTTCTCAAGGTCGCCGAACACTGGGCAATCGAGCAAGCGGCGGGCGAAATTGCGCGCCTCATTAATATCCATGCCTTCCACTAGGTCTGAAAGTAGGGCTTTATCCTCGGTGAGCAGGGTCTGGAGGCGGGAGGTTTTACGCGGGCCATCGGAGAGGTGGTCGTTCTCGAGGAGATTGAGTATAGAAGCTCCGACATCCGCGCCGAAAACCGATTCCGATGCGCCTTTGCGCTCGCGGCAAACCCAGATCAAGGCATCGGGGCCAAGAGCGCGGCGAGCAAGGGCGGAACCGACGTGATTGGTGAGCGCCGACATACCATTGTTTTCCGCAAGGATGCGGGCAATCTCCGTGACGCCACGCGCTCCGACTTTGTCGAATACCGTAACAATTTTCGAGATCCATTCCCCACCGAAAGCGGTGCTGAAAGCCTCGTAAACGGCGCGCTGACGAGTAGAGGGGAGGTTGACGAGCTCTTCGGCGATCTTGCCGAGATCGGAGCCGGCG
Organism: Prosthecobacter debontii; assembly: GCA_945862245.1. Taxonomy (GTDB): domain Bacteria; phylum Verrucomicrobiota; class Verrucomicrobiia; order Verrucomicrobiales; family Akkermansiaceae; genus Luteolibacter. The sequence goes on from CAMAXN010000002.1 coordinate 81,945, forward strand.
ATGAGATCGCTCAGGCGGACGGCACTGGGATCCAACTCTAGAGCCTTGCTGCCGCCGATCACTTCGTCGCGGGCCGCAATGAGTTGCATCGCCTGGCCAAGCTGCACGCGGGCGGCTTTTTTAGCACCGTCATCGATTTCCATGATGAGCTGCTTGAGAGCCTCGGTGTTCTGCTCGAAAGCACCGATGTCCGCCGCGATGGCTTCCAGCGCCTTGATCATACCTTTAATATCCTTGGAGGCCTCGAAATCCGCGAGTAGAGCCTGCGCAGGCGTGATGCCGGAATCGCGAAGCACGATGGCTTCCGTGCGTTTTGTCGGCACGACCGCCTTGCGGCTTTCTTTCACAGCCTTTTTAGTGGCATCCCACCACTTTTTGTAATCTTTCTGCGGAATCACTGTGCCACTCATTAGAGTTTCGATTGCCTCACCGGTGATTGTACCGCCGTGGCTTTGAAGGATGTGAACAACGACGGTGACCGAATCGACCTTTGCGAGCTTCCTAAGCTCCTCGATCTGCTCGATTTTCACCGCCCGGAAATCATTCTGAGCGATCCATTCCGTTTTCTGCATAGCGAACTGCAGATCCATCTCCTGAGCGCTGGATTGCTCGAAATCGACCGTGATCTTCTTGCTGCCGAAATCCCAATCAGTAATTTTTCCAGCTCCAAAGGACTTATGGATGCAGAAATTTCCAGGGGCGAGCTGTGAAAGGCGTTCTCCAACAGGCTTCGGAATTTTTCCGGCCTCCACTAATTTCTCGACATCAGGATGCATGTGCACAGCTTGGAAAGGCAGTTCGCGAAACGCAAGCCTAGTGGTGACAAATCGGTTTTAGGTGGTAAACCGCATCTATTATGGCATATTCCCTTTTCACATGAAAAGTGACTTCATACTCGCTAATTCAAACGAATCCCCGTATCTGTCAGAGTTACGAGGCGCTTTTTCAGGAGCGCACCGAGGGTTTGCTTGAAGGTGCGTTTGGAGACGCCGAGCTCCTCGTAGATTTCCTCAGCAGGGCTTTTATCTGTGAGCGCCCAGAAGCCACCGCGGGCGATGAGTTCACCCATGATCTGTTTTTCGAGGTCATCGACGCGCTCGCGTCCGGGAGGTTGCAGGGATAGATCAATCTTACCATCGGACCGCAGGGCGGCGATCCAGCCTTTGAGTTTTTCGCCTTGGGCGAGTTCTTGGAAAACTTCGTTGGCAAAGATGAGGCCGGTGTGGGTGTTGTTGACGATGGCCTTGTAACCCATCGGGGTTTTCCCATAGACGGTCAGTTCCACTTCCTGGCCGGGTTCGAATTCGGCGGGTGTAAGATCGATATGACGGGCGATGCGTGTGGTTGCGACGATGCGGCGGCTTTCTTCATCGACGAGCACTTTCACAAGATACTTTTTCCCGACCTCCATGCGGGTTTTCTGCTCGCGGAACGGGACGAGAAGATCCTTCGGTAAGCCCCAATCAAGAAATGCACCGACCGGTGTGATGGCGATGCAGGCGAGCTTCGCGAACTGCCCAGGTATGGCGCGCGGCTGTTTGAGCGTGGCGACCAGCCTATCCTCGGAATCGAGATAGATGAACACGTCCACCAACGCGCCGACAGCCCATTCCTTCGGCATCTCGCGGCGCGGGAGAAGGATTTCTCCAAGGTTCTCCGCATCGAGAAAAAGGCCGACCGGTTTCTCGCGGAGGACGGTGATGGAGACGCGTTTGCCGATGGTGATCATATAGAAGAATTTTCACCGCAAAGGCGCGGAGCTTGCGGAGGAGACGCTGAGGAAGACTTGGGTCGTGGGAATAAGAATGAACCGCCAAGGAAGAGAAGTTCGCCAAGGAAGAATTAGGTTATGGGGTTTTGATTCTTTGCTTTTCTTACTTGGCGATCTTGGCGGTGAAAACGATTACCCTCATCCTATGGCGTGAAGTCCTTGGGTGCGATGAGGATTTTCTCGACGGGATGTTTGGTGACAATGTTGCCTAGGCTGCCGCGGGACTTGATGCTGAACTCGGCAAAGTGGATGGGGCGGGTGAGGTTGCGCAGGCGCAAGCCGGACTTCATGTGGACGATGAGCATCTGCGCGGAGCTTTCCTCATTGGTGGCGTGCCACTTGAAGTAGAGCACCTTAGTCCCTGGCCTGCCTTTGGTGAGGTCATATTCCTTGTCGCGTGTCGTGCCGCCGACTGTGAAACGCTTGGCCATGACATTGCCGTCTTTGCCGTCGCGGTAGATCATTGAATAGATGATGTCCTCATCCTTACGAAAAATGGCGACACGCAGCGGGCGCTGTCCGACAAAAAGTTTCTCGGCGACCTTGGTGATCTTCATTTTGCCGTCGGCAGTGAAGATGATGACGTCGTCGAGCATGGAGCATTTTTCCAGCGCCTCCTCTTTCTTCAGCGAGGTGCCGGCGAAGCCGTTCTTAGCGTCAATGTAAAGCGTCTCGGAGGCGGCGGCAACTTGGGTGCGATCCACCCGGGAGAAACTGGCAATCTCGGTCAAGCGCTCACGGCCTTTACCGTATTTTTTGGCGAGCTGCTCATACCAGCGGATCGTGTAGCGGGTAAGTTGCTTGAGGTTTTTCTCGACCTCAGCAATCTCCTCCTCGATGGCGCGGATTTCTTCGTCAGCCTTGAGGGAGTTGAATTTGGAAATACGCTTGATGCGGATTTCCGTGAGGCGGGTGAGATCGTCCTCGGTGACCTCGCGTCTCAGCAGCTTTTTGAAAGGTTTGAATCCGTCATCGATGGCTTTTAGGACTGCCTCCCATGTTTCGCATTCCTCGATGTCACGGTAGATACGGTTCTCGATAAAAATTTTCTCAAGCGAGGAGAAGTGCCATTTGTCGCCGAGCTCTTCGAGGCGGATCTCCAACTCCATGCGTAGCAGCTCGCGGGTGAGATCCGTGGTGCGGCGGAGGATTTCCGTGACGCCAAGGAAGGCCGGCTTGCCATCGACGATGACCCCGGCGTTCGGCGAGATGCTGAGCTCGCAATCGGTGAAGGCGTAGAGAGCGTCGCGCATGTTCTCCGGATCGGCTCCCGGCGTGAGATATACGAGAATGTCCGCGTGCGCGGCGGTATTGTCCTCGATCTTCTGGATCTTGATCTTGTTCTTGTCCGCGGCGGCGACGATGGAATCCATGACCCCGCCGGTCGTGGTGCCGAAGGGGATTTCCGTGATGCGGAGGATGCCTTTTTTCTCGGTGTCGATGCGGGCGCGGCAGCGAATTTTCCCACCGCGCAGGCCATCGCGGTATTCAGATGCATCCATCATTCCAGCGGTGGGGAAATCGGGAACTAGCTCGAAGGGCTCCTTGCGAAGGTGGGCGATTGCAGCGGTGCAGAGTTCGTTGAAATTATGCGGCAGGATCTTGCACGCGAGTCCGACGGCAATGCCCTCCACACCTTGAGCGAGTAGCAGCGGAAATTTCATCGGCAGCGTCAGCGGTTCCTGGTTGCGGCCGTCGTAAGAGGGCAGCCATCGGGTCGTTTTCGGATTGAAAGCCACCTCCAGCGCGAACTTCGTGAGCCGCGCCTCAATGTATCGCGGGGCGGCCGCACCATCGCCGGTGAGGGTGTTGCCCCAGTTGCCCTGGCAGTCGATCATCAGATCTTTCTGGCCGATCTGCACCATCGCGTCGCCGATCGACTGATCGCCGTGGGGATGGTATTTCATCGTGTTTCCCACCACGTTCGCGACCTTGTTGTAGCGACCATCGTCCAACTCGCGCATGGAGTGAAGGATACGGCGCTGAACGGGTTTAAGGCCGTCGTGAAGGTGCGGGACCGCCCTTTCCAGGATCACGTAGCTAGCGTAATCGAGAAAATAATCGGAATACATCGCACCAAGCGAGGCGTGTTGGTCCGGTTCGTTACTCATATAGACTTGTGCTAGTGGACACACCGCCGCCGTGCAAGCACGGCTTGTAGTTACCCCGCAGATTCAACCGACTCGTGATTTATGGGAATCTGACAGAGTCCCGCAAAACCTTGCGTTCGGCGTTTTTCCGCCCTTTCATGGGCGCTCATGCCCACCGTTGCCATCGTAGGCCGCCCGAATGTCGGGAAATCAGCCCTCTTCAACCGCCTTGCCGGGAGGAAAATCGCCATCGTGCACGATCAGCCCGGAGTCACCCGGGATCGGATCGCTGCGCCCTGTACACTCACGGCTCATGCCTGCACCCTGATCGACACAGGTGGGATCGGTGCGACGCTTGATGACGGCTTCGGCGAGCAGGTCGCTATCGAGGCGGACATCGCGATGGAGACGGCCGACCTTATCCTTTTCCTTGTCGATGCTCAGGAAGGCCTGACGTCCATAGACCAAGCGCTTGCGCAGAAGCTCCGCAAGGCCAAGCCGCCGGTTCTGCTGGTCCTCAACAAGGTGGATCATGACAAGCATGAGTCTTCCTTCGCGGATTTCGCCAGCCTCGGCCTTCAGGACAGCGTCTTCGTTTCCGCCGAGCACGGGCGCAACTTCGGCGAACTGATCGAGAAAATGGACACCGTCCTAACCCCGTTATATGTGGAGACTGAAGAGGTCATGGAGGTGGCAGAGAAAGTGGGTATCAAGCTCGCCGTTATCGGCAAGCCGAATGCAGGCAAATCTTCACTCATCAACGCCATACTCAAGGACAAGCGCACGATCGTTTCTGAGATCGCGGGCACCACCCGGGATGCTGTCGATCTCCCCTATTCTTTCGCCAATGAGAATTTCACGCTGATCGACACCGCGGGCCTGCGCCCGCGCGGCAAGCGCGACAACTCCGTAGAAGTCTTCTCCGCAATTCGCTCGGAAAAAGCAATCCGCCGCGCCGATCTCTGTGTGCTCGTCATTGATCTCGCTGGCGGTATTTCCGCGCAGGATCGCAAGATTGCACAGCTCATACTAGAAGAGAAAAAACCTTGCCTCATCGTGCTGAACAAGTTCGACCTCTTCCATCCTGGCGCGTCGTACAAGGAGCGCGTCGCTGAAGCCGAGGAGCAGGTGCGGCGCGAGTTATTTTTCCTTTCCTACGCTCCCTTCGTCGCCTGCTCCGCAAAAACTGGAGACGCCACTGAGCACGTCCTTAAAAAAGCGATCGCCATCAAAAAAGGTGCCCAGGAAATACCTGGCACCGGCAAGCTCAACCGCATCCTGCAAGTAGCGATCGAAAAGAACCCACCGCCCACCGACAACAAGGCGAAGCGCCTTAAGCTCTATTATGCCACCACCGCGCAGAACGAGAAATACTCCATGATTCCCGTTCCCACCTTAGTGCTATTCGTCAATGACAAACACCTAATGAAGGATTCCTACCAGGCTTACCTTACTAACCAGTTCCGCGAAGCACACCCCGCACCCGGCATTCCGATCATCTTCTCCGTCCGCTCCCGCACCCGCCGCGAATGGGACCCGCCTAAGAAAGGCAACCAAGGGCATTGAGGTATGCGGGAGCGGATCAAAAAACCGTACCACTCCATGCCTGCAAGCTCCTGAATGTGAGATTCACTCTCGGCGAGGAGACTTTGGCAGATTTTGGGAGTTGGTGGTGCCAGTATTTCTGTGTCTCGCCGCCCATCACGAGCAGACTGCCGTTTCCCAGTAATACTGAGATAGTTTGCTTAGTGAACTTATGCCGGAAGGAGAACTTTCTCTCCGCTCCCAAACTCAGAGAAAGGATTGAAGCGTTTGCAGCGAGCGAGCGTTCGTCATCGGAGTGCCAGCCCATGCCTTCACCGCCGTCGTGGTAAAAGTTCAATAGGCAGCAATTACAGGTCGCACCTGAGAGATTTTCGGCTGTGGCTTTCAATGAAAGGAGTTGCTCTGTCCAAGGATGGGCGAGCTTTTTCGTCCCGGAATACGCATAAGATCGCCCCCCGTCTGCATACCACGCGACCATGCGTTTCGTGACGATGCGTTTCCCGAACATCACTATCTCATCATGCTCCCACGGGATATCCGCTATGAGCTGTGTGAGATGACGAGTACTTTCCTCTGGCGTGAAAACGGTGCCGTGGTAAGTCACCTCTCCGTCGCATGGCAGAAGATTCATTTCGGAAAATTCTCAGGCTTCGAGACCTTCAACGGTCTTTTCCTTCGCGGTGCGCTTTGCCTGTTTGTCATAATACTCGACGATTACGGCAACAGCTCCGAACAGGATGAAAATTATCATCGCGGCGTAGAATACCCAGATGGCACCTTTACCAGCGGTAAAGCCATAATTGTGGAGACCTACTCCCAGGAAATTGACATGCCACCACGAGAACGCGACAATGCATGCTGTAAAGATCGAGGCGAGGTGCAAGCCCCACTCCTTGATAATGCCGCCGATGCGGGCGTGGAGGATGGCGAGCGTCCAGAGCACAATCATCAGCGCGCCGTTTTCCTTCGGATCCCAGCCCCAGAAGCGCCCCCACGAGTAGTTCGCCCAGATCCCGCCAAGCACCGTACCGACGAGCGAGAGGAAGACCGTGAGACAGATACAACCATAGACTGCCTTCGAAAGGGAGCGGCGAAGATCCTTGTTACCGCCGTCGAGATTTAGGCCGCGCATCAGCACGTATCCGCAGGAGAGCATTGCGGCAAGCAGACCGGCGGAATAGCCAAGCGTGATGGTGATCACGTGGGTCGCGAGCCAGAAATTCGAGTCCAGCACCGCTACGAGCGGATCGAGGTGATCACCGGCATCTCCGACTTCATATCGCCTCGCCAAGATAATGAGTGCTAGACCGAGAATCGGCGCGAGGCCAAGGGCAAAACGCTGGCGATTCATCCACTCAACGAGTAGCGAGAAGATCACGCCCGTCGCACCGATAAAGATAATTGTGTCATATAAATTACCCACCGGCGGGCGATCCATAATCAGGCAGCGGACGACGATGGCGATCACGCAATAAGCCGCGCCAATCACGGTGAACCCAAGTGTCGCCCAAGAGAATATCTTCGCAGATTTTCCAGAGCCGATCCCCCACATTGCCAGTGCGCAGAGGGTGCCAAGAAAGAACAACACTATGGCGTTGAGGAAATAATCTCGCTTGAAATAGGATACTTCCATACTGATCGGTTTTAGCTCACCGCGAGAGTCGGCGCGTTCTTCGACGCTGTCCTTGAACTCCGCGAAGTGCTTGCGGAATTCCTGTTCGGAAACGGTCACAGAACGCACCGCCGTTTCAAGCGCCTTGATATCAATAATGGCGGCTTCCGGATCTTTGGATTCCATCGTCATTACGGCCATGATCGTGTTACCTGCGGAAAGCCAATCCCCGTCGGACGCATTTTTCGGGGGCAGCATGAATAAGCCGAATTTCGAATAATTTGCAGCTTCCAGCACCTGTTGAAGCAGATCCTGAAGCTTGCCCTCGACCTCCCTTTTCTCAGTATTAGCGGCCCGCACTTCCGCCATGAGCTGGGGAGCGGCGGTCATCACCGAACTGAGATCGGCGCGCTTGTCGGCTGCCGCTTCGCTGCCGGTTCCACGCAGCTCCATGCCGCGCCGGGCGAAGGAAAAGTATCCTAATAGGCTCTCATAGTTGCGGATGTTGTAGGCAAGGTCGATTGTTTGCTGCTGAATCGGGTCACGCTGCTTTTTCTCGATGGGTTCGTAGGATTGTGCGAGTTCGATAAGCTTTTGAATGCCCGGCTTGATCTCCGCGTAGCTGTAGCGGTCACGGCGTCCTTTTGTCTCTATAGAAATGGCTTCAAGAACCTGAGAATTATCCACGCGGAAGGTAGGCAGGTTCACCGCGAGTTCGGGGCGAAACAGCGTATCCATAAGCCACTCGGTGGGCTTGATCTTGTATTTCTCACCGCCCTTTCCGAGCACCTTCATCGAGCGCGCGCCGTGAAGCTGGAGCATCTTGAAACCGGCGTAGGTAGAGAAAGGCTTGATACGCCCTCCGTCCTGCAGTGGCAGGGACTCGACAACCTCCACACTTTCCTTTTGCCAAGCAACGTAGCCCTCGATCTTCTGCAGATCTCCCTTCGGCATGTTATCGATGAGCATGTTCACGAACACCACTCCAAGAGCGCCCGCCGCTAGCGCCGCCACTACCCATTTACCCCAGACCGGATTTTTATGCTGCATAGTTTCGTTTTCTTGAGGCGGCGCCGAGATGGCCGCCGAGTTTGGTAAGGAACGTAACGAGCATACCGAACGCAACAACATAAAGGCTGTATTCTGGCCAGTTGTCGGCTGGATTTCGCACGATCTCAAATACGGAATACATGTTCTCCCCTGGCTTTGCGCCGGAAGGGCCGTAGCTGGCTTGGAAAAAGGTGTAACCCTCATATCGCATCGGCTCGTTCATCTGGATGCGGAACTCGGCCTCGCGTCCATTTTCCACGCGGGTGACATCGCTGATGAATTTTGCTGGTAAAGATGTGCCAGGATGGAAATCAGCGGTGAATTTGTCGAGCTTCACCTCGAAGGGCATCGGCCAGAGGCGCTTTCTCATGTCGATAGTAAAATTTCTGCCGTCCACTTTGGCGGTGAAAGGGTGATACTGTCCGCCCCAAAGGATGAAGGGATCTGATTTCGAGCCATCCACCTTCACGATCCGTGCATAGCAGCCCGCAATATTTCGCTCCGTTTCCACGTTGCTTTCAAGTTCGCGGAGATAATAACCATCCACCACGAGTTCGCGGTTTCGGGGCGCGTTGATCAGCTCGCTCTCCGGCTGACAGTTGCCTTGGTATCCGGAAATTTCCAGCGATAGCGGCAGCTCACTGAAACACAATATCCGCGGATTGCCAGCTGTTAGACCTTCGAGAAAACGACCCCGGATCACATGGATTTTTCCCGTACCGCCTTCTTTCGATTCAGCGACCTCGACGACATACTCATGGTAATCCTCTGCGACATTGCTGGCCTCGCCCTCGAAGATTGCCATGTTGCCGCGCTCCGAAAAGTGGTGCGCCACACCGCCACCCAAAAGCATGAAGACTATACCGAAATGGGAAATAAGATTTCCCGCATGCCTCCAGCCTTTGCGGATGCGTATGATGCCACCTAGGATCATATTCAGGAGCAGGAGCGCTGAAACGTAATAACCGCCGGGCAGGATGATCGGCACTTTTTTGCCGTTGATTTCGGGAACCAGCCAAGGTGATTTCCAGCTGAAATACTTGTTGAGGGTCGGGTAAAGCCCAGAGTCGATCTGCTCAAGTGTCGCCAGCCAAGTCAATATAAGTAATAGTAAAAATGTAACCGTGGCGACTTGGAATCCAGATAAAAAATCATAAACGATGCTGGGAACAGATCGGGGTTTTGCGGGTGATTGTTTATCGATTTCCATCTGTCGCACTTAAATCTAACGAATTATCTCAAGGCTTGCAGCGAATGCTTTCAAAGCAGGCTTCTCGGCCTCAACCTCGGCTTCTGGGCCAACCATTTTGACGGTTAATATCCTACCACCCATTTGCGCGATGACACCTGCCAAACCGAATCCTCGCTTCGCGGGAGTACCAATTCCAGAGGCATAGTCTCCAGAAGCCTGAACCCACACGCCTTCCATTCCTGCGATGGGAGTTTTCTGGGCGGCATCAAATTCATCTGGCGCAAGCGGCGCAGCGCCGAGTTGGCCGCGCCAGCGATTCACATTGTCGGGAACCGACCCGGATGCAATGGAGACATAGACTTCGCCCATCCCAGATTCTCCAAAGCGGTAGTTTAGCTCGCGGAACTGGGCGGGGGGCAGCACGAGCCAGCTTTCCGGCGGACTTCCCTTCACAGGGCTGGGCTGAGCGTTCCGGAAGCGCTCATCGCTCGTGGCAAAAAGTTTCGGATCGCTGTCTTTTGTCGTCAGCGGACGGGTTTCTTCCACCTGCACGGGAGCCGAATCCTTTTCGCACGACGCGCAAAGCAGGCAAATTCCGAGGATGATAGGGGCTAAAATCATGAGGTTGCGGGAATAAGGCGCGGATAGATAAGACCGCAAGCAAAAACCAACCATAATACGCCGCGAATCAGGGCGTGTTTCAACCATCTTCGCCCTTGGCTTCATCCCCTCCCTGCCGTTCACTGCCGCAACGATGGACAGCATCCGATACTACAACCGCCACACCGGCACACACGAGACCGAGGAGATCTACGGTGAGTCTTTCCTGCGCTGGACTTATGCAAACCCCATGGGGCAACTCTCCCTGCACGCTTTCGTGAAACGTCCCGTGTTCTCGAAATGGTATGGCTGGCGGATGTCGAAACCGGAGTCTGCCTCGCGCATCGAACTCTTCGTGCAAAAATACGGCCTCGATCCGAATGACTTTGCTAATCCCCTACCCTCCTTCCGCAGCTTTAACGAATTTTTTTACCGCAAGCTCAAGCCCGCCGCCCGCCCCATCGATGCCGCGCCCATCGTTTTCCCAGCTGATGGCCGCCACCTTGGCTTTCCCAGTATCTCGACCATCGATTCCTTTTTTGTGAAAGGTCAGCGCTTCGATCTTGCCAAGCTGCTAGATGATGCCCCACTCGCCGCGAAATACGCGAAAGGCTCGCTCGTCCTTTCCCGTCTCTGCCCGGTTGATTACCACCGCTTCCACTTCCCCGCCGCCGGCGTGCCCTCCGAAACACGCCTGATCAACGGGCCTCTGTTTTCTGTTTCACCCATCGCACTCGCTCAAAACCTCTCCTATCTCTGGACAAATAAACGCACGCTCACCCGCCTTGAGACACAAGACTTCGGAACCATCTTACTCCTAGAAATCGGTGCCACCTGCTGCGGTACGATCGGGCAGACCTACGAGCCCGGGTTGCCCGTGGAAAAAGGGGCGGAGAAAGGCTACTTCGCGTTCGGAGGATCATCCACCATCACGATCTTCGAGCCAGGAGCCGTAACCCTAGCTGCGGATCTGCGGGAAAACTCTGCGAAACAAACCGAGCTTTATGCCAGGATCGGTTCCGCGATGGCCAACATGCCCGTCTGATCCGTCAGAACGGGATCTGGTCGTCATCAAAGTCATCCTCTTTGCGCAGATCTTCCGCAGAAGGCTGCGCAGAAGCGGGAGGCTCTTGGGAATACTCGTCCGTTTGCGACCCGCCACCGGATCCTCCTTCGAGTTTCCAGCAGGACAAGTTCACGTAATATTTGCCGTTATACTCGTTGCCCCGGATGTCGAAGCTCACCTTTACCTCGCTACCTTCCTTGTAATTATCGAGGATCGCGCACTTATCCTTCACCATCTCGAATTTCAGATCCTGTGGATATTTACCTTCTCCCGTAGTGACGACAAATTCCCGCTTGGAAAAGCCGCTGGGAAAGTTCTGGGTATCGCTGATCAATTTGATTTTGCCGCTTGCTTCGTACATGCACGGATTTTTCCGTGCCTTAACATAGATGTCAAAGCCGTTCGCTTCAATTTCTCGGTCTGCAGCATGCTGACACCGCCTAATGAATCTCCAGATTCACCTCATCGCCCGTTTCCAGCTTCGCGAGCTCCATGATCGCGTTCTAAAAAAAATGATGCCCTGCGAGTTACAGAACTTTTGTTTTTTTTGATTATGATGTAATCACTACGTTTTACTGATTCGAAATTAAGCTCTAAGAATGAATCCCATTTACCGTGCCTATTTCGGCATACTTGAAGTTTGAAACTTACATTTTGAAGCCTAGAATCACCCTCGTGTCCGAGAACCGCATCAGCATACCCCGTTACGCCATGGCGCTCGCCCATGTTGCCAGCCTTCGCTCCGAGGATCCCTACCGGAAAGTGGGTGCCGCCGCTCTCGACCATGACAACCGCGTGATCGCTACCGCCTACAACGGCCTCGCCCCCGGATTCAATGCTCCACCCGGATTTTGGGAAGATCGCGATGGCCGCCAGAAATTCATGCTCCACGCGGAGATTAACCTCTGTTCTCTTTTTAAACGCGGCGAGGCCAAAATCGTCGCAACCACCACCATGCCATGCACCGCCTGCATGCAGACGCTCTGCGCCTACGGCATCAAGGAAATCTACTACCAGGAAATCTACCACGCCTCCGATGCCCCGAAAATTGCAAAACTCTACGGCATCAAGCTCGAACAGGTGACAGATTTTCCCATGTCTTCATAAATACTTTAGGCGGCTATTTCATCAAAAGCCCCATAAAAACCGAAATTCATTCTAACGTCTGCCGTCTCCAGGACTGCTGTTCATGAGAATCCCGCCTTGCCCATCCACTGGTGACGCGTTACAGCGACACCCATGTCTAAGAAACCTGTGGTTCTGATGATTCGAGACGGCTGGGGCACAAATCCAGGCGGCAGGGCCACGGCAAAAAAGGACGGTAACGCCGTGATCCTCGCCAACACCCCTTTCAGCGACGAAGTCCTTTCCCAATACCCGCACTCCTTCCTCAGCGCTTCCGGCCTCGATGTCGGTTTGCCCGAAGGACAGATGGGAAATTCGGAGGTCGGCCACCTCAATCTCGGCGCAGGACGCATTGTCTATCAGGATTTCACACGCATTAACAAAGCCATCGCCGAGGGTACGATCGCGGAAATTCCCGTTTTCAAAAAGGCGCTCGAAAAGGCAAAATACGGACGGCTCCACCTGATCGGGCTAGTCTCGGACGGAGGCGTCCATTCTCACCAAGATCAGCTCATCGCGATCACCAAACTTGCCGGTATGTCGGGCGTGAAAGACATTTTCATCCACGCCATCACTGATGGTCGCGATACCTCCCCCACAGGCGGCGCGGCTTTCGTCTCCAATGTCGAGGACGAGACGGCGAAGATCGGTGCGAAGATCGCCACAGTCATAGGACGCTACTTCGCGATGGATCGCGACAAGCGCTGGGATCGTGTGAAGCTGGCATGGGACGCCATCGTTCACGGCATCGGCGCGAAGCAGGATATCCTCGCATCGGAAGCAATTGCTGAGGTTTATAAAACTCAGTCAAAAACCGACGAGTTCATGCCCGCCATGATTTTCTGCGAAGCCAATTCCCAACGCATCCGTGATGGCGATGTGATCCTATTTTTCAACTTCCGCGCTGACCGCGCCCGCGAACTTTCCGAGGCGTTTCTCCGCAAGGACTTCGATGGCTTCGACCGGGGAAATGTGCCAAAGGTGCATTACCTTACCCTCACCGTCTACGACGAGACCTATCCCTGCGAGGCAATCTTCTCGCCGCAGACACTCGACATGACCTTGGGCGAAACCGTCGCAGCCGCCGGCATGAAACAGATGCGCATCGCGGAGACGGAGAAATACCCACACGTTACTTATTTCTTCAATGGTGGGATCGAGAGGGAAAACAAAGGTGAGAAACGCTTCATCATCCCCTCGCCCAAGGACGTCGTCACCTACGACCTCAAGCCGCAGATGTCGGCGGAGGAAGTTACCGCCACGGTCGTCGACAACCTCAAAAATTTCGACCTCGTGATCCTCAACTTCGCCAATCCCGATATGGTGGGTCACACCGGCGTCGTAGAAGCGGCGATCAAGGCGGTCGAAACTATCGACGCTTCCGTGAAAGCGATCGTTGAGCAAACTCTGCGCCTGGGCGGCAAACTCCTCATCACCGCCGACCACGGCAACTGCGAATACATGCGCAACCCGGACGGTTCACCGAACACCGCCCACACCACCAATCTGGTGGAGATCATCTACGTCGCCGATGACGCAGCATCCCACAAAATGCGCGACGGTATTCTCGCCGATGTCGCACCCACGCTCTTGGAGATGCTCCGCCTCAACAAGCCGGATCAGATGACTGGGAAATCGCTGTTGGTGTAGCGTGGCGGATGAAATCCGCAGCCGCGCTTCTTTTTAACTAAATTTCTAGCTTTATCGGAGACAAACATAAAGTCCGTCTTTTAGTGGCGTAGACTGCAAAGAAAAACCCCGCCGTATGGCTTTGTAAGCCGTTTGGCGGGGTCAACTCGAACAGGGATGGCGGAGCGGACGGGGCTCGAACCCGCGACCTCCAACGTGACAGGCTGGCGCTCTAACCAACTGAGCTACCGCTCCATACCGTTCGGGTGGGCGGGAAGCTATGGAGAGGCAACGGCAGGCGCAACCTAATTTTTGTTCCTATCGTATTATTTTTGAGTCATCCTATCCTGAGATGGCAGTTAGTCATTTAGCCTTTTCTGCCGGATGTTCCGAGCCTAATTAGGAGCATGATCTTCAGGGAAATGGAATTGTGGCTTGATCCTATACCCCGCAACGGCCCCGAGGCGATGGCGGTGGACGAGTGGCTTCTGGGGAGGTCGGATAATCCCATCCTGCGGATCTATGGGTGGCATGATGCCTGGGGAAGCATCGGATATTTCGGAGAGTTGGCGCACGCAAGGCTACAGCTTCCAGGACTGAACCTCGTGCGTCGCTGGACGGGCGGAGGAACAGTGGATCATCGCGCCGATTGGACGTACAGCCTCATCGTTCCACGAAAATGCGAGGTGGCGTGGATCAAGGGCGGGGAGAGTTACCGCGTGATCCATCAGATCCTACTTGGAGTTCTCCGCGTCGAGGGCGGCGCGCCCGGGCTATCCCCAGCAGGAGGGAAATCCGGCGGTATGTGCTTCGAGAATCCTGTAGAATTTGACGTAATCAACGCCGCTGGAGAAAAACTCGCGGGTGCGGCGCAGCGGCGCGGAAAGCTCGGCCTGCTTCATCAGGGATCCGTAGCCGAGATGGGCGATTCGCGGCTACGCGGTGAACTTTTCGCTGAGCGACTGGCTGGAACTTGGCGGGAGACGGAGATTATTGCGGATGAAGGACGCATCGCCGAGATCGTCGCGCTAAAATACGGTCGCAAGGAATGGCTGGAAGGGCGTTGAGGAAGCTTGACCGCGTTCCCTTGAAAATCCACAACAGGTCATGCAACCGATATATGAGGGGAAAGCAAAACGCCTTTGGACAACGGACGACCCCTCCACCCTCAGGATGGAGTTTAAAAACGACGCCACCGCCTTCAACGGCGAGAAGAAGGCCAGCTTCGAGAACAAGGGGCGCCTGAATAACGCAATCAGCACGCTGATTTACCAATATCTTGAGAAAAGCGGTATTTCCACACACTTCGTTCGCCAGATCGATGAGACGAACGTTGAAGTGAAAAAGGTCGATATCCTCATGGTGGAAGTCATCGTCCGCAATGTCTCGGCGGGCAGCTACTGCAAGCGCACCGGGCTTGTAGAGGGAGTCACATTTTCTCAGCCTGTCATTGAGTTTTCCTACAAGAGCGATCAACTCGGCGATCCGCTCATCAATGATGATTACATCCGTGAGATGGGTCTCGCAACTCCTGAAGACATGGTCTTCCTCCGCAATTCCGCCCTCATGGTGAACCGAATCCTTTCCGGCTTCTTCGCTGAAGTTGGCCTAATGCTTATCGATTTCAAATTGGAATTCGGTCGCCTAGCATGTGATCCGTCTAAGATCGTCCTAGCCGATGAAATAAGCCCGGATGGCTGCCGCCTCTGGGATCTTAAGACCGGTGAGAAAATGGATAAGGATCGATTCCGCAGAGATCTAGGAAACGTAATGGAGGCCTATGAGGAAGTCTTAAAACGTCTCAAAGCCCGCCTCGAATCGAACAAATAAATGACGATGAAGTTTCTTTTCCCTATTCTTTTTCTCGCCCTCGCCGCTTGCTCCGGCAAGCCAGAAATCCTGATTGTAAAGCAGTTCACCCTCCGCGACCAAGAAACCAACAAAGCAGGCGATCCGATGATACAGAACGAGAGGCTTCGACGCCTCCATGGCGCGGTTAGTATCGAGGAAAGAAAACAACGACTCGGCCAATACTACACGGTGCTATGGAATGCCGATGCGGATGCAAAAAAAGTTATCGTTTTCAGCTATCGGCAGGCCAGCAGCGGCAGCCGCATTAAGGAAATGTGCCGCAGCCTCCCGATAGGCGAGATGCAGGGCAAGGAGGAATTCACCATTATTGGTGACAATTACTTCGACAATGGCCGCGTGCTCGCATGGAAGCTCGACCTCACCGCCAACGGAAAAACCATCGCCTCGAAACGATCCTACCTGTGGGAGTGAAATTTCAAAACTCAAGGTTCAAGGACGAAGAATACGAGTTTAGCTTTTTTTATTAGATTTTATAAATTTGAAAATTGAAATTTTAAACACTGGTACCGAACTCCTGCTTGGCAATACGCTCAATACCCACGGCAGCTGGTTCGGACGGCAGCTTTTTGCCATGGGACTGCGCGTTGCGCGACAGGTCACCGTCCCGGATGGCGAGGCAATCCGCGAGGCTTTCTCTGAAATAGTTGTCCGCGCGGATATCCTACTCATTACCGGCGGTCTCGGTCCCACCAGCGATGACCTAACCCGCGAGATCGTGGCGGAAACATTTGGCCTCGAACTCCATCAGGACGAGCAGGCGCTGCGTATTCTGGAGTCATTCTTCGCACTGCGCGGCAAGCCTATGGCTCCCGCTAACCTGCGCCAAGCGATGGTTCCTACTGGAGCCGAGGTCATGCTGAACCCCAATGGCACCGCCCCTGGCCTCTACTTGCCACCGCGAATCAACGGCCACTCGAAATGCGCCGTCTTTCTCCTCCCAGGCCCGCCCCGCGAGCTTTACCCCATGTTCCAAAACGAGGTTGTCCCGCGCCTGCGCGCTCTCGCCGGGGTCTCCGAGATCGCCGCCGTCTCCGAACTAAAATTCACCGGCATCGGCGAAAGCGATTTCCACCACGGCATCGATGCGGAACTCGCCAACGTCCCCGGCCTCGAATACGGCTACTGCGCTCGCATAGGCGAGGTCGATCTGCGTCTCATCGGCTCCCCGGAAGCACTCGCTGCCGGTCGTAATCTGGCGCTCACCTCCTTTGGCAGGCACCTCATCAGCGACGACGGTTCGTCCCTAGAAGCCACTGTAGTCCGTCTCTTGCGAGAAAAATCCCTCACCTTTGCCACTGCCGAAAGCTGCACCGGCGGACTCATCGCGAGCAGACTCACCAACGTCCCCGGAGCTAGCGATGTATTTTCTCACGGCTGGGTCACTTACGCGAACGAGGCGAAAGCCTCCGAGCTCAGCGTACCCATGGAAATGATTGAAACCCATGGTGCGGTCTCTGAGGAAGTAGCCATCGCGATGGCAGAGGGAGCCCTGCAGGCAAGCGGTGCTGACTTCGCAGTCAGCGTCACCGGTATCGCAGGCCCGACCGGCGGCACTGAGCACAAGCCCGTCGGAACAGCATGGCTCGCCCTTGCAGAAAAAAGCGGCAGCACCCTCACTGAAAAAGTTTTCCACCCACGCTCCCGCAAGGATTTTAAGCAGGCCGTATCCCAATCAGCCCTCGACATCCTTCGCCGCCGCCTCGTGCTCGCCTCGTGAATGCCCGTTTGGTCTACGCAGGCAATGACTCAAACCTTGGATTAAAGCACATCCAACCTAAAAAAGCCCTCCGTGTGTTTACACGAGAGGGCTTTATGGATTTTCAAAGCGTAGTTGTTACTCAGCGGCGATGGCAGTTTCTTCCGTTTTCTCAGCTGCCTTTTTCTTAGCGGCTTTTATTGTGGGCTTGACCTCCTCGGCGGCAGCTTCCTCGACTACATCTTCAGGCTCAGCGGCCGGAAGATCAACCCACTCGATGATTGCCATCGGTGCGGAGTCGGTCATGCGTTGGCCGAGTTTGGTGATCCGGCAGTAACCACCCTGGCGATTCGCAGCGGCCGGTGCGACCTCTGCAAAAAGTTTCGATACAGCTTCCTTCTGGCGGAGAAAAGCGATGGCGAGCCTACGGGAATGCAGGTCGTTGCGCTTGGCTTGCGTGACAAGCTTTTCGGCGACAGGGCGCAAAGCCTTGGCTTTTCCGAAAGTAGTACGGATGCACCCGTGCTCAATTAGGCTGCAAGCAAGGTTCGCAAGCAGCGATTTGCGGTGGGAGGCAGTACGTTTAAGCTTAGTGGTATTGCGGCGATGTCTCATCGGTGGCTTCCTTTAATGTTTTGGATGAAGTGTTTGTATCAGTCGTCTAGGTTTTGTGCGATAAGATCAGCGAGGCCAACAGGTGCTTCATCTTCTGCTCCGAGGCGCGGTCCGCGGGTGGCGATGGAGCCGCCGGCAATCAGCGCAGGCTCGAAGGTCATACCAAGGCCTAGGCCAAGTTCGACGAGCTTGTCCTTGATCTCGTTTAGGGATTTTTTCCCAAAGTTGCGGTATTTGAGCATTTCTGCTTCCGACTTCATAGTCAACTGACCGACAGAGGTGATGTTCGCGTTGTTCAGGCAGTTCGCCGCGCGGACGGAAAGCTCAATCTCGTTGACAGACATGCTGAGAAGTTTCTTGAGAGCAGTATTCTCTTCGCTCGACTCGGCGGGCGCCTCTTCGAAATCGACGGCATTCTCATCGTAGTTGACGAACACGTCGAGGTGATAGCGAAGAATCGCGGAAGCCTGAAGGAGCGCTTCCTGTGGAGTGATTCGGCCGTCAGTCCAAATATCGATGGTAAGTTTGTCGTAGTCGGTCATCTGCCCGACACGGGTGGTGTCCACGCTATATTTTACGCGGGTCACTGGAGAGAATATCGAGTCGATTGCGATTACTCCAATAGGCTGATCTTTGCGCTTGTTCTCATCTCCCGTGGAAAAACCACGGCCGACGCGAACTTCGAATTCACAATCAAACTTAACTTTCTTGTCGAGAGTGCAGATCACCTGATCTTTGTTGACCACATCGTAGATGTTGTCGCCCTGGATGTCG
Organism: Prosthecobacter debontii; assembly: GCA_945862245.1. Taxonomy (GTDB): domain Bacteria; phylum Verrucomicrobiota; class Verrucomicrobiia; order Verrucomicrobiales; family Akkermansiaceae; genus Luteolibacter. Next base: position 100,582 of record CAMAXN010000002.1, read on the forward strand.
CCAGCGGTGATGACGCCGTCCCTTTCGACCTTGATGGCGAGAATGCGCGGCTCCTTGTCGTTGTGGGCGAACTTGACCTTCTTGAGGTTGAGAACAATGTCGGTAACATCCTCGACGACGCCGGGCAGGCTGGAAAATTCGTGTTGTACACCTGCGATACGCACGGAAGTGATGGATGCACCCTCAAGCGAGGAGAGCAATACGCGGCGAAGGGAGTTTCCTATGGTGTGGCCGTAGCCGCGTTCAAAGGGCTCCGCAACGAATTGCGCGTATGTGTCGGTGGCGGTTTCCTCGATGCGAACGAGACGATTGGGGAGCTCAAAGCGAGCAAGTGTAATAGCTGACATGTTTTTTCTTGGTTACCGGGTTTCCCTCCAGCGAGCTAGGTGCTTGCGCACCCGGAGGACCAACGGCGCTTTCGGTTATAATTGCTCGCGGAGCGCGAAGAAAGTCGTTCAGCACCGTTTGTGCAATGTTTTTCGTAAAAAAAATCGAGAATTTCCGCTGATTCCTGCCCTTTATGCTTGGAGTCCGTTGCGCAGAATGCTTGTTTAGTAACTCTCACCCCCCCCCTTTGAAATATGAAGTCGAAGAAAAATCTAACTCGATTTACTTATGAGAACGCTGCCTTCGAAGGCTGGCGCCTCTGCATCAGCCGTGGCGGCACTACGTTCACTAAGTATTTTCCGGACAAGAAATTCGGTGGACCCCGCAAGGCACTCGATGCCGCTGAAAAAGCGCTTCAGATACTTAAAGGTTTGCTTGAAAGCACGGCAAAAGTAAGAGGCAAGCTCAGCCCCACCACTATAAAGAAAAGCGAGTCACTGCTATCTAAGCTCTGATCGTTTAATGATATTACCACTTTTCGGAATACGGATTGGTGCTTTTATCAGGAATGCCGCCTGTCATCCATTGGTTCAGACGCGACCTCCGCATCGCTGACAACACCGCCCTTCACCACGCCGCGAGCGAGGGCATGCCAGTTATCCCTGTTTACGTCCTGAGCAATTGGATACATTCCCACCACTGGACGGGCGCGAACCGTCAGTATTTTCTTTGCGGGAGCCTAACCTCGCTAGCCAACAATCTCGAAACACTCTCTGGGCGCCTGATCGTCCGTGCAGGAGAGGCGGTTGAAGAACTGAGGAAGCTTGTCGAACAGACCGGTGCGGCTGCGATCCATTTTAACCGCGATCCGGATCCTTTCGGAAAAGCTACGGAGGCTAGGCTAGCGGTGCTCTGCGCAAAACTGGGTATCGCCTGCCATGGTTATGATGATGTCGCCCTGCATAACCCTGCGGCAGTCCTCACCCAGACTGGGAACCCCTATAAGGTTTACACCCCGTATTCGCGGAACTGGCTTTTCATTGAAAAGCCCGCCCCTCTGCCCAAGCCGAAATCGCTCAGCACACCGCCCGGCATTTCTTCACTGCCACTGCCAAGCGTTTCGCATTGGGAATTGGATACACCCATCGCCGAGCTCTCCGAGCCCGGGGAGCGCGCCGCCCGCACCCGCATGGATCGCGCCGTTTCCGAAATCATATCCGGATACTCCGCACGGCGCGACCTCCCCGCGGAAAATGGCACCTCACGCCTCTCCCAAGATCTGCGCCTCGGACTCATCTCCATCCGCACCCTTTATCGCAAGGTTACCGAAGCACGTGCAAGCGCCTCCCCTTCCGCGCAGACGTCCATCGACATCTACATCAAGGAACTTGCATGGCGGGAATTCTACTTCGCTATCCTAAACCATTTTCCGCATGTCCTCGACCACGAGTTTAACCCGAACTGGGTCGGCCTGCCATGGTATGAGCCAGGGGAAAAATTCGAACTCTGGAAAAACGGCCGCACCGGTTTCCCCATCGTCGATGCCGGAATGCGCCAGCTGCTTGCCACCGGCTTTATGCACAACCGCCTCCGCATGATCACCGCGATGTTCCTCACCAAGGATTTACACATCGATTGGAAACTCGGCGAGTCCCACTTCATGCAACACCTGACGGACGGCGAAATCGCTTCCAACAACGGCGGTTGGCAATGGTCCGCTGGCACCGGAGCCGACGCCGCACCTTATTTCCGCATCCAGAACCCATGGTCACAGACCGCGAAGCACGATCCCGACGGGAAATACATCAAGCGCTGGATCCCCGAGCTCGCGAAGGTTGATCCGAAACGTTTCCAAGCCCCCCCGGACAACAACCGCCCCCTCGCCGACGGCTACCCGCTGCCCTGCCTCGACCACAAGACCGAACGCGACCGCACCCTCGCCATTTTCAAGAATCACCGGGCAAAATGAAACTCGCCATCTGCAACGAAACCTTCCGCGACCACGACTTCCCCGGCACCTGCGCCGAGGCGGCCCGCCATGGCTACACCGGCCTTGAGGTCGCTCCTTTCACGCTTGGAGATCCGGCTTCCCTCACCACCGCCGACGCGGAAAAACTCGGTGCCATCGTCCGTGACCACGGTCTAGAAATGGTCGGCTTCCACTGGCTACTCGCCAAAACCGAAGGCTACCACCTCACCGATCCCGACCCCACCGTCCAAGCCCGCACCTTTGCTTACGCCCGGCACCTAGCCGAACTCTGCTCCGCCATGGGCGGCAAAATCATGGTCTGGGGCAGCCCGCAGCAACGGACCCTCCATCCCTCATGGTCGCGCCCGGACGCAGAGGCGCGCACCATCGATTTCTTCCAAAACCTCTCCCCGCACCTCGCCGCGGCGGGAATCACCATCGCCTTCGAATTCCTCGGTCCTACGGAAACGAATTTCATCAACACCGCCGCCGAGACCATCGCCCTCTTGGAAAAAATAAACTCGCCGAACGTCCGGCTTCACCTCGACGTGAAAGCGATGTCAGCCGACACCCGCCTCATCCCGGAAATCGTCCGCACTTCGCTCCCTTGGACCGCCCACTTCCACGCCAACGACCCCAACCTCCGAGGCCCCGGCATGGGCGAGATCGACTTCCCCCCCGTCGCCACCGAGCTCATGCACGGCGGCTACGACAAATGGGTCTCTGTCGAGGTCTTCGACACCACCATCAGCCCTGATATCCTTGCGGCGGAGAGTATGAAAAATATGCGGGCAGCATTTCCCTCAGTCTGATCACTACTCCGGCAGCGGCTTGCCTTTTGTTTCCGGAAGGAAAGGCAGGACCAGCAGTCCCAGCAGGAAAATCAGACACATGCACGAGGCGGCATCGCGGAAGGCATCAATCTTCGCATTCGCCACGTCCCCACCAACCTCCGCAGCCTTAACCGCCGCTTTGTCCGCGAGACTTTTAGCCAGCAGAGCAAGGGTCAGGGGCCCTGTCGCCGCGAGGTAGCGTCCAACGTTGTAGCAGAACGATACGCCCGTCGCACGCAGGCGGGTTGGGAAAAGCTCGGGCAGGTAGATCGAGAATCCTGCAAACACCGAAAGCTGGAAGAAGCCCATCAGAGGTGCCATCCACAGGATATCCCAGCGCCCGTTGATTTTTCCAAGCATCTGGAAAACGAAGACTGTCATCACCAGCGCACCTAGGAAGAATAATGCGAAGGCTTTCTTGCGCCCGATCCGCTCGGTCACACGGGTGAACGCCATCATGCCAAAAAATGCTCCGACATTGAAACATAGAAGATTCAAAGAACTCCAAATCTGTTTCCCCTTGCTGATCTCTGCCTCCGTTGCGCCGCTCGCTTTAAAATGATTGGTGATAATATCGCCGACGAGGTCGGTGGAAAACACCCCGATCCCCCAAAGCCCGATCACCCCGGCGCATGAAAGCACCATGCCGAGCAGGGCATGCCGCCGCCATGTGGGATCGCTGAAAAGATCTTTGTAGGAACCGGATTTTTTCCCTTCGGCAGTGGCGCGGTCGCGAGCCTCGATCCACGCCTGAGGCTCCTTGATGCGAAGTTGGATCGTGGCAACCATGAAGGCTGGCAGCGCACCGATCACAAACAACCACATCCAGTAGTTCGGGTTGGTGCCGATCGCGGTAAGGGCGATCCCCAATCCAATAAATCCCGCCGCCACGTTTCCGACCGCAGAAAATGATTGCAGCACACCCAGCGCGCGCGGACGCACCCCGCTGGGCACGGTGTCTGCCACAAGAGCCACCGCGAGACCGAAAACCCCGCCCACACCCAGCCCGGTGATGAAGCGGAAGATACAAAAATCCATGAAGTGCGGTGACAGCCCCTCAAACCAAGGCACCGAAGTCAAATGGAGTGCCTGGGCGACCGTCGCCAACTTGGGAAATCCCGCCAGTGCGGAAAGACCCGTCGCCAATGAGTAAAGCAGCACGGTGACCGCCAGCATTTTCACCCTGCCGTAGCGATCCCCCAGCGATCCGAAAATCATCCCACCCGTCGCCCATCCGAAGACGAAGATCGCCGTCGCGATTCCTCCGAAAAACTTGGTGTCCTGTCCCTTGTCCAACAGCGCCGCCATCGCAGGATTCCGCGCGAGGTTGAAAAGCTGCTGATCCAAGCAATCAAACATCCATGCCAAAGTCGCTACAATAAATACCAGGCGCTGGTAAGGGGCTAGCTGACCCCACCAACCGTTGGCGTCATTTGAGGATAATGCGGCGGATTTTGACATAGGTATTTTGAGTTAAATGACTCCATGCACTCCACTGACACACGCCCCCGCCGACAAGCACTATTATAGTTCTATTGGCGACTGGGCTCACTACAGAGACAGACATCATTCCATTCCTAGCATCCAGGAATGAAAATTCCCTCCCTCGCGATCTGCCTGCCATCAAGTGGAAAATCCCCTTTACCATCCAACACCCGCCTCGCGATGTGGAAACACCTCCATGCTCGGGCAACGCGCACCTCTCTCCTCGGCTCGCTCATCCGCGTGGCAAGGTGCTGAAAATGCCGGACGGGATTCCCCAGAAAACCGCATTCCCCGCTAGCCGCATTTTGTAAAATCCACTCCAACGCCGCAAAGGGCCACGGCCATTCCATAAGAACCGAATCATCTTCCCGCAGATCCGCAGAAAATGCCCGGTTGAGCTGTAGGATCGCCTGCGCTGGTTTCCCTTCCAACCAAAAGCCTTGCGCAAAGGTAAGCGCATCGAGATAAAAACTAGCGCCTCGTCCCGCGCCGTGGTTTTTTTGTTTCTCCTCAGAATAGGGCGGTAGATGGGGGCAAGGTGGCACACCCCAATCTTCGTTCTTGCCCCCGCAAGGCGAAAGAGAAATCCTGCCGGCCGCATGAGTAACCGTCTCGAAGGAAAAGTCCTCGTCGCCCAAGGTGGCGGCCCCACCCCTGTTATCAACCAAAGCATCGTCGGCGTTGCGCTGGAAGCCCGGAAATTCTCGCAGGTCACCTGCATCTACGGCGCGGTGCACGGCGTTTCCGGCATCATCAACGAGAACTTCGTGGATCTCACCCGCGAGACCACACACAACCTAGAGCAAGTCGCCGGAACCCCTTCCTCCGGACTTCTCTCCACCCGCGACAAACCCGATGAGGACTACTGCACGCGCATGTTTGAGGTGATGAAAGCCCACGACATACGCTACTTCTTTTACGTCGGCGGCAACGACTCCTCCGACACTGTCCGCATCGTCAACGAACAAGCGAAGGCCGCAAACTACGAGCTGCGCGCGATCCATATCCCCAAGACGATCGACAACGACCTGATGGAAAACGACCACTGCCCCGGCTTCGGCTCGGCAGCGCGATTCGTCACGCAGGCATTCATGGGGGTGAACCTCGACAACCGTGCACTTCAAGGCGTATACATCGGCGTCATCATGGGCCGCCATGCCGGATTCCTCACCGCCGCCTCCGCTCTCGCACAGAAATACTACAACGATGGCCCGCACCTCGTCTATGTGCCGGAGCGCCACTTTAAGACGGAGCAACTCCTCGCTGATGTAGATCGCATCTATTCAAAATACGGCATTTGCACCATCGCCGTTTCCGAAGGCATTTCCGACCCAGACGGCACTCCAATGATCGTGAAACTCTTGGGCAAAGAGGAGCGCGACTCCCACGGCAACGTCCAACTCTCCGGCACCGGCGCCCTCGGAGACCTCCTCGCCGAGACGATCCGCAACGGTCTCAAGATCAAACGGGTGCGCTCCGACACTTTCGGCTACCTCCAGCGCTCGTTCATGGGCATCCAGTCGGACCGCGATGCTCGCGAGGCTCGCGAGGTCGGCGAAAAAGCCGTGCAATACGCGATGTGGGACAACGCCAATGGCTCGGTCGCCATTAAGCGCCCTGTCCTCGACTACTCGGTCGATTACGAACTGGTTGACATCGCCAAGGTAGCTGGGAAAACCCGCCACATGCCGGACAACTTTATTAACCACGAAGGCAACGGTGTGACCCAAGATTTCCTTAACTACTGCCGACCGCTGCTCGGTTCCAACATGCCCGAACCGCACCGCCTCCGCGCCCCGGCCGTATCAAAAATCCTTCATAAATGAATCTGAACCATGGCTGGGATTTGCAGTCCTAGTCGGTCTCGGGGGCTCTGCCCCCCCCGCATTACGCCAAATAAAAAGACATCGGAGCGAGCTTCGAAAAGCGGCGGAAGTAAACATGCTCATTGAGCTTGCGTGCTTTCTAAGTGGCAGAGCTCTGCCGTATATTTTTCTTCATTGAGGGATTCAAAAATAATTCGGGCTTAAAATTCAGCGGTCATATATCTTCTTTTCGCATCGATGATGTTGATCGATTTCAGGGGGTGATACCACCACACGACTAACATGTTTCCTGAACGATGAAATGACTCCGTTGGGTAGGATTAGTTCATTATCCTTTTCATTCCGCATATCACTTTCCTTATATCACTTTCCTTTATTCCATTTCTCCCACGGTTTCTTCTCCGCCTTTTTAGTTTCCGGGGGGAGTTCGTCGTTGAAGGTGGACCGGCCCGTCCAGCGTAGCAGTCCGGCTATTTCCTTTGCTTCCTCTAGAAGATCGCGCATGCGTGCGGGAGAAAGGCTAGGTTCCTGTAGAGCGGCTTTCACGGCGGAATCGCGTTTCTGGAGAATGATGGAGGACAACATACCGAGAGTCTGCTCAGCAGCCTGAATGCCGTCCTCGGGGATGGCGGGCATAACTCCCATTTCACAATGAAGAGCAAGCTGTTCGCCCTCGCGTAAGCCGGCAACGAAGGCGTTGACGGCAGCGGATGATCCAGTATCCGGGGAGGTGGCGAGAATTTTCTCCAGCAAAGCAATCCCCTCCACCCATTGCTTCGCCTCGTGAAGAGCTTCGAACTGCTCGCTGAGGAAATGCTGGGCTGGAGCGGAGGTAAGCGCTAAGTGGCAGAGATAACCGACCGTTCGATCCAGTGGGATGGCTTTCACGACGGCGGGCTGATCTTCCTGCTGCCCTCGCATGGGGCGCAGCGCCTGGCTATTGGCCTTGCGAACGGCGTTGGAAATACCATCCCGCAAGGTCGCCGAGCCTAGTCCCAACATCGTGGAAACGATGTTGATCTGCTGATCGCGGGCGGCATGATCTCCCATGGTGGCGAGGAGTTCGGTACATTCGCGGGTAAGTTCGGTGCGGCCTTCCGCCGTTTCGAGACGACCGCTTATTCGCGCCGAGCCGACTTTAAAATCGAAGAAGTCCCGTGCCTCCGCCAATTGTTTCCTGAAGCCCTCGACTCCATGCGCCTTCAGATAGGTGTCGGGATCGTCCCCCGCGGGTAGTTCGACGACTTTCACGGAAAGCCCCTCTGGCGCGAGCTCACGGAACGCGCGCTCACAGGCTTTAACCCCAGCGATGTCTGCGTCGAAACAGAGCACCGCTGTCTGAGCATAGCGCTTGAGAATGCGAGCATGCTGCGAAGTAAAGGCAGTGCCAAGCGGGGCAATGGCGTTCTCTATCCCACCCTCGTGGCAGGCGATTGCATCGATCTGACCCTCGCAAAGTATAACCGCTTTTTCCTTGAGGATTGCCTTCTTTGCACGGTCGAGGGCGAAGAGAACGTTCGACTTCTTAAAAATGTCGGTCTCGGGCGAGTTGATGTATTTTCCGGAACGGGGATCTTCCTTTAGCTGCCGGCCGCTGAAGGCAATCACATCGCCGACCTCGTTGCGAATGGGAAACATAAGCCGGTCCCGAAAGCGCACATATAGCCCGGCAGCGGGCCTAGCCTCGTCCTTGGACGAGGCCAGCCCCGATGCAACGAGATCCTTGCCATTAAAATTCTTGCTCCTCACCCAATCGAGAAAAACCCGTGGATTTTCCGGCATCCATCCGATCTCCCAGCGCTCCGCCATCTCGCGCCCGAAGCCGCGGCTTTTCAGGTAATCCCGCGCGTGCTGGCACTGCGGATCGGACTTGAGAAGCTCGTGAAAATAAGCAGAGGCCTCGCGGTGCAGATCCAATAGCTTCCCGCGCGAGCGTTTCGCGGCGCGGGCGTTGGGATCATCCGCTTCCGCATCCAGATGCACCCCAGCCTTGGTAGCAAGTTTTTTCAGTGCGTCCATGAAGAGCAACCCTTCGTGCTCCATGACGAAACCGATGGCGTTACCGCTCTTGCCGCAGCCAAAGCAATGAAAAAACTGCTTTTGCGGACTGACGTTGAAGGAGGGCGTTTTCTCGTGGTGGAAGGGGCAGTTCGCTTTGTAGCCTGTACCCGCTCGTTTCAACGGAATATACGAGCTTATGAGATCGACGATATCCGTCGCCTGCAGCACCCGCTCTATCGTTTCTTTGGCAATGAGTCCCACGGATCAACTCGCTTTCTCCGAATATTCCCTGCGGCCGAGTTTCTCATCGAGGATATGCCACTGTTCGCGACTGACTATGTAACCGACGCATGACTCGCAGCCGCAGCGGCAGGGATGGTCCTGGTAGTATTCGACGTCGAAGCCGTAATCAAAGGTGAGTTCTGTACCCTGTTTGATATCATGTAGGGCGTAAATGAAAATCCTTTTCGCTTTCGCGACCGCCTCGCAGTTCGGTTCGCAGGAATGGTTGATCAGCCGCGCGGTGTTCCATGGGACGTTGCCGTCGAGATCCCATTTCTTGGTGAGGTTGAAGATGTAAACAGCTGCGTCACCGGTATTCTCGGAGTGCTCCTGCTGCTGCGAGCCACGACTGGCGCTCAGATCTTTGTCGATCAATTCACCTACATATTCGATGATAAGTTCATTCGCTGCGATGTCGCGCTTGGCGATAACTCCGCTGCCGTGGATCGAGGAACTGCGCACTTCGCAGAGATCACTTTGCCCACTCTTCCAAAGCTTCATCAATTTTCTGTGCAGATCACTGTGACTCATGCCTTTTTTCTCCTTCGCCATGCGCGGAATACTTACTTGATCTGCCGTTTTCCCAAAGGAGGAAGTTCGAGATTTATAGGCAAATTGACAAAAAGGCTGCGAAGATCATTTACCGTGACCCCGGCACCGTCAATAAACGTCCAATCTTCCTTGGCCTTGTCAGTGACAGCCACCTGAAAGCCGATGCTCTCTATATTCACAGCGATAGGATCGCCCTTTATGAGGGTGCGAAATTTTGTGACCGTGGGCACCAGCACCAGCCACTTGGTGTAACGCAACCTCTCGATCTCTTTTCCGCCAACGACCTCCACAACCTTCCCAGGATAAACCTCGTAAGCACGGGGCTTGCCCTCCGGCGTGAAAGAGGTGATTGAAATGCCCTGCTGAAGCATCAGCTCCGCCACGTCCTCAATTTGCTCCTGCAGCTTATGCATACCTCCCATACGCGTTGCCATGCGTTCTTTCCAAATCGGATACATGCGTTCACCCGCCACCTGATAGCGCCCCATCACTACTTCCTTACCTAGATCCGCCACCGCTTGCTGTGCGGATGCGATGATAGCAGGCGGCGGCACTTCCGTAACAGCCTTCTCGGCGAGATTCTCTGCATAAAGCCCCACAGTGAGCGCCAAAAATAAAATCAAGCATTTCATATGACAACCCTTGCCGCACCCTCTTAATCCAGTCAATCACCAAGGTGCTTAGCAACATGTGCGATTATACTTTTTGAAAATAAACAAAGCAGCCTATCTTGTGCCATGTCACAACCTTTTAACGTAAATTTTAAAGTCGTTCGCCTTGCTGTGATCGGGATCGTTGTTTTAATGGGGATATTTACCAGTTTCTATACCGTCTCTGCCGATTCTCAGGCCGTAGTTCTTAGATTTGGAAAACCCATCGATACGAAGGGGCCAGGGCTCCACTTCAAGTTGCCCTTCGGAATCGATAGCGCGCTCAATGTAGAGGTTGAGCGGCAACTCAAACAGGAATTCGGATACGGCACCGATGGTGCGTCAAACGTGTGGCAATATTCCGATCCCGGCGAGCAGGAGTTAGAAAAATCCATGGTCACGGGCGACCTGAATGCCGCGCTAGTCGAATGGGTTGTCCAATACCGAATCAACGATCCCGAGCAATACCTCTTCGCCGTCCGCGATCCAGACGCCACGCTGCGCCATCTTTCCGAAAGCGTCGTAAGAGAGATCGTCGGCGACCGGACGGTGGACGAGGTCATTACCGTCGGCAGGCAGGAAATCGAGGCGGTTGCGACGGCTAAGCTCCAGGCCGCCACATCCTCCTACACAATGGGACTGCGCATCGAGCAAGTGCAGCTCAAGGATGTAAATCCTCCCCGCGCCGTTCAGTCCTCCTTCAACGCCGTCAACCAAGCCCAGCAAGACAAGGAAACTGCAATCAACGTCGCCAACGGCGAATACAACAAGGAAATCCCCCGCGCCCGCGGCGAGGCCGACCGCATGATCTCCGCCGCCGAAGGCTACGCTAAAAAACGCGTCAACGAAGCCGAGGGCGATGTCGCCTCCTTCGAGGCCTTGCTCGTAGAATACACCGCAGCCCCGGAAATCACTCGCCGCCGCCTATATCTGGAAACCATGACGGACATCCTGCCCCGCCTCGGCAAGACCATCATCCTCGACGAGGAGGCAAAAGGCATCCTCCCACTCCTCAACCTCAACGAAAAGTGAGTCTTCTCATCTTTAGAGTTTAAAACTTAGAATTTAGAATTTTTCAAAATGAACCGCATCAGTATCTCACTCGCCGCGTTGGCCATCGCCGTCATCGTATTTGTCTTCAATGTCTGTTCCTACACAGTTTCACCCACTGAACAGGTCATCATCACCCAGTTCGGAAGTCCGCAGGGTGAACCGATCTCCGAGGCCGGTCTTCATTTCAAGAAACCGTTCATTCAAGTAGTGAACCGCATCCCAAAAAACATCCTCCCGTGGGACGGCAACCGCACCGAGATGCCCACCAAGGACAAGCTCTACATCGCGGTCGATTGCTTCGGGCGCTGGCGCATTACCGATCCACTCGAGTATTTCCGCCGTCTCCGTAACGAGCGCTCCGCCTCATCTCGCATCGAGGACATCATCGGCTCCGCTACCCGCAGCATCGTGGGCAAGCACGATCTCATCGAGATCGTCCGCACCGACAAGGAACGCACGCCTTTGAAAGATGAGACCCTTGAGGTATTAACCAACGGGCAATCAGGAAACATCGGCATCCTCCCGAAAATCCGCAAAGGACGCAACGTTCTCGAAGATGAGATCATGGCCGATGCCGCGACCAAACTAAAACAGCTCGGGATCGAACTGCTCGATGTGCGATTCAAACGAATCAACTACAATCCCTCTGTCGTAGAAAAAATTTACGGGCGCATGACTTCTGAGCGGCAGCAGATCGCCTCAAAATTCCGCTCCGAGGGCGAGGGCGAAGCCGCGCGCATCCTCGGCGACAAAGAACGTGATCTCAACGGCATCGCCTCCGAAGCCTACAAAAAAGTCCAGACCATCCGCGGGCAGGCCGATGCCGAGGCCTCGAAAATCTACGCCCGCGCCTACGGCCAGAATCCGAATGCAGCCGAGCTCTACGAGTTCATCAAGACCATGGAGATGTATCGCAACACCATCGGCAAGCAATCGACACTCATCCTCTCCACCGACTCCGACCTTTTCAAATTCCTGAAATCCTCGGATCAAACTAAATCGGGCGGAACGACAGAGCCCCGCCTCGGAATCATTCCGCCTCTAAGCGAGTAGGCAGCAATCAAACTCCACCACTCTCAGTGCCCTGAGGAATTGGTATGGAAATCGGGATGTGAGCAATACCACTCCACCGTTTCCCGCAGGCCTTCCATGAAATTATGTGTGGGTTCCCATCCCAGTTCCATGCGGGTCTTGCTGTCATCCACCGCGTAGCGGAAATCGTGACCCGGCCTGTCCGTAACAAACTCAATCAGCCCGCGCCGATCTCCTGTTCGCGCGACATCCGCCACGAGATCGCAGAGCAGTCCGACGAGATCGATATTTCTCCACTCATTCCGCCCACCGATCAGGTAGGTTCCACCCACCCTGCCCGCCTCCGCCACTTTTCCCAAGGCACGGCAGTGATCCTCCACATGGATCCAGTCCCGCGACTGCCTACCATCGCCGTAAACCGGGATACTCAGACCTTTGAGCGCCCGGGTAACGACAGTCGGGATCAGCTTTTCTGGAAACTGATAGGGGCCGTAGTTATTGGAGCTATTGGTAACAATCACGGGCAGACCGTAGGTGATTCCCCAGGCGCGCACGATGTGATCGCTGGCCGCTTTGCTTGCCGCGTAAGGTGAGCGCGGACGATACGGCGAAGTTTCGGTAAATCCGCCGCAGTCCTCTTTCAGTGTGCCGAAAACCTCATCGGTGGAGACGTGCACGAAACGGAATCCATCCGCCCGCGCGGCTTCCATGCCCTTCCAATGCAAGAGCGCGGCCTGCAACAGATTTCCTGTGCCGAGCACGTTGGTTTTCAAAAAATCCATCGGCCCGGTGATCGAGCGATCCACATGCGTCTCTGCGGCGAGGTGGAAAATCCAGTCCGGAGAGAAATCCATGACGACATCGGTCATCGCCGTATCATCGGTGATATCCAGTTTTATGAAAGCATGCCTCGGGTTCAGCAGGCACTCGCCCAGCGATTCCTTGCTGCCTGCGTAGGTCAGCGCATCCACGGAAAGCACCCTGTGGCCATCCGCCAATAATTTGCGAACTAGATGCACGCCTACGAAACCCGCCGCGCCCGTGACGAGAACCGATTTCATAGGCCAAGTTCCCTTTCCAAAGCCTCTTCCATCGCCTTCTCCACCAGCCTCGCCGCCGCTGCTTCGGTGGCGCTGTCGAGTCGTTGCACCGCTACTTTGAGTGCGTTGGCGGCACCTGATGCCATCGTGGCTTTAACCTCTTTCACAGCCGCCTCGATCTCGCCGCGCTCGTGTTCTTCCACCAAGCCCTGCGCCATGATCATCTCTACGGCGGGCAGTAGTTCGTCGGCCTTGAGTTTTGCCTCAGTGAAAATCCGCTCTGACATATCCTCGAAGGCGTGCTCCACAGAAGCGCTGACCATTTCCTCCACCGCCGCGTCGTCCACGTTCACGGCAGAGCTGGCGATATTGATCACCGTATCCTTGCCGGTCTTCGTATCGCGCGCCAAAACTTCGAGAATACCATCGGCATCGATTCTGAACTGCACACCCACCCGCGCATGGCCTTTCGGCAGCTTCTCCATCATCACCTCGAATTTTCCTAGTTCCCAATTATCGCGCGCCATCTCACGCTCACCTTGCAGCACGCGGATGGCCATTTTTTCCTGGCTGTCTGCGGCGTTGGTGAACATCTCACCGGCCTTGCAAGGGATGGTGGTGTTGCGTGAGATCAGCACGTTCATGAGCCCACCGAAGGTCTCGATCCCAAGGCTCAACGGCGTAACATCTAACAGAACCATCTTCCGCATCGCACCGCTCATCACCCCCGCTTGGATCGTCGCACCGAGAGCGATTGCCTCATCGGGGTGCTGTGTGACATCCACCTCGCATTGGAAAAACTCCGCCACCGCCTCCCTCACGGCGGGCATCCTTGTGCTGCCGCCGACAAGCACCACGGCATCAAGCTCATTCAGCGAAAGCCCACTGTCATGCATCGCCTGCTGGCAGCATTTCAAGCTTCTTGCGATCCAACCCTTCGTCATCGCATCGAGATCCAAGCGGGTGATCGTCTTTTCTAAGCTGTTCTTGCCGTCATAGAACGGAATACGAAGCGTAAACTCTGACAGATCCGAAAGGGCTCTTTTTGCCTTCTCCGCCTCCTCTAAGAAACGCCAGCGCTGATATCCCGGGATCTCCAGACCTGCGGAAAGCCAGCTGCAGATCATCGCATCCACATCATCACCGCCGAGCCGAGTATCGCCGTGGGTGGCGAGCACCTGAAAAACCCCATCTTCCATTTCCAGAATCGTAAGGTCAAAAGTTCCGCCACCCAGATCATAGACCGCGACGCGTGCTTTGTTCTTGAGCTTGTCAAGGCCGTAGGCGAGAGCGGCGGCAGTCGGTTCATTTAGTATGCGCGCAACCTCGAGTCCTGCGAGTTCACCCGCCCGCTTTGTAGCTGCGCGCTGGGCATCGTTGAAATAAGCAGGTACCGTGATCACCGCCTTGGTAACCTCCGCGCCGATTCGCCATTCCGCAATCCGCTTCAGTTCCTTCAAAATCTCCGCGCTTACCTCGTCTGGCGTTTTGCCTATGTTTTCCAAGATGGTATCCGCACCCATCCATCGCTTCACGCTCAAAACGACACGCCTAGCATCGGTCGCCTGCCGCCGCAGCGCCTTGCGACCGACCTCCACCGCACCGTCCATTCCGAACCACACCACGCTGGGCATGATCCTTTTACCCTCTTCATCGGCAAGCAGGATGGGAAAGCCAGAATCCACCACACCGATGGCGGAGTGGGTCGTGCCGAGATCTATGCCGACGATCATTGATCAAAAGAAGTAAACCGCGAATGAACGCGAATTTGCGCAAATGTAGGGTGTAGATTCGGAAATATTAGTGCGCAGACGCGGAGAACACAGGGGGCATATTTTCAAAGTATCCGGATTTATAACTTGGCCTCGTAATCTACGTGTTTCTGTGCAAAAATCATCGAGTTCAAAAGATTGGATATCTGATCATTCGTGTGCATTCGTGATTGTAAAATTCACAAGCTCTAAGGCACCCGGAAGATTTTTCCGTTAGAAGGATCCTTTGCGAGTTGTCCGGAGCGGAAACCCTGCACGTCGATCACGTTAAAATCAGGACCGTAAGGACTGATCACGTGGTTCGGGTTGTCCGCGCGCTTGGCGGTCGGGTATTTTTCGGCGGGTGGCACTGGTGAAGTCAGCGGCGTAGTGGGTTGGGTGGTGCCGTAGGGGGGATTGTAATCGAGAGCATTACTACCTTGATCACCGTAGTAGGACGGGCGCTGGCCATCCTGATTGTAAAGCTGGGGCGGATTGGGGCGGAGCGGGCCAGCGTTTGGCGGATATACGGGCTGGGGTTTGCAAGACACTGCTCCGAGAAGCAGGGTGACAACGCCGATCAGTTTTAGTTTCAACATACTCATCAGACTATCAGTGGATTGAGATATTCAATGTGCACCCCTTGCGGCGAGCAAATACTTTGAAAGGATAGCGAGTTTCCTAGCTTTGGAAACGGAATAATGCCGGTTGAAGACCTTGAATTTCCCTGCCCGCATCTTATCGAGCAGATTGCGGTAGATCTCCGCCATTATCTTTGCGGGCACAAGCGCTCGACTGTCGATCTCTGGAAGCAGGTTCTCAGCCTCCGCGAAAAGATGCTCCGCCCGTTCCGCCTCGTAGGACATCAGCGCTAGGAAACGCCCGTCATAGACTTTCCCGACGAGATCTCGCTCGGAATACTGGAAGCGCATCATGTCGTTGACCGGCAGGTAGATGCGACCGCCCTTCGCGAGATCCTCGCCTACGTCGCGGAGGATATTGGTAAGCTGGAGGGCGTTACCGAGCGTGGCAGCGTATTTGTCGGAGTCCTCATGAACGCAGCCGAAAATCCTCGTGCAGACCAGCCCCACCACGCCCGCCACCTTCCAGTTGTATTGCGAAAGCTCTTCCCAGCCTTGGAAGGTACGAGGCTCCAGATCCATTGCGCAGCCCTCAATGATTTCCAGCAGCCAATCCGCCCTGATTCCGCGCCGCGCCATCATTTCTGCCACCTCCATACCAAACGCGTCGCCCTGAGGGAACCCGTTTCGCAAGCTCTCCTCCCATTTTGCCAGCGCCGCCCGCCGTGCTGCCTTCGGTATTGAAACATCATCCGCCGTGTCGTCCACCGTCCGGCAAAACGCGTAGAACACGGTCATATCGTCGCGCCGATCCTTTGGCAGTATCTGGAGAGAGAAGGCTAGGTTTGACTTCGCCTTGCGGGTGATCTCGGAAGCGAAAGACACGGGAAATCACTTGATAAAGCTCCAGTGCCCGGTGGTGAACGGCCACAGCGAAAAAAGCGCCGGCCCTACAAGGTTGTATTCCTTCACCGTCCCCCAATATCGCGAGTCAAGCGAGTTGCCGGTGTTGTCGCCCATCGCCGCGTATTCGCGAAAGCCAGGCTTGGCGCCCTCACCCTTCAGGCTCAGGACATCATCCTCACTAGTCAGATAGCGGCGATGGCTTCCGCTCGCGTCCGCCAATTCGTAGCCCTTATGCTTCTCCCCGAAAGGCGGCTTACCCTCGATCACACGCTGAATACCGGGCTCCTGCGCGATCTTTCCGTCCACCATCAGGTAAGGCGTGCGGATGGAAAGCTTGTCACCCGGCACTCCGACGAGGCGCTTGATATAGTGAGACCCCCCGCCCTGCGGACCGCTGTGTTCCATAATTCCTTTTATCCCCAGCGTATCGAAAACGAAAACCTCACCACGCTTTGGCTTGCGGAAATGGTAGGAGAACTTGTTCACGAGCACGAGATCCCCTGTGTCGATGAAACCCTCCATCAGCGTTTGGTCTTTTTTCAAAATTCCTCCGTTCCCCATCGCCTCTCGGAACGCATGCTCCAAACCGATCTCATACGCCTGACCTGATGGCGAAGGCAACCACATCGGTTTTGAATCAAGGCTATGAAGCTGGGACTTGCTGAAAAAGCGCCAGCGCATTCGGTCACGTACATCGCCGCCTACTTTCAACCCATCCGGAGTATAGATCGTACCCACCGCCACCCTGCGATCCTTGTCGTTGACTAAATGCACGTAGCTCCTGCCCTTCAGCGCGAACTCCGCAATGCGGATGGGAAAGCTCGGCCAATCCTCCTTTTTCAGCGGTTCCCCCACGATTCCATTCAGCGTTGGCTGCATCGAGCCGGTCGGAATGCGGAACGGTTGGAGATAGTATGCGCGCAGCCCCAGCGCGATGACGATCGCCACGAACATTACCTCCACGTTCTCCTCAAACCAACCCTGCGGCTTTATCCGTAGCGCGTTATCACAGGTCGCACGAAGCTGCTTCGACGCCTCGTCTACCTTCGCCCTGTCCTTTGCCTTCAACGCATTGAGCAGATCAGAGCGGCGGGATTCGATCTCCGCTAGGCGGTCGGAAGTCAGTAGATCGCGCTTATAATCCACGAACTTTTTAACCCCTTTCACAAGGAGTTTTGCGTTCTTTTTCCAGGCAGGCTCGAACATATGGCATGAGTCTGGCCCCGCCGACCGATCCCTGCAAGCTCTATGGCTGTGCGAATAAATACAGCCAGCCGGTGGTCAAATCCCCTTAAGGATACTATTCCACGGCTCAAAATGATCCACCGCGACCTGGATCTCGCCCTCTGAGGAGCACTGTGTGATAACGGCGATGAATTTCAGATCCTGGTCGCTGCGGTTGAAGGTGGCGTGGACGATACTTGCCGCGATGTATACAGAAGAGCCGGGGCCGAGCGTCCGCTTCTCCTGTTCAAGCCACTGCTCGGCCTCGCCCTCGATGATGTAGATGATTTCCTCCTTGTTCGGGTGCATGTGGAACGCATGGCCTCCGCCCGGAGGCATGGTGCAATGGACGAAGAGGAGATCTTCGGAGGGTGTAAGGCCGGGTCTCGAATGCCAGATGTGATGGCGGCCATCCGTCGTATCGCGCGGGGCGGTTTCTGCGTGAGTAAACATAAAAAAGTGCCGGGTGAAAGTTGATCAGTGAGCAGTCTAAGACTTCTCGTGCGGGATGTTATTTTTCCGAAACCCACTTCACGGCATTGCGGAGAATGGTCTTGTAGGCTTCGTGGGCGTGGGACTTATCGTCGTGGCCGTGGGTGTAGCAGACAACGCGGCACTTGGGGTCGTTGACGATCCAGAGGGCGGGATGCGGATCGGGGCTTTGGCCGTCCGGCTTGTTCTCGATGAGGGTCATCTGGCCTTCCTTTTTGAAAAAGACCGAGTGGTAGGACTCGTCGGCGATGGTGAAGGTTTCCGGCACGCCTTTGAGTATGGGATGAACGGCGGGACGGATGGATTCGGCAATCACATCGCCTCTGCCATGGCCTTTTGTTTCCCCGGCGACGAAGCGCTTGTTGTAGCCCTCCCAAGGATGCGACCACGTGGCGGCGTGGATGAGGACAATCCCTTTTC
Source organism: Prosthecobacter debontii (assembly GCA_945862245.1). Lineage (GTDB taxonomy): Bacteria > Verrucomicrobiota > Verrucomicrobiia > Verrucomicrobiales > Akkermansiaceae > Luteolibacter. The sequence continues at coordinate 119,006 of CAMAXN010000002.1, forward strand.
CCGCATCCGCGAAATCATGCAGGGCTTTTTGAAATTCAGTCGTGCCCCATTGGTTGTGGTTTCCCGAGAAAACTAGCACGTCGGCCTTGGGCATCTGCTCAAGCGCCTCGGCGAGGTTCATGGTGCCGATGACATCGGTGAGCGGGACAACGGCGAGCGTTTCACAATCTGTCTTGATGAAATCACGGGGGAAATGATGGGACGACCCAGAGCCGACCAATAGCACGCGGAGCATGTCCTTTTTCTTCAACTCGGCAAACCTCAGTCCTGTCGCGGCGATGCTTTCGGCGGGTTCATCCTGCCAGCGGATCGGGGCGGCTTTGCTTGTTTCCGACGCCTTCGCGGATATATCCGCAGTGATTGCGGCGACGACCGGTGAGATCCCGTTATTAAAGCTTTCCAATGTGATCTTCGTTACGGCGACAGCTTTCTTTACCGGAATCGTGATCAGTCGCAACTGACCACGGCTAACAATGCCTTTCACAAGTTTCGAGCCCGGCACATCGATCTCCCCGATGTAATCCGCAAAGTCGCGCTTGTTGAGTAATTCCGTGACCTGCGCCGTGCCGTCGGCGTGCGTTAAGGTTACTTTCATAGCGGGTCTCTCATCATTGATAGCCGGAAATCCCCAACCCGCGATCCCGCTGAGTAGATGGAGTTGCGCCGCCTTGATATCCGTTGTAATCTCCACTTTCTGTGGATATCCCTGCGCTGCGTCGCTGCCACTCCCACCCTTGAGCACGATGAGGCTTTTCCCGTCCGAGCTTTTCGTAGGATTCATCAGGAAAAACGGAACACTCTCCGCGTTGATGTTGCCAAATTTACTCGGAAATACGCTTTCATCGGTCAGCTCTGAGTTGGCGAAAAGCCCGCGCCGGCCATCGGCTGAGAAGGCAGCTCGCAGGTCGAGGATGCGGTGGTTGCCGGCATCCACTGCCATCATGTAAGCGAGGATGTCGCGCAGGTTTTCAGGCCCAAGCCCATCAAGTCCCTCCGGCATTAGGCTGCGTTGTGTGTTCACACGCGAGGCGATATCCTCCTTGCGCACATCCGTGTCGCCACTCTGGTTGCGGAGGGTGAGGGACGCGTTGTTTTCCGTGGTGATCACACCGGCCAGCGTCTCGCCTTTTTTCGTGCTGATATTCCACTGCCAGAAGGTCGGATCGACCTCGCGGTTCGGATCAATGATGTGCACGAGCAGTTCCGCTGCGCCATGGCTGCCCATCCCCGTCAATGTAGGACCGACTTCAACTTTCCCGACATCGCCGAACTTGTGGCAAACCGCACAGGCTGCGGTATACATGACCTTGCCGTTCACTGTATTACCCGGCTTGGAGACCTCCGGGAGGAATTTCGCGATGATCTCCGACTTCTCTTTCGCACCGGGCATGAGCTTATCGAGCAAAGCATTCGCTCTCTCGGAAACCGCCTTGTCGGGATGGCTGCGGAGACGAGCGACATTGCCGGGGCCAATATCCTTCGGATCGAGCGAGCCAACTTCGACACCCTTGAGAAATTCAAGCGCGGCGGCGGGGCGTTTCACGATCTCATCGAACGCCGCCGTACGAATTCCCGGACTGAGCTTATTGAAAAGCATCGTGATCTTCACGGAAAAATCCGTCGCACCAATCATCTCCATGATGGCTAACTGGAGTTCGCGTGGTCCCTGCGCGTCCTGCAAGATCGACAACGCAGGAGCCACGGTCTCCTCCGTCCCGATCGACACCAACGACCGCGCGGCGGCGATGCGATCTTCCTGCTTCGCATTGGGATCGGCGAGCGTCTTGGAAATTACTGCGACCTGTTTCCCTAGAGCATCCTTCAAGACACCCTCCTTGTCCCAAGCTGCAATGAGAGGTAGGATCTTCGGTGCGGTGGCTGGATTTTTCAGCAATACGATAAACGAGTTGCTGACATCCTTATCCAAAGCGAGCGGAGCAACATTCGCCGCGATTATGGCCGAAATAACACCCGCCTTGATCCCATCCGCCGAAGCGGGTGCGGCGGCAGTAGCTTTGAGTAACCTGACCGCGCTGCCCGCCGCGTCTTCGCGCAGTGCGATGGGAACGAGATTCTCGATAAGAGGAACAAGCTTCCCGGACTGCGGTGAGGAAAGGCCGACAATCAGCGTTTCCAAAGCTTGACTGCTGGCGGCGGCAATCAGCGCAGATTTGCTCCAATTGTCGTCAGCATTAGCGAAAGCGGTGATGATCTGCGAAGGATCACCGGCGTCGCGAAGGGATTTCTCCACCATTGATCCAGTCTCAATTTCGGACATTTTCCCAGCCTCCCGCATCATCCGGGCAGCGGTTAAGACCGTGTGAGCATTCGGACTGCCGAACGCAAGATCCATCGATGACTCACTATCTTTCACGATGATAGGAACTTTGATTTTCTTAGCTGCCTTGTGCTGCACTTTCCAAATCCTGCCGAAGTAATGATCCCGGTCAGGCCGGACGGCGGCGTTGGCATTACCGTGCTGGGGGCCGCGGGTGTCGTTGTGGATTACCGCTTGGTTGTAGAAATCGACCACATACAGCGCACCATCTGGGCCGACGCGGGTCTCTATGGGGCGGAACCAGAGATCGCTACTGCGCATGAACTCCGTTTCCTCACGGCCTTTCTCTTTCTCCGCCGCGTAGGTGACTCCGTCTTTTTTCACAAAGTAATGACTGACGATGTTGATCGTCGGCTCGCCAGTGAAATAGGAGTAGTTCCACTTCTCCGGCCAAGCGCCGCCCTCGTAAATCGCGCAGCCCGCCGCCGCCGTGTAGGAGCCGACCCAGTCGATCTGCTTGTACGCCGCCTGTTTCCAATCCATCAGCGGAAAGGTTTTTTGCCCAGTTACCATGCCATGAAAGCTGTTCGTTCCCGGCATCTTGCCCTTCGCAAGTATGCTTTCCGGCAAGACGGTGTGGAAAAGCAAAGTGCCGCTGGTCGGCTGCGTCCAGAAACACTGACCGTCCGCCGTCATACACAGCCCCCAGGTGTTGCCGCCCTTGCTCGAAACCATTTCGATCTCCGTACCGTCCGGCTTGAAACGCAGCACACCTGAGCCAACGCGGACTTTCGGTTTATCCGGCGAAGCGAGCGCGGTGACCTCGCCCGCGCTGTAGCCATGAGTCGCGTAAACCCAGCCATCGAGACCCCAACGGAGGTTGTTGATCACCGCGTGGGTGTCGCCGTTGCCGAGGCCGGTGTAGAGCTTGGTGCGCTTGTCCGCGACCTCGTCGCCGTCGGTGTCCTCGAGAAACCAGATGTCCGGCGCGGCGGCGGCGATCACGCCGTTCTTGTGAAACACGAAACCGGTGGCCAGCTCCAGCTTGTCGGCGAAAACGTGTTTCTTGTCCATCCGTCCGTCGCCATCCGCATCTGTCAGGATGCTGATCCGGTCGAGGGGATCGCGCTCATACTCGCCGGGCTTCACGGAGCCGCTTTCCTTCCAGACATCCGTGTTCGCCTT
>CAMAXN010000003.1 GCA_945862245.1 Prosthecobacter debontii
ACGACCTGTTCCAGTCGGGCGAACATCGTGGCGCGATTCTCGCCGGTCCAATCGACCGCACCCGCCTTAACGAGGTTTTCCAAGATCCGCTTGTTGATGACCTTGGAATCGAGGCGGGAAGAGAAGTCCTCAAGGGAGAGGTAGTGGCCTTTGGCTTCGCGCTCGCGGATGGCGGAGGCCATGGCGGCTTCGCCGCAGTTCTTTATGGCGGCGAGGCCGTAGCGGATAGCGGCTTTTCCCGAGGAAATTTCCGGGGCGAAGCGGAGGAGGGAATTGTTGAGGTCGGGTGGGAGGATTTCCAGGCCCATGCGGTGGCACTCGTTGACGAAGACGGCGATTTTGTCGGTGTTGTTGACCTCGTTGGAAAGGAGGGCGGCCATGAATTCGACGGGGTGGTTCGCTTTCATGTAGGCAGTCCAGTAGGAGATGTGGCCGTAACAGGCGGAATGGGATTTATTAAATCCATATCCGGCGAACATCTCGATCTTGTCGAAGATGGTGCCCGCGAGTTTCTCGCCGATGTTGTTCGCCTCCTTGCAGCCTTCGATGAAACCGGCGCGTTCCTTCGCCATCTTCTCCTTGTCCTTTTTTCCCATGGCGCGGCGGAGCAGGTCGGCCTTTCCGAGGGAGTATCCGGCGAGGAGTTTTGCAGCATTCTGCACCTGTTCCTGGTAAATCATCACACCATAGGTGTTACCGCAAACTTGCTCCAAAAGGGGATGCTCGTATATCGCCTTCTTGCCCTTTTTTACGTCAAGCATCTGGTCGATGAACTGCATAGCACCTGGGCGATAAACAGCGATCAAGTCGATGATATCGTCGATACTACGGATCTCGTATTTCTTGCAGGTCTCGACCATGCCGCCGGACTCAAGCTGGAACACTCCCATGGTCTCGCCGCGGTTGAGCATGTCGAAGGTGAGTTGGTTATCGAGCGGGACTTTCTCGATATCAAAGTTTGGTATGTGTTTCCGAATGTGGGAGACGGCGTCGTGGATGACGGTGAGGTTTTTTAGCCCTAGAAAATCCATTTTTAGCAGGCCGACCTCGGTAATCGCGTTCATGTCATACTGTGTGACGACCTCGCCCTCGTTGCCGAGCGTTAGTGGGATATGCTCGTCGAGCGGGCGATCTCCGATCACGATGCCGGCCGCGTGGATGCCGACGTTACGGTTAATGCCTTCTAGGCGAAGGGCGTAGGCCCAGAGATCTTTATAGCTCGAGGAGGATTGGATGAGTTCCCGTAGCTCGGTGTTTTTCTCGAACTCCCTAGCAAGGATGGATGAGCCGTAGAGATTTTTGTCTTCGCCTTCACTTGGCTTGGGATCGACGAGTTTCGCTATGCGATCCGCTTCACCGTAGGGGATACCGAGAACGCGGGAGACATCACGGATCACTGACTTCGCTCCCATGGTGCCGTAGGTGATGATGTGGGAGACGGATTTTTCACCGTATTTTTTCCGCACATATTCAATAACCTCAGCGCGGCGGGACTGGCAGAAGTCGATGTCCACGTCGGGAGGTGAAACGCGCTCGGGGTTGAGGAATCGCTCAAAGAGGAGGCCGAATTGTAGCGGGCAGATGTTAGTGATACCCATCGCGTAAGAAGCTAGCGAACCTGCGGCGGAGCCTCGACCAGGACCGACTGGGATGTCGTTATCCCTAGCCCATTGTATGAAGTCCGCGGTAATGAGGAAGTAGGAGGCAAAGCCAAGGGAGTTGATGGTTTCGACTTCGTAGTGCAAGCGCTCTGCGATTTTTTGGGAGCTGGCCTTTTCTTCTCCATAGCGTTTCACCAGGCCGTCTTGGCAGATTTTCATCAGGTAATCCTCGCGCGGGGAGCCGTCGGGTGTGGGAAACTGCGGGTATTTCTCGGAGGACGTGGAGTCGAGTTTTATGGTGACATTGCAGCGCTCTGCGATGACGAGGGTATTGTCGCAGGCTTGGGGGATATCCTTAAAAATGGCGCGCATCTCTTCAGGTGTCTTGAAGTAGACTTCCGGGGTGTAGCGCATGCGGGTCTCATCGATGACCATTGAGCCGGTTCCGATACAGATCATCACATCGTGTGCTTCGTGGTCGGTGCGGTGGAGGAAATGAACGTCGTTTGCGGCGACGACGGGAAGCGAGAGTTTTTCCGCGAGGGTAACGAGCTGAGAAATGAGACCAATCTGGGCTTCGAGGCCGTGGTTGTGGAGTTCTACAAAAAAATTGTTGGGACCGAAGATGTCGCGGAGTTCTGTTAGGACTTCGAGCGCCTTTTCGGTTTCGCCCTTCAAGAGCCACTCATTGACGGGGCCGGAGATACAGCCGGAGAGACAGATGATGCCAGCCGAATGAGCACGGAGGATTTCGCGGTCTACACGGGGTTTACCATTATAAAGACCCTCTAGATGGCCGATTGAGGTGAGCTTGGAGAGGTTGTACCAGCCCTCGTCTGTCTCAGCGAGGAGGGTTAGGTGGGTGGCGGATTTACGGCTAGGGATCTTTTTTTTCTCCGCGATTGTCTCAGGGGCAAGGTAGATTTCGCACCCGAGGATGGGTTTTACGCCCTCTTTCTTGCAGGCTTGGTAGAACTCGATAGCTCCGAAAAGATTGCCGTGATCGGTTATAGCAACGGCTGGCATGCCGAGTTCCACAGCGCGTTTCGCCAGTTCCTCGGTGCGTATCATACCATCAAGCAGTGAGAATTCCGTATGCAGGTGGAGGTGGACAAAGGAATCGGACATTTGAGGAGAGTATTGCAAAGGGTCGGTATGGAATTGTCGATGGAAACAAATTGTATCGCTGATTAAACGGTTGATTTTGGCAACGAGGGGGGCTTGCATGGTTGCTTAGCCGCCTCGGCGAATAAACTTATGTCCAAAAAGAACACACTCTCCACAGAATCCAGCGGCCCGTTGGGCGAGATTTCCCAGGCACCTCCCGCGTTTGAGGTATTCCTCGATAAACACCAGACGAAGATCATCGTTTTCGCCATCATTCTAGCGATCGGTGCCGCGGTTTATGTCGTTAACAAAGGCATCGTGCAAAGTGCGGAGGAAACGGCGGGAAGCCAACTAGCGAAGGCGGAGGATATTTCTGATCTACAAGGAGTGGTAAAAAATCATGAGGGAACATCAGCTGCCAGCAGTGCGCAGGTTCTTCTTGCCGATAAGCAATGGCAGGATGGGCAGCAGGACGATGCAGTCGCTACGCTTAATGCGTTTATAGCAGGCGCAAAACAACACCCTGCGCTGCCAAACGCAAAGGTGAGTTTGGCCTCTAAGCTGATTGCCCAAGGCAAGAATGATGAAGGGGTGGAGATTTTGCGCGAAATAACCGATGATTCTAACTCTCGTTTTCTCGCTCCCTATGCATGGATTTTGCTCGGCGATGTCGAGGTGGCCAAGGGCGACACCAAAGCCGCCAGAAAAGCTTATGAGATGGTTGGGACCGAGTTCGCCGACAGCTCTTTTTCCCGTGATGCATCGCAGCGGTTGCTATTGCTAAAAGCCGTAGCTCCGGTTGAGGTTGCAGCTCCCATCGTCGTGCCAGAAACGAATTTAACCGACCAGCAAGACGGAGACAAGGCTCCAGGTGAACAGCAGATAAAAGATCCGATTAATCCCGAGAAAGAAGGCGCTGGCGATGCGGGAGCGGATCCCCTCCTCAAAGAATCTACTGATTCAGAATAATTTTTGGGAAAAGTCGATTGACAGGCACAGCGTCAAATTTATAGCGTTACCTGTGTTTAAAAAAGTAATTGGCCAAGATTCCAGCGAACCACAGAAGCTATCGCTGACCACCCCTGAGGAGCGTTCTTATTCTACCCCTGCTCAAAGGGATTCATCCAGCCCTTCCTACGGCTCACAGACTGCCGCGCTTGGACCTATTCCAAAGCCTCAGAGCGGCGGCGTGCGAAACGTTCTTTCATCCGATGTGGAGATCAAGGGTATCGTGAAGTTCCAGCACGACCTTATCGTTGATGGAAATATCGAGGGAGAAATCCACTCAGCTGGAAACCTTACAGTAGGTGAGAACGCTCGGATCAAGGCCGAGATCAAGACGGGCACCGTCGTGATTTATGGGAAAGTGCACGGCAACATTGCCGCTGTGGAGCGTGTCGAATTAAAGGCAAGTGCTGAGGTAGTTGGCGATATTAAGGCAAAGACGCTGGTGATCGAGGGTGGTGCGATATTTGTCGGAAAATCAACTGTCGGAACGCCGACACAAGCAGCATCCGCGGTAGTCGACCCAAAGCCCGCGCCGACTGCCACCGCCACACAAACCGCCTTGGCGGTTGGTTGAGCCGTGATGTGTCTTTTTCCATTTATTATAATCAGTGAAGGATGTTGAAGCGAACGCGAATCGCATCGAGCTGGTTTGCCCGAAGTGTGATAGTAATCAGTGGGAGCCGGCTATGGTCATTTCGACCGTTTGCCGCTCCTGTGGATTCCATATGGATATAAAAGACGGTAAGCCCGTTCTGAGTCCCATGCATGTCACCAAACTGGTAACTCCTGGCAATTCTCCCATCCAGCATGCATCGACAGGAGGTGCGCACGATGAACCCAAACAGATCAAACGCGATAGGGTGGGTTTCTTCCGCAAAATTTTCCAAGGTGAACCCGCCAAACGCTTAGTAGACTGCTTTCATTGCGGTAAAATTTTTGAAGTCGTGCGCGACGCGCAATCCAGCCAGTGCCTCAAGTGCGGTGGCTATATTAGCCTCAAGGATTTCGAAGTTAACAACGAATGGCGGCGGGGAATCCAAACGCGCGGTAATGTAATCATTCTCAAAAGTGGCACAGTCATCGGGGTTCATGTGCAGTGCCACGACCTTACGGTTTTTGGAAAGCTCGCAGCGTCGGTTGAGTGCTCTGGTATCCTGCGCATCAGAAGTCACGGCAAAATCATCGGTAATATAAAATGCCGTGAACTTCGTGTGGAGCGCGGTGCCAAAGTCGAATTTCAGGGAGAAATCTCTGCGGAACATGCTTTTATCGATGGAAATGTTAAAGCGCAACTCACCTGCACGGGGACAATTACGCTACAAAAGAAATCCCACCTCCAAGGTCTCGCCAGGGCGGGCGGTATTGTCGTTAAGGCAGGTGCAAAACACTCAGGCATGATGGAGATCGTTAAAGTGCCTACCGACGTCACCAAGGTCGTTTGACGCTTGCATCTTCGCAGGACACGAGGAAATTTCCCGTCATGCAGCTCGCCTTAGATCTGAAAGCCGAAATCATGGAACTGAAGGGCGCGAGGAATGCCGTGATCCTCGCACACAATTACCAAACTGGGGATATCCAGGATGTGGCTGATTACGTGGGAGATTCCCTTGGACTCGCCTACCATGCCAAGATGACCGATGCAGATGTCATCGTTTTCTGCGGTGTGCATTTCATGGCGGAAACCGCGAAGATTGTGAACCCCGCGAAGATTGTAGTCCTGCCTGACAAGGATGCTGGCTGCTCGCTGGAGCAATCCTGCCCCGCAGACAAGCTAGCCGCTTTTCTAGAGACGAATCGTCAGAAGAATTACTACGTCATCGCGTATATCAACTGTTCCGGCGGAGTAAAGGCGCTCTGCGATGTAATCTGCACATCCGGTAATGCCGTGAAAATCGTCAACCAAGCGCCCGCTGATCGCCCCATCCTTTTTGTCCCCGACGCGAACCTCGGCGCATGGGTGATGGAGCAGACCGGCCGGAAAATGGATCTCTGGCAGGGTTCCTGTTACGTTCATGTCGAGTTCACCCGAGATTCCATCAACCGCATCAAGGCCGAGTATCCAGACGCGCTCGTCGTCGCCCATCCGGAATGTACCCAAGCCGTGCGGCTCCTCGCGGACGAGGTTTGCTCGACTGAGAAAATGGTTTCCTTTTGTAGAAACGCGCCGGTCAAGGATATCATCGTCGTCACCGAGAGCGGCATGCTCCACCGCTTGAAGCGGGAGTGCCCTGACAAAAATCTGATTCCCGGTCCCACTGACCGCTGTGCCTGCGCGGACTGCCGCTACATGAAAATGAACACCATGGAAAAACTCCGCAACTGCCTACGCGACCTCGCACCGCGCGTCGAGATGAACGAGGATATCCGCAAGCGCGCGGAACTTCCTTTGCTGCGCATGCTCGAGCAGTCTAAATGAGGTGTGAAAAATGCATGTGCTCTCGATGTCTAGCAATAGTAAGCTAGTTCCTTGTCTACGCTTAATTTTACGAAAATTCAATTGACCATACCCTGAGATCGTATCTGAATTGCTTATAGCACTAATGAAAAACCCACACCATTCCTCTTCATCGAAAGGCTTCACACTCATCGAGTTGTTGGTCGTGATCGCCATCATCGGAACCCTTGCCGCAGCAGGCTTCTCTGTCGGTCCCGCGATTATAAACAGTGCTAAGAAAACGAGCGGCATGGCGACGGCATCTGCCATCGCGATGGCGGTAGAGCAATACTACACGGAGTATGCAGCGCTGCCTGCCGATAGTGATAGTGTCTCGACCGATACGCAGCTAGATTCTACTACTAATGGAATTGGTACATTAAATATTCTAGCGGGTGAGGATGTTAACGGCCAAAATCCGCGTAAGATACGATTCCTTAGCGTCAAGCAGGCCAAGAATGGTATAGATGGCGCTGTATATACCGGAAATTCGATTAGCAAGATTGTCGATCCTTTTGGAGAACCTTACTTTATCAGATTGGATTATGATTACGACGAGGTTCTTAGGTTTACGCCGAATGGAAGCACTGCAGTCACACTCAGAGGTCGCAGGGTTGCCGTTCACAGTCTTGGCGTCAAAAAGAATGGTACACCGACTGCCAAAACCTTGATTAAGACATGGTAAGTTGCTGGTTTTATTAAAAATTAGCTTTACTTAAACATTTTTTAGCAATACATTTTCACCATGAAAGTGCTGTTGCTCATCTCAGTCGTTTTTTCCTTAGTTTCCTGCAATACCAGCATCGGTGTATGGCGCGATACCAAGGCTGCCTTCAAATGGACGGCTCGAAAAATCTCTGAAAGTAGTAATGGCGGCGGTGGCTCTTACGACACAGATTACGATGCGCCAGTCTATTGAGGGCAATAGTCCGCCCTTCCTCAGATTTCGATCTCGCCTTCAAAGACGAAATCCGCTGGGCCGGTGAGGGTGATATCTGTGAAAGTATCGGAGCCGATTTTTTCGAAGCAGATTATTAATGTATCGCCCCCTTCGACATCGACTTTTATCGGCGATTCCGCACCGGTGAGTAGGTGATGGATTAAGGCCGAAGCGACCATGCCAGTGCCACATGCTAAGGTCTCATCCTCGACGCCACGCTCGTAAGTGCGGATCGAGATGTGGCCAGGTGAAAGAACTTTCGCGAAGTTTGCATTCGATCCGGCCGGTGCGAAATAGTCGTGGTTACGAATGGCACAGCCGTGTTGGAATACATCGATGTTTTCTAAATCTTTTACGAAGCTCACCACGTGGGGGACTCCGGTGTTCACGAAATGCAGTGCTCCATTAAAGCCTTTAATTTTCGCAGGGCAGTTCATTTCCAGATTCTTTGGCTCCGACATGGCGATGCGGACGTCATCTCCAACGATTTCGGCAGTGAGGGTACCGGCGATGGTCTCAAAGCTCACACTTTTCGGCAATTCCTGCTCACCGGAGAGATGGGCGGTGAAGAATCCAAAGCAGCGCGCGCCATTTCCGCACATATCCGCCTCGCCACCGTCGGCGTTGTAGTAACGGAATTTGTAGTCCGCGCCTTTTTCGGCCGGTTCCACGGCGAGCAGCCCGTCGGCCCCGATGCCGCGGTGGCGGTCGCAGAGCGCGGCGATAGTATCCTCGTCGAGCGAGATGGAGAGATCGCGGTTGTCTATGACGATGAAGTCATTTCCCGCGCCGTTCATTTTGTAGAAGTGGAGGAGCATAAAAATTCAAATTTCAAAATTCAACTCTCAAGGAAGAACACATAGGCGGCGGGGAGTATTGCGGAGGCGTCTTGCGTTGGCAAGGCGGCGATTTGATTCAGCCTCTGCAGTCCAAGAGCGCGTTGCCCTCTTCCATGAGAGTTGAATTTTCACCGTATCGCGTCGATCAGCGGTTTGGCAAAACTCCGCACCGCTTGCGCGGGGTTTGTGAGATTCAGTTCCACCTGTTTCACGATCGCAGAGCCGACGATCACTCCGTCACAGGACTTCGCTACCATCGCCGCCTGTTCCGGGTTTGAGATGCCGAAGCCGACACAAACTGGCACATCGGTGTGCGCCTTGATGGCAGCGACCTGCGCCGGTATCGTCTCGGCCGGAGCCGAGTGGCCGCCGGTCACACCGCTACGGGAAAGCGCATAGACAAATCCTTCCGCCTGCTGTGCAAGGAATTTCACCCGCTCCGGCGGTGTGGAAGGAGCGATCAAACGGATATGGGAAAGTCCGTTGTTTTCCGCCAATTCTGCCGAGAGCGAAGCCTCGTCTGGCGGAAGGTCAAGCAATAGCACGCCGTCTGCGCCGGCCTCGACCGCATCTTTTTGGAATTTTGCGAAGCCGTAGGTGAAGATCGGATTCAGGTATGTGAAAAGGACCAGCGGTGTCTTGTTGTCAGTCTCACGAAAAGCGCGGATCAGATCCAGCGTTCGGGAGGTTGTCATGCCTGCCTTGAGTGCACGGTCGGCGGCCATCTGGTTCACGATACCGTCTGCCAGCGGATCGGAAAACGGCAAACCCAGTTCGATTACATCTGCCCCGATATCCGCCAGCGTATGCATCACCTCCAACGATAGGTCGAAAGTGGGATCGCCTGCAGCCACATAGGCGATGAAGGCTTTTCTGTGATTGGCTTTCAGGGTTGCGAAGGTCTCGGCAAGGCGCATGGCTGCTAAGTTAGCCGCCAAAGCCATGATTGGAAACCTAAATTCAGAAGGGAAACATGTTAGATTTATGACCCAGAACTTATTCGTAAGAACATACAGAAAGCTTACCTTCCATGTTTCGTGCAGTATTGAATGCGAGAATCTTTGCGGGCAACGAATATGTCAAAACCACCTAATGGCTGGTTAGACCGTTAGCCACTACACCAAGTCAGCGGCAATCGCCGATTCGTCCTTTTCACTAACCTTTCTTTGCTCTGGAATCATCACCGCCATGGCCTATCTGAACGAAAACTTTTTCCTCAAATCCGGCACCGCGCGCAGACTTTATCATGAGGTCGCTGCGAAGCAGCCAATCATCGACTACCACAACCACCTTTCGCCAAGGGAAATTGCAGAGGATAAGCGCTGGGACAACATCGCTGACATGTGGCTCGGTCACGACCACTACAAGTGGCGGCTGCTGCGGGCGAACGGCATTAGTGAGGAGTTCATCACGGGAGACGCCAGTCCGCGCGACAAGTTCCAAGCATTTGCAGAAACCGTGCCTTACACACTCCGCAACCCCATGCACCACTGGGTCCACATGGAACTCCAGCGCTACTTCGGCATCCATACTCTACTCACTCCAGAAACCGCTGATGAGATCTGGGAAAAAACGAATGCAAGCCTTTCCGATCCCAGTTTTTCCGCCCGTGCGCTTTTGAAAAAATTTGATGTGCGTGTGGTCGGTACCACCGATGATCCCGCCGATTCGTTAGCCGATCATCATGCCATCGCCGCTTCGGGCATCACTTGCAAAGTGGTACCCACTTTCCGCCCAGACATGGCCTTCCAGGTTGATCGCCCTGATCTCCTCAACCCTTGGCTAGACCGCTTGGAGGCTGCTTCCAACCAATCCATTCATACTCTCTCGGATCTCCTTTCGGCCCTACGAAATCGCCACGACGACTTCCACGCCGCCGGTGCCCGACTTTCGGATCACGGACTTGATCGCTGCCCCTCCCTCAAATGCTCCGACGCAGAGGCGGCGGAAATTTTTGATAAAGCCCGTTCGGGAAAAGCGGTCTCCATGGAGGATAAGGAGCGCTTCTCTTTTTACCTGCTCATCTTTACTAGTCAGCTCGACGCCGCGCGCGGCTGGACGAAGCAACTACACCTCACGCCTGTCAGGAATACAAACAGCCTCATGTTTGAGAAGCTTGGTCCAGACGCCGGCTTCGACACCATGGGCGACACCCTACAAGGTAAGGCGCTTTACACATTCCTCGACGCCCTCGCCTCCCTTGAGTCGCTGCCGAAAATGGTGCTCTACAATATGAACCCACGTGACAACTACCTCTTCGCTGCCATGACCGGAGCGTTCCAAGATGGCACCGTCCCCGGTAAGATCCAGTTCGGCTCAGGTTGGTGGTTCCTCGACCAGAAAGAGGGTATCGAAATGCAGCTAAACGCCCTTTCCAACTGCGGCCTGCTCTCGCGTTTTATTGGGATGCTCACCGACTCCCGCTCTTTCCTTTCCTTTCCTCGCCACGAATATTTCCGCCGCATTCTCTGCAATCTTGTAGGCAACGAGGCGGAGAAAGGGGAGTTGCCAGACGACTTCGAAACCCTTTCTAAGCTTATCGCGGATGTTTGCTTCCACAATGCGAATCGCTACTTCGGTTTCAACGTCTAAACAAATCGTAGACGACATCGTCTGCTGGGCCAACTTCATTTTCTCCTGTAGCGGGCTGAGCAAAAGTGGACTGAATTAAATCGAGCAAAAGTGGATTACTTTACCGACTGGCCGATTACTCTGGCATGCTCGCATCTAATGTTTCTCGTTCAGCCCACCAGCGGAAAGGATAGAGCTGTGCTGGAGAGCAACTCGAGTAGTCCGGAAGGTGCGATAGGCTCCCAAGAAGGGAACCGCGCTCCGGGGAGAGGACGCTTTACCTGGAGCCATTCGCCTCTAATCGATAAACTCCTGGGTTTGGGGCAGAGCCCCATAGGCGCTGGTTCGCGAGTGGCGCTTATGTCTTCAATGACCGGATGAAACAAACAGCTTTTCCATCGCTTGCCCCTCGAATTCGTAGAGGCAACCCTCGCCCCGACAATCGACGACGCCACCCGTTTCATCGTCGGAGCGGCCTTCATCGAGGCCTAAACAACCTTCACCCATCTCGCCCATGTCAGGAAAATTTTCCTTACCCACTGACTCCCGAACGACTTCTACACCGATGGCCTGAGTCTCTTCGGACACGAGTCCCGCAAAGCCGGCGACAGCGACACCTTCTCCCAGTTCCAACGCGCCCTTGGTTGCCTCGGCGTCAGCCACCTTGCAGCCAATGATCCCCAGTCAAAAGGCAAGATCGAGCGCCAGTTCGGGTTCTGGCAGAAACGTCTCCCAGCCCTCTTCGCCATGGATTCGGGCAGTAACAGTGTCTTTCCGAGAGGTAAGGTCCCCAGCGCTTCCAGTCCTGCGTGCGATTTTTCTCTTCGTAAAATCTGATAGATTCTCGGTTCATGAAATGATCTGCAAATGACAGTAAGCAGGTTTCGTGCACACGATGAAAGCCAGATCAGCGTCCGGTGATGCAGATGAGGTTGGAGAGGATGCAGCCGCGCTCGGCCATTGCGTGGGGGGGGATCTTGAGGCGGAGGCGCCAGTTGCCGCCGCCGTTGGTGCCGGGGGTGTTGATGCGGTCTTTGATTTCAAAGAGGTCGGTGACCATTAGGACGGCGTAGCGGGAGTTAGACTCTAGGAGAGATTTTACGAGACGCCAGTGGATGGTATCGGAGTATGTGGGCCAGGAATTGTTCGCAGGGATGGGAATACCGGAAAAGCCGGCGAGGAGGCGGAGTGCGTGAGAGCAGCCTTCTGATTGCCAGTTGCCTTGTTCGGTGGGTTGTTCTTGTTGGAGTCGGATCGTGCGTCGGCAGTTTTCCCAAGTAGCGCAGAGAGAGTCGTGGTCGTGGGTGGAGTAGGCTGCTAAGGAGTTTTCCGGAAAGACGTTGCCCATGACAGGGGAACCGTTCTCGTAGGAATCCCAGTGAGGGATGCGGTAGCCGGCGATGCCGAGTTCGTCGAGGTGCGGGCGGATGTAATCAGGAACCCAGCCGAGGTCTTCGGCGATGATCTCTGCATCGCCTGCCGCGTCGAGGATGGCGCGGAGGCGGAAGTCGCCGTTGGCGCGGTTGATGACTTTATGCTCCGAGTTGTCATCGGGATGGTTGAACCAACGCGGTAATTTACCTTGGGTGAGTTGCTCCGCTTCATGGTGAGTGAGACTGAGGAAATCGCCATTTCGTTTTGGATGCCATGGGAAGGCGTAGATTCGGTAGAAGCCGAGGATGTGGTCGATACGGAACATGTCGAAGATTTCCGTGAGCCGGGTGATACGCTCTCGCCACCATGCGAAGCCGGTTTGTGCCATAGCCTCCCAGTTGTAGAGGGGGATGCCCCAGTTTTGCCCCCACTCGTGGCAAAAGGGATTTTCGGCGGAGTAGCCCTCGGGTGGGGTGCCACCGAACCAGTTGGTGTGGAATCCGGAGCGATTGAAAAAAACGTCCGTGGAGTGGAAGGAGACGCCGATGGGGAGATCGCCCATGAGTTTCACGCCGCGGTTGTTGGCGTAGGAGCGGAGATCCAGCCATTGGTGGAAGCAGAGCCACTGGGCGTAGGCAAAGTAATCGAGACGGGACGCGATGTGAGCAGGATGCTTTTTGTGCATGGATGCGATGAGTTCACGGGCGTCATCTGGGCTTCGCGAGTCCTCTGGCCACTCGTCCCATGTGAGGTGAGGCCCGTGGATTTCCATGAGTAGTTTGAACAGGCAGTAATCAGGTAGCCACGCGGAGTTGCGGTCACGGAACGCTTGGAGCTCCCCGGCTAAGGCTGGATCTGGCTTGCCATGGAAGCGTGCGAAGGAGATCTCGAGTAGGTGATTTTTCACCTCACGAACGGCGGGATAATCGATCAGTTGACCGGTGATCCGTGATCCCAGTGAAGCGCGGGCAGCATCAATTTCTGATTGTGAAATGTTTGGAACCATCACTGGTTCGAAGGATAGGTAAATGGGATCGAGTGCAATGGATGAGATACCTGAGTAAGGGCTTTCTTCGACGCCGTTCTCATTGATGGGCAACAACTGGAGGAATCCTACATGGTGCTCTGCGGCCCAATCGATCCAATCACGGACGGCCAGTGTATCGCCTATGCCGAGATCGCCGCAGCGGCGAGTGGAGAAGGCGGGGATGAGAAGGCCAGTTGTTTTCACTGGGCTTTGCTTATGCGTGAAAGGGTGGCGCGGAAAGGTAGAAATCTGCGGGGAGCACACGCGCCCGCGCGTGTTGCGGAGCGCGCCCTCGCGGTCTGCTGGCTGGAAATATCCTGTGCGTCGCTAAGATGAATCAACGCTCGCACTAACGCCAGCCGAGTTTCCGGCGAGGGCGTCGGAAACAGCACGCGGTGGCGCGTGCGCTCCCCCATCTTTTCGCGGTGCGAAAAGATGGCATCCAATCAGCCGCGCTTGTCTTCCTCTTCCAGGAAAATTTCCGAAAGACGGAAACAGCGGCGGGCGAGTTCGCGAGCATCGTTGTCGCCGATGAGGGCGACGCCTTCCTCGCTGACTTCGGCGAGGAAAATTTTCCAGGCATTCTTGGCAACCTTTCCAGGGTCGAGTTTGCGCCGTGGCTTTTGTGGCTGCGGGCGGTTTTCCGGTGGCTTATCGCGCGGCTCTGGTTGTTCCCTTTTTTCGGGACGAGGCAGTGGTGCTTCCGGCGCAAGGGGAATGGTTTTCTCGACAACGATCAGTTCCGGCGAGATAGCTGTTTCAGATTCCTTCGGAGCGGACTTGCCCTTTCCGCGGCGGCGGCGGCTGCGTTTCTGATCCGTTTTGGGAAGAGTGTCTGCTTTGGGCTCAACCGTGGTGGCAGCTTCAGGCTCCGCGGCTTTACGTGGGGGCTTGCTGGAAATCCGGCGAACCTTGGGTTCGCTGGCCGCTTTTTTGGAGGCGGCGTCTGATTCTGGGGGCATGGGTATGGTGGAACAGCGGAAAAAGCTAGGATGCTAATAGTTGTCGATGTCGTCGGTGGTATTGGCGATACCGTCCATACCTGCCGAGGCAAGGTCGAAGTCGGGATTCTTAGCTGCGGGATTATCACCTCTCCTGTAGATATACTCCTTGGCCCAAGGATCCACGATCTTGGCAGCGGAACCGATTCCATCAATCCAGCCTTGGGCCGCGCTGTTGGGATCTAGGTCTGAGAGATAGATCTTTTCCTGAGAGTTGGCAGCTGTCCCGTTCCAGTAAAGCAGCTTGAAGATGCTGTTGGTGTTGCCAGAAGGCGGATATTCCCCGTTATCCAGTTTATATTCCTCCAGCGCCTTGGAAAGAAGACCAATTTGAATAGTGGCTTTTGAATCCGCTTGTTTTCTGGTCACATAACCATAACCACCCATCGAGATCGCGCTAAGAATAACTATGATCATGATTACGATCAGGAGTTCAATGAGGGTGAAGCCTCGTTGAGGTGATGAACTGGAACTGTTTTTCATGGTGTTGGTGCTTTTGTGAAAAGTTGCGACGGTTTCGCAATTCAACGGAAGAATCGCCTCATCACTGGTCGCTCATCTCGGAGATCATCTTGATCAGTGGCAAGAAGAGGGCGAAAACGATGGCACCGACTACTAGGGCGAGTAATACAATCATCATTGGCTCAAGGATGGATGTGAGAGCCGTTACGGCGTTGTCCACTTCATCGTCATAAACATCGGCAATTTTCAGCAGCATTTCAGGGAGTTGACCTGTTTCTTCACCCACATCGACCATTGAGATGACCATACTGGGGAAAACACCGCTGGAGGAGAGGGGGGTGACGATGGATTCACCTTCTTTAACGGCTTCGTGGACTTTAGATATAGCTTCGGAAATGACAATATTGCCGGCCGTGTCGCGGGTGATATTGAGTGCTTGGAGGATAGGAACACCGGATGTCACGAGAGTGCCAAGCGTACGGGCAAAGCGCGACACGGCGGATTTGCGGGTAACATCGCCGAGGATGGGCAGGTTGAGCTTGAGATTGTCGATGAGCAGGCGTCCACCCTTGGTTTTACCGAATGCGTTAAGGGCAATTACGAGAATGCCAAAGGCGACGAAGACCCAGACGACGTTTGGGATGCCGACGATGGGGTTGCTTAGACAGAACTCGGAGAAGCCGAACACGATTCTGGAGATCAAAGGGAGTTCGGAATCAGTTTCGGAGAACATCTCCTTGAATTTCGGGACGATGAAAATCATCAGGAAAACAAGGATGGCGACGGCAATGAACATGACGATGGCCGGATAGACCATGGCGGAGACAATCTTGTTCTTCAGCTTCTGAGCCTTTTCCTGATACTCTGCGAGACGGTTTAGAACAATTTCAAGAACACCTCCCAGTTCACCGGCCTTAACCATATTCACGTAAAGTTTGTTGAATATTTTCGGATGTTGTGCGAGGGATTCCGAGAATGTGGATCCACCTTGGACCGAATCTGCGAGGGAGCTGATTGTGGCATTAAGGACAGGGTTCGGTTCCTGTTTACCTAGCACAGTGAGGGAGCGGAGTAAGGGGAGACCAGAGTCGATCAGCGTCGCGAGCTGGCGGGTGAAGACCATGAGTATCTTAGGCTTCACAGAGGACTTGGCTTTCCCGATGGAAATATTGATTGGCTTGGCCTTCTTTTTCACCGAGGACTTCGACGCGATACTGGTTTTGCCCTTGCCTTCCTCTGTGATCTGCGTGGGGTAAAGGCCTTGGGAGCGGAGTTTCTGAATAGCTTCGGCTTCAGTGGCGGCATCGAGTTCGCCGTTGGCTTGCTCGCCTTTCGCGTTCAGGGCTTTGTATTGGAATTTTGGCATGGTTTTGATTGCTTTAACGAGTTAAGTATATCGGTTTGATTTTGACTACGGAAAAAATCTGAGGGAATTAGGTATATTTCAGGACTTCCTCGATGGTGGTCTTTCCAAGGTAAATATTGCGGAGACCATCCTCGCGAAGGGTGTTCATACCCAGCTCTATGGCTTTTTGCTTAATTACGACACTGGGAGCGCGTGCGGTAATGAGTTCGCGGATGGGTTCGTTAATGTTCAGCAGCTCGTATAGCCCGGCGCGACCGCGGTATCCGGTCTGACCGCAGATATCGCAGCCGGCTCCGGTATAGAACTGCTTGTCGCCAAGTTCGTGGGGAGAGATGCCGAGTTGGGAGAGGAGAGCTTCGTTCGGCTCGTATGGGCTTTTACACTCCGCACAGATGGTTCGGACAAGGCGCTGGCCGAGAACGCCTTCCAAGGATGCTGCGACGAGGAACGGTTCACAACCCATGTCAATGAGTCGGGTGACTGCACCCGGTGCGTCGTTGGTATGCAGTGTGGAAAGGACAAGGTGGCCGGTCAGCGCCGCTTGAATAGCGATGGTAGCGGTTTCTTTGTCACGCATTTCCCCGATCATGATGCGGTCGGGATCTTGGCGGAGGAAGGCGCGGAGAATACGCGGAAAATCCAAACCGATTGCCTCGTTAACCGGTATTTGGATGATCCCGTCTATATCGTATTCGACGGGATCCTCGGCGGTGAGGAGTTTCGCATCAATCGTGTTGATGCGCCGCAACCCAGCGTAGAGTGTGGTAGTCTTGCCTGCGCCGGTAGGTCCGGTGACGATGAAGATTCCGTTCGGTTTCTCAATGGTCTCAGCTATGTACTCGTAGATGTTTGCGGGAAGCCCTAGGTTCTCCAGGGAAAGATTGACCGATGAGCGGTCGAGGACACGGAGTACGATCGACTCGCCATGGTGTGTGGGTAGGGTGGAGACACGCATATCCACCTGTTTTTCGCCGACCTGTTTCACGATGCGCCCGTCTTGGGGGATGCGGCGCTCGGCGATGTTGAGGTTTGCCATGACCTTGATACGGGAAAGGATGGGCAGTGCGAGGTGGAGGGGAGGGGGCGCCATCTCGTAGAGGGCACCATCGACGCGGTAGCGGATATTGAATTCCTTCTCGAAGGGTTCGAAGTGGATGTCGGATGCTTTTTCCTTGATGGCTTGGTAGAGGACGAGATCGACGTAGCGGATGATGGGGGCGGAATTGGCCTCGGCC
Organism: Prosthecobacter debontii; assembly: GCA_945862245.1. Classification (GTDB taxonomy): domain Bacteria; phylum Verrucomicrobiota; class Verrucomicrobiia; order Verrucomicrobiales; family Akkermansiaceae; genus Luteolibacter. The sequence continues at coordinate 16,966 of CAMAXN010000003.1, forward strand.
TCGGCTCTGCTATCGTCGAAATTGTCGGTATTACTGTCGAGCTGGGCAAGGAGGTCTTCCATTGCTTTTCCCTCGCCGCCGTAGCATTCGTTGATCTTAGCCTCAACAAGGTAATCGGGTGCGATGACGATGACAATTTCCCGACCGAGGGCGAATCGCAAATCTTCGATGGTTTGTGGATTGAGCGGATCGACAAGTGCGAGGTGGAGACCCTGGTCATCGAGGTTGACCGGGAAAGCGCCATGGAGGCGGGCGGTTCCTGCTGGAACGAGATCAAGCAACGCTGCGGGTGGAGTCCAGTTGCGTAGATCAACGAGGTTGGCTCCAAGTTCCGAAGCAAGGATCGGCCATACATCGTCTTTGGATTGGATCACTTGGAAATCAGCCAGCAGTTCAGGCACGCTTTTACCGCTATTCTCGATCTCTTGGAGGATTTCCTCGGAAAGGGACGCGTCGATAAGGTTACGGGCTTGGAAAAGATCTAGGAGTTGGCGGTTGTCCATGAGAGGTGGTGAAATTCTAAATTTTAAACTTTAAAACTCAATGAAGAGGAACGGTGCGGTGCGATTGGTAAGGTCGATACGCCTGACTTAAATTGGGATTTAAAGTTTGGAGTTTTAAGTTTTAGTCGAAGTCACCCATAGTGGCGTGTACGACCTCCGCGCCGGAGGTTAGACCGGCCAGCACTTTGCGAATGCCGTCTTCGCGAAGAGTGCGCATGCCGAGTTCGCGGGCGCGGCGGCGGAGTTGGCTGGTGGTCAGACCGCCATTGATCATGCCGCGCACTTCGTCGTCGATGTTAAAAAGCTCAAAGATACCCATCCGTCCGCGGAATCCGTTGCCGCGGCATTTTGAGCAACCGACCGGCCCGAAGATGGAAGCCTTTGCCAAGCGTGTCGCATCCAGGTTCAGAGCGCGCATTTCTTTTTCTGTGAGGCCGGCGGGAGCTTTGCAGGCTGGGCAGAGCTTGCGGACGAGGCGCTGGGCGAGGATGGAACGGACAGCAGAGGCGATTAGGAAGGGTTTCACTCCGATGTCGGCGAGACGGGCGATGGCGGAGGGGGCATCATTCGTGTGGAGGGTGGAGAAAACGAGGTGTCCTGTGAGTGAGGCGTTGATGGCGATGTTGGCGGTTTCCGCATCACGGATCTCCCCGATCATGATGATGTTGGGAGCTTGGCGAAGCATGGCGCGAAGTGCGGCGGCGAAAGTCATGCCGATCTCTGCTTTGACCATGACCTGATTGATGCCCGGGAGTTCATATTCAATGGGATCCTCTACTGTGATGATTTTTTTGTCCGGCTTGTTGATGACGTTCAAGCAGGCGTAAAGAGTGGTGGTTTTACCTGATCCTGTCGGACCTGTAACAAGAATGATGCCATCCGGCAGTTTCAGCAGGGTTTCGAACTCGGATTGGTCATCGGAAAAGAAACCGAGTTCGGGTAGGCCGAGCAAGAGCGCCGTCTTGTCTAGGATCCGCATGACGACGGACTCGCCGTGATTAGAAGGGACGGAAGAGACGCGGAGATCGACTTCTTTGTCGCCCATCTTGAGTTGGATGCGGCCATCCTGAGGGAGGCGTTTTTCGGCAATTGACATGCTGCCGCTCATGACTTTAAGGCGAGCGATGACGGCAGGGAGGAGTTTCTTAGGGTAGGTGTCGACATGGACAAGCTTGCCGTCGAGTCGGTATCGGATTCGGACAGATGTTTCTAACGGCTCGATGTGGATATCCGAGGCTCTCAGGCGAAACGCTTCCGTGAGTGTTTGTTGGACAAGGCGTATGATAGGCGCATCGTTCGTTTCCAAACCCGCTGCAGAGTCGCCGGTTGAGATTAAGAATTCATCCTGCTTCTGATTCGCATGTTCATCAGAGATATTATACAACTGCATCAGATGGTTGCTAATGTCGGTATTGGTGGCGCACGCGATATTAAGCTCCCGACCGATGATGTGGGGCAGGCTGTCGAGTGTATCGAAGTCGAGGGGGTCAGCTACAGCGACGGTAAGATAGAGTCCGTCATCGGTCAGAGGGATGATGCGGTAACGGTGTGCGATGTCCTTGGAGACGGTAATAATGACAGCGGGAACGAAGTGGAAGCTGGCAAGGTCAACAAAGGGAACGCCTGCATTGGATGCGAGGGTTTCGGCGACCTGCGTTTCGGAAACTTCCGAACTGTTGATGAGGTGTTGAACGATTGTCACTCTCCCGGGTAGCGAGGCGCGTGCGTGAGTAAGTTTTTCGGCTTCAATGATGCCTCCTTCCACGAGCAATTCGGCGAGATAATCTTCGTTGGTAAACACAGGGATGCAATACAGGTTATGGGATTGAGGGTTGGGAGGAAAAACTACCAAACTATTGAAGCGGACGCACAAGATGGCGAACTTAGGCAGGAGTGTCAACCTGCCACATTAGAAAATGTCTGCAAGTCTTGCGAAATGCTTAGGTCAGCGCAGAGGTTTCTGGATTAGCAATCGGAAATGTTCGGCCGCTTCCAGGAATTGTGCTTCGGAAGGATTGGCGAAGCTGCGAATGAATTCCGCGAAAGAAGAGATTGGGGAGGATGTCAGCCATGGGTAAGCCCATGTCGCTAGGTCGGTGAAGTTCACATCGGCTGTGATATCCTGAAGCCCGGGATTCTCAAAAACGGCGGAGCCGTGAAGGGTTTGATGTAAGAGGTAAGCACGCAACGTGCCGCGGGAGCGCCGCTGGTAGAGGTGCCGCACATCATCCCCGTAGTCGATGGTGAGCATCTCGCCGCGCTTCCAGTTTGGCAGCCATAATTTCAGCCAGAGCCGGTAAGCGTCGTGGACTTCCACGGATTGGCCTTGCTTGAAATCGATGGCAAAAACCGACGAGGGTGGTAATTCCGCTGGAGGTAGCAGGACTTCTTTCATCGATCCGTCGAGCGCGACTTCTTGCCATGCTAAGGAGGTTTTCCTAAAAACACGTGCGGGAAATGCGTCCACAAGTTCATTCGAAAAAATGACGGCTTCACCTGAGCAGCTTTCCAGCGCGTCGATAATCGATATGTGATGAGAGACCCTATCACCAAAAAAAGCTTTTTGCTGCTCCGCGAGCGTTGGCGCAGACTCTACAAGATGAAAACAGCAGCGGCGGCGGGTTGAAAAAGGCAGGTAGCGAATGACTTGTGCGGTGAGTTTGCCAAGTCCCGGGCCGATCTCGATCACATGGCGCGTTTTCGTTTCACGGAGGGCGCGCGAGATCCATGCAGCGATGGCTTTGGCTGGGGCTTCCGAAAGATGCGGTGCAGTGGTGAAATCCCCGCGCGCTCCGATGCTGCGAATACGGCGGGCGTAGTAGCCACGCACGGGATCATGAAGCGCCCGCGCCATGAATTGCTCAACGGTTTCAATACAACCTGATTCCATAATGAAAAACAACCGCGGCCTTGCAGGGCGCGCGGTTGTAGGGAAATCCGTTTGGCAGGTAATTACTTCGCTGAAGCTGTGCGAGCTTTGCGGATGAAGCTGTTGACTGTTTCGGAAGGTTTTGCACCGATGGAGAGCCATTTGTCGGCTTTCTCGAGGTCGATCTCATAGTTAGTACCTTCAAGCAATGGATCATAAGTGCCTATCTGCTCGATGTAACGTCCATCTCGGCGCTTACGGCTGTCCACGGCGACGATCTTGTAGTAGGGGCGGTCCTTGGTGCCCTTGCGGTTGAGGCGGAGAGAAACTGACATAGTATAGCTTGTTGTGGTCTTGCCCGTAAACGGACGGGGTGGGAGATTGCTTCAAATCAACGGTGGCGACAAGTAAAAATTTTAGCGAGTTTTGAGCAGGGTTTATGCACTAAGTAAGAGAAGATTTCTAACCACAGATGCATCCCAAAGTGTATGTAAACGAGGATCTTCTTCGGCATCACATCCGCGTCCATCCGTGGTTCTCTTTTTTTATTTCGGCAACTTTTCTTTCTAAAATACAGGAATCTTGGTGGTCAGAGGAGCTGGTTTACGTTCGCTGCGGGGTGGGGGTGAGTTTCGCGGCGGATGTGGATACCTTTTATCAGAATTACGGCGGTGCTGTTTTTGGTGGCGGCGTATGAAAGGAATGAGCGCGTTTCGACTATGGCGAAATCAGAGGATGGAGCAATGAAGGTGAGTAGAATGACGTACAATAGCCGTTATGAGAATGACGAGGACAAGGGCTACCCTACATTTCTGGATTAGCGATCCGAACTGGCAGTGGAAGGTGGATCATATATTCATCTCGAAGGGAGGGGAGGTTCTACGATCGGGAGTTCTCCGGGGAGCGGAGCCGTATCTGTCGAATCATTTTCCGGTAACTGCCATGGTTCGGTTTCCGCGCCGGAAATGATTTGGAGAAGGGATTGCTTGAATGACTCGGGCCATATCAGTGTCTCGATGTTTTCGGGGTTGTTCCACTTCGGGCTGATGGTGGTCAGCTGGGCGTGATGGGAGGCGGCCATTTCGGGATCGCCGATTTTGGCGTGGGCGATGGCGAAGAGAGCAGTGGTGGTTTCGATTTCTGCGGGGGGCAGTCCGAGTTTCGCTGCATGCTCGAGGTAGCGGAGCGCGTCCTCACAGTGATCTGTTAGAAGGGCGATCCATGCGGAGCGAATCGCAGTAGAGGGGAAATTGGGAAAACGGAAAAGGCCTGTATTAAGTATCTCGATGGCTTGGCGGGCATCGCCTGTTTCGAAGGCACTGTGTGCGGCTTCCGTATAGTCGGTAGGGAGGTGGGCTTGCTCAGGTTGGTGGGTGATTAGGTCGATCCATGTAGTGTGTGCGGACTGCGAATCGTTGAGGGTGGTGTGGGCGGTGGCGCGTGCGCGGAGGCAGGCGGCGGGGTGTGTTCCAAGGGTTTGTGCGTGGTCGGCGAGCTGTATGGCGGTGGCGGCATGCTCGGGCATTTCCGAAAGTCTTTGGGCGACGGAGATAGTTTTTTCCGCAAGCAGGGGTTTTCCTAATGTTTCGAGAGTGGCTGGTGCGGTGAGGCGGAGGGAGAATGCGGAGATGTCATCTTCGGTAGGTTGCGCGGGAAGGGTGAGGGCGGTAAGGGTTTCGTGGCGATTGCGGTGGAGGCGATTGAAGAGCGGGGAAAAATCCGGTGACTCATAGCCATGCCAGTCCTCGATGGTGCGGAGGTGTTCGAGGTTGGCATTGGTGGGAGATTCGCGTTTTGCAAAAGAGCGCAGAGCAGGAGGGAGCTCGGTTGTCTTTTTGAGGGCGTGGTTTACTAACGCGGGGTTTTGCGATTCGACGGCGAGGTAGAGCGCGGTGGCGAGGGGTATGCCGTGGGTGGCGGAGTCGATAGTGGCGAGTATGGCGTCGCGATCGCCGGTTGCGAAGACTCTGCGGATTAGATCGGCGTGGGAGCGGGCTCGAGCGGTGAGTTCGGGGAACTGATCTGGGTAAGCATCGGCTAAGCGACGATTGACGGGGGTGTCCGCCGAGAAGATCTTGAGAGTGGGGGGGATGATTTCGGGGTAATGTGCAGAGAGGATTTTGAGGCGGTTGGGGATCGGGATTTCTGAGAGAGTTTGGGTGGTTGGATCGAGTTTGTAGCTGGAGAGGGAGTTGATGATATTTTCCGTTATATTGGTTATTTGCTTGGGATTGAGACGGATTGTGCGGGTGACGGTGAGGGTCTTCGCATCGGTAAGTATGATTGTGGAATCGGTGGGTTCGAGGGTGTTTGGGGTTCTCGCGGTAGTGATTTGCTCGATGTCACCCTGTAAAGGGATTGCGATGCCGTTTCCGTCATTTGTGATGATACGCAGGGTGGCGCCTTCGAAGGTGCTTGCTACAGGTGTGGATAGGTGTCGGATTGTTTCCGAGCGGAGGATTTGCCCTGTAGCTGTATCGCGGATACACCATGTGGTGAGTCCGTTGGGATCAGCGGATGGGGTCGCAACGAAGAGGGAGTTTACGGAAAAGGGTTGGCAGGTTTCTGCTTCGAGTGTTTCCAGGAATGGATCGAAGGCAGCGATGGGTTTCAGGCTGTCTGCGCGGCATAAGAGGCTGGTGCGGTCGCGGTGGACGAGAAGGTAGCGGGAGTTGGGCGAGAGGGAGAGGTGGGAGATGCCGCTTGCTTTAGCGGGGAACATGAGGGCTTCGACAAAAGGTTCTGCGGAGAGGTTCCAGCGAATCACGGTTGGGTGATCACCGCCGATAGCTACGAAGAGATTCTTTTCCGATGCAGCAAAGCGGAGCACGGGGAAAGGGTGGTGCAGGGCGGTGACGGGGACGGCGAAGTCCGTGGAGGAGAGTATTTTTTCTAAAATGGAGCGGGTCTTAGGTGATGGTTGGCTGGAGAGTGAGGAGTTGAGGTAGGGTATCGCTTTGAGCGGGGTGTCGTTATCTAGGTGGGTTTGCGCGAGAGCGAACTGTGCGGCGGCGAGTGTGGGGTTACTTTCGGGCGCAGAGGAACCTTTTGAAACGGGGGGCTTTTCCTCGCAGGAGAGGAGTAGAGCAAGGATGATGAAGATCCCGAATTTCAAAGCAGATGGTTGGTGGTTCAATGCCGCTGAGCCTTGGATTTGTTTATGGCAAAGCCGACTGAAAGCTTTTTTCTTCAGGCGAGGGTGCCTTCGGTGACGCCGAGTTTCTCCGTTGCGTGAATTTCGTTGAGGAGAGTGGTGGGGGAGATTTTCATAGAAAGGAGATCCTGATAGGAGCGGATGGTGGAGTGGGATTCGGCTTGATTTTCGTCGAGGAGTTCGATGCGGAAATGACGAAGTCCGGAGGCGAGGAGATGGGGGAGGAAACGCGCGCCAGTCTGGGCACGACCATTGAAGAGAGTGTTTCGGCAGCCGACATCTGCCTGCAAGCGGTGGAGCTGGCCGACGCGGTCGCGGAGGTGGATGGTGTGTGTCTCGCAAGGGCGGCCGCAGTCTTTGTAGGTGGTGCCGGAGCTGAGGAAGACGCAAAACACGCAATGCTCCATATGGAACATGGGCATGTGCTGGTGGAGAGTGAGTTCCAACCATTCGGGTGGAGTTTCCGCGAGGAGTTCGAGGACCTGAGAGATGTTCAGGTCGTAAGAGATGGTGAGGCGGTCGAGGTTGGCTGCTTCGCGGAGGATTTTTGCAGTCAGTGGGTTGGCGACGTTCAGCGAGAAATCGCCAATGCGGATTAGGTCGCTACGGTCTTTGTAGTAGTTCAGGGCTGCGAGGTTTCGGAGCAGCAGGCCGTGAGGTTCGGCGCGTTCAATGAGTTTCAGGTAGCCGGTTTCGCCGGGCTTTAGGATGCGCGGGGTAGCGAGGATGATTGTTGATTGAGGATTGATGATTGAGGATTTAAAGAGGGCAACCGCTTCTTTGTAGCGACGCGGGTCTTCGAAATCGCAGTAGATTTGGGGAATGTTCGCCTCGAGGGCGGCTTCGAGTTGGGGAAGAGTGCGGGTGAGGACGCTTAGTGAAGGGGGATTGGATACTGGGGGATTGGTTAATTGAGGGAAGAGGTTGCGGGTGCTTTCGTATGATTGGCGATTGCTGCTTGGGGGTTGTTGACTTTGAATTTGGGACAGGGTGGAGATAAGGTCGCGGCGGAGTTGGTTGAGGGCGGAGAGGGGGAGGTGGCAGTCCCCTTGGATTTGGTTATTGAGGGAGGCGAGTTCGTAGGGTGTGTCGCCTAGGCGGGAGAGTTGTTTTTCAAGGGTCTCGGTGGTGAGGGGGTGGGTGGTGGCTTCCGAGAGGGGGATGGTTGTAGAGGCACCCCGAGACGGGTTAGCCACGGCCTGCCCCGGGACGGGGCAGCTACATGTGAGTGGCTCGCCGGGTTTGCCGGTTAGTGTGATGTGGAGAGGGGTCTTCTTGATTTTTGGTTTGGCGGTTTGCCAGAATTTTCGGATCTCGGATTCGAGGGCGGGGTCGGCGGTTTTGTAGAGGGTGACGCCGGGGCGGATGCGGTCGAAATTGATGCCGCTGTAAGTGCGGTGGAAGATGATGCGGTCGTTCTCGATTTTCCAGATGGAGGCACCTTGTTCGAGATCGCGGTTCTCGCCGGCGTCGAAGACGATGCCGTCGCCGGCTTTGAGCGGTGGTTTTTGTTGGGATGGCGGGGTGTCGAGGCGGATCCAGCCGTTCTGTGCTTCGATGATCGTGCCGAGAAACGGGCCGCGTTTTTTTCCGAATTTCCCGTGAGTGAGGTAGGGGTGGTTGGTGCCTGCGAGCCAGCCGGTGGTGAGGCCGCGGGAGAAGGTCATTTCTAACTGGTATTTCTCTTCTTGCGAGACACCCCGAGACGGGGTTTCCACGGCCTGCCCCGTGACGGGGCAGCTACATGCATCAAGTGCCTTTCGATAGACGCGGGTGACCGCAGCAACGTATTCGGCGGTTTTGAGGCGGCCTTCGATCTTGAAGCTTTTCACGCCGGCGCGGACGAGGTCGGGGATTAAATCGACGGCGGCTAGATCCTGCGGAGAGAGGAGGTATCGGTGCTCGCCGAGGTCTCGGGTTGCGCCATCGACGACGATTTCGTAAGGCATGCGGCAGGCTTGGGCGCATTCGCCACGGTTCGCGGAGCGTTGGCCGAGGCTTTCTGAGGTAAGGCACTGGCCGGAGTAGGCGACGCACAAGGCACCGTGGACGAAGACTTCGAGGGGGGTGTGGGAACCAGAGAATTTCTCGATCTCGCGAACGGAAAGCTCGCGGGCGAGAACGGCGCGCTCCATCGGGAAAATTGTTTCTAGGAAGGCGAGGCCTTCAGGTGAGGTGATCGTCATTTGGGTGGAGGCGTGGAGTTCCACATCTGGCACGATGGTACGGGCCATTTTCGCGAGGCCGATATCCTGAATGATGAGGGCGTCAACTCCGGCCTCAGCGATGAGCTGGAGCTGTCGTTCGGCGGCCCCTAGTTCGCTGGTGAAGATCAGGGTGTTCATCGCAACGAATCCCTTCACCCCGTGCTTATGGAGGTAGATCATGAGTTTGGGTAGATCAGCCTCGGTGAAATTGTCGGCGCGGAGGCGGGCGTTGAATTTTGGTAGGCCGAAGTAGATTGCGTTGGCTCCTGCTGCGACGGCGGCACGGGCGCAATCCCAGTTTCCGGCGGGTGAGAGGAGTTCGGTCATAGTCGTAATAAAAAAGTAGGCAAACTTAAGAAAGCGCGCAACCATTGTAGTACTATGGTGTTTTTCATTCTTGAGAGAAAGTTGCCATGTTACCAAGAGCAAAAGGAAATTGGACGAAGGGAGAGGCAAGGCATCTATTGAGCCGAGCGGGTTTCGGTGGTTCGCCGGATGAGATCTGGCGCTTGCATGCGATGGGTAGGGAGGAAGCAGTAGATTTCCTGCTAAATTCTGAGGAGTCGATCGAGGCGCATCCGAAACCCGAGTGGGCAGATCTGAAAACCGCGATGGTCAATATGTCCGAGATGATGATGGAACGTCGCGAGATGATGTTGGAGACGCACGGTCTGTCCCCGGAGGAGGCGGAGAAGAAGCGGCAGGAGGTGCAGAAAAAAACGAGGCAGCAAGCCCGAAGGCAGGGCCTGGAGTCGCAGCATTGGTGGTTCAACCGGATGTTGAAAACAAAGGCTCCTCTCCGCGAAAAGATGACGCTTTTTTGGCATGACCATTTTGCGACCTCCATTCAGAAGGTTAAAGAGCCCGTTCTGCTGATAAAACAGAACGAGCTATTCCGAGAACATGCGTTCGGAAATTTTCGGGATCTGACAAACAAGATCGTCCGCGATCCGGCGATGATGCTGTATCTCGATACGCAGCGCTCTAGTAAGTCGATGCCCAACGAGAATTTTGCGCGTGAGATCATGGAGCTCTTCACACTTGGTGAAGGCAACTATACCGAGGAGGATGTGAAGCAGGCGGCGCGGGCTTTCACCGGATACCAACTGAACAGGCTCACCGGCGAGGTCATGCAGAGTGCGCGAGCATGGGACGATGGAGAGAAAACAATTTTCGGTGAAACCGGTCCTTACAACGGAAAGGATGTGGTGAGTCTAATTTTCAAGAAGGATGCCTGCGCGAAATTTATGGCGGTGAAGCTTTGGGAATTCTTTGCTTATGAGAAACCGGTGGATTCTGCGATGGCGGATCTTGCGGCGACCCTCCGGGAAAATGATTACGAGCTGAAGCCGGTGCTTCGCGAAATTTTCCTTTCCAGTGAATTTTACGGGGAGAAGGCGATGGCCACGATGATCAAATCTCCCGTGCAATACCTCGTGCAACTTCTCAAGGAACTGGAGATGGATACCGCACCGCTGGGTTTTCCGATTATGGGTCAGACACAGCTCGGGCAGGTGTTATTTATGCCGCCCAACGTGGCGGGATGGGATTGGGGAAAGGCGTGGATCAATACCAACACGCTTCTCACGCGCTACAATCTAGCTGGAATTCTAACCAAGGGAGCTATCGGAAACAAAATGGGAAAAGACGGCGGGGCGTTGAAGAAATTGGTGGAGAGCCGAAGGAAACCTAGCCAAGGAACCTCTCCCGACTATCCGAAGATCGCGGTCGAGTCCGAGCGCAACGACACCGTTAAGCTGGTAGATGATTTAATCGCGCGGTTTTTCTGCGTGAGTATTCCAGCGAAGGCTCGGGATTCCTTCATCGCCTATGCGAATACAAAAAAAGGTGTGAGTTACACCGACAAAGAACTCGGCGAGCTATGTCACCTCATGTTGAGCACGCCATATTACCAAATCGGCTAACAATATCAAAACCATGAAAACAAGGAGGGACTTCATCAGATCGGCCGTGCTAGGCGCTTCGGCGACTTGGACAATGCCGGGATTCATCGACCGGACATTCGCGGATCTGAGCGATGAGGCTAGCGATCGCTCTACACAATTCACTACCGGCAAGGACGGCACGATCTTGGTAGTGTTGCAACTTGCGGGCGGGAATGACGGGCTGAACACGCTGGTGCCGTTTGGTAACGATGAGTATTACAAGGCGAGACCGAAACTTGCGAAAAAGGAAAAGGAACTCATCCGGATAGGCGATGGAGTGGGTCTTAATCAATCGATGCCATTCCTTGGATCTCTTTTTAAGGAGGGTCGGCTCGGAGTCGTGCAGGGTGTGGGTTATCCGAACCCGAATCGCTCGCATTTTGTTTCCACCTCAATCTGGGAAACTGCGGATACCACCAATCGCTCAAGCACCGGCTGGCTTGGTCGCTATTTCGACAATGCTTGTGAAGGCATAGATGCGACGGTGGGCATGAGTTTCAATAAATCCACGCCGGAAAGTTTCGGCGCGATGCGAAACCCAGGAGTGAGCCTTAGTTCGCCGGAGCTTTACCGCTGGATCCATAGCGGTGGAAATCAGGCGGAGGCGGCTGAATTTTTCTCTGAGTTGAACAAACCAGGTAACGACGATGACGACGGTCCGGTTGACGGTGGCTCCATCGATATACCCGCAGGTGGAAAGGTGGGCGGTCTCGCCGGTGAGTCGAACCTTGATTTTCTGGAGCGAGTCGCACTGGACGCGCAGGTAAGTTCAAAACAGATCCTGGAGGTTGCTGCGAAACACAAAACAAACGTGCAGTATGACGGTACGGTTGTGGCGCGGAACCTGAACCTCGTATCCCGCATGATCGCAGGAGGAATGCCGACACGCGTATATTACGTTAGCCATGGTGGATTCGATACGCACAATGGGCAGGTGAATTCGCATGACCGTCTGCTTGGCCAGCTCGACTCGGCACTGAAATCATTTTTCGCGGATCTCAAGCAGCAAGGCAATGAAAAGCGGGTAACTTTAATGACCTTCTCGGAGTTCGGACGCCGCGTTTCTGAAAACGCGAGTTCCGGCACCGACCACGGTAAGGCATCCTGCATGTTTGTTGCGGGTGGCGGAGTGAAGGGTGGGCTTTATGGAAAATATCCGAGCCTGACTGATCTCTCCCAGGGCGATCTGATGCACTCGGTTGATTTCCGCAGCGTATATGCGGATATTCTAGGCGGCTGGTTGAAGGCTGCGAACATTGGTAAAATCCTTGGCGGCGATTACAAGCCGATCGGGATGATCTGACTGCCAAGTGGCATGGCGGATGAAAAACGATGTAGTAGGATTGCCAAGTCTGACACAGCAGGCTATCGAAAGGCGTGACAGGAGGCGCGAAAGGTTTATGGGCGGGGGTCGTGGCCTTCGCGATCTGGGGCGTCCTGCCGATCTACTGGAAGCACCTTGAGTTCATGAGTGCCACAAGCCTTGTGGCGCAGCGGACTTGCTGGACTTTTCTCATGCTGTGGCCGCTGCTGTTATTGAGGGGTAAAGGCTTCAGTGCAGATCGCCGTGTGGTCGCATGGCATTTCCTTTCTGGTGGACTGATCGCAGGAAACTGGCTGCTTTATGTCTGGTCGACGCTGAACGAGCGCATGATCGAGGGAGCTTTGGGCTACTACATCAACCCGTTTTTTAACATGCTTTTCGGGGCGCTGTGGTTCGGCGAGAGGCACAGCCACCTCCAGCTTGCGGCCATCGCGATGGCGTTTTCCGGCGTCTTGCTGCAGATACCGGGAGTTGGGCATTTTCCGTGGTTGGCGGTGGCGCTGGGTGGTTCATTTTCGCTCTACGGTGTGGTTAGGAAACGATCCAGCTTAGGGGCGCTCGACGGCTTGGCAGTGGAGACAACCGTACTGGTGCCTATCGCACTGTCGTGGCTTTTGATGGAGCATTCCAGCGTGCCGGAGGCGTTCGGCGATAGCTGGCCGCACGCGTTGTTGATCGCGGGTACGGGGCTCGTAACTGCCGCGCCGCTCCTGCTTTTTATCTTCGCGAGCCGCAACATCCGCCTCAGTACCCTCGGCATGCTTCAATTTATCGGGCCGACGGCACAGTTTTTAATTGGTTGGAAAATATACGGCGAACCGATGACCACCGTGCGTTTGCTTTCTTTTGTGCTGATCTGGCTGGCCATCGCGCTGTATGGCTGGGATTCAATACGCCGGCAACGTGTCGCGGGAAGTTTTCTGAAGTAGAATTTTCTTCAGTCGGAATCAGACAAAGCTGGCTTCCGAGCGCTAGGCGAGAATGATGGTGGCAAACCTCTGAAGAGTGTATCGCATGAATACTGGAATTGACGATTATCTAAAACAGGCTGCCGCTGATACCGACGCGGCGATGGATCGTTTCCTGCCGGCCGCCGATGAACGGCCGGGCACGATCCATGCGGCGATGCGCTATTGTGTGTTCGCGGGAGGAAAAAGGCTGCGCTCATTGCTCTGCATTGCGGCGGCGGAGGCTTGCGGTGGTATAAGGGAGGATGCCTTGCCGGCGGCCTCCGCGGTGGAGTTGATGCACACCTACTCACTTGTCCATGATGATTTACCCTGCATGGACGACGACGATCTACGGCGCGGCCGACCGACCTGCCATAAGGTTTATGGTGAGGCCATGGCAGTACTCTGCGGCGATGCGATGTTGACAGAAGCCTTCTTGGTGCTGGCGCGGTCGGGCAATGCGGAGATGATCGCGGAGCTTGCTTCAACGGGAGGCAGCCGGAAATTGATTGGTGGGCAGGTGCTGGATCTAGAGGGGGAAGGGAAAGTGCTATCGCTGGAGGAGTTGGTTCGTATTCATGAAGCGAAGACCGCCGCTCTGCTCACGACTTCCGTCCGCCTTGGCGCGATGTCAGCTGGTGCGAATGAGGCTCAGATGGCGGCACTGACGAAATTTGGTCACGCGCTCGGGCTAGCGTTTCAGGTGATCGATGATATCCTCGATGTCACGCAGACTACGGAAAAGCTCGGCAAGACTGCGGGCAAGGATGCGGCGGTGGCGAAAGCGACCTATCCGGCAGTGATGGGGCTAGAGGAGTCGCGGAAAGAGGCGGCGCGGCTCACGGCGGAGGCGCTGGCGGCTATAGATTTATTAGGGGAAAGCGGTGATCGGCTGAGAGAGATTGCAGGGCGGATGTTGCTTAGGGAGTTTTGAAGATTCAAAATTCAGGTTTCAAAACTCAATGAAGACTTGGTTTCCAGCATCGTGGGAGGATGTCGCTGCCGCTCTTGTTTGAGGGTTGAAATTTGAATTTTGAGATTTGGTTGATAAAATCGGCAGTATGGGGCTAGTTCAGTTATATCAAAAAGCGTTCCTTCAGTTTCATGTTAGCGAGGCGGTATCTCAACCCGCGCCGTGCCGTGCTTTCCTCGTTCACCCTCATTTCCCTTGTCGGGGTGATGCTGGGCGTGCTGGTTCTGGTGGTTGTGATGTCGGTTTTCGCGGGTCTGGAGCGGGATGTGAAAGAGCGCTTGCTGGGGTTCACTCCGCATATCCTTGTTAAGATTGAGCAGTTAGATTTGCCCGAGGATGCGGAGGACGTACCGCCATGGCAGGATCTCGCAGAAGAGACGGAGAAGTTTCCCAGCGTCGCCGCTGCAACGGCTTATGTGGCAGATAACGTGATCCTCGATGTAGGAATGTGGCAGCGGCCGGTCTCCTTTCGAGGTATAGACACCAACGACGCTGCACAGGTAAAGGGCGTGGCAGACATGCTCGACTTGGAAAATTTTCCCAACTCCGATGCTGACATGGGAATCGATGATAGAGCGGTAGTTTCCTCCATTGTCGCCGATCAGTTCAATCTGCGCGTTGGGGATACGATCCGCCTATATTCCACACGCAATTTTGAGAGTGTGATGCAGGCTTACAAGGCGACTGAGAAACCGGTTGTCCGCGAGGCTTTTTCTGAAGAGTGGGGCGTCGCGACGCAAGTTTTGGAACGCGATTGGGAAAAAGACGGTGATAATTTTATGGTGAAGGCCGATGAGCTAATTGAAGCTTATGATGCGCTCTATCGGATTTTTACAGACGACATTCGCGAACCGGAGCGAGAGTTGACCGAGGCTTTGTTGCTGGCGCTCGAGGGACGAATCCGAAGCGAGGATGAAAAGGAGCGGCCGGAGACTTTGCGTTTCACGCCGGATTCCAAGGCTGAGATTGACAAAGGCTACGCAGCATTGTTGGAAACGGACGCGGAGAAGATGGATGGCGAGATTTTGAAAGGTTTGAAGAGCCTCGTTTTGCCGAAGGAGGCGGTGGTCGCTGGAATCTATTCCGCATCGCAGATGACGGTAACGCCGGAGCTGTTCGTACCGCTGCCGCTGGCGCAGGATCTTGCAGGTTTAGGCACGCAGGTGCAGGGCATCGCGCTGCGGTTGGACGATCCGTATCAGGCGGAGGGCATCGCGGCGGTGGCCAGGAAATCTCTCGGACCAGATCATTTCGTTGAGACTTGGGGCGACCAATACCAGGCGTTCTTCTCCCTCATTAACCAGCAGCGGGTGATGATGTATTTTGCGCTGTCGTTCATCGTGCTCGTCTCTGCCTTCTCGATGATGGCGGTGATGTTTACGGTTACGATCCAAAAGCGACGTGAGATCGGCGTGATGAAGGCGCTCGGTGCCGCGCCGGGTCAGATCGTGCGGGTATTTCTCTATCAAGGCATGCTACTGGGGTTGTTAGGCTCCGCGCTTGGTGTCGGACTTGGGCGGGTGGTGATTCATTTCCGCGGCATGGTGCAGGAGGGAATGCGCGTAATCGGCTTCGATCCGTTTTCGGCGCAGCTCACCGGCTTTGGGGTGATCCCAGCGCACAACAATCTGGTTGAGCAGGTGGTGATCGGTTTTATGGCCTTTGTGCTCTGTTCGCTGGCCGCCTTGGTTCCCGCGTTTTTCGCCGCACATAGCGACGCTGCAAAATCCCTGCGTAACCTCTGAACTATGGAAATCTGGCTCATCGTCAACGGCAAGCGCTCCGGCCCATATCCCGACTACGAGATACGTAGTAGAATTGAGCATGGTGAGATAACTTCCGATGAGATCGTCTGGCACGAGGGTTTGCCGGCGTGGACGCCTGTCGGCGAGTTAGAGCTATTTCGCAACAGCATTGAACAGCAACAACTGGCTTCTGCCGCCATTCCACCGCCGTTACCCGAGGCTTACATAGAGGCTAGTGCGGGCGCGAAACCGAAAGCCCACCTCGCACGGAGATTCTGGGCGCGTTGGACGGATCTCACGGTGTATTCCGGTTTGTGGTGGCTAGGGATGTATCTCGGCGGGCGTGACATCGGCTCTGCGATCGGCAATGCCTGGCTATTGCTCCCCATGTTCCTGCCGTGGTTCGCGGTCGAGGTATGGCTGATCCATAGTTTTGGAACGACCCCAGGGAAATGGCTGATGGGGCTAAGAGTCTCCAATGAAGACGGCTCACTGCTTACTCTGAAAGAGGCTATTTGGCGTAGCCTGCGTATCATGATCACTGGCATCGGTTTCGGTTGGGGTTTACTGACCATCCTTTGTCAGACCATGAGCTGGTTCACCACTAGGCGTCTCGGCAAGCCGATCTGGGATTACATGGGCAACCACAAGGTTGAGGCCGATCCGATTAAGCCCTTGCGCACCGCTGCGCTAGTGGTTGTTTTTATCGGAGCTTTCCAACTTCAAGCGGCTGTTCGTGGTCCGCACGAGGAGAAGCGATTCGTCGAGCAGTTCCCTCAGTTTAAAGAGATTCTTGAGCAGAACGATGGCTGGCATTTCCCGGTTAGGAAGTAAGGGGAAAGCGGGTAGATCATATTCTTTGGCGGACTTGTCTTTTCTGACGCAATTATTCTAGCGTGAAATAGGCTTCGGTGCAGGTTGTTCTGCAGCAGGCGCGGCTTGGGGTGGCGTGACTGAGGTTGGCGCAGCGGCCTCGGTTTTCCGTGCGGGATCGACGCGGAGAGTGCCGTTGTGAGCGGTTAGGTGAATGACAGGAATACTGTTTTCTGGGACGAGAACCTTGCAGAGTAGGGATGTGGTTTTGCCGAGTTTCGCGCTCCGTTCCGATCCCGTCGCGAGGCGTGTATGATTCCAGTGGCCGCGCACCACGATCACTCCCTCACTCGGCATTTCTCAGCTACTTCATCCCATGTGAAATCTTCGTGCAACATTGCAGCGAGCCATGGGTCGGCGGTGGCAAGTTTTTTCGCGGTGGCGAATTTTTCCGGGCTGGTAATGCGGGTGAAGAGGACGCGGCGACATTCTCGGCGCGGCACCGATTTCTTTCCGTAACCGCCAGGCTGGTTGCTCGACCAGAAGCGGATGGTTTCGGCATTATGGCCGAGATAGACGACGTGGTGTCCGAGCTCGCCTCCGCCGATCTGATCCGTCCACCAAATTTTGAGGAAATCGCCGGGGCGCGCCTGTACCCATGAGGTGAAATTTTTCCCAGCACCGAGATCCGCCACGAGCTTGGCGGCGCCCGGACCATTTGAATTCCAGCGGCCAAATACGCCATGTCCGTCTTTTTGGTCGATATCCGGACGCATTTCCTTACGGTTATCGTTCATCGCTTTGAGTAATACAAGATAGGTCGCACCGGAGCAAAAACTGGGTTTTGCGCGGTTCACATCCACTAGGATGCTGCCGTCGTTGAGTATCGGGCATGCGCCGTGCAGGAGGTTCTTAGTTGCGTCGCTACCATCGTATCCGCCGCCGGAGGGCATAGATTTCACAGCGGTGAGTATGCTGGAGTTGAAGCCGGGTGATATACTGACAGGTTTCGTGGCGCAGCCGGCGGAAAACGCAGCGGATAAAAGTATGGCAATACGGTGCATTGGATATGCGGTTTGTACCGTTTTCAATGAAGCCGGCTAGAAGCGTGCTCTCCTTACTCGCCTGAGTCCGGATAGGAGCCGAGGATTTTCACCATGGAACAGTGCTTCGCAAGTTCGTCAAGGGCTTGGGCGACGTTCTCGGTTTCGGCGTGGCCGGAGAGATCGACGTGGAAGATGTATTCCCAGTCCTTGCGCTTGGATGGGCGGGATTCGATCTTCGACATGTTGATGTGGAGCTGGTCGAAGGCCCTGAGCGCGTTGACGAGCGAGCCGGGGCGGTCGTTGATCGCGAATAGAATAGAGGTACGGTCGTTGCCGGTGGGCGGGCAAGTTTTCTCGCCGATCACGAGGAAGCGTGTAGTATTTGTCGCGCGATCTTGAATCGATGTCTCGAGCAGATCAAGGCCGTGGAGTTCCGCAGCGAGCGCACCGCCGAGTGCGGCTGCGCCTTCGTGGGATTTTTCTTTGGCGAGCGCCGCTGCTTTGGTGGTGGAGGAGACCTCGACAAGATCCGCTTCAGGGAAATTTTTCAGGATCCAGCTCCGGCACTGGCCAAAGACCTGAGGATGGGAGTACAGGGTTTTGATTTCTCCTCGCGGGATGGCGGACATCAAGCAGTTCTCAATACGCAGCAGGATCTGGGCACAAATGTGGAGCGAGGAATCGACGAAGAGATCAAGCGTATGCGAGACGGAACCTTCCGTGGAATTCTCGATAGGTACGACACCGTAATCTGCCTGCCTTCGCGTAACCTGATCGAAGACATCGGAGAAATTCGGTTGCGGCGAGTAGGTGACCGAGTGGCCGAATTTCTTGATTGCACCCTGGTGCGTCCATGTACCCTCGGGGCCGAGGTAAGCGATTTTCAAATCCTCTTCCAAGGCGAGCGCTGCGGACATGATTTCGCGGTAAATTGCTCGTATCGATTTTTCCGGTAGACGGCCTTGGTTCATGGAGATTAGCCGTTCGAGCAGGGCCTGTT
Organism: Prosthecobacter debontii; assembly: GCA_945862245.1. Classification (GTDB taxonomy): domain Bacteria; phylum Verrucomicrobiota; class Verrucomicrobiia; order Verrucomicrobiales; family Akkermansiaceae; genus Luteolibacter. The sequence continues at coordinate 35,496 of CAMAXN010000003.1, forward strand.
CACGTTCGGGGGCGTAGATCTGTAGGCTATCGCGCTTCTTAATCACGCCGACCTCATGGACAAGATCCGCACGCTGGGATAGGAGATCGAGCAAGTCCTTATCAATAAGGTCAATTTGTTGGCGGATTTCTTCGAGGCTCATAATGGGTCGGGCGTGACGGACTCTTCACTTGCGGCGGCGGCGGGTGTGCCGATGACTGAGAGAGTGAGCTGCATCTCGGTTTGCTCAGCGGGCGCGGCTTCTTCCTTGGCTTCGGGAAGTTTCAAGCGGCGCAGCTCGGAGGCGTTGGGAAGGTCATCAATACTATTGATGCCGAAGTGTTCGAAAAACATATCGGTGGTCAGGTAAAGCAGTGGGCGGCCAGGAAGGTCGGCGCGGCCGCCGATGCGGACGAGGTCGCGATCTAAAAGTTTCTGGATCATACTGTCACAGGAAACGCCACGCACTGCCTCAATGGCGGCCTTAGTGATCGGTTGGCGGTACGCGACGATGGCCAGTGTTTCCATGGCGGGGCCGGATAGGCGTTCGGGTTTCCTGCCGGGGAAAAGATGGCGTACGAAATCGCCGTAATCGGCTCGCGTGTAAATTTTCCAGCCGTTTGGTCGCTCGAGGATGGTGAACGCGCGGTGGCTGTGTTCGTAGTGGTTGTTCAATTCGGCGATCGCCTCAGCGGCCAGTTCGGGGGTGGTTTGCGCGAGTGCTGATAGCCAGTTGGGTAGCGGGGCGGGGGAGGAACCTTCCTCGGTCTCTCGGATGAGCACGTCCTCCGCTTCCGCAACACGGGCGCGCACGAGGCGGGCCATTTCCTCAGAAGAAAGCGGTTCTTGGGAGGCAATGAGTAGGGATTCGACTATCACGCTAAGTTGCATATCGGATCGGCATGTTAGGAGATGGTCGGGGGAATTCAAGCTTCCCCGCACACATCTGTAGCGAAAGATATTTTCAATAATGTGAAATTTCCCCTTGAATCGGCTACCCTGAAGAGTTAATCCACCGCCTCCAAATGCATGGGGAATAGCCGTTAAATTCCAATGTAACGACTCCAATTTACGATTTCCTAGAGAATATCCGATATGCCCACGAAAAAATCCCCGAAGATAGTCTTTGCAAAAGCAGTGCCTAAGAAAGCCGCTCCCTTGAAGAAAGCTGCTCCCTCGAAGAAAGCTGCACCTGCTAAGAAAGCCGCTCCTGCTAAGAAAGCTGCACCTGCTAAGAAAGCTGCACCCGCAAAGAAAGCTGCACCTGCTAAGAAAGCTGCACCCGCAAAGAAAGCCGCTCCCGCTAAGAAAGCTGCTCCCGCAAAGAAAGCCGCTCCCGCAAAGAAAGCTGCTCCCGCTAAGAAAGCTGCTCCCGCTAAGAAAGCCGCACCTGCTAAGAAAGCTGCTCCCGCAAAGAAAGCCGCACCTGCAAAGAAAGCTGCTCCCGCAAAGAAAGCTGCTCCCGCAAAGAAAGCTGCTCCCGCAAAGAAAGCTGCTCCCGCAAAGAAAGCCGAAACTCCTAAAAAAGTGGTGCCCCATGTCTCCCCGGCTGTGAAGCCCGCCCCCAAGAAACCCGATAAAATGAAATCGGGTGTCAGGAAATCCTCTTTGGTCGGCGTGTCGCCTCCGCCGCCGGTGAGGAAACCTCCTTTTGTGCCGCCCAAGGCCGTAGTAGTGCACAAGCCCTCCTCGAACTTAGGTGGTAGCCACAGTCCCGCCTTCATAGAGAAGCAACGCCAGCGCTTGCTTGATCTGCGTGATTCACTCATGGATTCCATGTCTGGCATGACTCGCGACACGATCCGCAACGCTCCGGAAGGCAGCGAAGCATCCGGCAGCGGCCAGCACCAAGGCGACGCCGGTAGCGATGCCTATGACAGAGATTTCGCCCTTTCTGTTCTCGCTAAGGAGCAGGACGCCCTTTACGAAATCGAACAAGCTCTGCGCCGTATTAAGGGAGGCACCTACGGAAACTGCGAAATATCCGAAAGAAAAATCCCCACTGCGCGCCTTGAAGCTATTCCATTCGCCCGCCTTACCGTCGAATGCCAGGCTCAATGGGAGAAGGAATACGGCAACCGCAGGTTCCGTCTATCTGATGAAGTCGGCTTCAGCGGAGGTATTCAGCAGGAAGATGAGGATTCCGTCACGGTTTCGCTTGACGAGGATGACGAATGAACCATAGTCCGCCTCCCGCAAATCACCATGCCACGCGAAATCATTATACTTGAATGCACCGAAGCGAAAGCTGAGGGCAAACCAACTTCCCGTTACGTCACCACGCGCAACAAAAAAAGTCTACGCACTCCGGGGCGGCTAGAGAAAGTGAAGTTTAACCACTTCCTTAAACGCCGCACCCTACACCGCGAACTCCGCTAATCTTATGTCCGAGCCAAAGACCATCCAACGCCGCATCAATTTCCGCAAGGCGAACCGCCAGATGACCCGCCGTAGGCAGGACATCCCTGTCGAACAATTGAAACCGACAAATCCCGAGATTCTAGCGAAATTCACTTCAGAGACAGGCAAGATACTTCCACGCCGCGTAACAGGTGTTTCTGCCAAGCTGCATCGCCAGATTAACAACGCGATCAAGCAGTCCCGCGCCATCAACCTGATGTCCTGAGCATCCAAGGATTCAGCGAATTAGCATGAGATTTTGATTTCAAGCTCGCCCGCATCACCGGGCGGGCTTTTTCGAGTTCCATGACCGGAGGAAAAATGATGTCGATGAGCTTGGGGAAACGAATTCAAACTACAATCGAGCAAAGCAAGATGGACAGACACAAAAGCTCGCCACTTTCTAGTAAAATAGACATGGATAAAAGCGGGTCTGATCTGACTGTGCATAAAACAGCTCAAAGATTTATTAAAATTCACGTCCGTCTGCGTCCAACTGCAGTTAATTTTACTTATTGAAATGAAGGGATTGCCAGATACGCAGAGCGAATCGGATCATCGCGAGATCCTTATCGACCGGGTCGGTGTGCGCGAACTGCGCTATCCTGCCACATATCTCGGCTTGGAGGGCGAGGTTTTGCACACAGTGGCGAAGTTCGAAATGACCGTGGAACTACATGCTCATCTGAAAGGGACGCATATGAGCCGCTTCGTGGAGGCGCTGCATGATTTTTCCGAACCGCTGGGTGGAGCTTCGGTGATGCGTTTGACAAAGGATCTTGCTGCGAAGCTTGAGTCGGAGCGCGCGTATATTGGCTGCGAATTTACACTTTTCCTTGATAAAGTCGCGCCCGTTTCCGAGATGCGCAGTAAGCTCGATTACGAAATCGGTATGGAGTGCCGCCACTCGGCTGGGGAGGGCGATGCCATTTTTCTCAGCCTCCAAGTTCCCGTAGCAACGCTTTGCCCATGTTCGAAGGCGATCAGTGAGAGGGGCGCGCACAACCAGCGCGGCATGGTCACAATCTCCGTCGAGGCCGATGAGAGCCTGACTTTTACAGAGATGATCGACCTCGCCGAGTCCTCCGCAAGCTGTGAGCTTTACGCTGGATTAAAAAGGGTAGACGAAAAAGCGGTCACTGAGCGCGCCTACGACCAACCGGTTTTCGTGGAGGACTTGGCGCGCAATGTCGCCGCAGGCCTGAAGGTGCATAACGCAGTCAAGTGGTTTCGTGTAGAGGTGGAGAATTTCGAGTCCATCCACAACCACAACGCCTACGCGATGATCGAGGCTTGAAAGTGACTAGGAATTTCTCAATGAATCCCTACCCACCAGCGATGACTGTAAGGAATAACTAGCGGTGCTCGATATCCTGGAGGGCGATTCGATCGTGTTCCGCCCGCACAACCTAATTGCGTTCTTATATTCTACGGGTAGGTCACCGCGTATTCGTTCGCGCTGGGCGTTAGGTATCCTGATTTCTGTTTTGAGTATATTTGACAGATAGGTAGATTTTGCTAAGTTACCTAATGCACCACTCGATGCGCTATTAAAAACCCGATGAAGCCGATTTTTTTCATTTTCGCAGCGGTGCTTATGGAGGTATCTGCCGCTCCTGACGGGAAGCAGCTTTTCACGATGAACTGTTCTGCCTGCCACTTACTCGACCAGATGGTCGTCGGGCCTTCGCTAGTCGAAATTCGCGGTCTGTATGAAGGAAAGCCGGATGATTTCTTAAAATGGTCCATTGCTCCTCAGAAAAAGCGGCCGGGCGCGATTGATATGCCCTCGATGGTTCATGTCGGTGAGGAAGGTCTGCGTGTAATTTACGAGCACATAATGGAGGTTTCAAAAGGTGCGGTTGAGAAAAAGCAGGAAAAAGGCGATCCCTATGCGGCGTCTCCAACCCAAGCGGTTCGTCCGCAGGTGATGCGCATTTTTATGCCCGACGCCAGCCCGGCCTCCATCGCGGTCGCGCTCGATGACCTGAATGGCCTGTGCTGGGACGCAGGGAGCAGTCGCTTGCGCTACGCTTGGACGGGCGGATTTATAGCCGGGTTTTCTTACTGGCAAGGCAACGGCAACGGGCTTGCGGAGATACTAGGGCCGGTCAGATACACTGAGCAAGCATCGCCCTTCGGAGCGGATACAGCGATGAAATTTCTTGGCTACAAGCTTAAGGGCGGGCTGCCGGTTTTCCGATACACAGCAGGGGCGCGGATGGTGACGGAGTCCTATTCGCCGGTCGCGGAGGGCATGGGTTTCGTGAGGTCATTCAGCGTGGCCACGCCCGATGCGGTTGTTCTTGATTTCCCAGCGCAAAGTGGAGTTGCCGTCACCGCCGACAAGGGAAAGCTCGAGGGCGGCAAGCTCACTCTCACGCCCGCCGAAGCCGCCGCATTCACACTTACTTACATACTGAAATGAAATGAAGACCGTAACTTTTCTCGCATGCGTCACGTTCGGATCCACTGCCTTCGGATGGACGGATCATTTTACCTTTGAAAACGTTACTACTCCAGCAGGCATCGATCCACAGGTCGGTGCGATGGATCGCATGCCGGACGGACGCCTCGCTGTAGCCTTCCACCGTGGCGAGGTGATGTTTTACAATCCCGCCGATAATTCCTGGAAACTCTTTGCCTCCGGTCTGCAGGAACCGCTCGGCATGTTGGCGGAGCAGGACGGTAGCATACTGGTGATGCAGCGCGCTGAACTCACACGACTCAAGGATACCGATGGCGACGGTAGCGCAGACGAATATGAGACCGTATTCGACGATTTCGGGATGTCAGGGAACTACCACGAGTTTAACTACGGTCCGGCGCGGGATGCAGAGGGGAATCTTTACATTGTGCTCGGCATTGCCTCGAACGGGGCGTCGATGGCGAGGGAGATCCGCGGCGAGTTTTCCGAGATCGGGCAGGTCGATTTCAAGGGCATGACCACGCGCGAGACCTGGGGCAAGAACAGCAATGCTGCCGGCCGTATGTATGCACGTGTGAAATGGCGCGGCTGGGTGTTAAAACTTTCGCCCGATGGGAAAACCATGGAGCCCTATGCCAGCGGCTTCCGCTCGCCTAACGGCATCGGATTTGACGCCAAAGGCCGTCTTCTCATCACCGACAATCAAGGCGACTGGCGTCCGACCAGTCCACTCTACGATGTGAGGAAAGATGGGTTCTACGGGCATCCCGCATCGCTCGTATGGAAAAAAGGTTGGAACGGCGGTGATCCGCGTCTCATGGATGTGGCGAAGCTTGATGCGATGCAGACGCCCGCTGCTGGTTTTTTTCCGCAGGGCGAGCTGGCTAACTCACCGACGTGGCCGGTGGTGATCCCTAAGGGCATGTTTACTGAAGGCATGGCCGGACAGACAGTGATCGGCGAGATGAACCAACCCAACCTTGTCCGTGTACTTGATGATGAGGTTGACGGTGTTTTTCAAACGGCGCTGGTTCCGATGTTTGACGGCTCACCGCTTGGTATAGGCAATAACCGCATTATCTTCGGAAGCGACGGCGATATGTATGTTGGTAAAACCGCTCTTTCATGGGCCGGCTCTAAGGGTATCACGCGCATAAAATGGAACGGGAAACCCTTCCTTTCGTTGGATAAAATCAAGGCGCTGCCGGAAGGGTTTGTGCTGCGATTTAGCCAGCCGCTCGACGCCACTACACTCAAGACCCTTTCAGTGAAAAAGCATACCTACGATTACCACCAAGCTTACGGCGCGCCGAAAAAGGATGAGAAGCCCCTGGCCATAGCAGGCGCAAAGCTATCCAAAGACAGCATGACAGTGACTCTTGATGTTGGTGCGCTTGAGGAAAAATACCTGCACCTGATCGATATGACAGGGCTACTCTCAAAAGAAGGCGACAAAATACTTGGAGCTAAGGCTTGGTATAATGTCGTGAAAGCGCCGAATTGAGCGGGCGGATAGCAGGAAGGCGAAGTCGAGCCGCTCGGGGAGCTTTGCGAAGCTAGGCGGCTGATTTGCTCTCACCCTAAAAATTTACAGCTCACCCTCGATCAGATCCTCTAGGGTCTGGCGCTTGCGGACTAGGGTCGCGTCTTCTCCTTCTACCAAGATTTCGGCGGGGAGGGGGCGTGAGTTGTAGTTCGAGGCCATCACGAAGCCATAAGCTCCAGCCGACATCAGTGCTAAAGCATCGCCGGGCTGGAAATCAGGGAGCGGTCGATCCTGGCAGAAGAAGTCGCCGCTTTCACAGATCGGGCCGACCACATCGACCTTGATGAGTTCGGAGGAGGTCGGCTCGGTGAGCGGGATGATCTCGTGGTGTCCTTCGTAAAGAGCGGGGCGGATCAGGTCGTTCATACCTGCATCGACGATCTTGAAGGTCTTTGCCGAACCTTTTTTCTCGTAGAGGCAGCGGGTGACGAGGACGCCGGCATTGCCAACGATGTAGCGACCGGGTTCTAGAAGAATTTTGAGTCCGAGATCCTTAATACGTGGGACGAGTTCCTGGCCGTATTTTTCGATGGTGAGGGGACGTTCGGATTCTTCCTTGGATGACCACCAGTCGGGAGTGCCGGAGTTCAGGGAATCCTGATAGACGATACCGATGCCGCCTCCGATGGACCAAAACTCGATGCCGTGCTTCTCCCTGAGGGCGGTCACCATCGGAATTACTTTTTCTACGGCCTCAATGAAGGGGTCGATGGAGGTGAGCTGCGAGCCAATGTGCATCTGCAGGCCGCGGAGGCGGATGTGGGGGAGTTCCGCAGCAGCGCGGGCGTAGAGGTTCGGTATAGCGGTGAAATCGACGCCAAACTTGTTCTCGCTCTTGCCGGTGGAGATGTATTTGTGTGTCTTCGCGTCCACGTTGGGGTTCACGCGAACGGCGGCGGGAGCGATTTTCCCGAGTTCCCCGGCGACCTCATTCAGGTAGCGGAGTTCCTCCTCGCTTTCGACATTGAAGGAGTAGATGCCTTGTTCGAGAGCGTAGATGATTTCCTCACGGGTTTTACCGACACCGGCGAAGGTGCAGTGGGCGGGATCTCCGCCGGCTTTGATGACCCTGAAAAGCTCGCCGCCCGAGACTATGTCGAAGCCCGCGCCCTTGGTGGCGAGCAAGCGTAGAACGGAGAGGTTGGAGTTCGCTTTGACCGCGTATGCGATTTCATGATCGACGCCTGCCAGTGCCTTGTTCAGGCGGTTGTAATGGTCGATTATCGTCCCCGCCGAATATACATAGAGGGGAGTGCCGTGTTCCTCGGCGAGTGAATTCAGGCAAACGTCTTCGCAGAATAGCTCTCCATTCTTATAGGAAAAGCCGTGCATAACCGCCTAACTGACGAGGCCTGCCTTCTTCAGAGTCACGAAGGCGCCGTTCTTGTTGATGGTCTTCAACGCGCGGCAGCTGAGTTTGATGCGCATGAACTTGTTGAGTTCGGGTACCCAGATGCGCTTAGTCTGAAGGTTTGGGGATACGGTGCGCTTTGTCACCTTGGTTACGTGACGACCGATACCGCCCTTTTTCTTGGCTAAGCCGGAGCGATGGATTCTGCCGCCGGAGCGGACGCGGGTTCCTCTGATGCTACAAATACGTGCCATAATGAAAATCGGTTAACGGGGGCGGAAGAATGGCTTGGGAATTCCACACGTCAAGTCGAATCCTTACCAAAATCTAGTAAAAAATCAGTTTGAGCGGCCTTGGTAGGAGCCGTCTTCGGTTTTCACCGAGATGCGCTCGCCTTGGTTGATGAAGAGCGGGACGTTCACGTTGAGCCCGGTCTGCATAGTGGCGGGTTTGTAAACGTTGTTGGCGGAGTCGCCCTTTACGCCCTCGGAGGATTCGGCGACGGTCATGACCATCGTCAGCGGCAGCTCGATGCTGACGACGAGGCCGTCCGCAATCATAAGGGTGTAGGCCTGTCCCTCGATTAGGTAATTTTTCACGCCCTCGATGAGATCCGCGTAAACGACCATGTCATCGTAGGTCTCGGGGTGGAGGAAGTGGTAGCCCTCGGTGTCCTTGTAGGAATACTCATGGGCGATTTTTTCCAGATGGACGCCTTCGAGCGAGTCGTTGGAAGTGAGCCGGAGGTTGGAGACCTTCTTGGACGCCACGCTGCGAATTGACATCTGCACGTACGAAGCCATGCGGGGAGGAGTCTTGAGTTCGTGCTCAATCACAACGCATACTTCATTGTTGTGGCGGACTGCATGTCCCTTGCGGAGGTTGATTACGTTGACGCTAGGCATAATGGTGTCCGGATGGGGTAGGGGAGTCGGCGGGGCTTGGCAAGGGCTGAAAATTCAAAATTCAAAATTCAAATCTCAAGGAAGAGGCGGGAAAGCGAGCGATCTCAAAATTCCAATGAGTTCCTCTGCAACCTCGGATTTCGGGTTGAACCGCCAAGTTCGCCTAGTAAGAAAAGTGAAGAATTCAAAAAAACAATTCCTCCTTGGCGAATTTCTCTTCCTTGGCGGTTCAAATTCTTCTCAATCGGACAGGCTGCAACCAGCTTACTTCGTTTTTCCATCGCTAACCCAAAAAGCTGCGGATGAGAACCGCAGCAGTCAAAAGCCTCCGGCGGTATGGATATGCGTAAGGACTTTTGGCAGATGGTGAAGGTAAACTAGTATCGGGAAAATGATGAGAAACTTGGACATCATTACTCCCGGCTTCGATTCCGAACCTTAGGGTTCAAAGTTTAAAACTTAAAGTTTCACAACGTGTGCCCCATCCTGATCCGCTTCGTATCCAGATACTTCTGGTTGTGGATGTTGGCGGGGAGGGAGAGAGGGAGTTGTTCAGTGATTTCTAGGCCGTAGCCTTCAAGACCGACTACTTTTTTTGGGTTGTTGGTGAGGAGCTTGATGCGGCGGATGCCAAGGTCATGGAGGATTTGGGCGCCCATGCCGTAGTCGCGGAGGTCGGAGGCGAAGCCGAGTTTCTCGTTAGCCTCGATCGTGTCGAGTCCCTGCTCCTGGAGCTTGTAGGCGTGGATTTTTGCTGGCAAGCCGATGCCACGGCCTTCCTGGCGGAGATAAAGAAGAACGCCACCCTCTTCGGAAATACGCTTCATTGCGGCGGCGAGCTGTGGGCCGCAATCGCAGCGTTGGGAATGGAACACATCGCCGGTGAGGCATTCGGAATGGACGCGGACGAGGGTCGGTTTCTCGGGATCGATCTCGCCTTTCGTTAGGGCGAGGTGGTGGGAATCATCGATGGAAACGGTGTAGAGGTGGCAGTCAAAATCGCCGAACTCCGTGGGCATGAGGATCGTTTGATCGCGCTTGACGAATTTCTCGGAGCGGCGGCGGTATTCAATGAGCTGGGCGATAGTGCAGGCCTTGAGGCCGTGCTTTTTCTGATATTCCCCGAGTTCACCCACGCGGGCCATGGTGCCGTCCTCGCCCATGATCTCGCAGATCGCGCCTATGGGCGGAAGTCCTGCAAGGGTGGCGAGATCGGTAGCTGCTTCCGTGTGGCCGGCGCGGCGTAGAACGCCGCCGGGCATGGCTTGAAGCGGAAAGATGTGGCCGGGTTTCACGAAGTCATCGGCGTGCGCTTTGGGATCGGCGAGGAGGCGTATCGTGAGGGCTCGGTCGGCGGCGGAGATGCCGGTGGATATACCCTTCGCTGCGTCCACGGAGACGGTGAAAGCGGTTTTCATGCCTTCATGGTTGCGGCGGGCCATCTGGGGGAGGTCAAGTTCCTCCGCGCGCTCGGCGGAAAGGGGCGAGCAGATCAGGCCACGGCCGTGAATGGCCATAAAATTCACCATCTCCGCCGTGCACAGAGAAGCTGCTCCGATTAGGTCTGCCTCGTTTTCGCGGTTCGGATCATCGGCGACAATCACAAGTTTTCCGTCGGCAATTTCGGCGATGACCTCGCTGATGGGGTGGAATGTGAGGGAAGACATGGGCAAGAAGTGAGAAGTTAGAAGTGGAAGAGACGTGAAGCGGAAGTCCCTAGGTTTTTGAAATTTGAGATTTGAGATTTGAATTTTAGTTAAGGAAGGGATTCTGCGGTGCTTGGGAGAGGAGGTGGTGGTAGGGAGAGATATCTTTGAGAATTTCGTTCCAGAGGGAGAGGTCGTGAGCGCGGGAGAGCAGGGTGTGGTCGGGCTTAAGGGGAATCCAAGTATTTCGTGTCAGTTCGTTTTCCAACTGTCCTGGCGACCATGCGGAGTGGCCAATGCTGGCGCGAACGATCTGGCCGGGCATGCCGATGAGGTTCGCGGCGGCTTCGGCGGAGATGCGTGGACGGTAGCGGAGACCATCGGTATCGCTCCACGAGAAGGAGGAAAAGGTCAGTTCATCGGTGGCAAGGGGCCCACCGTGATAAACGGGGAGTTTCCGCAGCGCCTTGAACTCTGGCTTAGGCAGTAACTCGCCGACAGTGGTTTCGGTACGGTGGTTGATAATAGCACCCGCCGCCCCGTCGTTAGCGGTATGATGGGAGAGTATAATCACGGAATGGTCGAAGGTGCCGTCGGCAAGGCTTGGCGACGCGATCAGCAACTGCCCGCGGAGCGAGAAGGATTGTTCGGATGTTGCGGAATTGTCGACCACGCGAGAAACATCATGCCTGTGGTGGGAAACTTCAAGGACGATGGATGGTGGCTGCGGCGTCCCGCCGCCCGTTGTTTCATATCGCGGCGGGACGCCGATTTCACAGCCTGCCGCGGGACGCGGCAGCTACGATTAGAATTTCCGCGCGGTAGCTACCGGTGACGCGAACCGAACAAAAATCGCCGACCTTTTTGAAATGCAGCGAGGAATGGCGGGGATCATTAAGTCAGAGCTCATAATGTCTCCTTGCCCGGTTGCGGATGTTGGCGGGCAGTTTTCGATAACCTTCACAGGAAGAGGGTACGGCCTTACTCTTCATGCGCTGGGAAGGGCGTAGATTGTCCGGCTCGGTGTTCGGCCAAGGCGCGCTGGGCTACCTCGTTGAGCCTGCCGCTGTTCACGTCCTGCTCGAACCTGCGATCCCACTCATCAGCAACGCGTTGTTCGATGCGGTCGACCAACGCCATTATCTGATCCTGTCGGAGGCGGTCGATGGCTTCCTCGATTTCCAACAGACTATCCATAGGTGCGAGGTATTAGCTAACAAAAGCCTCTCAAGCGCCTGCTGCCAACCAAACTCCGGCTGCGCGAGAAATTACCCTGAGGGGCGACCGAAGATCGCCCCCACGAGGTGCTGGGCTATCTCCGACTGCGTGAGGAGCCGCCGCGCTTTTTCTGCGGGCCAGTTTTTGCGGCCGGCTTTGGCGTGGGTTTCTTGTTACCTTTCGCGTGGCCTTTTGCGGATGGGCGGATGCCTTTACCGGGCTTCACTCCCTCGGTGGTGGGCGCACCGGCGACGGCGAAATCGACGAAGCGTTTCACCTTGTCGATGGCGATGATGCGTAGCGGTAGCTTCATGCCGAGGGCAAGGCGGCGGCCGTCGAAGGAGGTCCATGCCATGTTGTGTTGTTCGAAGCGCCAGTTACTGGAGCGGGGAAGATCCTCGCGCTTGACCACACCGCGGACGCCCATGTCGGGAATTTCGACCATCAAGCCCATCGGGCGGACGTCGGTGATGACTCCGTTAAATATTGTTTCCTCACCTTGATTTTTGGCGAGGTCAGTCGAGGCGATGAGCTCTAGGTATTCTAAGAGCTTGATCTGTTTCGTCTCGGACTCGGCCTCGGAGGAGGTGCGCTCGGTCTCGGAAATGTGGCGGGCGATGTCGCGCAAATCCGCTTGAGACGGGGTGCGGTCGGGATGCTTCGGCGGGTTTTCCAAAAACGGCTGCAGCGAGCGGTGGACGATAAGATCGGCGTAGCGACGGATCGGGGAGGTGAAATGGGTGTAGTCCGTTTTCGCTAGGCCGTAGTGGCCGAGGGGATCGGCGGCGTAGGCGGCGCGCTTGAGCGATTTCAGCAGGCCGAGCTTGATCTGGTGCTCCTCGGCGCTGCCCTTGGAGGCATCCAACAAGGCTTGAATGTGGGAGCGGTTCGTGAGGTCACCGGGCGTGTAGCCGTATTGTTTTGCGGTCTCCGTGTAGTCCAGTAGGCGGGATGGATCGGGATCCTCGTGGATGCGGAAAATGGAAGGCTTCGAGCGCTCGCGCAGGATTTTAGCCACGGATTGGTTTGCGATGAGCATGCATTCCTCGACGAGTTGGTGGGACTCCGTGTGGACGACGGTATGCGCCTCGCAGGCGCGGCCGTTCTCATCGAGCTTGATCTTGATCTCGGTCATCTCAAGGTCGAGCGCGCCGTTCGCGAAGCGATTTTTCCGCAGTAGCGACGCCATTTTCCATGCCTCCTTCACCGAGCCGACAAGATGCGGATCGGAGCCTTCCGGTGCGCCTTTTCCGTCAAGGATGGCCTGTGCCTGCTCGTAGGAAAGTTTCGCGCGCGAGTGGATCACGGCATCGACGAATTTCGTGTTGAGGATGTGGCCATCTGCGGAAATCTCGATGATCGCGCACTTGGTGAGTCGATCCACATCCGGCTTGAGGGAACAGATTCCGTTGGAAAGCTCAACCGGCAGCATGGGCAGCACGCGGTCCACGAGGTAGGTGGAGTTGCCGCGCTCGACGGCTTCCTTGTCCATCGGCGAGCCAGGCTTGATGTAGTGGGAAACGTCCGCGATGTGCACCTCTAACAGCCAGCCACCGGCCTTGGTTTTCGCGATGTAGATCGCATCGTCGTGGTCTTTCGCGTCGGCGGGGTCGATGGTGATGACGAGCTTGCTGCGGTGGTCGCGGCGGCGGGCGATCTCCGCCTCGTCGGGTTGCTCCGGGACGGCGCGCGCCTCGCGCAGGACTTCCTCGGGAAAGGAGGTGTGCAGGCCGTAGCGGGCGATGGTGGAGAGAATGTCCACGCCCGCATCGCCGGGCCATCCGAGTACTTCGATCACGCGCCCGATGGGATCGGTATTCGAGTTCGCCCAGCTTTCCAGATCGACAACGACGAGTTGGCCTGGCTCGGCGGTCGTGTCGCCGGTGATGTTGATGCGGCCCTCGAGCGCCTTGTCGTCGGTTTCTACCCAAGCGAACTTGTTTTTCTTTCGGAAAATGCCGACGATGCGCCCGGACCGGCGGGAAAGGATTTCGATGACGGCGCCACGCATTTCCTGATCGTCTGCGACGGCGCCACGCTGGCGGGGTTTCTGGCTTGGTGCGGAGGGGGCAATGCGGACGTTGTCGCCATCCAGTGCCGTGGCGGTTTTGTCACGGGGGATGAATATGCGGGAATGTATTGTGAAGTCGATACCGTTGGCCTCGTTTTGCACATCGCCGATGATCGGGTAGAAAAAGGCGTGGCCGTTGGGCAGAAACTTGATTGAGCCGGTGAGTGAGCCTTTCGCGGTGGTCTTCGCAGTTGCTTTGCCATCCGGTTTCTTTTTTTGCTCCGGTATTATTGGCAGCGAGTAGAGTTTTTTCGAACTGCATGCGATCAGCTTCGCTGCGGTGAGGTCTTCCAAAACGCCGCCGAACTCGCCGTTGCGGTCAACGGCGAGTTCGAGCACTTTTGCGATCTGTGTTCTGGAAAAGGTTTTCTCCGGGTTCTGTTGGAGAAGATCGAGTATTCGTATGCGCATGTGGCAATCTGTAAAGGTGGCGGCTTCGTGTCCTCCTACGCTTTAATGCGAGGAGTTTCCAAGATGCCTAGGAGAATCTATCCGGCAGAAGTGCCCGTGACAAGGCCGGCTTTCAAGTTCGGCGGATCCGGTATGGGCGTGATGCCACCAAAAGCATTGCAAACCAAAGCTCTCTCACTTTCGCTCTTGTCTATGCATGGATCGCTGCTGCTGCTGGGGGTGAAGGGAACGGAGCTTTCATCTGAGGAGGCGGCTCTTTTCATGAAATTGCAGCCGGCGGGGTTTATCCTTTTCAGTCGGAATATTGCAACCCCGGAGCAAGTACGGAAACTGACAGATGATCTTCGCGAATTTTCCTGTGACGATCCGATTCTCGGCATCGATCAAGAGGGTGGACAGGTCACACGAACGGCTGCCATCGCGCCCGCATGCCCTTCGGCTTCAGCGTTTGCCTTGAATCCGCAGACGGAACAGATCGCTAGGGCGGGGGAGGCAACGGCAGAGTTGCTGCGGATGCTTGGGCTAAACCTGAACTTTGGGCCAGTGCTTGATCTTGACCATTTTCCCGGGACGCAAAACGCGCTGCGTCAGCGTTGTTGGGGACGGGATGCGCAGGATGTAATTAACCGAGCGGGGATTTGGAACCGCTGGACGCGCAAGCACGGGATGCTCGGCTGCGGCAAACATTTCCCGGCCTGCGGGCGTGCGATGAGCGATCCGCACGAAGATCTGCCTTTCTCCCAAGCCACCAAGGAAGAAATGATGCGCGAGGACGTGATCCCATACACGGCGCTGATGCCGGAGCTCGACGCCGTGATGCTGGCTCATGTAATATTCCCACAGATCGATGCCGAGTTTCCCGCCTCGCTTTCAAAACGCATCGTCACAGGTTGGCTGCGGGATCAGCTCGGGTTTGATAAGCACCTAGTAATGACCGACGACCTTGATATGGGCGCGATTGTGAACCGCTATGGTCGCGGCGAGGACGTTAAATTAGCGATCGCCGCCGGCAACGATCTCGCGATGATTTGCCACCAGACGGAGACAGCGGAAACAGCTGCGAAAGCCATCGCAGAATTACCCTTAGGTGTCCGCGACGATGCGCGGGCGAGGGTGGAATCTTTTCGTAAAAAGCTCTCTCCCCCCACCCAGTTCACTCAGGGGAAATGGGATGCGGTCTGCGCGAAGATTCAAGCGATACGCGACACCATTCCAGAGCCCGAGGCGGGGGATGAGCGAAGCGCAGTGACGCGGTATTGAGGTCACTTCACGGTCTCGTGAATCGTGTTGTTTATGCATCCGGTGAAAGAAGATCCCTCTGCATTTTTAAGTTCGTATTCGATTTCCATGCACCATGTCGGGGCGATGTCCGGAATGGTGATGGCCACGCTTTTGCCGTCTTCGAGCAACTTCGCGGACGTGACCTTGAGAGGGTGCTCATCAATGTGTGGCGAGCCATAGTTTTCTGTACGCTTGAGTCCCCAGACTTTCACTTGGTAGTTGGCGACGTCGGCAGCGCTTATGGCGTCGATCGGATCGGTGAAGCGGAGGATGATACCTTTCTTGGTGGCGTTCAATGCGATGGGAAGATGAGTAGTTTTACCGGTATGGCGGATACGGTAAAAACCGCCGTCCTGGTTCTTGTTTCCGGCCCAAGCGAACATGCCGATGGAGTAAAGTTGGCCGTCGCCGGGATGGAAACGCCCGCGCATGATACCGGTGGGAAAATCGTGACCTAGGGAGACCATACCGCCCTGGACACGTCCATCGGGTAGTCTCTCATGCGGTACCGCGTAAATACGGCCCATGCCGTAGCTGAGGTTGAGGAGCGATCCGTTGAGCGCTCCCCACTTCGCTTCCTTGGGCACCCACATCAGCTCGCCGGGGCTGCGGTCGAAGTTGTTGGTGATCCAACACAGCGGCGGCTCCATCGCAGAATCGGAATTATCGGTGATATCGTGATAGCCGTACATGTTGCCGTAGAAACCGCCTTTCTTCACCCAGTTGATGCGGTTCTTAGGGTTCCAGTGACCTTCCTGATCGGTGACAATGAATGTTCCGTCGGGGTTTAGGCAAACGCCGTTCGCGGCGCGAAAACCGGTAGCGATGATTTCCGTGGTCTTGCCGTCGGAGCTCACTTTCAGAAGGGTACCATGATGGGGAACTACGGCGGGTTTGGCGTGGCGTGCACTCTTCGCATAGTAGAAATTTCCCTCTGCGTCCGACTGCAGGCCCATCGCAAACTCGTGAAAATGTTCGGTGACCTGGTGGTCGTTGTTGAAGCTGCGGATTTGGTCGATCTCGCCGTCGCCGTTGAGGTCATGGAGTTCGGCGATTTGGTCGCGGCAGCTCACATAAATGGTGTCGTTGGCGATTTTCACGCCGAGAGGTTGGAACAGGCCGGTGGCAATGCGCTGCCAGCGGTGTTTACCAAACTCACCACCCAGTCCATCGACAATCCATACATCGCCGAGCCATGTGGCAACGGCAGCGCGTTTACCGTCCTCAAAAAAGTCAAAGCCGCCGATCCGCATCCAGCTATACCATGTGCTACGGTCATCACCCGGCAGTTCGATCTCATCGATCTCGAAGGCTTTTCCTTCGGCTCCCATCTTACCTGCTGTCTCGATGATCTCCGACCAGCGTTGAGGACCGCCCGACTTGAGCGATGTGATGTCAATGGGCTTGCCGGAGGTGGAAACAAATTTTGCGAAGGCTCCAAGGTCTGTGGAGGCGGAGGTGAGTATTTTCACAGAAAGTGGGGTCGATGCGGCGGGAATATTGAGGACATGGAAGCCGTCCGCGTCTTGGAACAGTTTGCCGCCTCCGAGTGCGGCTACAGCGGTCTTGGAAGGGGCGATTCGGAGTTTCAGATTCTTGGAAGATTTCCCGATTTCAAGGGTGCGGGTGAAGACGGTTTCCGCGCCGTTCATTTCGTATCCGGGAAGTTCATGAATATCCGAATCACCCACCGTGTAATGGATCACGACGCGGTTACCGTTCATGAAAAGCCCTTTGTAATGAGCCCATTCTCGGGGCAGGGGGCCGTAGGGCTTATCGTCGCGTCCGCGCAGTCGGACTTCCTCGAAACTGCCATCGCCCGGCCTTCCCCAGCCGGCGCCGACGGGATTCGTGTAGGCGATGTCGCCGAGGATAGAGGTGTGGGTGCCGTGACTTTGGTCGAAGGCGATGCCTTTCCAATCCACGAACTTATCACCCGTCCACGCTGCGGCGACACGCATGGTATCGTGGTCGTAAAGCAGCCATTTATTGCCCTTGGAAACTCCGCCGGGACCCTCGTCTAGGCGCACCGCGATGCCCTTGTAGGCAATGTTCTCCGGTTCTGCCTGGATCGTCCAGAATAGCGCCGGACCGAAGTCCATTTTCTGGTGCTTGGGAACCTGGTTCTCACCAAACATCGTTACTATCTTTGGGCCGATGTCCGTGCCTTTGGGCAGGCTTGCAAGATAGGCGTCGTTTACCTTGGTGTAGTGTTTCGGATTATCCTTCTTGAGATAAGTCTCACGAATAAAGTGGATGACGTCGTATTTCTGTGTCGGTGTCATCCATGACTGGGCAGTCATCTGGTTGTAGCCATGAGTGAGGGTTTTATACATCGAGTGCGGATCGTTGCCGTTCTTGAAGTCGCCGGAGTGGAAACGCAGAGCAGTGGGCATGCTGCCCTCGATCTTCTGGTTGCCGTGGCAGGTTACGCACATGCCGCTGTAGATGCGCTCGCCGCTTTCGAGCGATCCTTTGTCCCATGAACGGATTAGCCGGGCGTGATCGATCTCCACAGTTTTGGTGGTAGTATTGCCGTCTAAGGGCTTCCAGTTGAGCTGCGGGGTATTCGTTTTCGCTTCCTCGCCTTTGCCGAGCGCGGTGATTTCTTCCGCTGGCAGTTCGCGGTTCCAGTAGCGTACGTATCCGATCTCGCCATGAAAAGTGCCGCCGAAATCTTCGGCCGCCGCGCCGATGCGGAGAACTGCGTCGGCCGTGTCCTTCGCGGAAAAGTCCTTCTTGTGCGCAACCAGGTTGCCATTCAGGAAAAGCCGCGCCATGCCGTTGCCATATACAAGAACAGCGTGGTTCCAGCCGCCTTCGGTTATAGGCTTTTCGGATGATATTTCACCTACAAAACCAATGTCATAAACGAGCTTTCCGCCCTTTATGAATAGCGCCTTGTGGTTCGGTTTCCACTTGCCTTTGGGATCACATTTTGCGACCAAGGTGCCCTCGCTACCACCACGAAACTTTGTTGAGATGGTGAAATCGCCGCCGAGGTCGTAGCCGTCATTCGCGGTAGATTGCCACAATGGTGATGGGGCTTGGTTCCCCTCTGCGAGGAGGGCAGGGGTTGAGAGGAATGCACATATTAGAAGCAAAATCTGACGGAACATAAATTAATAGTATCGCAAGTAGAGATGTTGCCAAGAGAGAGTTTGCATTTACTTATCTGTAGTAAGGCACGGAGTAAGTGGCCTTGTTTGCGGATTTTTTTATTATAGTCTGTAATTCTTTTACGATTTTGGGATACTCTGTGGCGAGCTTTTTACGCTGCCTGATGTCATTTTTCATGTCATACAACTCGACCGGCGATTTCTTTTCGGGCTTGTAGAAGTGGCGTTTTTCCCATCCATCGTTTACGCCGGAGTGGTAGCCGGTTTTGGTGTCGATTAGTGTCCACATGCCGTGGCGAATCGCGTAGCTGTTCGGGTTCCTGTTGTGGATATGGTTGGTCCGGACGGATTCTTTCTCGCCCGTAAGCAGTGGTAGGAGATCGTGCGAATCCTCGGCGGAGTTTTCTTGTAGTTCAAATCCCAGCGCCGCGGCGAATGTAGTTATGAAATCGATTTGTGAGATTAGTGCAGCGGATTTAGTGCCGGGTTTTTAAGACCGGGTCACTTGATAATCGTTGGGACGCGGTGACCACCCTCGTAGATATCGCGCTTGAGGCCGCGCAGGGGTTTGCTGGACCAATGGCCAAACTTCTCGTCGCGGTGGTAGGCGTATCTCTCCGCGCCATTGTCGGCGGAGAAAATAATGTTTATATTTCCGTAGACCCCCGACTCGCGTAGCGCGTTGAGAAGTTGCCCGCAGCTGTCGTCGGACTCAACCACGAAGTCGCCGTAGCCGAGATCGTCGGCGTAGAGGATTACGATGTTCGGCTTATCCGCGAAGGTAGTGGCGGCTAAGGCGAGTAAGACTGTAAGGGTTTTTATCGGCGGTGGATACTCGGCTTTTTCAATGATCCTTGCCGGTCAATGCTTTAGCGGCGGCTTTCGCCATCTCACCTGCGCCTTCCGTATTGGGATGGACGCAGTCGGGTAGAAGCTCGGGCTTGCCGTCCAGCGCGGCATACATATCAATCACCCCAACCTTCAGTTCTTTTGCAAGCTTGGCATAAACCGGCATCTGCTCTTGGAGCGAGGCTTCGTTGATCCCGAAATTGCCTTTGCCCGGAACTGGAACCGGGCGGCAGATGAAGACACGGGGCTTGGAAGGTAGATTGAGGAATGATTTCACCAGATCGCGGTAATCGCCCTCGAATTCATCCCTGAGCTTCCAGTTTTGCGGCTTCGTGTCGTTTGTGCCGAGCATGATCACCACCGCGTCGGGTTCGAAATCGAGTGCCTTCTTGTAGGCATCCTCCTTCCAATACGGGTGATCGCCCTTGCGCAGCAAAGTGCGGCCGCTGACACCGAAATTGCCGACCTCCCAGCCCTCCCCAAGGAGACTCTTGAGTTGGGTCGGATAGGCCATGCCTTCACCGGCGCCCGCACCCTGCGTGATGCTATCGCCGACGCAAGCGAGGCGAAGAGGGGAGCCATCCGCCTTCGGCGCCAGCGGGTCGGCGGCATTAAGGGAGGGTATAAGTGAAATGGCGAAGAGAGCGACGAGCTGTTGTTTCATAGTGTTTTTTATAGGGGAGATAATTGCAATCAGAGGGCGGACCAGTCCACTGCGGCGGTGACGATAAGTCCATATTCATCTGTGAGTGTCACTGCGTTTTCGCCAAAAGGAACGATGAATTTCACGAGCCCGAAACCATCAGGCACTGCGGCGATCGCCTGGATGTTGCGTAGTGTGACGGTGTGGTCTTTTGTGAAATGGCGTGAGGTGGGGATAGAGAAATCGTGCAGCAAATCTTTGCGGGAGAGATCCACGCTATCGCAGAAATGGGAACAAACATCCTCAATGCCAAGGCGACCGATGTGGCGTGATTTCCAGGGCGTTGCAGAGCGTCCGCCGTTGGAGAGCCAGAACAGCGTGGCAGGAAAATCGGCGGGATTTTTCAGCGAGAACCACACGAAACCGTCAAGCACCACCGCCGTCCACGCGAAGGGCTGCTCCGGCGTCGCGGCCTCGGAAACCATCATCACCAGATCATCGTTACCCGCGCGGGCGGGGTAGCTGGTAAGGTCGGTGGTGCCGCCTGCGGCGAGAGGAACTTCGGAGAGATTGTCAAAAATCGCGCCAACCTTTAGCGACTGACTTGCGCCGTCTGCAGGATCGGAAAAGGCAGAGGGATAGACTGAGGCCCATCGGAATTGAGAGACGGAGACGCGTGCTGTGCCTTCTGGATATGTGGATAGATCGAGGATTGGGTGGTTGCCATAGCTGTAGTCACCCTCAAGCCCGGAGATACGATGTTCGTAGTAGATCGCGGTCTGTCCGGGGCGCAGCGAGATTGTTTTCTGGACGCACGCGGAAACGTCCGAGGCATTGATCGCTAGAGTCAGGGAGTGATCTGTTTCAGATATTAGGCTCCACGCGCCGTTCGCTGTCTCGCCATGCGGCGGGCCGTTTCCCTGAGGGCCGAAGGGAAGGCAAAAAAAGTCGCCGCGTAGATTCTTCAGTAGTACAGGGAGTTCCGCGTCCACTTCATCCGGCTTCCATGGCGAGAGGGAGTAGGGCGATACGACACGATCCCCGAGATTGAAAGCTACCGGCGCAAGCATGCCACCGTCACGGGTGATATCAAGGGAGACGAGGTCGCTTTTCAGATTGAAAGAAGAAGCTCTATGACTGTACTCCATGGCGTAAACATAAAAATTCGAGAGCAAATTCCAAGGAAGACTTTTCAGGCCATGATGGCTCGCGAAACATCCGCTGCTGCGGTCTCGCCAGCCAGCAATGCAACGAAGGCGAGGCCGAACTCGATTGCAGTGCCAGCGCCACGGGAGGTGAGGAGCTTTGCATCGAGTTCGATGCGATTACCAGTGAGTTCCGGGAGTTCGTCCGCTGTGGAGAAATGAGCGGTGATCCTCTTGCCTGTGAGTATTCCTGCGTCTTTTAGGAGCAGCGGCGCGGCGCAGATCGTGGCGATGGGTTTTCCGTCCCCATGGAACGCTTGGATCAGGGCGATGATATCCGGGTTTTTCCTGAGTGTCATCACCGCCGGGCCACCGGGGATAAATAGAGCATCGTAATGATCGCCAGAAATTTCATCCAACAGGGTATCGGTTGTCACACAAATACCGCATTTCCCGTTGACCTCCATTGCGGAGACACCCGCCGTCACGACCTCGATCCCGGCGCGTCGCAGGAGATTGACCGGCGCGATGGCTTCGATCTCCTCGAAACCGTTTTCCAGAATGCAAAGGACTCGCTTCTTGTTAGACACAGTGGCGAATTTACTTATTTATCCGATTTTCGCTCTTCAAGCAGATAGCTAGGTTGTCTAAGGCATCAGCCATAATTTCAGACGGTAAAACTTACTGTTGGAGCCAGTTGGGATGGTATAAGTTACAGTTTGTCCTGTGCCAATGATGTCCCCGTAGTCTACGACCTGGGTCCATGATTCCGTCGTCAGCGTACCACTCTCTTCCAACGCATAGTGCCTAGTTGATCCATAATAACCTGCCCCCGAAGCTGCTTTGGCAACAAAACTAAGATTAGGCTGGGCCGTTCCACGGGTCATCGTCAGTGGGATTCCAGTTGATCCATCCGTCGGCGATGTGCCTGCAACGAACTCAAGATTGTTGGTAAGTCCGTCCCCGTCGGGATCTGCAGTGCTTCCGGAAAACTGGGGATTAGCGAGTTGCTGAGCAGTGAAAACCGAGTTTGACCATGTTTCGTAGGGATCCCGCACCGTAACCAGCGCCGCCTCGGAATCGATGGAGAGTCCGCCTGACGTAACGCGCACCCAGAAAGAGGTGGTGGACGACAGAACCGGTGTGATAAATGTTGCATTCTTGGGTGATGCTACCGGACTCGTAGTGTCTCCCTTCTCGCCCTGATACCATTGGTAAGTCAGCAAATTGCCTGTCGCAGCAACCGACATGGACGAGGTCTGTCCGGCGTCGATGGTGGAGCCGTTTGGCTGGGTATTGATCACGGGGGGATTTTGAATGCTAATCACAGCTGTGTTGGAGTTCGCTATCACACCATCTCTTGTCACCCTGACCCAGTATCTCGCTTCAGCGGATAGCGCCGGGGTGGTAAAAGTGGACAACTTGGCATCAGTAATTGGCGAGGTTGTAATCGGCGAAACACCGGAATACCACTGATAGGTGAGTGAGGAACCCGATCCGGTCACGCTCAGTGTTGTGCTTGAGCCGCTGCCGATGGCCACCGATGCCGGGTGGCTGGTGATGATCGCTGAGCCTATGACAAGTGTGAATGTCTTAGATACGCTGCGGCCTTCGAACATAGGACGTTCCCATGCGGTGATCTTGATGGGATAATTTCCGGCTAAGGTTGGGACGCCCGAAATGATGTCGGTGTAGTCATTCACAACGATCCTGTTCGCGAAGGTCAGCCCGCTCGGGATTGTTCCGGTGATTTGCCAGCTCTCGGGTGCGGCTGGGGTTCCTGTCACCTGGAAGATGAAGCTGAGACCGGAGTTTACCGCGCCATTCACGGTAGTGGAGCCCGGGGACGGAGCGACCTGCGTGACTCCGGAGGCGCCCGCCACAGTGTCATACGCGCCCAATCCGGCAAATGTGGCCACAGTCCATTTCGTGATCTCGCCCAGACCCGCGCGCCCCGCGAGTTGCGCTTCCGGCAGGATCCACTGCACCACGGGCGACTTCTGCAACAAGAGCAGTAGGGATCCAGCGCGGGAACCCAGCATTCTCAGCTTTTTCGTGATCTTCTTTCTAAATTTCATATTCGTTCTTGGTATGGCGTTTCAATTAGTTGCATCCGCATCCGCCTCCGCCGACTCCGCCTCCGCCGGAGGATGCTTCCCTGGAGAAATAGGCGTGCTCAGTCATCGCTTTCTGCAGCTGATCGAGTTCGGCCGACATGACCTCGCGTGCCAGGTTACCTCGTTCATAGGGCTTCACCCTAACGAGGTGCGGGGAGCAGGAAACCGCGCCCAAGATCAATATCCCGCCAAGAATTCGGATTGGATTTCTCATGATGATTCCTTTCACAGCAGAGCCTCGATCTTAGCTACATACTCGGCTTCCGTCTTCGCCCCCTTGAATCCGACGTGGATATGACGGATGCCCCCTTTGCGGTCGATGAGGTAGCTTGTGGGCATGGATGGCGGGGCGAACTTATCTGCCGCCTTGTGCGCCGCATCGTGGATCAGAGGGAACTTCGCCCCCATTTTCCCAGCGAACTTCTTGTAGTCCTCCGCCTTGTCGTCGACCCCGATCCCGATAATGACCAAGCCTTTCGCTGCGTATTTGTCGTGGAGCCGGTTAAGCGCCGGGAACGATTGCTTGCACGGCCCGCACCACGACGCCCAGAAATCCACCAAGACGACTTTCCCGGATGTCCCGGGAATCGACGCTCCGGGCAGCAGGCCGCCCAAAGCGGGCATCTTGTCGCCCACTTCGAGCGCCATCGCGCCCGGCGCGAGCCACCCGATTCCCAACAACGCGATCAGTATCCTTGTTTTCATGTTTTTGTTTTGGTTTTCATTACGCGGCCTTGATCAGCCATTGGCCGAACTTCCTTGTGCCCTGGATGCCGCAATCCGTTTGGGCGCAAACTTCCACATCCCTAGCGAAATTCGCTAACTCCAGCCCCTCCTCGGCTCCCAGTACAAACACCGCCGTGCTGTATGCCCCCGCCTCCAGACACGATCCCGCAACCACTGTCACCGCCCGCATCCCGTTCGTCACCGGCCAGCCTGTCCGCGGATCGAGGATGTGCCCGTAACGTTTGCCATCGTGTGTGAAAAACCTTGCGTAGTCTCCCGAAGCTGAAACCGCACGATCGCTCACCGCCAGCCCGCCCCAGCAATTGCCCGGCTTGGCACCGTCCTCAATTCCCACGTGCCAGAACGGCTGTTTGCCATTTCCTCCCATCGCGAAGATATCACGGCCAAAATCAACCAGCGCATCGGTGATGCCCCGCTCCGCCGCCATTCTCGCCACATAATCCACGGCATATTCCTTCCCGAATCCCCCGAAATCCAATCCCATCCCGCGCATCGGCAGGCGCACCGCGCCGGGTCTCCGCTCCAACTTCGACCATCCTGTGAGGGCGAGCGCCTCCGCCACCTCACCGTTCTCCGGCAGACGCTCACGCACCTTGCGCCAATCCCAAACCAGCTGTAGCGGCAGCAAGGTCGGATCAAGAATTCCTTTGGTGCGGCGATGCAGGCTCTCCGCAAGATCGAGCATGTGCGAGGTCTCGTCATCAATCCGCACCCAACGCTCGCCGGCCGCCGCATTGATTTTCGAAAGCTCCGAATCTTGGCGGTATCTGGAAAACTTCGCCTCGAATCCGCCTATCCATCCGAGCACATCCGCTCCGAATTGCCATGCATCGCAGTTATCCTCAAGGCGGAACTTGATCGAGCACGCCGTTCCCATCGCGGAGAATTCCAGATGACGTATCCCCGCTTCGTTCGCAGTCAATGGTTGTGCCGTTTCCATATTTTTCCCTGACTAAAACTCCGCACTCAAACCGAAAGTCCAGATGTCGGCGCTCGGATAAGCCGCACCGGGCGCCACATCGCCACCGCCTCCGCTTGCGTTCATCATGTAGCGTTCGTAAGTGGCGTTTGCCGAAAAAACCTCGTTGAACCTGAACCTTGCCCTGAGGCCGACGCTCACCGCGTCGAACGAGGATAGCCGGTAATCCGCCGAGTAGTTCAGCCCGCTTCCATCCGGATTCGCGGGCGGGGTTTCGATCGGCAGCCCGTCGAGGGATCTGACAAAAAAGTCCGCCGCCGACTGGTGGTAATAACGGAAAAAAGGAACCAGTTGAAGCTTCTCCCCCACCTGCTGCCGCCACTCGATCTGCAAGGTCTGGGAAAGGATGCCGAAGTCGTCGTTCGAGAACCTCAGCACCACGTCGACCGAGGCGTCTGCAGCCTCTACATAGTGCCTGCCCTCGAACTGCAGCACCTGGCGGAAACGACTGTCCGGTCGATTCTCCGGACAGATGTTGTCCACCGGGATAAAAATGGTTCCGCCGAGCCCGTCCGGAAAGCCCACAATCTCAGTCCGCTGGATCACCTTGTAGGGGTCGCTCAGGTAGCCGTCGCTGTATCCCAAGGTCAGGTTGCAGGAGACCACCGTATTCTTGTCGATGATCTGGCTGATTCCTGCAAAAAGGTCGTAGGTCTCTTTTCTCTGGTCCTCACGCCCGTCAAATACCGCGACATCATCGTCTAGATAATTTAGTCCAAAGGTAAGTTCTGTGTTCTTCTGATTAAACTCGATCATGTCGCTCAGCGCCACGCCGTTGGAAATATAGTCGTTCTCTTTGCTACGCGAAATTTCTAGCTCCACGCGGTGGTCGCCGAACTGCCTAGAAATTGCGCCGAGAAGACCATTCCGAACATCATATATCTCGGCGGAGAGGAAAGGCTGCAGCCCTCCTGGCAGGGCTCCCGTCGGCGAGGCACCACTGATCGCATCGTTGAGATACTGGAAACGAAAGGATGTCTCGTCATCGAATTCTATTTCACCGCGCAAGTAATATGACTCAACCCGGATCCGATCCGTACCCTCATCGTAAAACTGGTAGCTGGCATCCCAACGCATCGGCAGGTTTTGAATTTCTGCTCGCGCATGACCGCAAAACAAAGGCATCAAAATTAGTGGGCGGCTGGGATTTGTTTTCATTTATGCTACTTTATAAAAGGCATGATTGGAAATTATAATAACGTACTATGATGTGAGATGAACGCAAATATTTTATCTAATGAGCATGATCAAATAAGGCCCACCGCTTTCCGGATGCGCGAGAGGGTTTTCGCCGCCTCATCGCGGGCGCGATCCGCGCCTTTCTGCAGAACCTCATCCACGTATCCAAGATCCGCCGCCAGCTCGTCGCGGCGGGCACGCATCGGTGTGAAATGATCCCAATACGCGTCGGCGAGGCGCTTCTTGAAATCGCCGTAACCGATGCCGCCGGATTGGTGGTCGGCGATCATCTTTGCAAGGTCAGATTCCGATGCGAAAAGCTTGTAGAGTGCGATGACCGCGGAGTTCTCGGTCGGTTTCGGGTCTTCTACGGGTGTAGAGTCGGTGACGATTTTCATCACCAGCTTGCGCAATTTTTTCTCATCGCCGAATAGGGGTAGAGCGTTGTCGTAGCTTTTGCTCATCTTTCGCCCGTCGAGGCCGATGACCAGTTCGGTCTCCTCTCGGATGATCGCCTCGGGCATCACCACGGTGCCTTCCCCATAGGTCTCGTTGAGCTTCGTCGCGAGGCTGCGCGTGACCTCAAGGTGCTGCTTCTGATCCTTTCCGACCGGCACCTTGTTCGAGTCGTAAAGCAAGATGTCCGCCGCCATCAGCACCGGGTAGGCGAAGAGCGCGTGGTTCGGGGAAATGCCCTGCGAGACCTTGTCCTTGTAGGAGTGACATTTGTTGAGCAGCGGCATCGGGCAGACGGTGGAAAGGATCCACGCCAGTTCGTTCACCTCAGGTACCGCGCTCTGACGGAAAAAGACTGATCTATCCGGATTCAGCCCGCAGGCGAGGAAATCGATGGCGAGTTCGCGGACATTTTCCCGCAGCGCCGCGGCATCGCGCCCTGACGTCATCGCATGGTAGTCCGCGATAAAATAAAAGCCCTCACCCTCCGCCTGGAGCTCCACGGCGGGCTTCATCGCGCCGAAGTAATTCCCGACATGTGGCTTCCCGCTCGGCTGCAATCCCGTCAAAATCCTCATGACCAAAACATGCCCCCCGCCCCTCCCCATGGTCAAGCATGGTGCGGAGCCTCTTGATTTGAGGTTTCATGTTTAGAGTTTTGGGTTTAAAATCGACGGATGCGAATCCTTATCACCGGCGGCGCGGGCTTTCTCGGCTCTCATCTATGCGAACGGCTATTAAACGAAGGCAACGAGGTAATCTGCCTTGATAATTATTTCACTGGGCGGAAATGCAACATCGCTCACCTGCTTTCCAACCCGTATTTCGAGCTCGTTCGCCACGATGTGACGGAGCCGTTCAAGTTCGAGGTAGACCGTATCTACAACCTCGCCTGCCCAGCCTCGCCTCCGCATTACCAGCACAACCCGATCAAGACGATCAA
This sequence comes from Prosthecobacter debontii, assembly GCA_945862245.1. Taxonomy (GTDB): domain Bacteria; phylum Verrucomicrobiota; class Verrucomicrobiia; order Verrucomicrobiales; family Akkermansiaceae; genus Luteolibacter. Next base: position 62,909 of record CAMAXN010000003.1, read on the forward strand.
GACCTCTGTGCTCGGCGCGATACACACCCTTGGTCTCGCGAAACGCACCGGTGCTCGCGCATTTCAAGCATCCACCTCGGAGGTTTATGGCGATCCCGAAGTACATCCGCAGCCGGAAAGCTACAAGGGATCTGTGAATCCCATAGGTATCCGAGCTTGCTACGACGAGGGCAAACGCTGCGCGGAAACCCTGTTTTTCGACTACCACCGCCAGAACGGCGTGGATATCCGCGTCGTTCGCATTTTTAACACCTATGGCCCGCGCATGTTGCCGGATGACGGGCGTGTCGTCTCCAATTTTATCGTCCAAGCATTGCGCGGCGAGGATCTCACCATTTACGGGGACGGCCTCCAGACCCGCTCGTTCTGTTACGTGGATGACCTCATTGAGGGCTTCATCCGCCTCATGGAAAAAGAGGGTATCACCGGTCCCGTGAACCTCGGTAACCCGGGTGAGTTTACCATGCTGGAATTGGCCGAGCTGGTGATAAAAAAGGTCGGTGGTAGATCCAAGCTTAGCCATTTTCCACTCCCAGGCGACGATCCGAAGCAGCGCCGCCCGGACATTCATCTCGCGCAGAATGAACTCGGTTGGGAGCCGACTGTAAAACTCGAGGACGGCCTCGACCCTACCATCGAATATTTCCGCAAACTCCTTGTGCAGAGTTGATCTGATCTTCACCGCCGTTTTCGGTTGTGGCAAAATGGCCTTACTTACTCAAAATTATCGCCTCTCTAACGAACGCTGTCGGATCACCGTCGCAAACTCTATTTACGAAGCCCATGGTAACTTCAAGGTAAACCCACAGTTGTCGAATGGTAGAAAGCGGATACCTTGATGTTATGCAGTTTTTCAAGAAACTCCTTTTTTTCGCTGCCCTCACATCTCCGCTCGCGGCACAAACACCCGACGCGGTTACCATCCTCGCCGGAGCGCGCCTTGCGGCAACACTCACACAACTAGACAAGGGTCTTGAAGGCACCCTCACAAAAGGCAGTAAAAAAATCCCCATCACTCTTTTCCTCAAGGGAAAGGACATTCAGTTTCAATTCACCGAGGACGAAAAGCCGCGTATCTTCCACATGCGTCTCGCTGATGAAAAGTTCCAACTCTTTGAGATCATCGATGGCGATACGGTGGATTTCCCGTCGGAAAAACTCATCGAGTCCATCGCCGGTACCGACCTTACCTATGAGGATCTGGCCCTACGCTTTTTTTATTGGCCCAACCCGAAGCTCGAGGGCAAAGGTAGCGTCAGCGGGCAGGAATGCTACCGCTTGCGTCTGGATAAACCCAAGAATACCCCCGGGCGCTACCAAGGCGTTTATGTTTGGGTTCATACCAAATTCGGAGCTTTCATGCGAATCAAGGGGCACGATGCCAACGGCGGGCTCATCAAGGAATTCCAAGTGGAGGATGTTATGAAAGTCTCCGATAATGTATGGGTTCTCGAAAAAATGCAGGTTGCTACCCACGACCCCAAAACCAACCGCCGCGTATCCATCACTGACTTGATTTTCAAAAAGCCCTCTGGCAAAGTGCCTAAGGGTCTGCGTTAAACACAGTAGGCAGCAGAGCCTCAGGTTTTTCGGAAGGTAATCTGGAGTTTGCCAAGTTGGGTCACCCTCTGACAGTTGACCCCAGTATTTGCTAAGGCTACAGCGGGCAGCAAGTCTACCTCGCGGAAAAACGTATTTAGCAATTCAAGTCAGACCGATTTTCATACTCTTGAATCTTGCCAGCCGCACCGAACCAGTCTTGCCTTGCCTTCGATGAACGCAGACGCCCGACAAGATTTCGCTTTGGCGTTCCTTGGCATCCTTTTCGAGGGTGCTCCTTTTATCCTGCTGGGGACTCTGATCAGCGGGTTCATCGACATCTACCTGCCCGCTGGGACGATGGATCGTTTCCTCCCAAAGAACCGCAACCTTGCCGTCCTTGTTTCTGGATTGCTCGGCGCCGTATTTCCGGTATGCGAATGCGCTGTCGTACCGGTGATCCGGCGGCTTGTCGGAAAAGGGCTACCGCTCGGTTGTGCACTGACCTATATGCTCGCAGCCCCGATAGTGAACCCTATCACCGCGCTGAGCACATGGAAAGCATTTCAAGGTCAGGCCCCATGGGCTATGACAGGCGGGCGCATGTTGCTGGGTTATCTTATCGCTGTCGGCGTGGGGCTGGTTGTCACGCGTATTGCGTTGCATCGAGTCCTGCGAAAATCCATCGCGGATTCCATTGAGAATAAGCCCTATGAGTCGCATTCCAACTGTGGCCACGACCATTCTCACGATCCCGATCATAACCCTAAAAAACCAGACGACTCTCGCCTAATCGCGGCGATGCGTTCGGCGCAGAAAGACTTTGTCGATGTGGGCATCTATTTCACTATTGGTGTGGCCATCACCGCGCTTTTCAACACCGGTATTGCCCCCGGCGCGATCTGGCTGGATAGCCTTGCGGGGAATCCCGCTGCCGCGCCCGCCGCGTTGATGGCGCTCGCCTTCATCCTCAGCCTCTGCAGCACCTCGGATGCGTTCATTGCCGCTACCCTTGCCAAGTTCACATGGAGCGCCAAGCTCGCCTTCCTCGTCTTTGGCCCTATGCTCGATGTGAAGTTAATTTTCCTCTATCAGAGTGTCCTTCGCCGGAAATTCATTATGGTTATGGCGCTATCCGTCTTCGCCTTCATATGGGTTTTCGCGGTGGCATGGGAATCGTGGTTCGGAAAGGTGGTGCTGCCATGAACTCCGTGTTGCGCCGCGTATTCTTTTCCCTTGCCGTCCTGCTTTGGGCGGCGGTGATACTGTATTTCTACCAATCTGGCCGCATTGTAAAATACCTCGCGCCGGACTTCCGTGAAATTGCGCTGGCGGGCGGACTTGGACTCGCGGTGCTTGGTCTTTTCAACCTCCTCACTGCACATCGCAAGGGCGATTGCGGCCATGACCACGGTGAGGGCGAGAAACACGACCACGACCATGAGGACCGCGACATGAGCCCGCTCGCTTCTCTGATTTTGATGACTCTGCCGGTAGGTTTCTCCGCTGCTTGGACGCAGGATTCCTTCTCGCAGGCCACTCTAGCACGCAAAGGTCTTTACGATAACCTCCAGCTCTCGGAAACGCCTTACCTTGCCTCTGCCTTTTCCGCACCAACGCGCGAAGAGATCGAGAATACCCATAGCAAGACCGCCGACGGATACCTGCAGTTTAGCCTCATGGAGCTGTTTTTTGCCACCGGCGATAGGGAGCTGCAGGATGTGATCGGCGGTATGCAGGTCGAGACAGAAGGCCGTATCGTGGAGGAAAAGAACGATAACCCGAACGGCACCCGCATGAGGCTTTACCGTATGTTCATGACCTGCTGCGTGGCTGATTCCAGCGCTATACCGATCATTCTGGAGTTCGGCAAGGAACCGCCCTTGCTCCCGGACAATGGCTGGGTGCAAGTGGCAGGAACAATGACTTTTCCTGAGGAAAACGGCACGCTCAAGGCAGTGCTGCAAGTCAACCGCGCCACCGCCGCTGATGTGCCGATGGAAGAAAAGTTTTTGCGGAGATGACACGACGTGGACGGGCGGGTGAATCTGAAAGTTGTGTGCAAAAGCTGCGCGAGCAGCATTCGAGGGGAGCGCACGCGCCATCGCGTGCTGTTTCCGGCGCCCACGCCGGAAACTTGGCCGGAACTAACGGATGGGATCGAACCATGATCCCAAAGCGATACCGAACCCCATTTCCAGCCGCCGGGCAGCGAGGGCGCAGCCCGGAACACGCGAGGGCGCGTGTGCTCCCCCCTTCGGCTTTGCCGACTATATGCGGAATGATATTGGCGATCTCCGCATTGATTCGCAGTCGAATAGCAAAACGGCGCTTACGAATTGAAAACCAACCGTCATTATAGTAATTTCATCCATGCCTTTGGAATTCGTCAAGCCTACCACACCCACCTTCGCGCGGATACCGGATGAAGATACGGCGCGTTTCCTAGAGTTCCAGAAAACTGAGAAGAATGCCTCGCCGCTGACCTTGCGGAACTATGCCGCCGCGCTGGGTGAGTATCTGGAGTGGCGAGCTGATGCTTTCGAGACCTGGCGCAAGGAAACTGGTAACAATTTCCGCGAATATCTTCATAACCTGATGAAGCGCGATTTAAAGCGTACCACAATTCGCCTGCGCTTTGCGGCGCTAAGGTCGTTTTACAAATACCTCGTGTTGAGGCGCGGCCTCGAGAAAAGCCCTGTGGCGGAGGTGCGCATGCCGAAGCTGGAGCGTAATCTGCCAGTTGTGTTGAGCATCAAACAGATGGAGAATCTGCTAGACGCACCTTTGAAAGAGGATGTTGCTGCAAAAGGACCGCCTTGGTTAAAATTTCGAGATGCCGCCATCCTTGAGCTTTTCTATTCCTGCGGTCTACGGATTTCCGAGTTACTTGGGTTGGATGTGGTAGATGTGGATTTTGTGGACGAAGTAGTCAGGGTGCAGGGAAAGGGTCGAAAATACCGCATCGTGCCGGTCGGCGACGCCGCGATGCGGGCGATACAAAAATATCGTCAAGAGGCGGCGGTGACGAACGGACCGCTGTTCCGCAGCGTGCGTGGCCTGCGTATCACACAGCAGGCTGTGGATCTAATGCTGAGAAAATACCTAAAGCTCAGCGGTGTGCCCTTCGCCGCAAGCCCGCACAAGCTTCGGCACAGTTTCGCTACTCATATGCTTGACGCAGGTGCGGATTTGCGAAGCGTGCAGGAACTACTTGGTCATGCCTCTCTATCCACCACTCAGATATACACCCACGTGACCAAGGAACGCTTGAAGACGGCTTATGACGATGCTCATCCCCGCGCGTGAGACCCTTTTCCGCAAAATGACCGTTATTGCTAAAATCCTTGGATTTTTCGGCCTTTCAAGCTGCGGCCTGCCGCCAGTTCCTAACGAACCCGTGAGTCTCCATGATGTGAGTAAAAAAGAAGAGGTAGCCGTTTTTTTCATCGGCAACAGCTACAGCTTCGACGTGCCGAAAAAGTTTCGGAAAATCGCTGAATCGCGCGGGCGGAAAGTTCGTTTCGGGCACTCGACCTTTAGCGGCTGGACGCTCGCAAAGCACGCGGCGCATTTGCCTACCCTTGAAAAACTTAGGCAAGGGAAATGGCATGTGGTTGTGATCCAAGAGTATAGCCTAGTGCCTGCGCAAGACGAAAGGATGCGGAGGATGGTCATGGATCCGGCTATCAGTTTTTTCGTTTCCGAAGCGCGGGCGTTAGGAGCGGTGCCTCTGCTTTACCAGACATGGGGACGGCGGGATGGTGATCCAAATTTTCCCGGCGATGATTTCATCAGTATGAACTCCCGTGTTCGCAAAGGCTACCTCGCAGCGTCGCACATCGCGGGCGGTGTGACCATCGTCCCGGCGGGCGACGCCTGGGAGCGTGAGTTCGTGGCGGGGCGTGGTAGTGATCTCTTTTTAGAGGACGGCAGTCACCCTAGTTCCTACGGTAACGAGATTACAGCACGAGAGTTTTACCGCGTAATTTTCTGCGTGGACTAGAGCGAGTGGCGAAGGAGTAGGCTCTGCAGTGCACAATAGAACTGCGAGCGTATCAGCGCTTCGTGGCGTATCGGAGAAATGTTCGCAGGGTCGGATTCGGAATATGAGCCCAAACCGTATTTTTTCTCTAGAGCGAGGCGTGCCTGGTTGAGCGCACTATACCAATTTAGGGATTCCTCTCGCGTGATCCAGATCGGGCATACGCTATCCTTAGGTAATGCTGCCGCAGTATCGATCACCGCTTGGATATGGTAGAGACTGTCAGAAAAGGACTCGCGCAAGTCCGGTACGACGATGTCCTGCCAGTCCTCTGCAAGGCGCTCGTGGGTGACCATGCCGCCGAGTTGCTCCGCAAGATCGGGTTCAGCGCCATTTGCGTCGAGCAGGATGGCATGCAGGATGAGCCAGTCATCGGGCGTTTCAGGATCAATACGGAGGCCTCCCTCCAGCGTGGGCGCGATTCTCATTCGGCTTGTTCTAGAGACGTTTTAAGCTGGTGGAACTGGAGTTGCTGGACGTAAAACTCAGCTTTTTCCAAGTCGCCGGACCAGACAATGGAAAGCCCTTGTTGATGAACTTGCAGCATGAGCTTGGTAGCGAAGTTCTCGTTGTGGCCAAAAATCTTCATCAGCACGTAGGTGACATAGGCCATGAGATTTACCGGATCGTCATGAACGATGACGTTCCAGGGCGGTTGGGGGGAAACGCTGGTTTCCGTTTTGATCAGCGTGGTAGTTTCCGACATGGCTCAGGCGGTGACGGGTTCAGGAGCTTCAATCCATTTGTCATGCTCTTTGATGAGGTCGATCAGGCTTTCGACTGCCTCGGCCTCGGGGATGTTGTATTTCACAGCAGTCTTGCCGACATAGAGGTTGATCTTGCCCGGCGCGCCGCCGACGTAGCCGAAATCTGCATCGGCCATCTCCCCCGGGCCGTTGACGATGCAACCCATCACCGCGATGCGGACACCCTTGAGGTGTCCGGTGGCGGCGCGGATTTTCTGGGTGGTGGATTGGAGGTTGAAAAGCGTCCGTCCGCAGGAGGGGCATGCGACGTAATCGGTCTTGAAAATGCGCGCCCCGGCGGCCTGCAGGATATTGTAGGCAAGCCGCAGGGATTGGCCGGGTGCGTTCTCGCCGCGGACCAACACTGCATCGCCGATTCCATCACAAAGCAGCGAGCCGATGTTGCGCGCGGCGACGAGCAGGGCGGGTAGGAAATCGGTATCGCCGGTCGGCGGATGGAGCGTGTCCTTGAGCAGGATGGGATGCCGGGGAATTGCCTTGAACGCCAACATGCGGAAGGCGTGGATCGGCTCCATCCCGATGCCGTCCGCCACGGTGATGAGGCGGGGTTCGGTCTCGGAGTTGATGGCGGAAATCGCCGCTTCATCGCGTGGATCGATTTCCATCATTCCCGATTTTTCAAAAATGATCTCCGGCTTATAATCGCCCATGCCTGCGATCTTGTGGGCTAGTGCGTTCCAGCGCTCTTGCGTGGTGAATACACGGACAGGCTTGTCGTCGCCGAGTTCGTGACCCTGGATGGTAAGAGAGGAACTACTGCGCCTCTCGTAGGAGAAGGGGTCGTAGGTGGGGGTGACTGCAAGTCCCGTGGCTTGGACTTGCAGTCCCAGTCCGTCGTGGGGACTTGTAGTCCCCACAAAAACACTCCCCGTCCATTCCCCGGAAGCATTTCCTTTCTCCGGGTTCCGCAAAATATAACGCACCTGATGTTTCAAATCCCCCCCATCCCTAACAATATGGTCGAAATACTCCTCCTGCCAAAACGTCCCCGATTTCCCAAGGATGAGATTCGCCTCCTTCGCTGTGTGCGTTTTCCAAGATTGGAGAATCCTCTCTAGCTCATGCCCATGATGCGGTGTGAGCAGAACGTGCACATGGTTCGGCATCACCGACCAGGCGAGGAGATCGTATCGTTGTCCGTCGAAAAATTTCAGGGCGTTGCAAACGATTTCAGCGAGGCGTGGATAGGAAAGCGGTTGCGGTCCGGCCGCAGCATGCAGCGCGGGTTCGATGATCGTTTCTGTGAGTGACTGGAGTTCCGCTTGCAGCGGCATCAGCTCTGGAGTGGCGTCGCGGGAGCCTGCTGATTTCAGCGCCATAGCGATGCGATCTGTTAGGATCTGCCGCTTGGCTTTGTAATCCTCGATAACCCTGTAGGGAAGCGAGTCTTTGGTGCGGAAGGTGACGGCGTAGGTGGCTCCGGGGATTCTCCAGTGGGGGAGGTGGGTGGAGGTTTTTACATCGAGTTTTGACCAGTCTGGGCGGATGGTTTGCGCCATGCGCTGGATGTCGGGACAGGATGTCCCGACGACGGACTGGGACTGCAAGTCCCAGCCACTTTTCTCGCTGCTTTGCAGCTCCACCATGGCTCTCGCCACTGGGATTTCATGGATCGCGTCCTCGGTGAGGGAGACGCGCACCGTGTCGCCAATGCCGTCGGCAAGCAGCGATCCGATGCCAATGGCGGATTTGATACGGCCGTCCTCGCCGTCGCCGGCTTCGGTGACACCGAGGTGGATGGGATAATTCCAGTCCGAGCCCTCGGCATCGAGGCGGGCGACGAGCAGGCGGTAGGCCTCGATCATCACCTTCGGGTTTGAGGATTTCATCGAAAAAACAAAGTTGTGGTAGCCATTGTCGCGGGCGATGCGGGCGAACTCCAATGCGCTCTCGCACATGCCGAGCGGGCTGTCGCCGTAGCGGTTCATGATGCGGTCGGAAAGCGAGCCGTGGTTCGTACCAATCCGCATCGCGCGACCTATATCTTTACACAGTAGAACGAGCGGCGTGAATTCTTTGCGTATACGCTCCAGCTCCGCCTCGTATTGGTCGTCGGAGTATTCGCGGATCTCGAATTTCTTCTTGTCTGCGTAGTTTCCTGGGTTCACTCGGATTTTCTCCACCCATTTTGCGGCCTCCATGGCCGCGTCGGGTTTAAAATGTATATCGGCGATCAAGGGCACGTTGCACCCAGCGGCGCGGACTTCGCGGGCAATATTCTCAAGATTCGCAGCATAGATTTTCGTCTGCGCGGTGATGCGCACGATCTCGCAACCGGCATCAGCAAGATCCAATACCTCACGGACGCAGGCTGCTGTGTCGCGTGTGTCGGAGGTAATCATCGATTGCACGCGGATAGGGTTTTCTCCACCAACACCGACATTTCCCACCATCACTACGCGGGTTACCCTCCGGGAAAAGCGCAGCAGGTCCGGACAGTAGGAGAGGGCGAGGTGTTCGCTCATATGTAGTTAAGCTTACGCATGAAATTTTCCGTGGGCAATGGCAGGATGTAGTGTGATAATACAGCTATGAAAATTGGGATGTCGTGGGCGCGCAAGGTGGCCGTCGTCGCAGGGATGCTGGTCGCCACGGGAGAGAGCAGTCTCGCAGGGGATTTCATCCGCATCCGTGAGGACGACCAAGCCAAGCGCCTGCAGACCGCCTATTTCGGATACGAAAAGGACGGGGTGCGCGTCGATCTGATCGGCGCAATCCACATCGCTGACAAGCGTTACTACGAATTTCTCAACAAGAGCTTCGAGGGTTACAACGCGCTGCTTTTCGAGATGGTGGGCGGAGAAAAAATGGGTGGTGGCGCGAAAGAGCCAGAGCCGGAACAAGAACCGGCGGAAAACAAGCTGGCCGCCTTGCTCACCATTTATGAGACCATGGAAAAAATGCTGAACCTCAGCGGACAGGGATCCGTTATCGATTACACGGCGGAGAATTTCGTCCACGCGGATCTCACGATGAAGGAATTCGAGGCTTTGCAAAAGGAGCGTGGCGAGTCGCTGCTCGGTTTCATGATCCAGTCCGCACTGACCGCCGAGAGGCCCGCCCGTGAGCCAAACAGCATCAACCTCATGCGAGGCATGCTCGGTGGAAAGCCGGAACTAGTTAAGATGGAGCTCATGCACGCGATGGCGGACGCCGACAAGCAGCTCGACTCCCCCGACGGCGAGAACGTGATCATCGGCGAGCGTAACGCCCGCTGCATCGAGGTGCTCGACCGAGAAATCGCGGACGGGAAAAAGAAGCTCGGCATCTTCTACGGTGCCGCCCATTTCCCTGAGATGGAGCGAAGATTGTTGGAAAAGGGTTTCACGCGCGTTTCCACGAAATGGGCAACCGCGTGGAGAGTCAAGAAGCTCTAGGCAGCACTACTTTTCAACCCGCTTAGGTGCGCACGGACAACACTTTCACCGTCCCGCACATTCCCACTGCCGCGATCAGCGTAGCGAAAGCCGCCGCCATCCCGCCCGCCATAAGCGAGTAGGAAAGTGCCGCGAAAGCCGCCGCCAGACCAGCAAAAGGAAGTTGCGAATGAACATGCGCCGTCGTCTCGCAGCCGGATGCAATCGCGCTGACAATGGTGGTGTCGGAAAACGGGCTGCAATGATCCCCGAAAGTCGCGCCCCCGAAGACAGCACCGATCACTGCTACAGTCAGTGGAATCATTTCCTCGATAGGCATCCCCGCCGCAGCCGCCGCCGCCAAGGTGGCGGGAAGTGCCAAGGGCATCAGTAGACCCATCGTGCCCCATGATGATCCTGTCGTAAAAGACATGAGCAAGCCCGCCACGAAAACGGCCAGCGGCAGCCACTCAACCCGGAAACCAGTCGAAAGTAATTTCGCCAACTGCTCCCCCGCGCCGAGATCCGTGAAAACATTTCCCAAGGCCCACGCGAACACTAGGATGATCAGCGTGGGCAAAAGGCTGGCTGCACCATGATACGCGGCCTCGTTGGCGGTAACGCCCCGCCCTTTCGGATACATCGCCCATGCCACCGCAAGTCCGAGCAGGCTCCCCGCGACCAGCGCATACGGCCCCGAATCGCCGCCGAACGCATTTTGCCATCCGGCTACGGAAAGCACATCAGGGATAGGATCGGAGAGCAGTGGAAACGCCGCGAAAATCCCCACCACGAGAGCCAAGAGCGGAAGGATTACTATCATCGGCGCGGTCGCGTTTCCGCTTATGCCATCTTCGTCCTCCGGTTCCCTCGGCAGATACCTACTCATGGCGCGCGGCTGGTAGTTCAGGAAAATCGCCAGCGGCACCAGAAGCAGCGTGAGCAGGCAATACGGGTTCGCGGGGATGGATTGGAAAAACAGCGAATACGGCTCCACTGGGAAGGGCGCGTCTTTCAATCCGTCCTTGATCAGGCTCAGCTGCGTCGCGATCCAGGTGGAAATAAACGCCACGCAAGCCACCGGCGAGGACGTGGAATCCACCACCCATGCCAGTCTTTCCCGCGAAACACCCGTCTTATCCGCCAGCGGCCGCGCGATGCGGCCGACAAGCAAGCTGTTGGCGAGACCATCGAAAAAACATAGCAAACCGATGACATACACGCCTCCAAGCATTCGCCTTTGCGGATCTTTCGCCTTCGCCACAAGACGGGTCAGAAGGGTGTCGAAGCCACCGGATTTTTCCAACAGCCCTGCGTAGGCTCCGAGGATCAGTGTGAAAACAATCGCTCCCACATGCCACGATCCATCGAGCGCGGGGAAAATGTAATCTGCAAACACCGCCCGCATCGCCCCGGCGGGCTCGCCATGATGAATCAGCAAAGCCCCCGCCACCAATCCGCCCGCGAGTCCCAGAGCTGCATGTTTCGTTAGAATAATGAGAATCAGCGCACAGACCGCAGGCCACAGCGCCGTCAGCACAGCGGGCGGCCCGAACATGGGCAACACGAGACTCAAGCCAAGTAGTAAAATGGAAATGGCGATCTTCATGCTTTTTTGCTACGGCAAGTATCACCGATTTCATACAACGGCGCGAGCGGGAAATCGGCAGGGGATCACACGCGCCCTCGCGTGTTGTTTTCGGCGCCCTCGCCGGAAACTCGGCCGGAAACCACGGGATGCTTCAAGCCAAGATCCCAAAGCGATGCTCACCCTCTTTCCAGCCGCCGGGCAGCGAGGACGCAGCCCGGGACACGCGAGGACGCGTATGCTCCCCTTCGGTTGCGCCTATGCCCTGCGCGCAAGGGTTCCAGCCGCAATGTTTTTCTTGGGTTGAATTCCCTTCTGGAAACGTTTCCTCTCCGCTTGTGAAAATCATCTTGATCGCTATCGCTATCGGCCTTGTCGCCGGGCTTCTCGGAGCGTTGTGCGGAGTCGGCGGCGGCATTGTCATGGTGCCGGCCTTCGTCGCACTTCTCGGCCTCAGCCAGAAACAAGCGGTCGCCACCTCGCTTGCCGTAGTAATCGTCACCGCTCTCGCCGCCACGGCAAACAACGCCCGCGTTGGCGGTGACCTGATCAACTGGAAAATTGTTGCTGCCGTTGGCCTTGCCTCCGCTCTGACCGCGTGGTTTGGCAGCGACCTGATGCGCTCCCTTTCCAATCAAACCCTCACTCGCACTTTCGGCATCGTCCTCTTGCTCTTCGGTGCAAGGATGTTGATCAAGGGGTGATTGACGCGATCATCGCCAGCACCCGCTTGACCTCTAGTTCCGTCTGGCAGCGGCCATCTAGCAGGCATTTCGCGGCAAGGCACGGGGCGCATTCCACATGGCGCTTAACCACCTTGTGCCGTTTTCCGATAGGGCGTTTCCATACCGCATCGTTGGGGCCGAAAAGGGTCACACACGTCGATCCGGCATGAGCGGCGAGGTGGGGGAGGGAACTGTCCGCCGCCACTGTCAGCTCATACACTGCCAGCAAGGGCAATACGTCAGCCAGAGGCACCGCGTGGAAAAATTGCGTCGTATCGCCAAGCCGCTCAGCCAATATTTTTCCTAGACCACGCCCGCCGACCCCGCCCGCTACGGTGATGCGACGACCCATTGCGCGCAGCGACTCGCCGAGCTCCTGCCAGCGATCCAAATGCCACTCGTAGTTCGCACCGAAATCCGATCCTGGGCAAAGCAGCACCGTCCCTGGCTCCTGCTTGATGCCGAGATCCGTAGCAGCGAAAAACTCTGCTTTGTCAACCGCTACGCCGATTTGCTCACATGTTTCCAAATATAACTGAATACGATGTTCCGTAGCGCTTTCCACGACATTCAAAGGATGGGTCAAAAATTTTCGTGGTACCGCTGTTTCCGAGCCTAGTCGCTTCGCGATCTTCGCTTTGGCGAAAGCCTCTGCAGCTATACCGTTTTCCCAAACCAGCGATGCCACCCATTTTCCGGAAAGCTTCCCGGCGAGTTTCCTCACTCCGCATTTCTTGGAATACAACACAATTGGCAATCCGCTAACAGTCTTCCAGAACTTCTCCTGATCTTCGCGCAAGACCAGCCCGCCGACCAATCCCGAATTTTCCAGCGCGCGAACTGCGGGCACTGCAAAGCAGGTCTCGTCCCAACGCTCTGGCAAGCCCAGCAGTATGCCCTTCGGTTCACTCATACCTGAGGAATGAAAAAAAATACAACCGCAGACTAACGCCGCCGTGGCTATGACAGACAAGTGAACACATATGGACGTCTAAAAAAGATGTAGTGTATTAATCCCATTCGAAAGCGCCGGGATAGCAACGATATTAGAACGCTCTCCTCCCCATTCGTGTCCTTGCGTGGTTGAATCTTCAATTCTTTTAGCTCTTCGGATTGAGGTTTGACGGCATGTAATTCACCGCATAGAAAGTAATTATTATGCCGACATCTTGGTTCGCTGTTTTCTCCGGCTTTTCCTCGGCTCCCATTGTTATTGCCGCTGCCATGGCAAACATCACTAAACCCACCGTCTTGCAGCTGAATGTTTCATCTCCATGAATCCACCACCTGCCGCGTCAACCCGCAATCCTTTTCCCTTTTACGTTTAAGGGTTGAATTTTGAACTCTGAAACCTAGAACCCGCCTATGTCCGTTGCTACTACCCCAGTTCTCATCGGCGGTTCCATCGCCATCGACCACATCAAGACCCCAACTGCTGAAGGCAAGAACCTGCTGGGCGGCTCCGCGTCCTTTGCCGGTTTTGCCGCCTCCTATTTCAACGCGCCGATCCATCTTGTAGGCATCATTGGTAAGGATTTTCCGCAGGAACATCTCGATCTATTCGAATCTAGGGGCATCGCCACCGCAGGCCTCGAGCGCTCCGAGGGCGATACCTTCTCATGGACCGGCTCCTACCACGAGAACATGAATACTCGCGACACCCTCGCCGTCGCCGTCAACGTGCTTGAAGACTGGACTCCCAAAGTTCCCGCCGCCGCCGCGTCTGCACCCATAGTAGTTCTCGCCAATATGCACCCGGTCAATCAGCTCCAGATGATCGATCAGCTCACGGCGGAAAAGCCCTTCATCGCCGCCGACACCATGGATCTATGGATCACCATCGCCAACGACGATCTCCACAAGGTGCTCCGCCGCATCGATCTCCTCGTCATCAACGAATCCGAAGCCCGTGAGTTCTGCGAAACCTCCAACCTCATCGTCGCTGGCCAGCGCCTCATGGCGAAAGGCCCCGCGTACGTCGTCATCAAGCTTGGTGAGTTCGGTGCCATCCTCTTTGCTAAACACCCCGAAGATACCCCGCACACGCAATTCAGCCTCCCCGGTGCCGATTATGACCTCTTCCGCTGCGCCGCTTTCCCCCTCACGGAGGTTGCCGACCCCACTGGAGCCGGCGATTCCTTCCTCGGCGCGCTCGCCGGTCATCTCGCCTCGACAGGGAAATCCGAGTTTTCCTTCGACGATATACGAGGTGCCATCGCGTATGGCTCCGTCGTCGCCTCCTTTACCTGCGAAGCTTTTTCAGCCAACCGACTCGCCCATCTCACCCGCCAAGAAATCGATTGCCGCCTCGATCTTCTAAAAAGCTTCACACACTGGGCAACTTGAGCTAATAACGATAATAAGCAATTTGCTTAAACTAACAATCCATGAAAAACTACTTTATAATTCCCATTATGGTCTTAGCACTAGCTGCCTGCCAGAAGCCCGTCGAAATGAAATCCACGTCCGTCATGAAACAGGAGGTCTTCGGGAATTTGCCCGATGGCCGCGAGGTGAAAATTTTCACCCTCACCAACAGCAACGGGCTCATTGCTCGAGTTACGGAGTATGGTGCCATCCTCGTATCCATGGAAACCCCAGACAAGGCGGGCAAGACGGCGGACATCACGCACGGCTACGATACACTCGAAGGCTGGTTGACCAATACCTCGTATATGGGATCGACGGTCGGTCGCTTCGGCAACCGCATCAAGGACGGCAAGTTCACGCTCGATGGCAAGGTATACACGCTAGCCACGAACAACGAACCCGGCGGCATTCCCTGCCACCTTCATGGAGGGCTTAAAGGCTTCGATAAGGTGTTGTGGTCGGGCAAACCCGTTGGTGACAACGGTGTGGAGTTCACCTACATCTCAAAGGATGGTGAGGAAGGTTATCCCGGTAACCTCACCGTCAAGACCACCTACACGCTCAACGACGACAACGAGTTGAAATGGGAAACCACCGCGACTTCCGATGCGCCGACGATCGTAAATATCGTCCATCACAGCTACTGGAACCTTTCCGGCGATCCAACTACATCAATCAACGATCACGAACTCACCCTCCACGCCCCTCATTTCCTACCCACGGATATCGGCCTGATCCCGACCGGTGAAATCGCGCCAGTCGCAGGTACCCCTATGGATTTCACGAAACCGAAGATCATCGGAGAGCGCGTGGATGCGGATTTCGAAGCGTTGAAATTCGGCGGCGGATACGACCACTGCTGGGTTCTGGAGAAAGGTGAGGGCGTACGGCTCGCGGCGCGTCTCAAAGATCCCGAGACCGGACGTGTGATGGAAATTTCTACAGACCAGCCAGCAGTTCAGTTTTACGGCGGCAATTTCCTCGATGGCTCCTTCGCTGGCAAAAGCGGTATCAAGTATACGAAACGCAGCGCCCTCTGCCTCGAAACCGAAGGCTTCCCCGACGCACCTAATAAGCCCGCTTTCCCATCCTGCGTGCTCGGCCCGGGTGAAACCTACCAACATGTGATGATCCACAAGTTCTCTGTGGAGTAGTAAAGTCCCGTTCGTACATTGAAAATGGCCGGGGCATTGCCGCGCGGCTGGTACAGAGCTGCCGCTATGAGCCAGCTAGTTTCGAGTACGATAAATTTGGGATATTTAAACTGGGCGAGCAGTAGGATCAACAATCCAAGGCAGTCACGTCGGTGGTGAACAATTTTTACGGGCGATCTCTACCGCACGGATATGAAGGTGAATCGTGTTAGGCTTTTTTGTATCTGAGAGATCTTAATTTTACAAGATTTTTTACCGGAACCTGAATCAGCGCTTGCCGTTGGGCGAGTGAGTCTGTTGACTTTCGCATGGCAGAGATTTCTTTAGGATTGTCGTTTGACGATGTGCTTTTGATTCCGGCATTGAGCGCGGTTCTGCCGGGCGAGGCCGATCTTTCCACCGAACTCGCGCCCGGGATTCCGCTCGGCTTGCCGGTGGTTTCCGCCGCGATGGACACCGTTTCCGAGCACGATCTCGCGATCGCACTGGCGCGTGAGGGCGGCATGGGCGTGATCCACCGCGCGTGCCCGATCGAGGAGCAGGCGGCGATGGTTTCCAAAGTGAAACGCTCCGAAAGTGCGGTGATCAACAAGCCCTTCACCGTCAGTAAGACCGATACCGTGGAGCGCGTGCTGGCGATCATGGAGGAGAATGGTTTCTCGGGATTTCCCGTCGTCGATGGCCAGGGCCGCCTCGAAGGCATGGTGACAGGCCGCGATGTCCGCTACCTCGACCGCCCCAACGCCCGAGTTTCTGAAGTGATGACCGCGCGCGAAAAAGTCATAACCGCTCCACCGACGACCAGCCTTGAGGAGGCGAGACGCATCCTTTACCAGAACCGCATCGAGAAACTGCCGTTGGTGGATTCCGAGGGGCATCTCGTAGGGTTGATCACCGGATCGGACATCGAGAAGCGTATTCGTTTCACCAGCGCTGCGAAGGACGCGAACGGTCAGCTCCGCTGCGGCGCGGCGGTCGGCGTAGGTCCCGATGTGGAGGAAAGGGCGTTGGCGCTCATCGCAGCCGGCGCGGACGCGCTTTTCATCGATGCGGCGACGGGTCACACGCGCCACGTGATGAACGTGATCGAAATGCTGCGCGGCCTCAGCGACAGGCCGGTCATAGCCGGAAACGTGGTGACGGAACAGGGCGCGAGGGATCTCGTCGCGGCGGGCGCCAATGCCCTGAAAGTGGGCGTCGGTCCGGGATCGATTTGCACCACGCGGGTGATCGCCGGGGTCGGCATGCCGCAGTTCACCGCGATACAGAACGTGGCCGGTTACTGCCGTGATAAAGGCGTGAAAGTCATCGCCGACGGCGGCATCCGCTACTCGGGAGACGTGGTGAAAGCCATCGCCGCCGGAGCGGATCTGGTCATGCTCGGCTCGATTCTCGCCGGCACACGCGAAAGCCCCGGCCAGAGCGTCTTTTATCAGGGTCGCCGTTTCAAAACCTACCGCGGCATGGGATCGCTCGGAGCCATGCGCAAGGGTGCGAGTGACCGCTACGCCCAGAACAGTTCTGGCAAGCTGGTCGCCGAAGGCGTCGAAGGCCGGGTGCCTTACAAGGGGCCGCTTTCCGACGTCGTCTTCCAACTCATGGGCGGCCTGAAATCCGGCATGGGCTACGTCGGTGCCTCCACCCTCGCCGAGCTCCGCGAGAAAGCCGTCTTCACCCGCATCACCGCCGGCGGCCTCCGCGAAAGCCACGTCCACGACATCGTGATGACGGAGGAACCGACGAACTATCAACCGCTTGGATGAAAATTTAAAATTCAAATTTCAACTCTCAAGGAAGAACATCGGTTCGTGAGTGTCGGGATTTGCATTTTTGAAATTTGAGATTTGAGATTTGAAATTTATGCACGATCACAACCACGTAGCAGTCATCGACTTCGGCTCGCAATACACGCAGCTCATTGTGAGGCGTGTGCGGGAATTGGGATACTTCGCCATGCTTTACGCGTTGGAGGATTTCCCGAACATCGGCAAGCCCGGTGCGATCATTCTTTCCGGTGGGCCGAAGAGCACGAGCGAGGTGGATGCGCCGGATCTGGATTTCGAGGCGTTGAAAGGCTTCGGTGTGCCGGTGCTGGGCGTGTGCTACGGGATGCAGCTGCTGAACTTGAAATTCGGCGGAACGGTGGAAAAGAGTGATCGCCGCGAATACGGCCCGGCAAACCTTTTTCCGGTGGATGACTGCAAACTCTACGAGGGGATCTCCGCTGTTTCACAGGTGTGGATGAGCCATTCCGATACGGTGAAAATCATTCCCGACGGCGCGCGAGTGATCGCGAGCAACCAGGACGGAACCCCGGTTTCGCTGCAATGGGACGAGCTGTTTTACGGGATCCAGTTCCACCCGGAGGTGACTCACAGTCATGAGGGGCTGAACATCTTGAAAAATTTCCTCTCCCACGCAGCGACGCTGGCACCGTTCAAGATCGACGATTTCAAGCGCGAGATGATCGACAACATCCGCACCACGGTGGGAGACAAGCAGGTGGTATGCGGCGTTTCCGGCGGGGTCGATAGTACGGTGCTTGCCGTACTTCTGAAAGAGGCGGGCGTCAAAGTCCGCGCGATCTTTGTGGACAACGGATTGCTGCGGAAGGGTGAGTCCGAGGTCGTGCAGGCGAACTTCAAGCGCATGGGCGTGGAGATCGAAACGGTCGATGCCTCGGAGCGCTTCCTCAACGCGCTGGCTGGCGAGGGCGATCCCGAGAAGAAGCGGAAAATCATCGGCAACATGTTCATCGATGTGTTCTGGGACGCGGTGGGCGATGCCGAAATGCTGGCACAGGGAACCCTTTATCCCGATGTGATCGAGAGCGCATCGAACGCGAAATCCAAGGCTTCCGTGATCAAGACACACCACAACCGAGTCGCGAAAATTCTGGAACTCCAGGCTGAGGGCAAAGTTCTTGAACCGCTCGCTGAACTTTTCAAAGACGAGGTGCGCGCGCTGGGTCGATCGCTTGGGATCGAGGAGGATATTCTGCAACGCCATCCGTTTCCCGGCCCCGGCTTGTCCGTGCGCTGCCCGGGCGTAGTGGACAAGGAACGACTCGACATCATCCGCGAGTGCGACGCGATCTTCATCGGTAAGCTCAAGGAGCATGGCTGGTATGACAAGGTCTGGCAGGCCTACGCCGGCCTCATCCCTGTGAAAACCGTGGGCGTGAAAGGCGACGAGCGCAGCTACGAATGGGCGACGAACCTCCGCGCCGTCATTTCCGAAGACGCAATGACCGCCGACTGGGTGGAGCTTCCCTACGTCATCCTCCGCGAGACCAGCCACCGCATCCTCAACGAGGTGAAAGGCATTAACCGCGTGCTTTACGATGTTTCCACCAAGCCGCCCGCGAGCATCGAGTGGGAATGAATAAGGAGAGCCGCGCCTCCGGCCGGCTTCTTTCATCTGATCCCAAATCTGAAAAATTACCTGAAAGATGACTTCTCAAGAAAATGCCGCCGGAACCACCCTAGGCAGTGCGCTGTTGATTGGATTGGATCCTGAGCTGATTGATTTCACATCCCCCGACTTCGCCGCGTTTCCCGGCATTACCGCCGCAAAGGTGATGGAGGGACTCACCGCCGCCGAGGTGGGGCTGAAGGCGTTGGGTTATGATGCGCTCCATTGTCTCACTGACTTTGGCGAGAGTCATTTTTTCTGGGATTTATTTCGTCATGTAACGCTGGTAAACTGTCGGCTTGTCTATCCTGCCAGATGCTGTAATCCTTTGGCATGACTCTGGTTCTCGAACTTCCTGATTCTTGGAAGCAGCTTCTCGGCTTGGATACTGCCGATGCTGCGGGACGCGCTCGCGAAATGCTTGTCATCGAAAGCTACCGCGAAGGCAAGCTCTCGCGCGGACAGGCTGCGGAGATGCTGGGGCTAGGGTTTCACGAGGCGGAGCTTCTCTTTAAGCGTTACGGTGCGAATCAGCAGCCGACATGGGATGAACTGGAGCAAAGTGCACAAGCATTCAGAGCGCTTACCGAGGCATGAATGCCGTCGGCGTAGTGGTGGCAGATACCACTCCATTGAATTACCTGATCATGATTGGACGGGTGGAAATCCTAGCTACGCTCTTTGGCGAAGTTTTGATCCCGCAGGCGGTTTTAGAAGAATTGAGCCATCCTAAGGCTCCGGAGGCTGTGAGGCGCTGGCTTGAAAGACCGCCAGCCTGGCTATGTATCTCGCCTGTCGAGCATTTGGATGAGACGATCCAACTCGGAAAAGGTGAGAATGAGGCCATCAGCCTGGCAATTGAGCGGCGGGTGAAAGTCGTGCTCATCGATGAACGCCTTGGTCGTGGAGCGGCGAAGGCCCGAGGGCTGATACCCGTCGGCACCTTGAACCTGATTGACCTCGCTGATGAACACGGCCTGCTCGATGGAACCGCAGCACTTCACGACTTACGCCAAACGACATTCAGGGCAGCACCCGAACTACTGGAGCGTTTCGAAGCTCTGATGAAAGACCGGCAAGACTGACGGTTCATTGGGTCGCCTTTTTTTACGGATGCGAACCATGATGCGCACTTCGTCCAAGTCAATTCCTCAACGAGGTGAAAGGCATAAACCGCGTGCTTTACGACGTCTCCACCAAGCCGCCCGCGAGCATCGAGTGGGAATGAATAAGGAGAACCGCGCCTCCGGCCGCCTTCTCAATGGCATGGAGCGGCGGATCAGAATCCGCCGATGACCATGGAGGGACGATGATTAAGCGCGATCGCACTTCCCATCGTCCCTCCATGCCTCAGATGCTCCGCTCATCCAACCGGATGCCAGGTGGTCTTGAGTTCCACGAAATCGCGGATGTGGTAAAGCCCCTGCGCCTTTTCCGAAAGCCAATCGGAGGTTTTTTCCGCGTCGATAAGCTTGGTGCGTTTCACGGATTCGGCGGCTCCCGTTTGCAGGGCTTTCCGCTCGTCCGCATTCGCCACGGCGGAAATCGCGCGGATGTGTTCGTGGGTGGCAAAGGTCGGTAGAATATCGGATTTTGATCCGGTGAGGAGGTTGATCACGCCGCCGGGGAGGTCGCTGGTGGCGAGCATTTCGCCGAGCAGGATCGCAGGGTAGGGTTTCGTTTCCGAGGCGAGCGCAATGACCGCGTTGCCGCTGGTGATGATCGGTAAAATCAATGAAAGTAGCGCGAGCAGGGGAGATTGATCTGGAGCGGCGATGGCGATGACTCCCATCGGCTCGGTGACGGAGAAATTGAAATGCGGCGAGGCGACCGGGTTCACGCTGCCGAGCAGGGACTCATATTTGTCCGTCCATCCGGCATAATGAACGATTCGGTCGATGGCGGCGGCGACTTCAGTGGTGGCTTGTCTGCGCTCGGTGGCGTTCTTGGGAAAATGCGCTTCAATCATTTCGGCGGAGCGCGCCTCCAGCATCTCGGCTATGCGGTAAAGGATTTGTCCGCGATTGTAGCCGGAGCGTTTCGCCCAGCCGGAACAGGCCTTCGCCGCTGCCTCGACGGCGTTGCGCACGTCTTTGCGGGTGCATAGCGGGACGTTCGCGAAGAACTCGCCTGCGCTGTTGCAGATTTCATAAGTCCGGTTGCTCTCGGAGCGGATGAACGCGCCGCCGACGTAGCATTTTGGCGTCTTGGTGATGGGTAATCGGGGCATGATGTTGAGGCGATGTTGCCTTATTTGGTGGTGCTTGCGAGCGGGAAAAAGAGAACCACGGGTGAACGCGGATACACACGGATATGAGGGCTATAGATCCTGTTTTTGGAAATTTTCAAGGATGATCAAAGTAGTAGACCGCAGTGTGTCATGATCATTCCTATCTCTTAATCCGCGTTTATCCGAGTTCATCCGTGGTTCGAATTTTTCTCATCCCGAGTTGAATCCCGTTTTTTTTACTCATGGCGATTCGGTGCTTTTGAGTAGAAACCTCCCAAGAATCGGCTTGAGTTTCTGGGTGGTTTTCGAGGGCCAGTTCGGCATGGGGGTCATGATCGCGTTTTCGAGTGAGTTGTGCTCTTCCCAATCGGGCACGTCCGGGAGTTCCGTAACGAGCGAGCGGATGATCTCCTTTGCCAAGGTGGAGTTCGCGTCGAGGTTGGCGATGACAGAGGCGACATCGACAGCGTCTTCGTCCTCTTTCCAGCAATCGTAGTCTGTGACGAGGGCGAGGGTAGCCATGGCGATCTCGGCCTCGCGGCAAAGGCGGGCTTCGCCGGCATTGGTCATACCGATGAGATCGAAACCGAGCGCGCGGTGCATGTGGGACTCGGCGCGGGTGGAGAAGGCGGGGCCGTTCATGCAGACGTAGGTGCCGCCGCCGTGGAGCCTCTCCGTGTGCTTCGCGGTGGCGGCGAGCAGGTGGCGGCGCATTTCCGAGCTGTAGGGATCCGCGAAGCCGACGTGCGCGGCGATCCCGTTTCCGAAAAAAGTGTGCTCATGTCCGCGACCTGTCTTATCCATGAGTTGGTCGGGAATAACCACATCGCGCGGCGCGAGTTCTTCTTTCAGGGAACCGACCGCAGTAACAGAAACGAGCCAGCGGACGCCGAGCGAGCGCAACGCCCAGATATTCGCTCGGTGGTTGATTTCGCTGGCGAGAAGCCTGTGGCTTATGCCGTGGCGGGGAAGGAAAAACACTGTGCGCCCGGAAAGGCGGCCTTCAATGATTTCGTCCGACGGATCGCCGAAAGGGGTGACGATGCGGTGGCGTTCGGTGACTTCGAGGGAGTCGATCTGGTAAAGGCCGGAGCCGCCGATGATTCCGAGGGAGGGAGAGTTCATAATGGGAAATTGCGGTGTGCTGCGCTGTTGTCAGCTTACGCATCAACAGCTGGATATCCATCACAAGACTCTTGTTGCTGGAACAAAACGCTCCAATTCACGCCCCGAAATCCCCCTACCACCCTGGAAATCTTATTGGTTGAAAGATCTCGTCAAAAAGCCTGACCTCGTTAATTACGATAATTTATATTTAAGGTGGCGGTATCTCAGTGAAGGTCGCGCCTTTCCACTCTGCCAGGATTTTCAGGTATTGATAAGGATCCGGCCATGATGACGAGGGCTCTACCACCGTGGACTCGGGCCACTCGTTCCAACTCGTGACCATGATGTAGTCAGCTCCCGCATCCGTGGCGGCGCGGAGGAAGTCGCGCAGGGTCTGCCCATCGCGACGCGGCATCACGTAGGGGTCGTCGCGGAAGTGGGAATTGTCATGTCCGGGATGGACCGGCAGTAACATTTTCTTGCCTGCATCGTGGGCGAGCATGGTCAGGTAGCGATACTTTCCCACCAAGGCCTGGTATTCGTGGGAGCGGAAGTTTGAAAACGTGCTGTAAAACGCAAAGCTGTCAACGCCCGGAGTCTCAAGCCAATCAGCGGGGATGCATTTCTCGCGATCGAGATCGCCGGAGTTTGCCGCCTTCGCATCATGAGCGATCTTGTCCACGATCCAGTAAACCGGCCCCACCTCGCTCTCGACGTATTTTTTCAAGAGGGGAAATTCCGCCGCCGTGAGGCCGGGTGCGGAGGCCACCTGATAGAGATATACCACCGGCTTTCCCTCGATGCGCAGATAGGCGGGATGATCCTTGTAGCGCTTCAGGCCTCGTGTTAGCATCGCCTGATAGTCCTCGAACTTCTGATGAAACTGCGCTCGCTCATCGAGCAGGGCGAATTTGAACCCGTGTTTTCCCGCCGCAGCAACGATGCCGCTGTCCACGTTTTGATCGAGTGCGTTGTGCGTGTCCCACCAATCCACGAGGAAGGCATCGATGCCTGCCGATTTCGCCAGTTGCACATGCCATTCGGCGACCTTCGGATCGGCGCTGTCGTAGAGTCCCACCAGCGGACGCAAGGCGCTGTTCGGCGGAGGCTCATCCGGCTTCTGGGCTTTTTTCGCCAGTGCATTGGTGTCGGACGAGGGATACGTCCAGTTCAGGAATGGACGCTTGGCATGCTGGCCGTAGTGATACCAGCAGTAGTAGTTCGCAAGCAACAGAGGGCGCTTTTGCGGCTGCTCCTCAGCAAAGACTCCAGAGCATAAGATCAGTATTGCGACCTTTAGGAGGTATACGGACTTCACGATTGTAGGGATTAATGGATTGAGGGGGAGTTCATGATGGGAAAGTGATCATTGTAAGACGGGGGAAGGAACTAAATGCCGCGCTGCTGGCGGTCGAGGGTCTCGATGAACAGCGCCTCCACCTTGTTGCGCGCCCAATGGGTTTTACGGAGGAAGGTAAGCGTGGATTTTATGGAAGGATCTTGCGCGAAGCATCGGATGCGGATGCGGTCGGAGAGTTGTTCCCAGCCGTATTCCTCGACGAGGCGGGTTACGATGATTTCCAACGTGTAGCCGTGGAGGGGGTCGTTGGGGTGGGAGTTCATCATGGCAGTTCCCGAATCCTGAGGTTGCGAAATTGGATGGGCGATCCCTCGGATTCGAGGCAGAGGTGGCCGGTGTTGGGTTGGCAATCCTTGCCGCCAGAGACTTCGGTGCCGTTGACCCAGAGGCGAATCTCGCCGTTGATGGCGCGGACGTAGTAGTGGTTCCACTCGCCGTGGGGCTTGGTGGTTTCGGCGCTGGGGAAGCTGCGGACGCCATCAGGCGAGAGGGGAGGGAAGGGAGTTAGTTTCGCTTTTCCGACCGGAAAGATATCTCCATGACAGGTGAACCAGGTGGCTTTTTTTCCTGAGGACTTCTCGTAGTGTTCTGTGTATCCGAGATCGAGCACCTGCACCTCGATGCCGTCATTGGGCAGGCCGGGCTCGGTTAGTGCGGCGAGCGCGGTTTTGCTAGTCCAGATGAAAAAGCCAGAGTTGCCCGCCGGTTTTTCGTGCATCCATTCGGCGACGAGTTCGATGTTTCTGTATTCTTTCACGCTTGCAATTACACCGATCGGTTGGCCCGTGCAAGAGATGGTCTGTTTCGGATCATCGAAGGTCCATGTGTCCTTCGCGCTGTTGACCGGCTTGAAATCGGCCTTGAGCAAAGGTTTCCAGCTATCCTCCGCGCCGGTGATTTTAGCGGCGGGTGTTTCAGCGTGGGCAGCGAGAAATGAGAGCGAAAACAGTATAGCCACCGTGAATTTCATTCCTGGAAACTAGAGGAAAAGGAAGGTGGGGCAATCCGATTTATTCTACCCGGCGCAGCCTTTTGAGTGCGGTGAGCATCAACGCTTTTGTATGCTTATGCGGGAATCAGCTTTGATCGGGAAAGCACTCAACGCCTCAGTAATCCGGCCTGAGCGTGAACAAAAGCGGCGAATCATCGCACGCAGTCAAAAGCCCTACAGCCCACTAAATTGAGAGTTCCATGAACGCCTCGACCGCCTTCGACGGATCGTGGGCGCGCATTAGTGTTTCGCCAATTAGGATGGCGTTGGCACCTGCTTTTAGGGCGCGGAGGGCGTCCTTGTGGGTCTTGATGCCGCTTTCGGAAACGAGGATTACATCGTCCGGAACCTCCTCGGCGAGGCGCTCGGTGGTGGCCATATCGACCTCGAAGGTCTTGAGATTGCGGTTGTTTATGCCGATGAGATCCGCGCCGAGGTCGATGGCGCGCTCCATTTCCGGTAGGTCATGGACCTCCACGAGGACATCGAGCTGGAAGGACTTCGCCTCATCGTAGAGGCGGCGCATGAGTTCGTCGTCGAGGGCGGCGACGATGAGCAGGATCGCGTCCGCGCCGGCGATCACCGCCTCGTGGATTTGAGTTTCGTGGATAGTGAAATCCTTGCGCAGTAATGGGACGGTGGAAAACTCAGCGATTTTCGTGAGGTAGGAAAGGGATCCTTGGAAGTATTTCTCATCAGTCAGGATGGAGAGGCAGGAAGCACCACCATCGATGTAACGCCCGGCCTGGCGGATGGGGTCGAAATCAGGATCGATGATGCCGACCGAAGGTGAAGCCTTTTTCACCTCGGCGATGAGCCCGAGCTGCGAAGGACTACGGTCGAGTGCGGCGCGGAAACCACGGAAATCGTCGCGCTGGAGAGCGGCGGCGCGTAGCATGGCGGCACGTGGTAGCAAGGCGTGCACTTCAAGATGCTTGGTGGCGATTATTTCGGCGAGTTTGTCGGACATGTTGCAGTTCAAGAGTAATTAAGTTCCACATGAGGAGCTGTGGAGCAATTTTTTTGCGCGAAATTTTGCCATAATTCTCTTGATCAGCTGCGGCTGAGAGGTAAGAAGTCGGCACGCGTATAATATCGCGGGCGTAGCTCAGTGGTAGAGCGCCACCTTGCCAAGGTGGATGTCGTGAGTTCGAATCTCATCGCCCGCTCCATTTTTAAGTTACCGAATTAGGGTCGTTTTTGTGGGGGTAAAGCATCTGTAAATACGAGGTTTGCCGCAAGGATTGGAAGTTTCATGTCCGGCCATCTCCGCTTTACTGTGGTTGTGTTTATTCGCGTTATCTGGACAGTTTTTTATCGCTAGTTTAGTAACCTTGCCTGCTTGACTAAGTTTTTTCTTTCCGCCTCCCGCTATTTCAGCGCTTACTTGCAAGCCGTCTCCCGGGCGGTCGCAACGCGGCGCAAGCTCGCGTTGAGGAAAGTCCGGACACCACAGGGCAACGCGCCTCATGAAAGTGAGGGACGGGTGACGAGAGGAACCCGGACAGACAGTGCAGCAGAAAGATACCGCCGATGGCCGCGAGGCACAGGTAAGGGTGAAATGGTGGGGTAAGAGCCCACCGCGAATCCGGGCAACCGGACGGCACGGCAAACCTCGCGTGGTGCAAGACATAACAGGGAAAGGGCTGCTCGCCCGCTAACTTCCGGGTACTAGTCGCACTCCGCGCAAGCGGGGCGCCCGGCGCAAGTCGGGTTGAGAGAAATGACCGTCCAGCTCCGGGTAAAACCGGGGGGGACAGAATCCGGCTTACAGGGAGGCGGCACCACCTTTTTCCCATCATTCATTGAAGATGAATTTCCCACCGCTGACTTATCTCCTGCTGTTTTTCGCTGGCCTGGTCGGTGGCTTTATCGATTCGATCGCAGGTGGAGGGGGGCTGATCACCGTTCCCGCGCTCCTCGCTGCGGGCTTACCCCCCCAAGTCGCACTAGGCACCAACAAGTTTCAATCCTGCTTCGGCACTATGGTTGCCGCCGTGAGCTATGCCCGCGCCGGTCTGATGAAAACGCCGGGCCTTGCCTATGCGGCGGGACTGGCATTTTTCGCCAGCGTGGGAGGAGCGCTTACCGTGACCGTGCTCGACAAGGAGATTCTCCGGCTCGCTATCCCCTGGATGCTGGCCATCGTGACCGTTTACACTACGCTCAACCGGAAATTCGGAATCGATCCAGGCCATGCAAGGATGTCATCCATGCTTTTCGCGATCCTTTTCGGTATCGTGCTCGGATTTTACGACGGCTTTTTCGGTCCCGGTACCGGCTCGTTCTGGACTGTCGCGCTTGTGGCTTTGCTCGGTCTGGAACTGAGGAGCGCTACAGGCTACACAAAAGCGGTCAATCTTTGCAGCAACCTCGGTGCACTCGTGATATTCCTCTTCAGCGGCTCCGTCAGTTTCGCGGCTGGTGGAGCGATGATCGCCGGGCAGTTGCTAGGCGCTAAGCTTGGCTCTGGTCTCGCCATTCGCAAAGGCGCCGGCTTCATCCGGCCTATCTTTCTCGCCGTGGTCTTCGCCATGACCGTCAAGCTGCTGTGGGACGCGATGTCCAGCAACTAGGAGCGAGAGGCATCGCGGAAATGTAAGGCTTGGTCATCATCGCCTAGGAAGAAAACCATCGCACTTGCAATGAATCTGCCAAAAGAAAAAACTCACTATTCTGGGATAAAAATTTCGGATAGGGATTGGAGGCGGAAGGCTTCGGGAAAATTCTTCGCGCTCTCGATGAGACTGTTCCCCAGAAAGACTACTTTTCCCCCACCCCTGAATTCAAAACGGGGTGCTGCGAATGCGCTGAACAGAGAAATCATAAGCACAGCGTCAGAATGGAGATTAACTTCATGAGATACTCTGTTATTTAATAATTAAATCAGTATTCAGCAAAACATTTCACGTGTCAGCATCGATTCGGATCCGAAATTTCGAAGCAGAGGTATTTCCCGCTTGGAGAAACGCGGGAAAATGGGAAAGATTATTTCATGGGAGAGGCGGGCGATTGGGAACTCAGCAAGGCGATAGCGCGGGCGATCCTGTATAATCGCGGCCAGCGGCGGAAGTGGTTGGGAAGGTTGTTGTTCCTAACGGTAGTTTGGATGGCGGTGGGACTATGGGTGGTCGACAATTTACTTTCTAAGAGTGCGCTGATGTTTGTGCTCTGGTGGGGATTTTGTTTTTTCCTAGCAACCGTTTTGGCGCTTTTCACGTTTTACGACATATTAGCTGTGCTGCGTGAAGAACGCGAAAAGAGCGATGAGAGATTTGCCGAGATTTTGGCGAACCATAAAAAGCCCACCGATGAGTAAGGCGTCTGCGTATGCTAGACCGGTAATCTACCAGTTATTGGTGCGGACGTTCGGCAACATAAAATCCGAGCGCAGGCCCGGCGGCACGCTCGCGGAAAACGGTTGCGGGAAATTCAATGACATCAATAACGCGGCGCTCGCTGCAATACGTGGGATGGGCTTTAACCACATCTGGCTCACGGGTGTCTTGGAACAGGCGAGCGGGACGGATTATCCCGGAAGGCCTGCGGACCCGCCTGAAATACTTAAAGGCTTAGCGGGCAGCCCTTACGCGATCCGGGATTACTTTGATGTCTGTCCGGACTATGCGGAGGAACCCGAAAACCGTATCGCAGAGTTCTGCGAGCTGCTGAAGCGTTGCCGTCGCCATGGTTTGCGGGCAATCATCGATTTCGTGCCGAACCATGTGGCGCGGAGCTACGCCTCGGATGTGAGGCCGGAGCTTACCTTCGGTGAGAGTGACCGGCGCGATGTATTCTTCGACCGCGACAATCATTTCTACTACCTCAACGAATCCCATCCCGGAGGGGGGCCGCCGTTGAAACTGCCTAACGGCCTGTACCCCCCGGAGACGGAATTCGCACGGGTGACCGGAAATAACTCAGTGTCCTGGTCGCCGACGATCAACGAATGGTATGAAACGGTGAAGCTGAACTACGGTCACGATTTCACGACAGGGCGCAGAACATCTCACCTTTCCGGAACGGGCGACTTACCGCGCATTTGGCAGACCATGGACGCGATCATTTCCTACTGGCAGGAAATGGGCGTGGATGGTTTCCGCGCGGACATGGCGCACATGGTGCCGATGGAGTTCTGGAGTTGGTTGGTGAAACGCGCTCGGGCGCGGGACGCGGGTGTGCTTTTCATCGCTGAGGCCTACGATGGAGATCCCGCGAAGATGACCGATGCGGATGTGATCGATGAGCTTCGGAAAGCCGGTTTCAACGGAGCCTACGAGCATTCAACATACAAAATACTGCAAGGCATCTACGAATCCGGAAAATGGGCCAACGACATAAACAGCGAGACTTTTGGGGGCGAGCACTTCCATCATTGCGTGCGCTACATTGAAAATCACGACGAGGTGCGTGTGGCCAACCCACGACATTGGGGCGGAGCAGGCATGGACGCAGGGAAGCCTGCGGCAGCGGTGATGCTCGGTATGAGCCGGGCGGTGGTCATGCTCCACGCTGGGCAGGAAATCGGCGAGCCTGCCATCGGTGCGGAGGGTTTCAGCGGCGATGATGGGCGCACCTCGATTTTCGATTACACCGCCATGCCCGAGTTCCAGAAATGGTATAACGGCGGAAAGTGCGACGGTGCAAAACTTTCCAAGGAACAGAAGTCGCTGCGAAAATGGTATGGCGATCTGCTCGCGGTCCTGAATGAACCGGCCTTCACAGCGGGCGATTTCTACGATCTAAATCATGCGAACAAGCAGAACCCCGCCTTCGGACGCGTCGGCAGCGAGACCTGCTCTGGGCATTGGCTCTACGCCTTCCTGCGGAGCGATCAGACCTCTGGCCAGTCATTTCTCTGCCTCGCGAATTTTCACCCGATCCAGACGCTCGCCGAAGTCCGAGTCATTATACCGGAGGATGCCTTGGATTGGCTGGGGAAAGGGGCGGTGATTTCCTTCGAGGGAAAATTCGGAAGTCGCAACAAGCTCAATGCGAACGCCCACGAACTCGCCGTCATCGGCTTGGCGGCGGGGGATTTGGAGCCTTTGGGAATCCGTTATTACGAGCTGTCGCCGTAGGCCTTGGACTGCTACAGCCTGCTGTAGCTTTCCGTGAGATAGCCTGCTGTCAACGGCAGAGGATTGGGAGTGATCGCGCCGCAATATGCCAATGCCGACCGGCTGGCAGCAGGCTGCTTGGCCGAAAGCTACAGCAGGCTGTAGCACTCCAGGGTTGATCTGAATCCCGGTGCGGGTTGAACTAGCGGTCATGGATTTCGAAGAGCGAGCTAGGGAAGTGATCGGTATGGAGTCGGAGAGCCTCCGGCAAATGGCTTCTCGCATCGGCTCTGGCTTCGGAGAGGCCGTAAAACTGCTCCGTGCATCGCTG
The DNA here is from genome assembly GCA_945862245.1 of Prosthecobacter debontii. Lineage (GTDB taxonomy): Bacteria > Verrucomicrobiota > Verrucomicrobiia > Verrucomicrobiales > Akkermansiaceae > Luteolibacter. The sequence goes on from CAMAXN010000003.1 coordinate 92,946, forward strand.
GACGATAGAGGGAAAGTGGTGATAGTAGGCGTCGGGAAATCCGGTAACGTCGGCCAAAAAATCGCAGCCACCCTTAACTCCACTGGAGCCACCGCCGTAGTGCTAAACGCGCAGGATGCCCTGCACGGCGATCTCGGACTTCTTAGCGATGGTGATGTAGTGCTCGCGCTTTCCTACTCTGGTGAGACCCAGGAACTTCTTGGGCTCGTACCGTTTTTCCGCAGCTTCAATGTGAAAGTGATTGCGCTTTGCGGCAAGGTCGGGTCCTCACTCGCCGCCGCCGCTGACGTGATGCTGGATACCTCCGTCACGCGCGAAGCCTGTCCGCTGAATCTTGCGCCGACTTCCTCTTCCACCGCAATGATGGTGATGGGCGATGCTCTCGCGATGGTGCTTTTAGAGGCACGCGGTTTCACTGAAAGGGACTTCGCTCGCTACCATCCCGGCGGCTCGCTTGGTCGTGTCTTGCTTCTGAAAGTCGGTGATGTGATGCGCCGCGATCAGGCAATGCCCACCGTGCTTGTCACCGCACGTGTAATCGACGCTGTCGCGGAAATGAACCAAAGTCGTGCGGGCGCTTGTCTGATACTTGATGAAAACGGTAAGCTCGCTGGAATTTTTACCCACGGCGATTTCGCCCGTGGCTACGAGAAGGATGCCGCGCTGGGCACGCGACCGGTGGCCGCTCTGATGACGCGCAACCCCATCGCGCTCACCGAGGATTCACTCGCCGTGGAGGCGGTGAAACAGGTCGGTGAAAAGCGGATCGATGACATCGTGGTGATCGACTCCGAAGGCAGGCCGGTGGGCCTCATCGACGCGCAGGATCTCGCGCGGTTTAAGCTGGTTTGAATGGAAACGATCGATATCGCCGTGATCGGGGGCGGGCCAGCGGGACTCCGGGCCGCCGAGGTCGCGGCGGGCATGGGTCGGAAGGTGACCGTGTTCGATGGTAAGCCTTCGGTGGGGAGGAAATTTCTAGTGGCGGGAAAGGGTGGACTGAATCTTACTCATGGCGGGTCGTTGGAAACGTTCGTTTCAAACTACGTAGGAGAAAAGGATTGGGAGTGTTTGCTGCGGGATTTTTCCAACCATGATCTGCGCGAGTGGTGCCACGGGCTCGGGCTGGAGACCTTCGAGGCGAGCTCGGGTCGGGTCTATCCGAAGGCGCTCAAAGGCGCGCCGGTGCTGCGTGCGTGGTTGGCGCGGCTGCGGGAAATGGGTGTGGAGATTCGTCCGAAACACCTGTGGCAGGATCTGCTGCCGGGAAACACATTGCGTTTCGCCGACGGCACGGAAGTCCGTGCGAAAGCCATCGTGTTCGCGCTCGGCGGTGGCTCGTGGCCGAAGACTGGCTCGGACGGCGGGTGGGTTGGGAAATTTATTGAACTCGGCATCAGCTGTGAGCCGCTTGTTTCCTCGAACTGTGGCTGGGAGTGCGATTGGAAGCGCGAAGTTCTCGCCGCCGCCGAAGGTCTACCGATCAAAAACATCCATGTCCGCGGAGGTACAAAAAGCGTGGCGGGAGAGTTGCTCGTGACGCGCTACGGACTCGAAGGCGGCGCGATCTATGCTCTTGGCAGCGAGCTTAGAAAAATGTCCGAACCGTTTATCGAGATCGATTTTAAACCGACCTTTTCCGCCGAGGAACTCGCCGCCAAGCCGATCAAATTCTGGAAGCTCAGCAAGCCCGCCGCCGCGCTCCTCTCCGCGTCACGGATCGAAGATCCGGCGCAACTTGCCAAAGCCGCGAAGGCTTTCCGCCTCCCGCTGCTCCGCCCGCGTCCCCTCGCGGAAGCGATTTCATCAGCGGGTGGCATCCGCTGGGATGAGCTCGATGAAAACCTGATGCTCCGCAAATTCCCGGGTGTCTTCGTCTGCGGCGAGATGATCGATTGGGACGCGCCCACCGGCGGATACCTCCTGCAAGCCGCCTTCGCCACCGGAACGCGTGTGGGGAGAGCTGCTGCTGAAACCTAGGGTTCGTTGAAGTTCCAAACGTGTTGCTCGCGCTGTTACGGCAAGGGTTTGTATTGCAACGCCCATTATGCAGAAGGTGGGTGGTAGGAGTTCGCACTAGTATTCTTCCACTGGGATGCCATGCCTCCCGCAGTTTTCAACAAGCGTGTAGGTCACCGCCGCGTTGTGTCCGGCGTGTACTAATCCAAAAAGAGCCATTGTTTCGCTTCGAGCTTGTGTAACCTCTTGGCGTTCTCGGCGAGGTTAGACCATCTGCCAAAAGTCCTTTCGTATTGAATCGTGGCTGGGGATTCCAGCCCCATGCCGTTGTTGGGGAATCTTGCCCCAACCTTCCAAATAAAAGCACAGACCTTTTGGCAAACGGTTTAAATTCCTTGCCATCCGGCATATGGACTGCTTTTTTTTATTATGACAAAATTACGCATTCTTTCCATCCTATTCCTTCCGCTCGCCGCCGCCCATGCCGATACCTTCGGCAGCGGGGCGAACACTTTCACCATGGACTTCGTCACCATCGGTAATCCGGGCAATGCGGCGGACACCAACCCAGCGGGTTACGGCTCTGTTGGCTACACCTACCGGATGGGGATACACGAGGTGAGCAATTCAATGCTCTCTGCTTTCAATGCCCTGAGGATAAATCCCCAGAGCGATCCGCAACTGCCGACTGGGGATGTGAGCACCCCCCTTTTTAGCGGTGCGAACAAGCCCAGTTATCTATTGACTTGGAACGCGGCGGCGCGATTTGTGAATTGGTTAAACACCAGCAAAGGCTACAGCGCGGCTTACAACATTACGACTACCGGTTTGGGTAGCTTAAACGACAATATCACGTTGTGGACGAATCTAGATGCTGGCTACGACGCAGCAAATCCCTTTCGTAATTCCAACGCCCACTACTTTTTACCCAGCGAAAACGAGTGGTATAAAGCGGCGTATTACGATCCGAACAAGAGCGGTGGGGCGGGCTACTGGGACTATGCGACCGGTAGCAATACAGCACCTACCGCAGTGGCGGGGGGTATCGCGAGCGGCACGGCAGTTTACAATTTACAAGCCAACCCAGCGGACGTGACGAATGCGGGCGGTTTAAGTCCTTATGGCACGATGGCGCAGAACGGGAACCAATGGGAGTGGTGCGAAACTGGTTTTACAGCTCCGAACAATGAGGCTAACGAGGGGCGGGTTATCCGCGGCGGCAACTACAACAGTGTGCCGGTCCTCCTACCTCCATCGAATCGCTATTCAGCTGGCCCTTCGTTGTTTGAAACTAATGGATTCCGCGTCGCATCTGTTCCTGAGCCGTCCGCACTACTGTTGACTCTCATCGGCACATTAGGCGTGGTAACCAGAAGAAGACGCTGATTTCTTCCCTTTGATCTTTAGCTCTTTGCCCTTTTCCTTTTCAAAATCGCAAGATCGAGGTGGTGCGCTGGCTGGTGCGGCTTTGCATGGACAGGAACCTGATCAGCGACCGCCAGTTGCTCTTCAGCGCGAAAGGGCTGGAGGAATGCGGGCGAATGGTCGGAGGCTGGGCTAGGTTGCCGAAATACCGACAGAAATTTAGAGTTTTGAACCACGGATTTCATGGATTATCACGGATAAGAAGGGATTTATGAATGCGATATTGATCCTAAGTGTTTCGCCGGGCGACGACGGTGCTGCGTGCGTGGTTGGCGCGGTTGCGGGAAATGGGTGTGGAGATTCGTCCGAAACACCTGTGGCAGGATCTGCTGCCGGGAAACACATTGCGTTTCGCCGACGGCACGGAAGTCCGCGCGAAAGCCATCGTGTTCGCGCTCGGCGGTGGCTCGTGGCCGAAGACCGGCTCGGACGGCGGGTGGGTTGGAAAATTCCTTGAATTCGGCATCAGCTGCGAACCGCTTGTTTCCTCGAACTGTGGCTGGGAGTGCGATTGGGGAGCCGAAGTCCTCGCCGCCGCCGAAGGCCTTCCGATCAAGAACATCCATGTCCGTGGAGGTGTAAAAAGTGTGGCGGGAGAGTTGCTCGTGACGCGCTACGGACTCGAAGGCGGCGCGATCTATGCTCTTGGCAGCGAGCTTAGGAAAATGCCTGAACCGTTTATCGAGATCGATTTCAAACCGAGCTTTTCCGCTGCGCAACTCGCCGCTAGGCCGATCCGTGAATGGAAGCTCAGTAAGCCCGCCTACGCGATTCTTGGCGCGACACAATTTCAAGATATAGCTCAACTCGCCGCCGCAGCGAAAGCATTCCGCCTCGCGTTGCTGCGCCCGCGACCTCTAGCGGAAGCAATTTCATCAGCGGGTGGCATTCGCTGGGATGAGCTCGATGAAAACCTTATGCTCCAAAAATTGCCGGGAGTATTTGTTTGCGGCGAGATGATCGACTGGGATGCACCTACCGGCGGATACCTTTTGCAAGCCGCCTTCTCCACAGGAAAACGCGCGGGCATGGCCGCCGCAAGTTGGTGATGGTGAAATGACGATGTTGTATGGCGGGTGCGCGGCTTCGGGTGTTGATGATTTACTCGATCTTTTATGTTTATACATCACGGCATACTCCTCTTTCACAGTAAATCCATTTGGAGTAGGAGCTTCCATTGAATGAAGTTTTTCCAATCAACCGATAAAATGTCACACTTAAAAATGGCATGAGGCTACCGTTTCATTCCCTATTTAGTTTACCGTGCAAACTTTCCCGGAAAAATCCTGTATTTTCCTGTGGAAAAACGCAGATTCTTTGCATGGATGCGGCGAAACCGGAAGTGCTTACGCAGGTAGGCGGTCAAACTGCTCAGGACAAGCCGAGGGTTGAGATGGCGACCATCGAAGATCTGCCTGCGCTGACTGAGCTGGTAATGGATCTTTTTTCCAACTCGGGCGACTTCCAGCCGGACCGTGAGGTTCAGGAGCGGGGGTTGCGGTTGATTCTCGAGCAACCGAGGCGTGGACGAATCGCAGTGGTGCGCAACGACGACCGTATCTTCGGCATGGTGAACATGCTTTTTACGATCTCCACCGCGCGCGGTGGTTTCGTAATCCTGATGGAGGACGTAGTGATACATCCCCGCCATCGCGGCCAGGGCTACGGCACGATGCTCGTGGATCATGTGGTCGAGTTCGCAAAGCAGAAACGCTTCCTCCGGATCACCTTGCTGACCGACAAGATCAGTGCGGAAAGCCAAGAGTTCTTCCGTAAACAGGGCTTCGAGTATTCGAGCATGATCCCGATGCGGCGGCTGATCGAGTGAGCTTCAAGCGTCTAGCACTTTCGCCAATACTGGTTCGAGAGCTCCACCGATAGCGGTTCCTTGGGTTACGATACGCAAGAATTTCGCCGCTACGGGGATGTGTTGACGGTACCATTCATCGCCGCGGTTTTCGAGAATGTTTCCGAAGGCACCGAGCGCCTGCATGAGGCGCTGGGCAGCGCATTGGTGAAAGAGGGTTTTCTCTGGGCGCTCGTCGGAAATTTCATCCCAGAGGTCTAAGAGAGCTTCCCGCTCCTCTTCTGAGTGATCCATGTAGGGATCGAAAATCAGCGACGCGAGGTCGTATTCCTGGCGTCCGCGGCGCAGGCCCTGAAAGTCGATCATGAAGATCTTATCGTCCTTGATGAGGAGGTTCTGGGATTGGAAATCGCGGTGGACGAGGTGCTTGTGTGTCGATCCCAGGCCTTCCGCCATTTCCTGCAATGCTTCGTTCTTTTCCAAGGGAACTGGGTTCATTTTCAGAAAGTCCTCGACGAAGTGGTCAAAGAAATACCTCTGCTCCCAGCGGTACAGCGCGGCATCGAAGGGCGGCATGAGTTCCAAATCCTTCGGTACTTTCGCGTAGAACAGGCGGTCGATCTGCTCCAACGCGGATCGGTAAAACGGCAGGCGTAGTTTGAAGGTTTTATCCTTCAATGACAGCAGATCCTGATCACCTAGATCCTCGATGAGGGCGACGTTGTGCTGCGAGCGGTCGTAAAGGATTTTGGGGACATTGAAGAGGGCTTTTTTCAAGAATTCCGCGACGGGCACGAACTGGGCGTTGTCCTCGCGCTCATCCGTCCAGTGGACGCCGATGAAATTATCGTGCACAGGGCTTTTGACCCGCACGATGGTGCGCCCTGAAGCCCCGCGTTTGATCGGAATCATGGTGATCGGCGTGGTGGGATCCACCGCAAGATATTGCCGGGTGATGGATAGGATGGCTTCTGTGGACATGAACGGCGCTGTCTTAACACGCTTTTGCACCAGCGCCAGTGAGAATGGGTTAAATTTTACGCGAGAAAATGAGGGATGCTATAGCGTGTCGAATCTGCTGCCTCTGTCACTTGCCGATGCAGAAACTCGAAAAGATCACTCCCAACAAATCCTCGGTGTCGACCTTGCCGGGGATTTCGCCGAGGGCGTCGAGGGCTTCGCGGAGGTCAATGGCGGCGATTTCAGGGTCGGAATGATACTCGGTGATTAGATCGAGGGCCGCGATGAGGTTCGTGCGGGCAAGGGCTAGCGAGGTCTGGTGGCGGGCGTTGATGGCGATAGCGTGCTCGCCGAAATCCGCCTCGGTGAAATGGAGGGCGGCACTGATTTTTTCTGAGAAGGACTCAAAGCCCTCGCCGTTCGCGCAGGAGATCCGCGAGGCCTCCGCGCCATGCCATGAAGGATGCTCGCCGAGATCGTATTTATTGAGAATAAGGAGATGGGTGGCGTGGTGCGAGGGATAGACGGCCCGCTCGGGACGCGGTTGCGAGGCGTCGGCGATTTCCAGGAGCAGATCTGCGCCCTCGATCTGGCGGACGGTGCGCTGGATGCCTTGCGTCTCGATGGCATCATCCGATTCGCGCACGCCCGCTGTATCGACGAGGCGCAGTGGGATGCCACGCAGGTTGATGACCTCCTCGATGGTGTCGCGGGTGGTGCCGGGTATGTCGGAAACAATGGCGCGGTCGAAGCCGAGGAGTCTGTTGAGCAGGGAGGATTTCCCGACGTTAGGTTCGCCGAAAATTACGGTGCGCACACCCTCGCGGAGAACGCGGCCTTGGTCGGCGGTGGCGAGTAGGGAGTCGATGGTTTTCAGAATACCAAGGATGCGGAAACGGAGTTGGGCAGTGGTCTGGGGATCGATGTCTTCATCGGGAAAGTCGATCCACGCTTCTAGGTGTGCAAGGATATCTAACAGTTCGTCGCGGGCAGCGGTGGTGCGTTTTCCGAGAGTCCCCTCAAGCTGAGAGTGAGCGGCGCGCATTGCGAGCCGGGTCTGTGCGGAAATGAGATCCATGATGCCCTCCGCCTGGGTGAGATCGAGTTTACCGTTGAGAAACGCGCGCTGTGAGAACTCGCCGGGCGCGGCGTGGACGGCTCCACATTCGAGGAAACGCGAGAGAACCTCGCGTGTGACGAGAATACCGCCGTGGCCCGCGAACTCCACCGTGTCCTCGCCGGTGAAGGAATTTGGGTAGAGGAAAACAGTGAGCAGTCCATCGTCAATGACGGTTCCAGTGACGTCACGGATTTTGCAGCGTCTGGCCACGCGAGGCATTGTAGCGGATGCGATTCCACCGCTTGCAAGATCTGCAATCCCGACCGCTTGAGGGCCCGAGATTCGGATTAGCGATATGGCACCGACACCCGTGGGTGAGGCGATGGCGGCGATAGTGGTGCATTGCGCCGAGGCCATTGATGTATCGGGTAAGTTGAAACAAGCAGCGGCGGTAAAACGATTTCCAACGCTTTTTATTAATTAAGCTAACCGGAGAGCGCTGTCAATGCGCGCAGGTCTTCTTGGGATGCGGTTCTTGTCTTGCGTCCGCTGCATTCGGGGAATAGTCTACGCGCCCCGTGAGAGTCCAATGAAACCGGTTCACATTTACGACACCACCTTGCGCGACGGCACCCAAGGCGAGGGCTTCCAGCTCTCCGTCCTTGACAAGCTACGCATCGCAAAGCGCCTCGATGAGTTCGGCGTGGACTACATCGAGGGTGGATGGCCGGGATCGAATCCCAAAGATGTAGAGTTCTTTCAGGCTGCAAAATCCATTGATTTCAAGCACGCTAAGCTCGCTGCCTTCGGATCTACACGCCGCGCGAATACGTCGGTGGAAGAGGATCCCCAGGTGAAGCTCCTGCTGGAGGCGGAGACGCCGGTGGTGACAATTTTTGGGAAAAGCTGGGAGATGCAGGTCACGGAAATCCTGCGCACCACCGTCGAGGAAAACCAGGCAATGATAAGCGAAACGGTCGCCCATCTCGTGCGAAACGGCCGCGAGGTGATATACGATGCGGAACATTTTTTCGACGGCTACAAGGACTCTCCGAAGCACGCGCTGGCCACGCTGAAAGCTGCCTCCGAAGGGGGCGCGGCTTGCCTCGTCCTTTGCGATACCAATGGTGGCACGCTGCCTTCTGAGATTGCGACAATTTGCTCCGCCGTCCGCGCTCATCTCCCCGGCTCGGTCATCGGTATACACACCCACAATGACTGCGAGCTTGGCGTAGCCAATGCGATTGCTGCTGTGGATGTGGGGGCGACCCATGTTCAGGGCACAATCAATGGCTACGGCGAGCGCACAGGAAATTGCAATCTCACCTCGGTTATTCCCATCTTGCAGTTAAAGATGGGGCTTGAGGTAGTGCCGCGCTTGGAAGGCCTACGCGACCTCTCCTGGTTTGTGGACGATGTTTCCAATAACCCCCATTTCGCCCGCGCACCATTCATCGGGCGCACGGCATTCGCCCACAAGGGTGGCATGCATGTTAACGCCGTTCAGAAGCTCGCCCGCAGCTACGAGCACATCACGCCCGCCAGCGTTGGCAACGAGCAGACTATCCTCGTTTCCGAGCTCAGCGGCCAGTCGAACATTCTTCTTATTGCGGAACAAATGGGCATTCCCATAGAAAAAGGTGCACCTGAGGCCGCGCGTATCCTTTCCCGCATCAAGGAGCTGGAGCACGAGGGTTATTCCTTCGAGGCGGCCGGCGGCTCGCTGGAGCTGCTGATCCGCCGCGAGCTGGGGAAATACATCAAGCCCTTCGAGGCCAACGAATACCATACCAGCTTCCGCCAATACCGCGACGGCCACAAACCCGTCTGTGAGGCCACCGTGAAAGTCAGCGTCAACGAGTCAGCCGAACTCACCGTTGCGGAAGGCCACGGCGTGGTCAATGCCCTCGACCTCGCCCTGCGGAAAGCGCTGCTGTCTTTCTATCCGGAGATAGAGGAGGTCTCGCTGGTCGATTACAAGGTTCGCATACTCGACGGCCACGATGCCACCGCCGCCAAGACCCGCGTACTTATCGTCTCTGCCCACGGTGGCGACACCTGGGGCACCATTGGCGTCTCGGAAAACATTATTGAGGCAAGCTGGCTTGCCCTCGTAGATGGTATCGACCTATTCCTGCAGCGGAGAAGGTGAGGACTTTCTCCGTCGTCGGCACTTTGTCGCTGTGTTAGTAAATGATATAAATTGTTTATTCGCGGACCTCTTTCTCCTGTGTGCAGCCATCGCCGCGGGGCCTTTGAATGAAATGAAGAACATACTTTTCATGGTCGTGGATGGCCTCAATGACTGGGTCGGGTCGCTATGCGAGTATCCGCAGCTGAAAATGACATGATCACAGCTTATGATCTAAATATATGTAAGAGGCCTCATGTTATTATCGTAATAACCAATGAATTGCCGAAATTCTTCATCCACAGATTATTTGAACTAAAGCCAAGTTTAAATTTTATATAGTCATGAAAACGCGTTTCACCCTGAACCCTAATGGGTTTGCCTTGGTTATCACGTTAATGATGATGATTCTTCTCATTATTGTCGCGGTAAGCCTCTTAAGCCTCTCCTCCATCGCCCTGCGCGCCAGTTCGCAGGTGCAGGCCCAGGCCGAAGCCCAAGCTAACGCGCGCTTAGCGCTAGTGCTCGCACTTGGGGAGCTGCAGGAGTCGCTGGGACCGGATCAAAATATTACCGCACCTTCGGCAATTTTTGATTCTGATCCGAACACTGCCGTGAATGAGGGTCTAACTCAGCCCCATCTCACCGGGGTTTGGCAGGCACGTGGAGAATCGCTCTCTGAGATACCTGATTATTCCCGGAATTCTCCATTCCGGCGCTGGCTGGTGTCTAACAGCGATGATGGGAAACTAAAGATACCTGAATTTGTCCGTCGGGAAACTTTTATAAATCCGGTTCCGATGGTTGATTCCAAAAATTCTACTGATGGAAGGGTCGAGGCCGGCAGGCTATCGGTTGGACGTGGATCCTTTGCATGGTGGGTCGGTGACGAAAACTGCAAGGCATTGATCAACCCACGCGACATTGATGATCGTACCGAGCTTTCTCCCAAAGCAGCCGAACTAATCGCCGGACTCGCCACTCCGGGAGCACACGGTGTCCTCACGCTGGATGGCTTTGAAAATTTTCCCAGCAACACAGCAACCAGCGAGAAACTGATCACCGCAGAGACATTTGCCCCGGAGATATTCCCCAAAGTCGCTGCCGCTAGTAATGGAATTTTTTTTCACCACCTTTCTCCTTATTCGCAAAGCGTCCTTGCTAATGTGACCAGCGGAGGCTTGCGGAAGGATCTCAGCCTTTACCTCGAACGCACCGATATCAACTGGCGCCAAGGCTGGGGCCGGGCTGAATACTCGAACACATTTCCGAAGGGACCACTTGGCCCTAACGGCAAGATCGCCTTGAGCAATCCCGATGATCATGACGTGCTAGCATGGAAGCACCTACACCACTGGTATCACATGCACCGCCAGCAGCTCGAAAACCAGAATTATCTGCCAGTGAACGCGATGGACAACAAAACTGCTACCATCAATCAGGTGAGTAATCCCGCTTGGAACAGCGGCGTATCAAGAATCACTCCCATGGTGGTGCGGATACAGATGCTTGTCTCACTCGGCGTGCAAGCCCAGACTGGATCGAGCAATTACGCCCTTCGGATGTATAGCTATCCCGTCGTCACGCTGTGGAATCCCTACAACGTGCCGATGCGCGTCAGCGAATGGAGTGCGTTTCTTCACACGCTGCCGTTGGAACACACGATCTACAAGCGCCGCGTTAAGGTCCCACTAACCGGCGGGGGCACGAGTAACGGCTCCTACAACTGGGGATGGCCATCTGGCAATATGACGATGCGCGTCGGAGATAGCACCGGGCCGGCCATCTACCTTGCGCCCGGCGAGGCGAAGACCCTCGTTTATAGCTCTTCGGAAAGCGGCGGCTTCAATGCGCATAATATGATCGCAAGCCCGCCTGCGTGGCTGCCCACCCGTGCCGGCCAACCCCGCGATCTCGGAATCATCAGCGGTGAAGCCTCGGACCGTATCGCCATCTCCACGTCGCTCGCCACTTGGGAAACCAGCTCTACTTCCTACAGCGGACAGAATTTCCAGACTACCTTCGACTTCCGTTGCGAGCCCCGAGCGATCCATGCCGGGCACCCCGAACGCTTCATCCAACAGATGTTCTCATCGCAGGTCGGCTGGCGGCACGAGGAGTCTAATCCTCGCATTGCCTTCATCTCCCAGCAAAATTTTCCGAATCTCACGCTCAGGGATCTCAACAACAACCCGACGCCCTTCCTGCACCTCGACATCCGTCTCAAGACGCTCGATGAAGTGGCGCTCCCAAACAAAACTTGGCTCCACAACATCCCCTTTCAGCCCTACGCTGCGGTCACCTCGACCTCGAAGCACTCGGGCAAAGGCGTCGATGCTGCGACGACTTTCTTCGCACACCCCTATACAATTACGTTCGAGCAGGTCAGCGGTCCTGAGGGGGTTTTTCAAAACCAGCCCTTCTTCGGTCCCAGTAACCGGCCGGGTGGTCAGTCGAGGATTGTCTCGGCTCCAATCCCGCTCGCTCCCCTGACCTCGCTGGCTCAGTTGCAGAACCTCCCGTTGCTGCCGATTGAGGCGCTCAACTGGAGCGGCTACTACTTCCAGAATCACGCTATCGCCAACTCCTTCGCCTCTCCCGGACTGCCACCCGTGTCGATCCGCGAAACATCTTTCCCCTTCCACCTCGGCCAATATTTTCCGTGGCAGGGTGGTGATATTGCAGGCCAAATGTACGCCGACCGTGCTGCGTTCAACAGCGCCGACTACGTGATTCCAGGCGCACCTGCGCTAGTGGTCGACCGGAGTTATGCCGCCAATCACTTGTTATTTGATGAATATTTTTTTTCCTCGATGTCGGCCCAGGAAGGACCCGTCTTCCACAGATACGGGACCCTCCGGAAGTTGCCGGTAGTGGTGGACGACTTCTTCAGCGGCAGGAAGCCCCTGCCGGTCGCCGCTTACCGTCCATATAACGTGTCGACGTCAAACGCCGCCAGCGTAACCAGCCTACTGACCAGTTCAACGAGCGCAAAGGCGGATGCCTATTTAATAGCCGCATCCAAACTAATTGTGGACGGTGGTTTCAACATTAACTCAACTTCTGTGGAGGCATGGACAGTAATCCTCTCAGCTGCAAATCGAAAGCGCCCGGTGATCTTTGAGAATGACAAAAAATTGAGCGGTCAGGCTCCTGGCTCCCATGTGATCAGTCGTAATCCGATCCCAACCATCAAAACTGCTACCGAGCAAAGCCGCTGGCTCGGCTATCGCGAGCTGAAAGATGAGGAAATCCGTCAACTCGCTGAGGCGGTGGTGGTACAGGTAAAAAAACGTGGACCCTTCCGTTCATTGGGGGAGTTTGTCAACCGCCGCCGTTCCACTGATGTGGAAATGGCAAAGTATGGCGTTCTCCAAGCTGCATTAGAGGATCCCAAGGTTGATATTAACCGCGACTACCGCGGCGGCGCTAAAGAGATAAAAGCGGCCGACATTGCCAGTGCTAAATACAAATTTAAGGAAGCCGCCCTTGGATCCCGCTACCAAGGGACTCCCGCCTACATCAACCAAGCGGACATTCTAGCACCGCTCGCGCCAATTATGCAGGCGCGATCGGATACCTTTGTCATCCGTGGTTATGGTGAGGCACGCTCTGTCGATGGCAACCAAATCACCGCTCGCGCATGGTGCGAGGCGGTAGTCCAGCGGGTGCCGGATTACATTGATACAAAAGATTCGGCGGAGTTGCGCCGTGACCAGTTAAAGGCACCATTAAATCTAATTTTCGGTCGCCGATTCATCGCTAAATCATTCCGCTGGCTTCCCGTAATCAATTAAATATAAGTGTACCGTATATTGCACCATGTTATACCTGCCTATTTGGATTCGTTTTTCACCTTGCGTTCTAGCATCTCTGCTTCTTACCTCATTGTCAGTGCTGGCGCAAGACAACGGCGCTAAGAAAGCAAACAAGGTCGAGTTCCGCGTCACGCGTTTCGATACCGACGATCGCAAGTCGCCCGTATTCCGCGCCGGAAGCGCGAGCAGTAAGATAGAGATTGAAGTTCCACTCACCTTTATTGAGGGTCCTTTCGAAGTTCCACTGCGCGATGGAATATTTCTTGATCTCACCCGTGGAGACACGGAAAAACCCGATATATCCATCCAAATCTCTCCAGCGGAGCGCAAAGATCTGTTGTTGGTTTTTTTCCAACAGGATGACACTTTCCGCGTACTCAAAGTTCTCTCTCCAACTTCCCGTATCAAGGGCGGCGACCGCTTTATCTTCAATGTCACCCAGAGTGAAATGGCGATCAAACTCGGCCAGTCCGAACCACTGATAATCCCGCCAGGCAAGTCGGGTATACTCGCCGGACCAACGGGCAACTCTATCGTCAGCCTACCGGTGCTCATTAGCCTCAAGCAGCAGGACAAGTGGGAACTTGTCAGCACCGAGAATTGGCCGTGTGACTCTCGCTTTCGTAAATATCTCTTCGCTTATATGTCACCACGAAGCCGCCAGCTTGTGTTTCACAGCGTTACCGAGCGCATGTAGCAGATTGTAGCAGTGAAAATTGCGATGCACAGCACGCACGAAATCATTGTTGTGCTTATACTAGCTTGATTGGGTAATTTTATCTACTTTCGAGCATACGCCGACCTGGTGGAAACCGCATTGACGGTTTACTTCGAGTTTATATTCGGTACTGGCATGGATGGCGAGGGTCTAGCGGATTATTGCAGGGCGGCTAAGATTCTGCATGAACTCTGTGGATCTTCCTAAATCTGCGGGTCGGTATTTAATCACATTACCAATTTCTGGGGTTGCGGGTTTGGCATTCATGTTGCATCTAGTATATAAATTTATGGCTGTTACTTCTTCCTTCTTACCTCGCCACGTCGGTCCCACTCAATCCGACCAATCCGAGATGCTAAGGCAGGTAGGTCACGGTATGCTCGACGAGTTGATTTCCGAGGCGGTTCCGTGCGGCATACGCATGGAAGACGAGATGGATCTGCCCCAAGCGCTTTCGGAAAATGAGGCGCTGGAATGGTTGCGGGCATGTATGAGCCAAAACCGCGTGGTGAAGAGTTTCATCGGCCAAGGTTACTATGGTACGCACACACCCGGCGTCATCCAGCGCAACATTTTAGAGAATCCTGGTTGGTATACGGCATACACCCCCTACCAAGCGGAGATCGCGCAGGGGCGCCTCGAGGCCTTGCTGAACTTTCAGACGATGATCACCGACCTCACTGGACTGGATGTCGCAAACGCCTCTCTGTTAGATGAAGGTACCGCCGCCGCTGAGGCCGTTACTCTCGCTCTTTCCGCGAAGCTCGGCGGGAAATCCGTTTTTGTTTCCAACCGTTGCCATCCGCAGACCATCAACGTGGTGAAAACTCGCTCTGAGTCTATCGGACTTGAGGTCATCGTCGGTGATTGGGAAAGCTTCGTACCGGCATCCGCCGTAGGACTATTCGCGGCGATCGTGCAATATCCCAACACGCGCGGGCGCATCGATGATTTCTCCACATTCTTTTCGAAATGCCATGAGGCCGGTGCTACCACGATCTGCGCCGCCGATTTGCTTGCTCTGACATTGCTCAAGTCGCCCGGTGAGTTTGGAGCAGATATCTGCGTGGGTTCGTCGCAGCGCTTCGGCGTGCCGCTTGGTTTCGGTGGACCGCACGCGGGTTTCATAGCATGCAAGGACGCACTGAAGCGCAAGTTGCCTGGCCGCCTGATCGGTGTCTCTATCGATGCGCAGGGCAAGCCTGCTTACCGCCTTTCTCTTCAGACCCGCGAGCAGCACATCCGCCGCGATAAGGCCACCTCGAACATCTGCACCGCGCAGGTTCTGCTCGCCGTCATGGCGTCGATGTATGCAGTCTATCATGGTCCAGAAGGTCTAAAGGATATCGCGTGCGGCGTTCATTCGCAGACGCGTCGGCTTCATGACGCGCTCGTTACCGGAGGATGCAAGCTTGAGGCTGGTGCTTTTTTTGACACGATCGTGGTGGTCACCGAAAATGCGGCGCAGCTGGTAGAGGAAGCTCCTGAGCACGGTTTCAACCTCCGCTTTATCGATGCGGATCACATCGGTATTTCGCTTGATGAAACCGCTTCCAACAAGGACGTCTTGGCGATTTGTCGACTTCTGGGTATTTGCAACGAAAGCTATGCTACAAATGGCAATGCATGGGATTCCGCTTTCAACCGCACCACGAAATTCCTCACCGCCCCGGCTTTCAACTCTTTCCATTCAGAGACCGATATGCTGCGCTACATCAACCGACTGGAGACAAAGGATCTAGCGCTCAACGAGTCAATGATTGCGCTTGGTTCCTGCACTATGAAACTCAACGCGACCTCGGAGATGATGCCGCTGAGTTGGCCTGAGGTTTCCTCGATCCATCCCTTCGCGCCAAAATCGCAGACGACCGGATACGTGGAGATGCTTACGCAGCTAGAAAAATGGCTTGCAGAGATCACCGGTTTTTCGGCCGTGTCCCTCCAGCCCAACGCCGGTTCGCAGGGCGAATACGCGGGTCTGCTCGCCATCCGCCGCTACCACGAATCGCGCGGCGACGGCCACCGTGACATCTGCCTGATTCCCGTTTCCGCCCATGGCACGAACCCAGCTTCCGCGGTGATGTGCGGTATGAAAGTCGTCGGTGTGAAATGCGACGCCAGGGGCAATATTGATATGGCTGACCTCATCGCCTGCACCGAGGAGCACCGCACGAATCTCTCCGCGTTGATGGTCACCTATCCGTCCACGCACGGGGTTTTCGAGGAAACGATCTGCGAGATCACTGCGATCATCCACGACGCGGGCGGACAGGTGTATATGGACGGGGCGAACATGAATGCGCAGGTCGGTCTCACTTCTCCCGGTCTAATCGGCGCTGATGTCTGCCATCTTAATCTTCACAAAACTTTCTGTATTCCTCACGGTGGAGGCGGCCCAGGCGTTGGGCCGATCGGCGTCGCGAAGCAACTCGTTCCGTTCCTTCCTGGTCATTTCGCGTTGGATGAAAAGAGCCACGCCGTCAGCTCCGCGCCCTACGGCAGCGCCTCGATCAATGTCATTTCATGGATGTATATCGCCATGATGGGAGCTGTCGGCCTGCGCAAGGCCACTGAGATCGCCATACTTAACGCGAACTACGTCGCCAAGCGGTTGGAGAACTTTTTCCCCATACTTTATACGGGCAAAACGGGCTTAGTCGCGCATGAGTGCATTATCGACTGTCGCCCTCTTTCTGACCAATCCGGCATCACCGTAGAGGACATTGCGAAACGCCTCATGGACTATGGCTACCACGCGCCCACAATGTCATGGCCGGTGACCGGCACCCTGATGATCGAACCCACCGAATCGGAATCTAAGGCCGAGCTTGACCGCTTCTGCGACGCTATGGTTTCCATCTACGGTGAGATCATGGATGTCATTGGTGGGAAACTGGATATCATAGACAACCCGCTCAAGAACGCTCCTCACACCAATGCTGTTCTTTGCGCCGACGAATGGCCGCATTCTTACACCCGCGAAAAGGCCGCCTACCCACTCCCTTACCTGCGCACCCACAAGTTCTGGCCATCCGTATCTCGAATCGACAATGTCCACGGCGACCGCAACCTCGTCTGCACTTGTGATGCTGTGGAAGCGTATGCTCAGTGAGGATGGCAGATATAACGTGCGATAGCACACCTTCTATGCCTACACGAGTATCCCTTTGACGATTTTGGCAGGTTCGACGCCAGTGGGCTTATGATTGAGGCCTTGGAAGCGGAAAGTGAAACGGTTGTGATCCATACCGAGGCAGTTGAGGATGGTAGCGTTGAGATCGCGGATGTGGACGGGGTTTTCGAGGATGTTGTAGGAATAGTCATCGGTGAGGCCGTAGCTGACGCCTCCCTTTACTCCGCCGCCGGCGACCCATGTACTGAAGCAGCGGCCGTGGTGATCGCGTCCTGTACCGATTTCTCCTTGGCTGTAAACGGTGCGCCCGAATTCTCCTCCCCAGATGACCAGCGTGTCTTCTAGGAGTCCACGCTGCTTGAGATCGGTGATCAGGGCGGCAGAGGGTTGGTCGGTGTCGCGGCACTGGTTGGATAGCTGGGTTTGGAGGTTGATGTGCTGATCCCAGCCACGGTGGAAGAGTTGGGTAAAACGCACACCGCGCTCGGCCATCCGGCGGGCCATAAGGCAGTTGTAGGCGTAAGTCCCAGGGGTGCGGGATTCCGGGCCGTAGAGTTCAAAAACCCAGTTGGGTTCATTGGAAAGATCGGCCAACTCGGGTGCCGAGGCCTGCATGCGAAAAGCCATTTCGTATTGGCTAATACGGGTGAGGATTTCCGGATCAGAAGTTTTTTCATGGCCAATGTGGTTAAGAGCGGAGAGATCGTCTAGCATCGCGCGGCGGTCAGTCCTATTCATGCCAGCCGGATCATTGAGGTAAAGGACGGGGTCCGCACTACTGCGGAACTGAACGCCCTGATGGTTGGAGGGTAGAAAGCCGCTGCCCCAGAGGCGGGAGAAAATTGGTTGGCCGGGGTTTTTTCCGGTTCCTTGGGAAACGAGCACGACGTAAGCAGGTAGGTTCTCGTTCATGCTTCCGAGTCCGTAGGAAACCCAAGAGCCCATACTGGGATTGCCGGGGAACTGCGAACCGGTGTTGATGAATGTGATGCCAGGGTCATGGTTGATTGCCTCAGTATGCATTGAGCGGATGACAGAGATGTCATCGGCGACACCCGCTGTATAGGGCAGGAGATCGCTGATCCACTGGCCGCTCGCGCCGCGCTGCTCAAACTTTGTGAGGCTCTTGCAGACCGGGAAATTCTTCTGGCCGGATGTCATACCTGTGAGGCGCTGGCCTTTACGGATGGAATCGGGGAGATCCTCGCCATGAACTTTTTCGAGATGCGGCTTGTAGTCGAAAAGGTCGATGTGGGAGGGTCCACCGGATTGAAAAAGGTAGATTATGCGTTTGGCTTTTGGGGCGAAATGAGTGGTGGTGGAAGTGCCGCCTCTATAGAGCGATTTTGCGTCGGCAGCGAACAGGGAGCGGGCGGCCATGGCTCCAATACCAAGACCAGTGAGGCCGAGGAAACTACGGCGGGAAAGGGCGTTGGTGTATTGTTCGATGGGGTTCATGTGTCAGTGGTGCTTTATTGGTATAGGATATTTCAACGTCACGCTGGAACTATAACTCCCCTAGTCACAGGGTTCAGGGGCGGTTGATGAATTCGTCGAGGTTAATCAGTGTGGAGCCGAGTATGGCGTAGGCGGCTTGCTCGGGCGAGCCAGCTAGGGTTTTAGCGTCGGCTTCATCCACGGAGAAACGGGCGAGGTGTCGGGTGAGAGATTTTTCCAAGACTTTCATTTCATTCGCTGTTGGATCGCGACCGGTGGTGAGGCGGAAGCCGTATGTAAGCCGCGAAGATGCGGAAGGACCACCCTCCGCAAGCATGCGTTTTCCTAGTGCGATGCCGGCCTCGACAAACTGCGGCTCATTCATCACGACGAGCGCCTGCAAGGGCGTGTTGGTTGCGTTGCGAACAACCGCGCAAGTTTCGCGGGTAGGGGCGTCGAAGAGGGCTAGCACCGGCGGCGGCGAGGTTCGTTTCCAGAAGGTGTATAGGCTGCGGCGGTATATGGAGCCGCCAAGACCAGGGATGAAGATTTGGGCGGTGAAGGGATGTCCGTCGTAGCCGAAGTGGCTGATCTCGCGCCAGAGATCCGGTTGCGGAGGATGGACGCCGGGGCCGCCGATGGCGGTATTGAGCAGGCCGCTGACGGCGAGAGCCTGATCGCGGATGATCTCGGCGGGTAAGCGGGTGCGCGGCGAACGGCCGAGGAGTTCGTTACGTGGATCTTTCTCCAGTTGCTCGGGCGTGGAGGCAGCGGAGCGGCGGTAGGTTTCAGAAGTCAGAATGGTTTTTAGCACGTGTCGGAGGTTCCAGCCGCTTTCAACAAGATCGACGGCGAGCCAATCTAACAACTCGGGATGAGTGGGCCACGATCCTTGGTTTCCAAAATCGCCGGCGGTTTCGACGATACCGCGACCAAAGATCATTTGCCAGGTTCGGTTTACGGCTACACGGGCGGTAAGCGGATGATCCGAGCGGGTGATCCAGCGGGCGAGTTCGAGTCGCGTGGGGTTTGTGGAGGCTTCAAGTGGTGGGAGTGCGGAGAGTACGCCGGGGCTGACCTCATCGCCGTGCTGGTCATATGCACCCCGGATGAGGATGTGGGTTTTGCGAAGCTCCGGCTTGTGATCCATAACCATTACCGAGGTGTGGCCGCGGTCGAGGTCGCGCTTAAGGACCTTGATCTCCTCATCGGCGGATCTGATGGCTTCATTCGTCCACGTAGCGAGCTCCGGCGGCGTATTGGCTTTGAAATGTTCCAGCTCCGCAATGCGGGACTTGAGTTGTGCCATGCCGCCATCACTGAGCGGTGATCTGTAATCCATCACTGGCGGTGTGCTGGCATTGGTGGCTCCTTGTCCCGGCTCTGAGGAGGTATTGAAAAATGCATACATGCTGAAGAACTCCTTCTGAGAGATAGGATCATATTTGTGGTCGTGGCACTGGGCGCACTTCATGGTCAGGCCGAGGATTGAGGTGGAAACGGTATCGACCTTGTCGACGGTGTAGTTGACGCGGTATTCCTCGGGGATCGTGCCGCCCTCGTGGGTGTTCATGCTGTTGCGCAGGAAACCGGTGGCCGCGATCTGGTCGGGCGTGGCATTGGGAATAAGATCGCCGGAGATTTGTTCGCGCACGAACTGGTCGTATGGTTGGTTCTTTTGAAAGGCGTGAATCACCCAATCACGCCAAGCCCACATGTCGCGGTGGTCGTCGATGGAGTAGCCGTGCGTGTCGGAATAGCGGGCGCCGTCAAGCCACGGCATGGCCATGCGCTCGGCGAACTGCGAGGTTTCCATTAGTCGGTTGATGAGTTTTTCCCAGCGTTCGGAGTTTTTGTCATTGAGGTATATCGTGAGGTCCTGCAGGGTAGGGGGTAGCCCTGTGAGATCAAGAAATGCACGGCGAATGAGTGAGTGATCGTCCGCGATGGGTGCGGCTTTCAGGCCCTTTTCCTTGAGGCGCTTGTTGATGAAGTGATCCACAGGATTTGCGGCAGGTGTTTCCTTCTTCGCCGGTGGAACGAAAGACCAATGCGGTTGGTATTCTGCTCCGTTCTCGATCCATTTTTCCAAAAGGGCGAGTTGCTTTGCGCTCATTGGGGGTATGTGTGCCTTCGGTTGTGGCATCACCATATCGGGATCTTTGGAAACGATGCGCTTAATGATTTCGCTGTTTTTAGGATCGCCGGGGACGATGGCAGTGATGCCGTCACGAACAGCCACGGCATACTCACGGAGGTCGAGGCGGAGGTCACCACCGCGGTGCTCAGGATCTTGGCCGTGACATAGAAAGCAGTTTTCCGAGAGGATGGGGCGGATGTCGCGGTTATAGTCCGGGCTGTCGGAGGATTTAGAGACGAGTTTGGGAGCAGGGGTGCGGGTGATAGTTACGTCATCAAAAGCGACCTGTTGGTTAGCGTCTTTGCCATTCTTCCAGACAATTCCGACCCCGACTTCCACGGGGCCCCAGTGTTTCGCGGTTGCATGGCTCAGGGTGGCTTGGGTAATCACGTAACTCCATGTTCTCCGTTTCCAAACACCGGCTGCGGCATCGATTGTTACATCCATGGGTGGGGAGTTGAGACCCGAGGAATCCGATGCGTTGAGCCAAAAATGGGTATGGGCGGCGCCGGAAACATCCGCGCGGTAGGTGATTTTCGCGGAAACGGTCAGGATATCGCCGACGAAGAGCGAAGACCAGTTTAGTGCTGGTGTCTCCTGGGTGATCATGGAGTGTAACCCAACGGTGGCGTGGGCGAGGAAGAATCGCTCGCTGCTGGTAGCCTTGTTTCCCGTACTCAGCAAGGTGGTGTTAGCGATGTGTTTCGCGCCGGCTCCAGAGCCTATCCACGAGTTCGGGACCATTGTTGAGTATCCCGTCGCGTCAGGAATATCCACTTCAAAGCCACCATTGGAAATATTTGCCGAAGTCTGCAGAACGGAAAGGCCGAAACATGTCAAGGAGGCATGAATCAAGGGTATCAATCGATTCTTTTTCATTCTTGGATTCAACACGGAACTGCAACGGATCGGAGTAGGGCGGATCAGGGCTTGATGAACGGCTTTGATTTCCTCGTTCAAAATCGAATCCAAGCACGAATATTCAACCAGCAACTAACCCACGAGGAACGTTCTACCATCGCCAGCCTGAAGCGCAAGAACCGTTCCAACATCGAGATCGCAGCCATGACAGAACGCCACCGCACAACGGTATGGCGCGAGTTCAAACGCAACTCCACCCCCTCGGGAACCTATACCGCCCCCGCAGCAAGTAAAGCAGCCGCAGAGCGTGCCGCGCAAGCCTCCTACCGTGCCTCACGCATCGCCCCGGAGCGCTGGGAATACGTTGAGGGGAAGTTGCGCACCGCGCAGTGGAGTCCCGAGGAAATCCGCAACAGGATGAAACTCGAAGGCATCGTTCCGATCAGCCACGAGTCCATCTACCGGCGTCTGTGGTCGGACAAGAAAAGGCAGGCGGGGATCTCCACACGAACCTGCGCCACAAGATCCGCAGCTATCGCAGGCGCGGCTCGCCCAGGGAGCGGCGCGGTCGCATTCCGGGCTAGCGCATGATCGGTGAAAGGCCACCCGAAATCGAACGCCGCGAGCGCATCGGAGACTATGAGAT
>CAMAXN010000004.1 GCA_945862245.1 Prosthecobacter debontii
GTGTGCGCTTGGCCGGAGCGGAACGTTTCGTCGGCGATGATGTTTTCGAGAAAAGGGATGTTCGTCTTCACGCCGCGGATGCGGAACTCGCGCAGGGCGCGATTCATGCGCTGGCACGCCATCGGGAAATCGCGGCCCATGGTGGTCAGTTTCACGAGCATGGAATCGTAGAACGGCGTGATGACCGAGCCGGCATCGCCCGAGGCGGCGTCGAGGCGGACGCCGAAGCCGGCGGCGGAGCGGTAGTTGAGGATGCGGCCGTAGTCCGGCGCGAAATTTTTCTCCGGATCCTCGGTGGTGATGCGGCATTGGATGGCGAAACCATTGCACGGGATTTCACTCTGCTCTGGGATGGCGATTTCCTCTCCGAAAAGGTCATGACCTTGCGCGACGAGGATCTGCGAGCGGACTAGGTCGATGCCCGTGACGCATTCCGTAACGGTGTGCTCCACCTGGATGCGCGGGTTCATCTCGATGAAGAACCAGTCGTTCTGATCCATGTCGTATAGGAACTCGACGGTGCCGGCGTTGTCGTAGCCGATGCCCGCCGCGAGTTTCACTGCCGCGTCGCAAAGCTCTTTCCGCACGACCGGATCGAGGTGCATCGCGGGCGCGACCTCGACGACTTTCTGGTAGCGGCGCTGGACGGAGCAATCGCGCTCGTAGAGGTGGACGACGTTGCCGTGCTGGTCGCCGAGGATTTGCACCTCGATGTGCTTGGCACGCTTGATGTAGCGTTCGAGGAAAACAGCCGGGTTGCCGAAGGCGTTTTCCGCCTCGGCGCGGGCTTCCGCAAGCAGGCCGGGGAGTTGGGAGGGTTTTTCCACCACGCGCATGCCGCGCCCGCCGCCGCCGAAGGCCGCCTTGATGATGAGTGGGAAACCGATCTCGTGCGCAACGGTCAGCGCCACGTCGGGATCGGTGATCGGTTCCTCAGTGCCGGGCAGGGTGGGAACATTGAATTTATGAGCAAGCGCGCGGGCAGCGGTTTTGTCGCCCATGTTTTCCAGAAGCTCCGGCGATGGGCCGATGAAAATGATGCCCTCACGCGCGCAGGCACGGGCGAATGCGGGGTTTTCCGAGAGGAAACCATAGCCGGGATGGATCATCGTCACGCTCTTGGACTTCGCGAGTTTCACGATGCCCTCGTAATCGAGATACGCGCCGACTGGGCCTTTCGTTGAATCGAGCTGGTAGGCTTCGTCGGCCTTGAAGCGGTGGATGGAAAAGCGGTCTTCCTCCGCGAAGATGGAAACGGTGCGGAGGCCGAGCTCGGTGGCGGCGCGGAAAATGCGAATTGCGATTTCACCACGGTTTGCGGCCATGATTTTTCCGGGTTGTGCTGGATTTATCGGCATGGGTTCAGGTGAGTTTTTTATCGTGCGGGCGGACATGCACAAGGACGAATCAGGTGCTGGGATACCCGAAAAAAGAAATTCAGCCCTAGTTGGAAGAGACTAATGCAGATAAGGATGATTTTCAGGGTTTTATCGATTGCTGTCATTGGTTGTGTTTGATTTGACGCGCCGCGCCAGCTCGGCTTAGTTAGCGCCCCGCCACTGGCGGAAATCCATGGATTACTCATCGAAAATCGCGAAGCACGTAGCATCAATCCCAAGATCGGGTATTCGTGATTTCTTCGATCTTGTGATTGGCCGCGACGATGTGATCTCGCTCGGTGTCGGCGAGCCGGATTTTGTAACGCCATGGCACATACGCGAGGCGGCGATCTACTCGCTGGAAAAAGGCCAGACGACCTACACCGCCAACCTCGGCCTGCTGAGCCTGAGGAAATCGATTTCCAAATACGTCAGCGGATTCTTCGAGGTGGATTACGATCCTGCGAAGGAAATCCTCGTGACTGTCGGCGTTTCCGAGGCGATCGACATCGCCCTGCGCGCCCTGTTGAACCCCGGCGACGAGGTAATTTACCACGAGCCGTGCTATGTTTCCTACTCGCCGAGCATTGTGATGGCGCATGGCGTGGCGGTAGGAGTTGAGACCACGAAGGCCGATGGCTTTTCCCTGAAACCCGAAGCGCTAGAAAAGGCAATCACTCCGAAAAGCAGGGTGCTGATGCTGAATTTCCCCACAAACCCAACCGGAGCCGTAGCCTCGTATGAGGATCTGGAGGGGATTGCGAAACTCGCGGTGAAACACGATCTGATCGTGCTGGCCGACGAGATCTATTGCGAACTGCGCTACGATGGCATCAAGCACGTGACCATCGCCTCGCTGCCGGGGATGAAGGAGCGCACGGTCCTGATGCACGGTTTCTCTAAAGCTTTCGCGATGACAGGATTCCGCCTCGGATACGCCTGTGCTCCTCAGCCAATCATCGAGGCGATGATGAAGATCCACCAATATTCCATGCTCTGCGCGCCGATCATGAGCCAGAACGCCGCAATCGAAGCTCTGGAAAACGGCGCTCCACAGGTGGTTATGATGCGCGACGAATACCATCAACGCCGCGATTTTCTGGTGAAACGCCTCAACGCGATGGGGCTCGATTGCCACACTCCTGGCGGTGCGTTTTACGTCTTCCCCGACATCCGGGAAACCGGGCTTTCCTCCAAGGATTTCGCGATGCGCCTGCTGGAGCAGGAAAGTGTCGCCGCTGTGCCGGGCGGTGCCTTCGGGCCCAGCGGGGAGGGCTTCCTGCGTTGCTGCTACGCAACCGGCATGGAGGATCTCAGGACGGCGATGGATCGTATGGAGCGCTTCGTTTCGAAACTCTAAGTTTTAAACCTTAAACTTCAAGGAAGAGGGAAAATGGGAGCGGATGTGAATAACCCGGATAGGCTCACCAAGGCGCATCTCGTGCCCTTCGCGGTGTTTATGGTTTTCCTGATCCTGCTCCAGCTTTGTGATAGCCTATTCGGCTGGCATCATCCGTCTGCCCCTTGGTGGAAAAGGGATGTTTCGCATTTAATATATCCGATTCAAACGATTGCTTGTATCGGATGCTTTGCTTATTTTTGGAGCAGTTACCGCTTCGAATGGAGTTTAAAATGGAGCTTGGTGGCGGTAGTTTTCGGGGTGGTGGGGATTTGTTTCTGGTTACTGCCGACGACTCTTTACGATGCTTGGAAGCTTACCGGAGAGACGGAGGGTTGGATGAGATGGCTGGGGATTGCGAAGCGCGACGAGGGTTTTGATCCGGGTATTTTCGAAAATCCGGCGGCCTACTGGGCGACTCTGATGATGCGATTCATCCGGGCGGTGGTGGTGGTTGCGCTGGTGGAGGAAATTTTCTGGCGAGGTTTCGTGATGCGCCTTTGCATGGATCGGGAGGGCGATTACTGGAAACAGCCCTTCGGCCGGGCGCATTGGAAGAGTTTCCTGATCGTGACTGGCCTGTTCATGTCCGCACACGCTCCAATCGACTGGGCGGGAGCTTTTGTTTACGGATCGCTGACCTACATTCTCTGCGTGTGGAGCAAAAATCTCGGCGCCTGCGTGGTGATGCACGCGGTGGCGAATCTACTAATGGGAATCTACGCGATGGCCTATGGAAAATACGGTCTGTGGTAGGGTCGTTTTGGCAAAATAGCCCTACCATTTCGTGTGCCACTCGCGATAAACCTTTGGGGAAATCTCCGAGGGCTTGATCTCGGAGCGACCGCCCCAGAAGACGTTGGTGTAGGAGAGGGGGATGCCGACGGATTCCAGATGCTTGTCGATAGCAGCCTTGTGGGCGAGGACGCGGTCTTTTTCGGTGCCGTGGACGACGCCCATGATGTTCACATTGCCGAACTGCGGGCCGCCTTCGCGCCAGTAGCAGTGGGTCATGCAGAAATGACGGCCAACTTCGCCCCCGGCTTCAATTTCACGGCCTTTGGGGATTGCCCAATGAAAAAGACCGTTGAAACGGGTGACGCGCTCGCCAGTTTCTGCCGAGGGCTTCACGTGCTCTAGGAAAGTGGAGAAACGGCCGATGACTTTTTTCTCGTTGAGCGCTTCGGCGACCTCGCAAAAGCGGTCGAGTGATACGCCCGCTTGGGCGGCACGTTTTTCCCACGGGTTTTCGTTGATTTCATCGAGCGTGAGTTCCTCTTTCAGGATGAGAAGGATGTCCCATTCCTCTTCGCTGAGATCGGCTGGAACGGTGGTCATCATCACGGCGGGTTCTTCGGATTTCTCACCGGGTTCCATGGTTTTGCGGCGCACGTGGCCTACGCCGAGGGCGAAGACTCCATTGGCGGGCATGAGCAGGTATTCGGTTGCTCCGGTGAGCGCCAAAAGCTTAGTGGCGTGGAAATCCAGCGACTCGCCGACAGGGACTTTCAGGGTTGTCCAGAGCCGGTAACCGGAGCCGGACACTTCGGTATCGGTCGAGCGGATGACGACGTGGCCGGAAAACGGATCTTCCTTGGCCATGAACTCGAAGGCGTCGTTGAGTTTCTCCTCTGGCACCTTCCATGCGACCAGCGCTCCGTGGGCGAGTTTCGTGGCAAGCATCGTCTGGCGCACGCGGCGGATGATGCCTGCTTCTTGCATCGCGCGGATGCGCTCAAGCACGGTATCGAGAGGGACCCCGGATTTCTCGGCGATGACCTGGAACGGATGGCGTTGGAAGCCGGATACAAGATCTTCGGAAACGGCGAGGATCTGCGAGTTGACGGGATCGGAGATGGAGGTGGGGATGGATGAGGTCATTGGGGTGATGCTAAGTGGGTAAAGTAGAACGTCCAAGCAGGATTGATTCTTGCGGAGAAAAGGGGAGGAAGTGAGAAGTGCCGAGTGAGAAGTGATCAGTGATCAGTGGAAGAGTTTTGGGGCAGGAGGGTTTCGAGATACTCCAGCGCCTCCTCGCGGGTGATGAGGCGGTTTTCGAGTTGTTCGGTTTGGATTTCCTCGAGGATTTCTTTGAAGCGGGGGCCGGGTTTGAGGCCGCGGGCGATGAGGTCTTTGCCGGTGACGAGCGGCGGCGGGATGAGGGGTTCGCTGGCGAATTCCTCGGTCTTCGCGTGGAGGAAATCGTAGTTGTCGGTGAAACCGTTCGAGGAGGCACAATCGACGCGGTGGAGTTCCATTTCCTGCGTGAAGGTCGGCTCCGACATGAAACGCTTGAGTTTCGCTTTCCGCATCTGCTGGACGTTCATGAACTGCATGTGGCGTGAAACCATCTGCGCAGCGTCCCTGATGATGGCGTTCGGGTAGCGGAGGCGGGTGAGGATTTCCGTGGCCATTTCCGCACCGAGGGCGTCGTGGCCGTTGAAGCGGATTCGCCCGTCGGGGTCGATGGTGCGGGTGGGGGGCTTGGCGATATCGTGGAGGAGGGTGGCGAGGCAGAGTTCGAGCGGCGCGTCGGGCGCGAGCATTTCAAGCATGATGCGGGTGTGGATATAGACGTCGCCCTCGGGATGCCACTCGGGCGGTTGGTCGCAGCCGATCAGGGGCAAGACTTCGGGGAGGAAATGGGCGATGAGTCCGGAATCGACCAGTAGCTCAAGTCCGCGGCGGCGGTTCGGTGAGGATATGATTTTCGAAAACTCGTCGCGAATCCGCTCAGGAGAAATTTTTTCCAGTAGGTGGGCGTTTTCCTGAATGGCGGAGAATGTTTCTGGCTCGATAGGAAGGCCAAGGGTCGTCGAGAAACGGATCGCGCGAAGCAGGCGAAGTGCGTCTTCTTGAAAACGGTGTGAAGGTGTGCCGATTGCACGGATGATCTTTGCCGCAAGATCGCGGACACCGCCGACGTGGTCGATAATCTTGCCGGATTCCGGGTCTTCGAAAAGTCCATTGATCGTGAAATCGCGGCGGTGAGCATCTTCCTCCGGAGTGGAGAAAGTGACGGTGTCTGGCCTGCGCCTATCGCCGTAGGAACCGTCGGTGCGGAACGTTGCGATCTCGATGTAATGGCCTCGGTATTTCGCGATGACCACCCCGAAATGAGCTCCTACCTCGTTGGCTCCGGGAAAAAGCGCGATGACTGCGGAAGGCGGCGCGGAGGTGGCGATATCGTAATCCTTTGGTTCAAGCCCGAGGAGTTTGTCGCGCACGCAACCTCCCGCAAAGTAGGCCGTGTGGCCTGCTTTTTTAAGCTTGAGCGCGAGGCTCGTTGCGGATGCGCGGGTAGTCATATTCCGCGCGGAGAGTCATGGGGCGCAGCGGCCTTGTCAAAAGGCAAACCGCGTCGGCTTCTCACCCCTTGTCCTTGCTGTCGTCGATCTTGGCTAGGACTTCGACTTTCACAGGAATGACTCCATATTGCACAAAGCCGAGTTTCTCGGCGGTGCCTATTGTCACATCGATCACCCGTCCCTTGGTGAAAGGTCCACGGTCATTAATGGTGACGATTTCGGATTTCTTGTTTGCGAGGTTGGTCACGCGAACCTTGGTGCCCATGGGTAGGGTCTTGTGGGCGGCGGTGGGGGCGTTGTTAGAAAGGCGCTGGCCGCTGGCGGTTCTGGTGCCGGAGTTCGACTTGACGGAATACCAGGAAGCCTTGCCCTGCTGGGTGGTTTTGACTTTGTAACCGGCCTTGCGCAGCTCGCAAAGAGCGACTGAGTCGTGTTCGCTGGCGCAGCTGGGGATGAGGGTGAGAGCCGCCAAGGCTAGGATCGTGAGCTTCAGGTTCCGTATCATTTTTTTCATACGTTGGGATTTTTCCGTTGGGGGCAACGGGGGTAAATTGATGTTAAGAGGCTGGCAAGGGAAAAATTAAATCAAAATATCAATCAGAATTTCAGATGATTTCCTGGTGATTTTATCTCTTGGAAATAGCATCAAATCTGGAGCTTTCTGAGGTATTTTGAAGGCATAATTTTCATGATATTTTTTTGTTTGGTCTGCTGCATTTTTCAGACTGTATGAATTGGTTTGCCTGCCAGAAATGCGGCGATATTTTCGGCGGTAATGGCCATCAGGCGCTGGCGGGCCTCGCTGGCAGCCCAAGCGATGTGTGGGGTAAGCGTTAGGTTTTTGGCGGTCAGGAGGGGGTTTGTTGACACGATGGGTTCTGCGGAAACCACATCACAGGCGGCACCGGCGATGCGGTCGGTGTTGAGGGCGTCGGTGAGGGCTTGCTCGTCGATCAGCGAGCCGCGGGCGGTGTTCACGAGAAAGGCGGAGGGCTTCATTTTCGCAAGCGAGGCAGCGGAGATTAGGCCTTGGTTTTCCGGGGTAAGCGGGCAGTGGAGGGAAACGAAATCGGAGGTTTCCAAAATCTCATCGATGGTCGCCCAGCGAAAAGGGAAGGCAGTCTCGGCGGAGCGGGAGCGCGATTGTGCAAGGATGTTCATTTTGAAGGCGGCGGCGAGTTCACCGACACGCTGCCCGATGCGTCCAAAGCCGATGATACCCATAGTTTTCCCGGCGAGTTCCCGAAAATGTGGGTTCTGCCAGAAGCAGAAATTTTTGGATTTCTCCCATGCTCCGGAGATTGCGAGCTGACTGTGGAGGGCGGGGCGCTTTGCGAAATCGAGGATCAATGCGAAGACAAATTCTGCGACGGCGTCAGTGCTATAAACTGGGACGTTGGACACGGGGATGCCACGTGCGGTACAAGCGGCGACGTCGATCATGTTGTAGCCGGTGGCGAGGACTGATACGAATTTCAGCTTAGGAAGTTGCGCTAGAGTTTCCGCGTTGAGCGGCACCTTGTTGGTGAGGATAATGTCGGCGTCTTTGGCGCGTGCAATGATCTGGTCATTGGGAGTTCTTTCATAGACCGTGAACTCGCCGAGGGCTTCGATGGAAGTCCATGGATTGTCGCCGGGATTGAGTGTTTGGCCGTCGAGGACAGTGATTTTCATGTTGAAATCTTTGGTTTGCCGGCATGCGGGTGACTAATGAGGGTATTGGAAGCGGATCGCGGAGAGGCAGAACATGGTGGCGGTTTCCACACGGAGCACCAGTTCGCCTAGGGTGACGGGCACGAAGCCGGCGGCGATTGCGGCTGCGGTTTCCTCTGCTGAAAAATCTCCCTCGGGGCCGACCGCGATGGTGATATTTTTCAAATCGGGGCGGGATTGGAGTGTTGTCCGAAAATTCTGCGGGTTACCGGCTAGCGAAGCAATGATTTCTAGGTCGGTGGGCAGGCGGCTTGAGAGCCATTCTTTGAAGGGCAGCGGGTCTTCGACGATGGGGATATTGAACTGGCCGCACTGCTTGCAGCTCTCGAGCGCGGTGCGGCGCCATTTCTCCGATTTGTCCTCGCCGGGGATTACAATGGTGTGGCGCGTAATGAGTGGCTGGATGTGGGAGACACCGAGTTCAACCGCCTTCTGCACGATCCAATCCATGTTTTTCCCCTTAGGGATTGCCTGTGCGAGTGTGATGTAAGGTAGTATGGTGTGGTTGCACTCAGCGAGTTCTAGCCTCAGGTCGACACGTTGCTTGGAAACGGCAAGCACGCGGGCTTCGGCGTGATTTCCATGTCCATCGAAAACGGTTACCGTTGCCCCAGATTTGATGCGGAGCACTTGGGAAAGGTGCTTCGCCTCATCGCCTTCGAGTGAAGGATACTCAGTCCAAGCAGAGGGAGGGAGGAAAAAGCGTGGCACGCCAGAAACTTTAAATTTTAAACTTTAAACCTCAAGGAAGATGAGTGGATGCAGACAGCAGGGTTAGAGGCTGAGGAAATTCTCCAGCATCTGCTTACCGTGTTCCGTGAGGATGGATTCCGGGTGGAACTGCACTCCGTGGACAGGATGTTCTTTGTGGCGAAGACCCATGATTTCGCCTTCCTCAGTCCAGGCGGTGATCTCCAAGCAATTGGGCAGGGTATCACGTTTCACGATGAGCGAGTGGTAGCGGGTGGCCTCGAAAGGACTCGGCAGTCCTTTGAACACGCTCGAGCCGTTGTGGTGAATGGGTGAGGTCTTACCGTGCATGAGGCGGTCCGCGCGAACGACATCGCCACCATAGACTTGGCCGATAGATTGATGGCCGAGGCAGACACCGAGTATGGGCGTGGTGGGGCCAAGTTCGCGGATCAATCCCATTGAGATTCCGGCTTCATTTGGGGTGCAGGGGCCGGGGGAGATGCAAATTCTTTCTGGTGCTAGGGCTTTCACCTCATTGATGCTGAGTGCGTCGTTACGAAAGATTTTCATCTCTGCCCCTAACTCGCCGAAATACTGGACAAGGTTGTAAGTAAACGAGTCGTAGTTATCAATGATCAGGAGCATAAAATTCAAATCTCAATTTTCAAACTTCAAGGAAGATCGGCGCTATGTAGATCACACCCTAATTGTCTTTGCGAGGGCGATAGCGCGGAGGAGGGCTTTGGATTTGCTAACGGTCTCGTTGTATTCGTAGGTGGGGTCGGAGTCGGCAACAACGCCAGCACCGGCTTGGACGTAAGCTTTGCCGTCTTTCAGCAAACAAGTGCGGAGAGTGATGCAGGAGTCATGGGAGCCATCGAACCCAAAATATCCGACGGCACCTGCGTAGGCGCAGCGCTTATGCTTTTCAAGTGAATTTATGATCTGCATGGCTCGGATTTTCGGCGCTCCTGAGACGGTGCCGGCGGGGAAAGTGGCGCGTAGGACATCATAGGCGGAGTGCGCGGGATCGAGTTCGCCGGAGACGTTAGAGACGATGTGCATTACGTGAGAGTAGCGCTCGATGATCATGAAATCATCGACCGATACCTTGCCGTGTTTTGCGATTCGGCCAACGTCGTTGCGGGCGAGGTCGACAAGCATGAGGTGCTCGGCGCGTTCTTTGGGATCGGACAAAAGCTCGGCGGCGAGGGCGTCGTCCTCTGCTACAGTTTCACCCCTCCAGCGGGTGCCTGCGATGGGGCGTATGTCGATGCGCCCAGCAATGGAGCGAACATGTACTTCCGGGGAGGAGCCAACGAGCGCAAAATCTACCATTTCAAGGATGAACATGTAGGGGGAGGGATTCACATGGCGCAGGGCGCGGTATAGATCGACAGGGGATTGATCGAAGTCCGCCGAGAAACGCTGGCTGGGTACGAATTGAAAAATGTCGCCGGCCTTGATGAACTCCTTGCCTTCACGAACCATATTTTCGTATTCGGCTTGCGTTGTATTTGATTCGGCGGACTCTTCTATGATTTCTGCAAGTCCGTTGAGTGCCGGGATGTGGAGCGGGCGGTTGAGAATTTCGATCATCGAAGCGATGCGCCCCTGTGCGGCGGTGTAGGCTTCCACGGGGTCGGTGTGCTCATCGATAAATGCGTTCGCGATGACTTGTAGGCGGCGCAGTCGGTGGTCGAAGACGAGCACTGTATCGGCAAGCATGAAAAGTGCATCTGGGATGCCGAGCGGATCTTCTGGAGGGGAGCCTAGTGTTGGTTCAAACTGGCGGACGGCGTCGTAGGATAGATAGCCGACCATGCCACCGGAGAAAGGCGGTAGGGCGGGATTCGGGACGGGTACGAAGGCGGCCATTTCGCGTTCCAGCGTGGCGAGGCAGTCATCGTCTGCAGTCAGAGTGCGCGTTTTGTTGCCATCTGTGATAGTGATCTCTTTTCCACGTGCGGTGAAGATACGTTTCGGACCGGAGCCGAGGATAGACCAGCGTCCGCCTTTGTCTGTGGCTTCCGCGGATTCGAGAAGGAAGGAATGCTTCGTGTCGCGAATCTTTAGGTAAGCCGAGAGCGGAGTTTCGAAGTCCGAAGCTAGCTGGGTGAACACGGGGATCACGTTTCCGTGCGTTGCGGCTTCTTTAAACGCCTCCAGTGAAGGCTCTACAGGGATGGGAGTCACGGGCGGTAGGATGGGGGCAAACCTGAAATTTTAAACTTTAAACTTCAAGGAAGATGAAACCGGTCGGCAAGCGCCCGGCGGCTCACTTCGTGGATTCCAGTGCCTTAACTGGCAGGGCGTGCTGATAGAGGGCGGCGATGAGTTCGGTGGAACAGGGTATGCGAGCTAAGGGTGCTTGGTGGCGGATCGCGGCATCTTTCCAGAGGTTAAAATGGGCGACGTAGGCCTCGCGGTAGCGGCGGAGGGTGGCAGGTTCGATACGGTGGGGGTGGAGGCTATTCAACTCGGCGTCGATGAAGTCGTAGTTTCCTGCCCATTCAGGATTCGACTCGGCGTTGTTGAAGTGAGCGAATAGGATAGGCGTGCCCTGCTTCTGACCGAGGGCGCGAAGGATGGGGTTGGGATCGGCGGAAAAAAGTAGGTCGGAGAGTAGCACGCGGAGGGCGTGGGAGCGCAGTGGAATGCGTTGTATTTCCGGCGGTAAGGAAGGATTCGCGGGAGCGAGTGCAGCGACATCCGTGAGCCAGCGTTTTGTCTTGAGTGTGAGTGGATCGATGGCGAGATATTTATCGCCGGAAATCGCATAGATGCGGACGGAGGCTCCGGCGGCAAGTGAGGAGTTTGTTAGGAAATCCAGTAATTCCTCCGTCCTGCTTGCTTTTTCTAGGGAGAAAAACATAGAGGACGAGGCGTCGAGGATGAGATCAACAACAGGACGGATCTCCTCTCGAAAGAGCTTCATGGAATACTGCCCAGTGCGGGCGTAGGCTTGCCAGTTGATATGGCGCGGATCGTCCCCCGGCGAGTAAGCTCGGTGATCCTGGAAGTCCATAGATGCCCCAGTGCCGGAGCCCGTGAATTCACCGGCGGCACCGCGCCAGGCACGGGAACGGAAAGGGAGCCTTAACATTCAAACTCTAAAATTTTAAATTTTAAAAAGTTCACTTCTCCTTTGGAAGTATGGAGATTTTGTGAAGATTTTTTGAAGTGTAATATTTTTTTGCGAGGGCGTTGATTTCCTTGAGGGTGATGGAGCGATAGTCTTTATCGCGGGAGCGGGCGAGTTCGAGTTTTTCGGGGTCCGCCTGCGATTGGGAGAGCACGGTGGTGAGCCAGTAGGAATTATCGCGGAGGGTTTTCTCGAGGTCGGTGAGGGTGGGGGCGAGGGCGCGGTCGAGTTCTTGCTGCGTGGCGCCCTTTTCGGACAGATCGGTGGCGATCTTTTCCATGGTGGTGAGCAGGAGAGGTATGTCGTCGGGCTTGCCGATGGACTGACCGATTAGATAACCGACGCTTTCTAGGGCATCCGAACCACCCACGCCGGCATTAGGCGAGTAGGACGCACCAAGTTTCTCGCGGATCTCCTCGCGAAGGCGGTCGCCGTAGATATCGGAAAGGATGTTCAGGCGCCGCACCTCGAGAATATTGTCGCGCATACCGTCGGTTTTCCAGATCGCGGTCGCTGCGGCCTGCGGTATCTTCGATTCGTAGGAGAAGGTTTTTTCGATGGGAGGTTTCGGAAAAGAAATCTTGCGGGAAAGTTTTGCATTCGCTGCAGGCGCAGCATCGCGTTTTGCGAGGGTTCCGAAGGTGGCGAGCAGGTCTTTCAGTAAGGTCTCCCGATCGAAGTCGCCGACGATGGTGAGTTCCAGGTAACTATTTTCCAGCTCCGGCTCGAGCCATTCCTTCACCTGGTCGATAGTGTAGTTTGAGATCTGCACCTGGGTAGGGACGGAGTAGCGGAAATCGCCGCCATGGAGCCACGAGTTCATTTCCATCATCGGGCCGCTAGTTGTGTGCTTTAGGGTTTGGAAGAGCATGGGAATTTCTTTCTGAAACTGCCATAGAGCATCGGGGCGATAGCCGGGATCGGTGAGTAAGGCGATCATGACCTGGAGTTGTAGAAGCTGATCTTTCGGAGTGGTTGATCCGGAGAGGCTGAGCACATCTTCGCCGATGGATAGTTCTGCCGAGACGTTGCGGCCTGCAAGGATTTCCGCGAGTTCATCGTTCGAGTGCTTGCCGAGCCCGCCGCCTTGGAATATCGCGCTGGCGAACTTATCGAGCATCGGCGTGCCTTTCGGTTGCGAGAGTTGGCCGACTCCGATGCGCGCATAGGTGCGGATGAGGTTTTTCTCGAAATCAGTTTTTTTGAGATTGATGCGGACGTTGTTGGCAAGCTTGATCTGGGTAATATTGAAATCCTTTTTTTCCACTATTGAGGCCACGGTCCCTGGTTTCCCCAAATCGGTGTAGCCGAAGGGAATGAGCGTGCGCGCGGCGGGAGGTTCTACAACGGTTTTAGCAGATTTTTCGTAGATCTCGGCAAGTGTTTCCTCAGCGCCTTCCGGCGCTTCCTTTGTTGAAAGCACGAGATGGTAGCCAGGAGTTTCCCAGAATTTTACAAAGTCTGCGAGAACGTCTTCAACTGAGATGCTATTGAGAATTTCCTCGGCGAGTTCGAGATCCCCCTCGGGGGTGGAATATACCGAGCCATCGTTGACCGAACTAGCGATGGCGGTGGCCAGGGATTCGGACTTGCGGCTGTCCTTGCGTTTCACTGCCTCGCGGTAGGCGTTGAGAAGGTTCGCTTTCGCTTCGGAAAGCTCGGCCTCGGTGAAGCCGTGCTCCTTGGCGCGGCGCAGTTCGTTTTCGAGGATGGGCACTACTTCCTGCCAGCGGTCATCGGCAGCTGTTAGGGAAACGGAACCCATCTCCAGCCTGTTAAAAAGCGCAAATTTGGAGGCGGAACCGGCACTTACTGGGGAGTTTTCCTGTTTCGTGATTCGCTCGAAACGGCGGTCCATGATCGCGTGGGCGATCTCCACGGGAAACCTTGCTGCTCTCGTTTCCTTTGTGTCCGGTTTCTTTTCAAAGGGGCGAACCAGATTCAAGGAAACATCCGTTGAAGCCAGTTCGGGATCGCTGAAAATGTGCGGCTTCAAGCCCTCTTGGATAGCGAGTTCGCCCATGTTGGGTTCGTTGCCTGGATTCTCAGGGTTCTCGAAGGTGCCGAAGATTTCTTTAATCGTCAGCTCAAGTTCTGCTGGGTCGATATTACCAACGGCCACGAAGGTCATGCGGTCGGGCGTGTAGTATTTCTGATAGAAATCCAAGAAACGCTCGCGAGGAGCGTTCTTTATCACCTCTTCTATGCCGATGGGGAAACGCTCGCCGATCAGGGAGCCAGGTAGTAGGGACTGAAACTGTTTCTGCATCATCCGATATTCCACCGAGTCGCGTGATGCCTTCTCAGCAAGGATCACGCCACGCTCCGCATCGATCTCTTCTGCGCTGAGAAGAGCCCCGTCAGCGAAGTCGCGCATGACACTGAAGGTGAGTTTCATGGTGTCCGGCTTGAGGTCGGGCAGGTCGAGCATGTAAACTGTCTCGTCGAACGAAGTGTAGGCATTCACATGAGCGCCGAAAGCGATACCGCGCGTCTGCATCTCGCGAATCAATGCGTTTGCATCCTTATGGCTCTTTGTGCCGTTGAAAACCATGTGTTCGAGAAAGTGAGCGAGACCGCGTTGGTCGTTATCCTCCATCAGAGATCCCGCCGCGACGTGCAGGCGCAGAGAGAGGCGGTTTGGTGGTTCGCTATTTGGCATGATCATGTAGCGCATGCCGTTTTCTAGGGTTCCGAAAAGCGCAGTGGGATCCACAGGGATGTCGGATTTCTCATGTGGCCATGTGCGCTCATTGGACTGCGAATCTGCAGGATTAGCCGTGGTGGTATTCGAAACTTCTGCTGTAGCTGGAACCTGCGTTTGAGTCTCTTTAGAATTGCTTACCAACGACTTCGCGGCTGTCTTCTTATCGCCACGCAGGGTTAGAAAAAGGGCGGTGGCCGCTAGGATGAGAGTAAGTAGCAGAGGGCTTAGATTGCGCATGTGTGAGAATTACGATGTATAGGGAGAATGCACAAGCATAGGGTGGAGAGTATCGCTGTTGCAAAGTACGGTCGAGCAGGTAGAAAGGCTTATGATTCTGGATGTATCCACGCCCGCACTGCTATTTCCTGCCATCAGTCTGCTGTTTCTTTCCTACACGAATCGCTTTCTGCATCTTTCGGCGCTGATTCGCAAACTTCACGGGGATTGGATGGAACGTGGCGATTGCATCGCGCGGCAGCAGATCGAGAACCTGAGCAAGCGTCTCGTCCTGATCCGTTTCATGCAGCTTTTGGGAGCGATGAGCCTGCTTGCTTGTGTTGCTTCCATGGTGAGCGTGATGGGAGCCGCCCAGTGGTTGGCTGTGCCTGCATTTTGGGTGGCTTTGCTTTTCATGGGGTGTTCGCTCGCCAGTCTAGTTTTGGAAGTTTGGATTTCCGGAGGAGCGCTTCGCATCCTGCTCTCTGCTATGAAAGAGAAGAAATCTTGAGCGTGTAAATTTCCGTATTGCCCGGATGAGGGTATGCCCTGAGCATCCATGCATGTCGAAATATGCGGGAGAAGAGGTATTGGTTGTGAAGCGCGCCTTGTTGGAAAAGTACGGAATCTTCGAGGGCCTTCGCACTGACGGAGTAGACGATTTAGTGGCGGCAGTGCTCGATGAAAAGACTCATTTTTTCTTGGATCGGGCGGCGGCGGAGGAGGATCCTAGCCATAAGCAGATCATCCCTTATTGCATTTTTAAATACGCAGAACGCATCCTCTACTACACTCGCGGCAAGTCGGGCGGCGAAGACAGGCTCCATGCTAAAATCTCCGTCGGCGTTGGCGGCCACGTCAATCCCGTGGACATGGGCGAAGGACGCAAAGGCGCGTCTGCCTACTACGCAGCAGTCCAGCGCGAGATTGAGGAGGAACTGGACATCGCCTGCGATTACACGATGCGGATTGTCGGACTACTTAACGACAACTCTAACCCGGTTGGTCAAGTGCATCTTGGGGTTGTGCACCTTGTGGAGTTGGACAGCGACGAAGTAAGCTCCCGTGAGGACGCGTTAAGCGATCTTTCATGGGCGAGCGTTTCCGAGCTGAACGGCGGGCTTTTCGAAAGACTGGAGACCTGGAGCGCTCATTGTGCGAAGTGGTTGGCAGCGGGAATTTAGTGAAGTCGGATTTCGGCATTTACCTGAACCTTAGGATGTTGATTATCTGTGAATGAGTAAATTCTCTGCCTTTGAAGTTAAGATGCGTGCGGCCGGTATGGGCGATGCGCCCGTTGCGGTTTTCAGAAGAAACTATGACGCTTTGCTGCGAAATGAGACTGGGCTAATTCCTGAGGAAAGCATTGTCCCTGCCGTTGGTTTGCCGAAGGCGGAGGATTTTGCCGAGGGCGATGCAGCGGATTTTTTGCATCAAACCGTGATTATAAAACTCAACGGCGGTCTCGGAACGGGTATGGGCTTGCTTGGGCCGAAGAGTTTGCTGCCAGTCCGCGAGGGGGTGAATTTCCTCGATCTCATGGTACAGCAGATCCTTTCGCTACGTGAGCAAAGCGGCACCAAGGTGCGCCTTCTACTGATGAACAGTTTTAATACCAGTGAAGATACGCTAGCGCATCTCCAGCGCTACGAGGCGGAGGGCTTCGCCGACGCGGGCGAGGTCGAAATGATGCAGAACATGGTACCGAAAATCGATGCTCAAACGCTCAGACCCATAGAATGGCCAGCCGATCCCGAGCAGGAGTGGTGTCCACCGGGTCACGGTGACCTTTACCCGGCACTGGTCGGAAGTGGTTGGCTCGATCGCTTGCTTGGCGAAGGAGTTAAATATGCCTTCGTTTCCAACTCGGATAACCTAGGTGCGGTACTCGATCCGGCGTTGCTGGCGTTTTTCGCAGAGTCCGCTGCTCCGTTCATGATGGAGGTCACGCGGCGCACGGCGGCTGATAAAAAGGGCGGCCATCTTGCGAAACGTAAGAGCGATGGACGTCTGATCTTACGCGAGGTCGCACAGTGTCCTGATGGCGATCTCGATAAATTTCAAGATATCGAAAAGCACCAATATTTTAATACCAACAACTTATGGTTGAACCTTGAGAAACTGAAGGCTCAGCTCACCGAGGAATTCGGTGCGCTGCCGCTACCGATGATCAAGAACAGCAAAACCATCGATCCTCGCGATGTGAAATCGCCCGCCGTTTTCCAATTGGAGATCGCAATGGGTTCCGCTATTGAGTGCTTTGAAGGTGCGCTCGCCGTGGAGGTTCCGCGCAGCCGTTTTGCGCCGGTGAAAACTACTGCCGATCTTGTCGCGCTGCGCTCCGATGCCTATGAGATATTAAAGAATGGTCAGGTTCGCCTTCGCGAGGAACGCAAGGGTGTACCACCAGATATAACGCTTTCCGGGGAATACAAGCTCGTCGATTCGCTCGATGCGCTGGGTGTGGCATCATTAATTAATTGTCGCTCGTTGAAAGTCATCGGGCTAGTTTCTTTTTCGGAGGATGTTGTTATTGAGGGTGATGTTGTTTTCGAGAATAATGAGGAAGGTGACCGAAAGCTGCCTACATGTAAGATTATCCCGGCTGGCATTTACACTAACAGAAACTTTTGAATTATGTGGAAAGGAAGATTTTCTCAGGACAACACGTCACTCGTCGAACAATTTGGCGAATCGATCTCATACGATTGGCGTTTGTTTCCGCACGATATAGCGGGATCCGTAGCTCATGCCCGCGCGCTGCTCAATTCTGGGATACTGAACGAAGAGGAGTTTTCCTCTATCGAAAAGGGACTGCGGGATATCAAAGCCGAGATCAAGGAAGGGAAATTCGTGTTCAAGACCTCGCTGGAGGATATCCACATGAACATCGAGGCGGAGCTGACTAAGCGCATCGGTGCGGCGGGTGGCAAACTACACACCGCGCGCTCGCGTAACGACCAAGTGGCAACCGATACACGCCTTTACTGCCGCACACAAATTGATGAAATTTCTGCAGCGATTCACAGTCTGCAGAAAACGCTAGTCGCAAAAGCGGAGCAATACGCTGTCTCGGTGATGCCCGGCTACACCCACCTTCAGCGGGGGCAACCAGTCACGATCGGTCATCATCTACTTGCTTATGTTGAAATGCTCCAGCGCGATAAGGGTCGGCTTAATGATTGCCGTCGTCGTCTGAATGTTTCCCCTCTCGGCTCCGGTGCGCTCGCCGGTTCTACAATTAACCTCGATCGCGAGGCCATTGCGATTGAGCTAGGTTTTGACAGTGTCACTCGCAACTCAATGGACGCGATTGCCGACCGCGACTACATCGCAGAGTTACTTTTTAATATCTCGATGTGTGGCGTTCACCTATCCCGCCTAAGTGAAGACTTGATCCTCTGGTGCTCTAGCGAATTCGGTTTCGTTGTGCTTTCCGATGCGCACACCACCGGCTCCTCACTAATGCCGCAGAAAAAAAATCCCGATGTCTGCGAACTCACACGTGGGAAAACCGGAAGGCTCGTTGGTAACCTCATGAACCTTCTGGTAGCGATGAAAGGATTGCCACTCACATACAATAGAGACCTTCAAGAGGACAAGCCACCGCTGTTTGATTCCATAGACACAATCCTGATGGTGCTCGCCGTGAACACCGAGATGATCGCCGCGATGGAAATGCGCGAAGACCGCTGCCTCGCCGCTGCCTCCGATCCGATGCTGCTCGCGACCGACCTTGCCGATGCGTTGGTGAAAAGCGGCGTGCCTTTTCGCAGAGCCCACGAGATAGTTGGGAAAGCCGTCGCCGAATCGGTGAAGTCCGGAGTGCCTCTCAACGCGCTTGATCTTACGGTCATCGATCCTGCTTACACGGACTGCATGAAATCAGTTTTCTCGCTGGAAACAGCCCTTGCAGCGCGCACAAACCCCGGCGCGCCTTCCGCGGTGAACGTCATACGCGAAATCGAAAGGTGGCGGACGAGCCTTTGAGAATTATGGACTGATGTGCAGTGGCGAATTATAACCACTCTTATAAACACAATCAGCAGGTTCTAGCGAAGGCTTCCACGAGCGGGGAGTTCTGGGCGAGAAGGGCGAAGTTGTCGTATTTTACTTTATCGGCGGGTGGCCAGAAGGCGCGTTCTGATAGGCTGGTGGTGATCCAGTCCAAGCAGGCCTTGGCAGATTCCAGGTCGGTTTCGGAGAACCCGACCCAGGCGTTTAGCTTCACATCGTCGCGGGTTTTTCCGAGGTGGATGTAGGCGGGAACGGGCGTTTCCTCGGTGCGAAGGCTGCGGGCGAGGGCATAGAGAGGAAGCTGGAGGTTATCCCAAAAATGAGAGGTGGTTTTACCTTTGGCATCGGTGCAATGTTGAAACATTGGCCCGCAATCGGGAAAATGCGTTGGAACTTTGGTCTTGGCGACGATTTTACGGCGGTGCGAGGCCTCGACGCTATCCGCCTTACCGGTCTTGTAGTCGATCACGCGTAGCTGCCCGGTGTCGCGGTGGCGGTCGATGCGGTCGATCTTGCCGACGATGTCGAACGCGCCGGAACGGATGGTGAACTTGCTCTCGATCTCGATGATCTCCCAGCCCTCCGCCGCGGACTCCGCCTGTACGGCGGCAAACCATTCGAGCCGCTGGCGGATGGCGTGGATCTGGATGCGGATCGCCAGTGGAGGGTTTTTCCCGAATTCCCGGAGTATCACCTCATCGAGTGTGGCGGAAAGTGATGTCGCGATTTTTTCGGGGTGGGTCAGGTGGTTTTTCTCGGGATCACTGCCCCATGTCTCGACG
Source organism: Prosthecobacter debontii (assembly GCA_945862245.1). GTDB lineage: Bacteria > Verrucomicrobiota > Verrucomicrobiia > Verrucomicrobiales > Akkermansiaceae > Luteolibacter. The sequence goes on from CAMAXN010000004.1 coordinate 19,360, forward strand.
ACGAGGTGGGTGATGGATCCGAAATCCCGGGCGTTCATTTCCCGGCGATCCGGCTCCGGCACGCTCATGCCGACGAGGTGCTTGAGGTAGAAGCGGAAGGGGCAGGCGAGGAAATCGCGCAGGGCTGTGACCCTGATGCGCTCCGGCAGTTCGACGGCGGGCGTCTGCCATTTCCAATCGCGCGTCCAGATGAGATCCGCTTCGGGTGGATCGATCTCGCGGAAGAGGTTCTCGACGGTGGTGACGAGGTTTTCGCGCGGCACGCGGAGCAAAAGGCGGGAGGGGAGGAGGGTTTCGCCGCCCGGGCCGTTCTTTCCGCAGATCAGGTGGGCGGAGCCGGCTTCGCGTCGCATCATGAGCATAGCGTGGAGGAGGTAGGCGTCGCGGGCGTGGCGGTCGGTCTCGGCGGTGAGCTTGAGGGCGCGGCGGATGCTATCCGAAAGCCATGTATCTTTATGGGGCTGGGAAGGGACAAATGTGTCATTCATACCGCAGATAACCAGGTGGGCACCGGGCTCGAACAGCAGCTCCAGCCAGCCTTGGACATCGATCACGCGCTCGGCGGACGGCTCGGCGGTGGGTGCAGGGAGCCACGAGAGCAGGGTCTGGAGCCAGAAGCCGTGGCTGCGGTTGGTCTGCGGGAAAAGCGGCGCGGCCTCAGTGAGGAAATCGGCGATGCGGGCGGCGAGCGGGCTTTCCGATTTCGGGTCGAGCACGTGGAGGTGGGAGGTGATCGCTTCGGGGAAATTTTCCGAGAGAAAGGAACGCCGCAGGCCGAGCAGGGCGGCGATGGAGGCGCGTAGGGCGGGGTCGGCGAGTTCGAGCATCGCTTCCGGGTCGATGGCGGCGTGGTTGTTGCGTAGCTTGTTGAGGGCGGCGAGTTTCTGGGCGCGGTTTCCGGAAATGAGGTGGGCGGAATCGGGCAGGGAGAGCAGGGCCGCGAGTTGGCGGGAGGTGGGCTTTGCGAGCCAATCCTTCCATGCTGTGAGCCAGCGGACGAGGGACGGCATCGGCTGCTTGGCGGCGGGATGAAAGGCGGGCCAGCCGTTTTCCGAAAACGCGCGGGCGACCACGGCTCCGCTGCGCTCGTCCGGGCAGCCGAGCGCTATCTCTGTGGAGGGTGAGCCGGTTGCCGAGACGGCGGCGAGCGCAAGGGCGGCCTGCCCTGCCGGATCAGCGGCGATATCGACGACGGTGTGCGGCGGCAGTTCGCGTGTTGCCCACGTTTCCAGCGGCAGACCGAGCGGCGAGAAAAGCTCCGCCTCCGATTCCGGTGCGGCGATGTATAAAATCACTTTTCCTCCGTACGCCATGAGCGCCTCCTCTAGGCACTTCGGCATCTCAGTGATGCCTGCGAGAATGATGTTACGAAATCCCGCGGGTAGTGCGAAGCGCTCCCGCAGCGCGGTGGTGCGGGACGCGTAGCCCCATGCGGAAAGCTGCCGTTCGGCCAGCGTTTCCAGCCGTGCTAGGTCCTCCCATCGCTTCGCCTCGGGTGTGGAGGCAAGGAACTTTGAAGCGGAAAAAAGGTTGTGATTGTGCTCCTGCAAGGTTGCGCGCAGGGCCGTGATTTCCGCCGCCAGCGACACCGCCCAATCGGGATTATCGTCGCCGCTGTTGGGAGGCACGGGAAAAAGGTCCGCGTATGTATTCCAACCCCCGTCAGGGATCGAGGCCAGAGCTTCCATCCACGCGATTTTCTCGATCCATGGTGGTGCGACGGATGTGTCTTCGATGTGCAGGAGCGCGCCCGGCGTAGTGAAAGTAGGCGCGAGTATGGCCATTGCATCCGCAGCAAGGTGCTCACGCAAAATGCGCCCGCTCTGCGCAGTTGGGACGATGACAAGCGATTCCGCTAAGCACGCGCGGTCAATCAGTAATTGTCTGACCAAGAGAGGCAGCAACGGCGCGTCGTATCCGAGGAATATCCTTTCGGGCATAATGTGAGTATAGATATGTGATCTGCAGCGGACACGAATATAGAAAAATTCTTATGAGCGATCATTCATAACACAAGAATCTACGCTGCGCGGAATGTGTAAAGAAGAGTAAGTTGTTTTAAGTTTAGGAATAGTCACAGGCTTTCGCCACAAAGGACCTTCCTACACCAAGGCCACGAACAGTCGGACTGGGAATTGAATATACCGCCACGATCCCAACTTACTCGAGAATAAAAGCACCGAAGATAGCGCTTGATGGGGGGGATGTGGCGGGATTGGATAAAAAGATATTCCTGAATCCCCCCTATGAGCCTCCGCAAGCAGTTGAATGATGTTTTACCCGGTCTGTTACCGAATAATCCTGCGGATGCCATCAAGGGCACGGAGCTGATCCGTTTGGCGCGTCGCAACCTGACAGGGATCTATTCGGATGCATCGCTGAGGTATCATTTCTCAATCATGTCCTGCGACCCCACTTCGGTGATTGCCAAGGTCGAGAAAGGCCAGGGCTATTACCGCCGCAGCGAGCCGCTGCCCGCCCTTTCGGGTGCACAGGAGCTTTTGGCATGGACGCAAGGAAGGCTGGAGGATTTGAACGGCAACGAAACAACTATGGACAACGCGATGCTGCGTATCCGTAAATTCCGTGCGGTAGTCACCCGCTACTACGAGATCAACGGCCGTTTTCCTTTTGCCTTCCGCGACCCTTTCGCAGTATCCTCGCCTCTGGTTAACCTCTGGAAATATCCCGATCTGGTTCTGGTGGATTGGGAAACTGGCGGCGCGCCAGATGAGGAGATGTCGCTGGATGAATCGATGCTAGCCCTTAAGCAAAGGCTCGGTATTGCGCCATTCCGTCTGCACTCAGCGCGGCTGCGACTCCTGCCTTCTCTCACGACATATCGCGAGGATTTTTTCCAAACCCTTTCTGTCTCGATGTGGGCGCAGGGTGGCGAGTTGATCTACGCCGGACCGATCGAGGATGAGGCCTTAGCGGATGGCTTGCGGAAACTTAGCACGGCCTATGGGGTAGGAGTGATTTCGTTTGGACTCACCGCTGAAGTGCTTGATGAATTGCCTCGTCCGGCCCAGATCCTCAACGCGCATCCGAAGGAGACGGAAGCGATCATGTCGAAGCTCGATATCCTCCGCATAGCGCCGGTGCAATCCCGTCCGCATCTCGATTGGACAGCTCTCGGATCGATGCGCACGGAATACGAAGAGGCGGATAAGTTGATGCGCTGGCTGACTAATTGTATCGATGCCCGTAGGGCGGAACCGTTCAAGGACGAGTGAGAATTTCTCCTCAGACAAATAGGATCAGAGGGTGCGAATTGTCGTTTGCCGCTGGAGGCTAACTTTTTTGGAGATCATAGTGATGTAGGCGGCATGTAAAAGGCTTTGTAAATTCGTCTCTAATAGCGAGAAAATTGCTGGAGTTGTCGCGTATCTGCGTTATCTATTCTCAACGTACTTATTGGCATTGAGATACCAAGCTAATCTATGTCTAGAAAAACATCCGCCCGTAGTAACGCGATTCCAGATAGCCTGCGCAAGCAGCTTGAAGATTTTCGTGTTCAACTCTGGCGGCGTAAGATGACGGAAGCTGCGGCAGCTGGGGTTATTGGCCTACTGGTGTCATTCCTTCTGATCTACGGTCTCGACCGTGTGTGGCAAACGCCCGGCTGGGCGCGGTTACTCATCCTGCTCGGTGGCGTTTCGCTGTTCGGCGGCTTCGCCCCTTACTGGCTACACCGCTGGGTCTGGGGTCACCGCCGCGAGGAGCAAATCGCAAGGCTCATTGCGAAGCGCTACCCTGGGCTTGGTGACAGGTTGCTCGGCGTGATCGAACTGCAAGGCCAGCAAGAGGCGGGCGATTCGCTTTCGCCGAGGCTACGCGCTGCAGCGATGGAGGTGGTCGCTGCGGAGGCCGGGAAACGCAAGCTCGACGACGCGTTGCCCGTTCCTAAGCATCGCAAATGGGCGCTAGCCGCTTTAGTACTGTTGGTAGTGGCGTCGTGTGCTTTTATAACGACCCCCAAGGCCGGACTTAACGCGCTAGAGCGCTGGCTGAATCCGTTTTCCGATGTTCAAAGATACACATTTACCCAGCTTGAAAAACCGCAACAATATCTCGCCGTAGCCTACGGTGAAGCATTTGATATCATTTTAAAACTGGCAAAAAACTCAGAGCGGAGACCGTCCAATGCGCTTGGCCAATACGGTCTTCAACCGGTCATTAGCGCGAAGCTTGAGGGCGACCTCTACAAGTTCCGCTTCCCAGGCCAACAGGAAAAGGGTTCTGTTGTTTTCCGGATCGGCGATCTGCGGCACTCGTTGATTGTGGAGCCGTTGCAGCGCCCCGGTGTGATGAGCACAAGAGCTTTCGTGACATACCCTAACTACATGAGCCTGCCAGATCGGACGGTGGAACTCAGCACGGGTGAATTAAGCCTCGTTGAGGGCAGCGGGCTTCTTTTTGAAATGGATATGAGTCGTGAGGTGTGCTCAGGCAGCTACGGACCAAGCAAGGCTTCCGGTCAAGCCACGGAGCTGCCCTTAGCCGATTTAGAACCATTCGAGGGTGTGCTGGAAATTTCTGGGCAGATGGTCAAAACGGCTGAAATTGCTGTTGGTAGAGTTCCCTTCGAGCTACCTTTTTCGTGGGTTGATGAGTTCGGTCTCACCGGCGGATTAGACTTTCGGCTGCGCGTTGATGCGGTGAAGGATGCCCCGCCCGTGGCCTACACCCAAGGCGTGGAAAGGCAGCAAGCGATATTGCCTGAAGAGGCCATCGATTTCGAAATTCTTGGAGAGGATGATTTTGGTCTCAAAGAGGTAGGCATCGAGTGGGTTAGCATCGTGTCTGCGCCAAGTGAGATACCCGAAGTCAAAGGCGAGCTAATACTTGCAAAAGGTGCGCCCGAGGAGCGCCGTATCATCAAACCTGTGGTGTTTTCTCCGGCTGCGTTCGGAATCAAACCTCAGAGATTGGAGCTTCGGGCATTTTCTGAGGACCTCTATCCCGGACGTGGCCGCGTTTATTCCGAATCGATCCTGCTTTCCGTCCTGACTCGCGAAGAGCACCAGCAGTTGCTGAAATCGCAATTCGATCGTGCGATCAGCGAACTGGAAGATGCTGTCCGCAATGAAATAAATAATCTCGATGAGAACCAACGCCTCCAGAAGCTCAGCGCGGAGGAGATGAAGGAGGAGGAAAACCGCAGGCGCCTAGACACCCAGGAGCAGGAGGAAGGCGAGGCCGCCCAGCGGATGGAGGAGATCAATGAGAAAATGGAGGACGTGGTGAAAGGCGCAACACGCAACGGCGAGATCGACAAAGAGACGATGAAGAAAATGGCAGAAGCGCTGAAGTCGATTCAGGAACTAGCCGACAAGGATGTGCCGGAAGTCCACGAGCAATTGCAGGAGGCACAGGAGCAATCGAATACCGACGAGAAAACCGAAGAGAATATCAAGGAGGCTGTCGAGAAGCAGAAGGCAGTCGTCGAGAAAATGAAGGAAGCTGTGGAGCAGGCCAACGATGCGAACAAGCGTTTCGAAGCCAGCACGTTCGTTAGTCGTCTGAAAAAAGCCGCTGCCGAACAGAACGGAATCGCCGGGAATTTGATCGAAAGCTTGACTAAGAAACTGGCAGGCTTGCGCACCGAAGAGCTTGATCCAAGTGACCAGATAAAATTATCCGATACTATCAGTGTGCAGATAGTTACGGCGGATGATGTACGATGGATTCAGGAAGATCTCGGGCACTATCATGCCCGCACCGGAGACGCAGCGTTCAAGGCGATTATGGAGCAGATGCGGGAAGCGAAAATCGATGCTGGACTGGAAGGTGTAAGGGCTAAACTCGATTTGCATCATTCATTTGAGGCCACTGAAGATGCTAAGAAATGGGCGGTAAAACTTAAGGAATGGGCGACTATTCTTGGCGGAGAATTGGATGAAGCAAGCGGAGGTGGCGGCGGAGAAGGCGGCGGCGGCAGCCCAGAGGACGAGGATTTCGAATTTATGCTGCGGGTAATGAAAATGATCCAGCAGCAGCAGGATCTCCGTGCCCGAACACGCGTACTGGAACAACTCAAACGGGATTCCAAAAACACTAAACCAACGAACAAATGAAAGCGACCATATACGCTTCACTTTTTCTAATCACCTTCTTACTGCCTTTGTTTTCGGAAGAGGAGCTTAAGGATGCAGCCAAGATGTTGGAGCGCCATGCTGAAGGTTCCGAGCTACTTGCGGGCGAACAGGATGAGCTCTCCGCCGATGTACAACAGCTTGTGATCGAGCAAACGGTACAACAGGTGATCGACCTACTGACTGAAGTAGAGGGGATTATGGACGAGACGACGGATTATCTGGCCGAGACGGAAACCGGAGGCACGACCATCGCAGCACAAACGGAAATCATCGAGAAGATCTACGAGGCAGCGAAAGAGAAACAAAAGAAGGGCCAAGGCGAAAAATATGAATCTGGCAGTGCGATGTTGGATATGATGGAGCGGATGATGGGTAAGAAGGAAGGAGAGGGCAAAGGAAAGGGTAAAGGTGAGGGTGAGGGTCAAGGTGATCAGGGTGGAAACGGTCAAACCGGCGACTCTGATTCTGCCAACGAAGTAGACGGTGGCAATGTAAGTGGAAAAAATGAGGAGCGAACCGTACCCAAGGCGGCCGGAAATGCCGGCAAGACCCTACCAAGCGAGTTCCAGCAAGTCCTCGACGCCTATAACCGAGGACTGGAGGGAAAATCCGAATAGAATGAGAAGGATCGTCTTCATTTTCTTTTGTGCAGCTTCACTTTCCGCTTCACACGGTCAGGGCTTGCCCAGCCGAGGCGATGACCGAGTTCCAGCGCAGGTCGATCTGATCTATGAGCGCGGCCTGCATTACCTTGCTGAGAAGCAGAACTCGGATGGCTACTGGGAGGATGGTTTGGGCAGCGAGCCGGGTGTGGTCGGTCTGTGCATCGCTGCATTCCTTGCCCATGGCGAAGATCCGAATAACGGGCCTTACGCGAAAGTAATACGCAAGGGGATCGACTACATCATTTCAAAACAAAGCACGGTGAACGGTTATATCGGTTCGAGCATGTATAACCATGCCTTCGCCACCAAAGCCCTAGCGGAAGCCTATGGGGTCATAGAGCACCCGAAGGTGGAGCAAGCTCTGGAGCAGGCGGTGGAACTGATCTTGAGTTCACAAAAGCGGAATCGCTACGGCGCGTGGCGTTACACTCCGGATAGCCGTGATGCGGACACCACTGTCACCGGTTGCCAGGTGGTAAGTCTTTTCGCCGCACGCAATGCAGGCATGCCGGTGCCGGACGAAGCGATCAAGAAAGCCCTCGCCTACCTCGCGAGTTGCCGCGGCAGCGAAGGCTCTTACGGCTACACCTCCACAGCGGGAGGTAAGCCTACACTGACCGCAATTGGTTCACTTTGTCTTTCATTGGCAAAGGAAAAAGAATCTAAGGGCTATGCCGCGAGCCTCGCCTATCTCAAAAAGAATATGGATTACCGCGACAGATATTATCCCTACTACTACGAATACTACATGTCTCAAGCGCTGTTCCATGCCGATACCGAAACATGGGAGGAATGGAACAGCCGCAATATACGTTACCTCGCCACGATCCAGTCTCCAGACGGATATTTTCCCGGAAACCAAGGGCAGGCTTTTAGCACAGCGGGGGCGCTTTTGTCGCTCGCCCTGAACTACCGATATCTGCCAATCTACGAGAAATGAGAAATATCACTCTCACCTTCTTCCTTGCGAGTACACCGCTTCTCCACGGTGAGGAATTGCGCCAGGACCTGCTTAGCTTCACCAACGGCGACCAACTTCACGGCAAGCTTTCTGGAATCGCCGCCGGGCCATCGATCCAATGGAAGCGGCACGATGTGGGCGAAGATGTAACATTCAAGTCCTCCGAGTTGCGGCGCATCGTCCTGCGCGGTGGAAGGCCCGTCAAATCAACGCAGAGCTATTCACATATCGGAACTTCCAACGGTGACCGTATCCCTGGAATCGTCTTGGAAATGGATGAAAAGCGGCTTTTGATCGATACTAAGTTCGGAGGGATGATCAATATTCCCCGTGATCAGGTTGGATTGATTGCGCCGAACCCGCTTGGTGGTAAAATGCTTTACTATGGACCGTATGATCCGGAGGAGTGGCTGTTGTTTAACGACAAACATCCCGAAGGCATCTCCGCCCTAAAAGGAGATAAAAAATCCAAGATGCTTCTCTGGAAACACTCGGGAAGTGCTTGGTATTGGCAGAACAAGAAAATAGGCACTGCGCTGGCGAAAAAAGCGGGTATGCCAGATCGTGCGATACTGCGCTTCGACATCGCATGGAAAAGCAGGCTTGCATGTGCGATCGCTTTTCACGCCAACTTTAAGCAAGCCCAGCCATTGAAGGTTAATGAGGATGCAGATGAGCAACATAAAAATTTGGTGGGTGGGGTGATCAATTCTCTGTCCGTGCCATCTATCTTCGGAGAGTGCTACGTGCTCCAGCTTTATTCTAACTACGTAATGTTGCTCCGGAGCTCCTTTGATGAGGAAGGAAGGCCCAAACTGGATCGATTGCAGACGCCAAACAGCTCCTTACAGCTTGGTGATACTGGCAATGCCACATTTGAGATCCGCTGCAACCGCCCGTCTGGAGAAATCTCGCTTTTTATCAACGATGAGTTCGTCGTACAGTGGAGCGAGGTGGGTATTGGCTTGGATGGAGCCGAGGGCTATGCTGGAAAAGGCGACGGCTTCGGCTTCCTCGTGCAGGCCGAAGATTCCCCCGTTCGCATTTCAGAGATGGTCATTGCAAATTGGAACGGCATGCCGGATGCCGCTCGCAGCCTGCAGGTAGATGACGCTGACGTCGTTCTGCTCATTAACGGAACTGACCGCTTCTCTGGAAATGTCATTGGCCTCAATCAAGGTAAACTCAAATTGGAGGGACGATATGGTGATTTCGAATTTCCTATAGAAGAAATCGCGGAAGTGCGATTTGCGAAATCCCGAATCGCCGAGGCTCCGAACGCCCCCTTGGATGCCATCAAGACGCGTCTCCATCCATTGGGGAGAATAACTGGTCGTCCGATATCAGGGGATGCGGGAATCTTGCGTATGATGAGCGTGGCAGCAGGTGAAATCGATATCAACTTAGATTACGCGGTCATGCTGGAGTTCCGCGAATCCGAGAGCTTCATGGATGATTGGGATGAGGAATTTTAATTTCCAACGCCTTTCGGCACTGATCCTCGGTATGACGGCTTGCTCCGCCATAGCTGCCGATGTTTTGCTAAAAGGCGATGCAAAGCTTTCCGGCGACATTCTGGGTATTGCCGATGACGGTACGATCACACTTCAAACACCCATTTCGGAAAAAGCACTCATACTTAGTGCCGATCAGGTGGAGAAGGTTTTATTCGGTAATGCGGGTAAGGATATTGAATTGCCAATGCAAAGAATTGAACTTTCAAATGGCGACATCCTACCGGTGAAGGTCACATCCATGGAAGGAGACATTTTTAATGTGGAGTCCCCAATTCTCGGACCACTGGCTATCCCACGTGATAAGATCACCACACTGCAGTTGGGAATCGTTCCGAAAAAAGTCATCTATGCTAATCCAAAGGGGATCGATGACTGGTCTCAGAACGATCCTGTTCTGCAGGCTTGGTCTTATAGTGATGGTCGTTTTCTTGCAAGAGGGCCGGGGGTGCTGACACGAGACATGAAACTTACGGAAAAATTTATCCTGAAGTTTACATTCGGCTGGCAAAGCCAGCCCAATTTCCAGTTTAGCTTCGCCCATGCACCATGGTCAGGTGATACGGGACAGGACAGGTACCTCGCCGAGTTCAACGGTTTTGGATTTACTGTTTTCCGAGAAAATATGAATGGTATTCGTAGCCCTTTCATCCAGTTGGCACATAGCCCGGAGCATATCGCAAAGCGGCAGATCGATGTGGAAATCCGTGTTGATCGCACCAGAGGTTTGCTTGAAATCCGCATTGATGGCATACTCAAAGGGCGCTTTTCGGACACACATGAGCCCATACCGGCTGGAACCTGTGTTTCGCTTACTAGTATCTCAAATAAGACTAAGGACAGTGGGCAATATCTTCGTGATTTCACGATTCTAGATTGGGATGACCGCGGTGACAGGCACCGGAGCGAGGAGAGGGGCGACGGCAAAGCTGATTCGTTGATCGGGCGCTACGGAGAGAGGTTCGGTGGTAAATTGGAAAGCGTCCGTGCCGATGGTGTATCAACGGTATATGTTTTCAAAAGCGATTTCCAGAAAGAGCCGCTGAAACTTCCTGAAGAGGAGGTTTCCACCTTGTTCTTTGGCGGGCAGGACAAACCTTCCAAATCGTCATCCACAAGTGGACTAATCCTTGGGTTGCGCGGGCAGGGTTTCATGCGGGTTGTCTCGTGTGTGATGGATGCGGATTCGGTTATAGTCGATCACATCTTGCTAGGTTCCTTGAAGTTCAGTCGCGATGGTATATCATCTTTGAAACAGATATATGTGCCGAAGTTAAAGCCTCAAACTAAACGATGAAACATGCCATTATACATCTTTTAATGACGATTAGCTGTTTTGCCCAGCAGGATCTATCTGTCTTGCGATTTTCCAACGGTGACCAACTGACTGGCGATCTAATGGCTTTAACTGGAAAAAAGATTTCTTGGAAATCTCTATTACTCAAGGAGCCTGCCGAGTTCAATCTTAAATACTTGATGGATCTGGAATTTCCTGTCGGTGCACCTCCCGCAGACCTACCAGTGGCCGCGCATGAGGCCATGATTGGGATGACAAATGGCGATACGTTACGGGGACAACTCGCGGGCATAACGGAGTCAGAAATCCGGCTGGCGACTTGGTATGCAAACGAACTGGTGCTGAAGCGAGTGAACGTGAAATCAGCTAAGATTTCCAACATCGCTGATATCTATTATCGTGGTCCAAACAGTATAGAGGAATGGGCACATAGCGACGGTGCGGACGCCTGGAGTTTTCGTGGAGGCGCCCTCCACTCCAAGTCTCCCGGTGGTATCGCTCGTGAGATCAATTTACCTGATCAATGCGTTATTTCTTTTGAGGCAGCATGGCGCGGTGCATTCAGCCCCAAGATTATTTTCTATTCCAAGAACATCTCCTCGCCTTCCCAGCCAGATTCCGGTTTTGAGATGAGTTTTCAAGGCAACTCGGTTCATGTTAAAAAAACTGGTGCCAATAATAATTGGATAGGGTATTCCTCTAACGCTGGAGTACTCAGAGAAAAGGAAAAAGCGCGCATCGAAATCAAGGTCAGCTTGGCTAGCGGTAAAATCGCGCTATTTGTGAATGATCAGTTCATTGACGTATGGCAAGCTGACGCGGTGGATCGAGATACCATCGGCAAAGGCTTTCACATCGTATCCAAGGATAGTTTGCCTCTGCGTATTTCAGATATTGAGGTTTCGGGCTGGGATGGCTACCTTGAGAACGTCCCCAACCCCAGGGCGCAATTCCAGGGCGCGTTCGACGGTGGTTTTAATCTAGATGGCCCTGCCTTCAGTGAGGAGACCATACCCGAGGGACGTATGCAGCTCCGCAATGGAGATACGATCGAGGGCGAGGTGATCAGCATTAAAGGTGAGGAAATCACACTCAAGACCCCATTTGCCGAAGTGAAATTTCCAGTCGGGCGGCTGAAAAATCTCTCCTTGTCCAAAGATTCAATGGAGGAGGCAAAGCTCGAGAACGGCGATGTACGCGCTACCCTAGCGGACGGGTCGTGTCTGGTCTTCCGCCTCGACGCGGTAGAAAAAGACGCCATCATCGGCTACAGCCAGAACTTCGGCACCGCAAGGTTTAGCATGAACGCGTTCAAGCGTATCGAATTCAATCTCTATCCGAGATATGGCGAAGCCATCAGGCCCATTGTAGAATGGTAGCTGTATCTGCGTAGCAGGCTGCTCGCTCCCTCTGTCTCTGAGCGAATCGACTCTCAGAAATTAAGCTTCAAAAGATCCTTAGGCAGAAAGACACCATTCTTGCGTATAAGTTTATCGTCGAATCGTATCTCACCACCTCCATAGTCCTTGCGCTGTATGCTAACCATGTCCCAGTGCACCTGCGAGCGGTTGCCGTTGTCAGCGATCTCGTAGGCCTGTCCTGGCGTAAAATGAAAAGAACCCGCGATCTTTTCGTCGAATAGGATGTCGCGCATCGGCTGGCGGATATGCGGGTGGAATCCCAGCGCGAACTCGCCGATATAGCGAGCGCCCACATCGGAATCAAGGATGCGGTTGATCTCCTTGGTCTTCGAGCCGGCCTCTGCCTTGGTGATTTTACCCTCTTTGAACTCCAGCCGTATCGCGTCGAATGCAATGCCTTGGTAGATCGTCGGTGCGTTGTAGGTGATGACGCCATTGACCGAATCCTTGACGGGGGAGGTGAAGACCTCACCGTCGGGGATGTTATAGTTACCGCCGGAGGCGACGGCAGGGATGTCCTTAATAGAGAATCTGAGATCAGTACCAGGCCCGGCAATGTGCACTTGGTCGGTCTTATTCATCAGTTTTACCAGTGCGTTCATGGCGGGGGTTAGTGCCTTGTAGTCGAGAAGGCAGACCTTAAAAAAGAAGTCCTCGAAAGCCTCAGTGCTCATGTTCGCTTGCTGCGCCATAGCGGGCGTAGGCCAACGCAGAACACACCATTTGGTTTTTTTCACCCGGTGATCCATTACACCCCGCATTTTTCTCGCGGCGAGTTGCATGGAGCTAGCCGAGACATCGGAGGTTTCGGAAATGTTGTGGCTACCACGCACCGCGATGTAGGCATCCATATCTTTTATCTCTGTTAATAAATGCTTAGCAATAATCTGGTATTGCTGGTCTTCTGCTCCGTTGAGCATTTCACGGGTGATGCCTGCTTGATGGATGCGGATGAAGGGAAGGGCTTTCCGTTTCCTGACCTCGCGGATCAGCGCGATGCCGATGGAGTCGGGTACGTCGTATAGGTCGATCAAGATTTTTTCGCCTCTTTTCAGGGACGTGGAGTATCCCACCAATTGGCTGGCGAGGGCGTCAATTCGCGGGTCGTACATGGGCAGATAGTTAAAGGGAATTCAACGATGTGAAACAGAAAATACCGGAAAAATATAATTATCTATAGGATGTGACAACGTATCCATTTAGCGCAATTAAGAGTAGGAGGATTCCACTCGCTCTGCGACATCGCGGTAGCCGTAATCGACCTCATAGATTTTTTTGAACGAATCCAACGCGGCAACCTTATCTCCCATGTCATGGTGTATGAGTCCTTTTTCATAAAGGACTTCCTTTTTGGTGCCATCCATTACGCTGAGATCGTCAAGCGCGTCACTAAGTTGCTTGATGGCGAGGTCGAACATGTTTTTTGCCCTGAAAGTCCTACCAAGAAGGAGTAATACCTTAGTGCGGATGTGCGGGCTGCGTGTTGCCTGTTGGAGGTGCGGAATGGCTGCGGTGTGTTCGCCGCTGCGATATAAGGCATAGCCGAGCTCAAAGCGGAGCTGGGGGTCAGTTGGGTTCTGGTTAACGCGAGCTTGGGACTCAGCGACCTGTTCTTGAAGACGTAGGGATCGACTATTTGAGAGTTCTGCCGCTAATGCTTCATCGTCGGGATTAGCTGCAACGGCGGCTTCGAGTTCCTTAAGTTCGCTCTCTAGGGCGCGGTCGCGCATCTGTGCAGATTTCGTCGCAAGGGCGATATCGCCGTTGCTTAGTGAGTGAGCCCAGTTGAAGAAAATATGCGCGTTCGACCAGTCCTCAAGTTGCTCATAAATCGCTGCGAGTTCCTTAACGGTGGCGATGTTATTTTGATCGGCATTATATTTCACGATCACGTTGTCGCGCCTTGACTCAAGCTGCTCACGAGTGAGACCTGAACGGGAATCCTTCTCAAGCTCCTCGCTTGCCGAGGCGTCACGCATTAGGTCGCGCATACTTGTATTCTCGTCCCAACGCGATTTTTTCATCGATGCTCGCGCCGAGGTGTCCTTGGCTCCCTTGATTGCTGCGGAATCGTTGGGCACCTGCTTAATAATATCGTTGTAAACTTCGGTCGCCAAGGAGGGGTTTTCACGTGAAATGTAGAATTCGGCGAGCTTGTGGAGCAGTTTGACGTTCTCTGGCTTGTGCTTGCGGATAGTTTCCAACGCAAAGGCAGCTGTTTCGTAAAGCTCCATCCTGAGGGCTGTGTCGAATAAGAGTTCGTTGGCGCCATCGCTCACAGGGTCCTTTTCAAGTTCTTTTTCGATTAAAGGAAGGGTACCTGCGGGATCTTTCTTCGCTTGCCCTGCTAGCTTCATGCCTCCCATGGTGTTGCCAGACATATTGAAAATGCTCTTTTTTTTGTCGGCTTTCGAATGGATTTTTATCTCGCACTGGCGCAGAATATTTCGACCTTCAAGGAAAGCTGGTTCATCTTTAAGGACTGCCTGAAGAAGACTTATTGCGTATTCTAAATTGCCCATCTTAATAGCGCTGAGGGCTTTAAGCCATAACTGCTTGAGTGCGGGTGCGATTTCGGATTCTGTGATTTCTGCCATGGTGGATTGATTTTTTAAAATATACCGCGTTTGGATACGATACAGGGATAAAGTGGTTATTGAAGCTTAGCTTGGCAAGCTCTGCCTTTATTCTAAAAACATGATTCACATAAAACTTGCCATCTTGTCAATTCAGGATAGTTAACGCCCTGTTTGCCGCTTTCGTGCGGGCTAGCGTCTCTTTTTCCGGTCTTCCTTCGATGAGGGATTGCAAGAGGTTAACTCCAAAAAATCATCGACAACCCCTTACCGATTCTCGGCGGTGTGGTTAATTTAAAAAGATATGATCTCTACATTTGAAGTGATGGCTCTAGCCGCACCCCTGAAACAGGTTCTAAACGAGTTAGAATACACCACCCCCTCGCCTGTCCAAGCACAGGCCATTCCGTTCCTTCTAGAAGGACGCGATCTTTTGGGATGTGCGCAGACTGGCACAGGGAAAACAGCAAGCTTTGCGCTGCCGATTCTTAACTCTATCCACAATAATCCGCGTGCTCTGCATCCGAAGCGATGCCGTTGCTTAGTGCTTGCACCGACTCGTGAACTTGCGATTCAAGTAGGAAAAAGCTTTTCCACCTACGGGCAAAAAATTCGTTTTCGCCAGACGCTAATCTACGGAGGTGTCGGTCAGACCCCACAGGTTTCAGCGATGCGGCCTGGAGTTGATGTCCTTGTAGCGACTCCGGGACGGTTGCTGGATTTAATCGAGCAAAGGCACGTCGATCTCACTGCGGTCGAGTTTTTAGTCCTTGATGAAGTCGATCGCATGCTTGACATGGGTTTTTTGCGAGATGTGAAACGTATTCTAGCGATACTCCCGCAGAATAAGCAGTCTCTATTTTTTTCCGCCACACTGGCTCCGAATATTGTGGAGCTAGCAAAAACGTTTCTGCGCGATCCAGCTCGCGTTTCCATCACTCCGGAAGTGACGACCGCTGAGCGCATCGAGCAGAGGCTTTGCTTCGTGGATCGCGGCAACAAGATGTATCTTTTGGAACAGTTACTCGACGAACAGGCGAAAGCCGAGACCTCAAAACTTACCATCGTTTTCAACCGCACAAAACATGGTGCAAACAAGATCGCCAAGGCTCTTACTGCCGCTGGCTACGAATCGGAAGCGATCCACGGCAACAAGTCACAGGCGCAGCGCGAGAAGGCTCTTGCCAGGTTCAAACAGGGACTTGTACCAGTTCTCGTCGCCACCGATGTGGCGGCGCGTGGCGTCGACGTTAAGGATGTGGGATTGGTAGTAAACTATGATCTTCCAAATGAGCCAGAAGCCTATGTCCACCGTATCGGCCGCACCGGCCGCGCAGGTGCCAATGGTATGGCCGTATCCTTCTGTGCAGAGGACGAGATCGATTTCCTACGCGATATCGAGAAAACGATCAAGAACGTGATTCCACGTTTAAGTGACCACCCATGGCATAGCGAATCCCTCAAACAGAAGTACATTAGCGGATACAAGCCCCCCGCAGTGAAACAAGGCGGCAGGAGTGTCCAAAAGGGTGGCAGGGGGAACCGCCGCGGGGGTGGTTTTAGCAATGGTAATGGCAGTAGCCGGGCGCATTCCGCTTGATGCGCCGATCCAGTGGTCAGAAACTAGCAGATGTGGATGCCGTCCAAATTGCGGGAATTGAGTGGACGCCTAGTTTCATATCGCCGGTATCGTTCTAGCTCATTCCGCTTATTATGAAAAGATGGATAATGCGTATCGCATGAAATTATGCTCATGTTTTAACGTGTAAAAGGCCGTCCCCGAAAAGCGATGCTGCAGTGCTTGAGAGAAAGTGGCGGTGTGTGAATTTCACTGTAAGGCAATCAATCTTCTTTTAGGAAATCCAAGAGGTGAGTTGCGAACTTTTTCGAGAAGCCTCGGATCAGAGCTATCTCCTCTGGCTCCGTTTTCCGCAGTCGTTCGATAGATCCAAAGGTTTTTAGTAGCATAGCTTTTTTGCTTGGCGACATGCCGGGACAATCATCAAGGGCGCTTTCCTTCATCCGACGGCGGTAGAGCAATTCGTTGTAGCCGTTGGCGAAGCGGTGCGCTTCATCGCGGATGCGCTGGAGGAGCTTGAGCGCGCCGCAGTCGTGTGGGATGAGCAGGGGGGTGGACTCGCCTGGGAAAAATATTTCTTCCCGCTGTTTCGCGAGGCCGATCAGCGGGAGATCCTGCAAGCCGAGTTTACGGAGTTCCTTGAATGCGCTGGAAAGCTGGCCTTTACCGCCATCTACGATCACGAGATCCGGAATGATAATCTTTGCCTTGCCCGCTTTTGCCAGTCGCCGTTGCGCCTCAATCAGCGACTCCTGCGAGTGTTCCAATTCCTCGCACATATTATCCTTAAGAATTCGGGAGTAGCGGCGGTATACGACCTCAGCCATCGATGCAAAATCGTCCTGTCCCTCGACCGTGCGGATGCGGTATTTACGGTAGTTACTGTTATCGGGTATGCCGTCTGTGAAGCGCACCATCGAGGCGACGATGTGGTTCGAGGATACATTAGAGATATCGAAACATTCCATCACGCGCGGCGGGCCCTCTAGGCCCAAGGCTACACCGAGATCCGCGAGATCTTCGGTAGGCTTAACCGTGGTTGGCACACCGCGACCGCGGGAAAACTGGCGGGTAGGGGAGAGTGTTTTGCGAAGATTCTCCAATACATCGCGTAGGATCGCAGCATTCTCAAAATTAAGCGCCTCCGCGTGCTCCTGCATTTCTTCTTCCAGTTCCTCAAAGATCGCTTTCTTGCCTTTTCCTTCCAAGATCACACAAGCCTCCTCCACTCTCGCGAGATAGTCTTTGTGGGAAACACGTCCGATGCATGGCGCGGAGCAGTTGCGGATGATGTCGGCGTTGCAGTGGCGGTAATCGGCTTCGCCGGGGTTGGCCGGCCGGCAGACACGGAGACCTAGGCGGCGGTTTAGCCAGTCCAGCGTGTCGCGTAACGCGGAGGAGTGAGGAAATGGCCCAAAGTATCGCGCGCCGTCCTCCTTTTTCGTCCGCACCGCCCCAAACCTCGGAAATGAATCGGCCATACGGACGCGGACATGTAGAAAGCGCTTATCGTCTCGAAACGCCACGTTGTAGCGTGGGCGGTAGTTTTTGATCAGTTTA
Source organism: Prosthecobacter debontii (assembly GCA_945862245.1). Classification (GTDB taxonomy): domain Bacteria; phylum Verrucomicrobiota; class Verrucomicrobiia; order Verrucomicrobiales; family Akkermansiaceae; genus Luteolibacter. The sequence continues at coordinate 37,034 of CAMAXN010000004.1, forward strand.
CCCTCAAGTAGCAGGGATTCTTGCTCATTGCGCACCTCATGGATCTCGAAATCATGAATCGAATCCATAAGTGCGCGGTTTTTCAGGTTCGCCCTAGTTTTCCGCGAGGGTGTGAAATAGGAGGACAGCCGCCGCTTAAGATCCAGCGCCTTGCCCACGTAAATGACAGATCCGAGGCGGTCTTTCATCAGATACACGCCGGGCTTGTGGGGCACGTCGCGGAGCTTGGTCTTGAGTTCTTGGGAAACCATTATTGATGAGGCAAGGAAATCCTGCCTAAGCTGACGCGGATTAGAAAGGTTGCAATAGTCCGGTATTTGTAATAATTCACCGCCTCTGTATTGAAATCGCGTCATGTCCTTGAAGAGAACTGCATTCCTAACCCTCGGGCTCGCGTTGGCATTCCTAGCTAGTTGCGCGAACGTCAGGCCTCCTGAGCCAGAGTTCTCGAAGACAGATCCGAAATATATCAACCCGTACGAACCCGGTAGCTACGACCATTTCAAGGCAGAAAAAAACTATCCTAAGACATACAATGTCTGGAGAAACATCCAGTTACTTCCGGAGACGGATTCATCAAACTCATGGGTCAAGATCGACCTCAAGCAGCAGCGTGGTATGTTAATGAATGGTGAGGAGGTGGTCATGGACTACCCGATTTGCTCTGGCACGAAAAGTCGCCCAACGCCTACGGGCGATTACAAGGTGCTCGAGAAAATCGTAGATAAGAGTTCCAATATGTATGGAAAAATCTATGATGCCGAGGGTGTTTTGATCAACGGCGACGCAGATTTCAATAAGGATCCCATCCCAGACGGTGGCAGTTTCGTCGGTGCCCCTATGCGCTACTGGATGCGTATCACTTGGAATGGAGTCGGGCACCACATCGGTCCGGTGCTCCGCTATCCCGCCTCACATGCTTGTATACGCGGTCCGAGCGGCATCATGCCTACCGTTTATTCGAAGATGGATCTCGGCTCACGTATACTAGTTGAATGAGGCTGTGTTTACCTATTAACTCGGATCTATCAACTCTGGCGGATTTTTGAAATTTGGATAAGATCAGGATTATTCCTCCATGAACTGGTCGTGGCCTTGTTTTTTGATATCGCGCATAGCCTTAATGATATCTGCGACCTTCGTCATGTCGTTGCTAAGGAATGCGAGTTCCATATTGGCGAGGGTGGTGATCAGGGTGCCCATCATCTTGCGGTATTCTGCAGAGGCCTTCGCTTTCTCTGGTCCGTCAGCCATCGCTTTCACCATTTCTGGCAGTTCGACGATTGCTTTGACTATCGCGTCCTGCGCCGTCCGAGCTAACTCCGCGCCTTTTGTCGGATCGGTCTCACGGCGCATTGCCTTGTAAGCGTCGTTCATCTCGTCCATCTGCTTGGCGAGTGGGGTATCATCGGCCATCGAGGGTTGGACGAATATCATGGTAACGGTGAGTCCGCAGAGGATTTGGAATAATTTCATTGTCACATTATTACTCATGGATCGTAGCAGTTTTTTCAAGGAAATATTACGAATCGTTGAATGCGGAAAAGAACCTAGAGACAGGGCACGTCCGGTAAGATATTCGCCCTGTAGATTACTAGGTAAAAAATCACTTTCGATGTGATCGTCATTCATTTTAACAGTAAAATTTTATCTGATAGTTTCATTTTTTGGGATTCTTTTACTGTGCATAGGTTTAATCAAATGGTCGTATTAATTTATGATTGCAGATCAATTGTTGGCGAAGGTAGGAGACGTGGACTAGGCGCAGTGTGAGGCAGGTGGATGAAAATATTGGTGCCTTGTTCGGGATGGGATTGGATTTCGATTTCGCCACCGTGCTCGCGGATGATGCGGCGGACGATAAGCAGGCCTAGGCCAGTACCGGCGGATTTCGTTGTGCGGTAGGGTTCGAATAGGCTTCCCATCTGTTCCGGTGGGATGCCTGTGCCGTTGTCGGAAATCGAGATTAGGAACTCCGTGGCGGTGGATCGAGTGAGGATGCCGATGTGGCCGCCATCGCCCGGGATGGCCTGGTAGGCATTGCGCAGCAGGTTATAGAAAACCTGCTGGAACTGGTCTGGATCGACCCGCGCCGGAAGCATATTTTCGGAAAGACCGAGATCCACGGTGATGCCGCGCGAGTCGATCTCCGGCTCCAGCAGTTCGAGCGTCTGTTGTAGGATCGCGTTTAGATCCTGAGGCTCTCGGCGTGGAGTGGTGGGGCGTACGGCGTGGAGAAACTGCTTAAGTATGGTGTCTAGGCGCTGGATTTCCTGACGAGCGGTACCAAGGTGCTCGTTGAGTCCTTTCCGCTCGCGGGCAGGGAGCTTACGGATTTTCCGCTCAAGAAGCTGGAGGTGGATATCGAGTGAGTTGAGAGGATTGCCGATCTCATGAGCTACTCCAGCGGCCAGCAGAGTGAGGGCATTGAGGCGCTCTGACTCCAAGGTCTCCTGGGTCTCCGCGTGGCTCGTGGTATTGTCGCGGATTAGCATGACATGACCCAGCGGTAGCTCGTGGTTTTTGGGATCGTCGATTGGTGAAAGGTAAAAATTGAGTAGGCGATGCTCCGGGTAGAATACCTCGATGTCGCGGGAGAATGTCTGACTAGATAAATTAAGTGATAGAGTCTCCAGTCCGCGAATTTTTGAGGATATTTTCACGCCTAGCGAATCCGCTGGTTCCAAGCCGAAGAACTGGCAGGCTGCCCGGTTCAGAAACATGATTTTTCCGTCTGGATCGAGGATGATAAGCCCCTCCTGCAATGCCTCGAACACATTCTCCAAAAAACCTTTCTCCTGAATCAGCCGTGTGACAATTTGCTGTATCTCGCCAGGCTCAACGCGGTCGAGGCGCGCTACAAGTTTTTCTAGGAAACCAGATTTCACGGACATAAGAATGGGCAACTCTGAGGGGAAATCCAGTCCCTATTGCTCGATAGTGGCTTGCTGTTTGGCAAAGTATGGCAAATATTGTGTAATGAGATACTTGCTCCTCTCCGTCGCCGTTATGATTACCATTGTTTCGTCTTCATCTGCCGTTGAATCAGAAATTGTTCCTGTCAGCATTGATCAAGCGGAAAAGGCCTTTGCTGATGGAGCACAGCTCCTAGATGTTCGCACTAAGGAGGAATGGGACGAGGGACATCTCAAGGGGGCGACGCTAGTAACCGTCACTCAAGAGGGATTCCTAAAAAACGCTAAGGCGAAGCTAGATCCGAAAAAACCTGTTGTCGTTTATTGCCGGAGCGGTCGAAGGAGCGCCATGGCGACGGAACAACTTAGGACCGCCGGGTTCACCGTGCTCGACCTCAATGGAGGGATCATCGCTTGGCAGGCGGCAGGCAAGCCAGTCGTGAAATAAGGCGAGTATTTGCTGCGTGACGAGCAGGATTCGCCAAGTTATTCCTTCCGCATGGGGTTTCCGAAAACACCGCTGATTATAGGGCAGGGTCTCGCTGGGACATGCCTTGGGTGGGAATTTGTCAGGCGCGGTATTGCTTTCCACATTACGGATAGCGGTGAGGGGGGGAGCACCCGGGTAGCGGCGGGGTTGATCAATCCGATCACAGGTAAAAACTTTGAGCCAAGCTGGCGTATTGCAGAATTTTATCCGAAAGCGATTGGGTTCTACCGCTGGCTGGAGGCGGAGTTAAGCGAGAAGATCTGGCATCCACTTCCCATACTGCGCTTGGCATCCTCCGAAAAAGAATGGTCAAAAATTTCCGCAAAGCTCGATCTGCCTGAGGTGAGTCAATGGCTGGGGGCTGGTAGTGAAATTACAAATGGATTTCTCTGTGGGGTGGAATTACTTGGTGGCGGTTGGCTGGATACGCGAAAATTCCTCGAATTCTCCGCTGCCCGTTTCCACGATCTGGGATTGTGGGCGGACAGTGGAAATACCCGCATCCGTTGCGAGGGGGCTGCTGGCCTAATTGCCGGCGGCATGGGCGAGCACCGCTGCGCGAAAGGGGAGATCCTAACTGTTCGCGCCGATTGGAAAGAGTCGCATATTCGCATCGGTTTTGGCGGTTGGCTTATCCCGATCGGCGGCGGCTGTTTCCGGATCGGTTCCACCTATGATTGGAATCGCCTCGACGAAACGCCGACCTCGGTCGGATTAGAACGAATCACAGCTATCGCGACAAGCCTAGGGGGAGGAGATTTCGAAGTGATCGCCCACATTGCAGGAATACGGCCTATTATCCGTCGTAGTAAGCCTCTGGTCGGGATAGACGGATCGGGGGATTGGGTTTTTAACGGTCTCGGTTCGAAAGGCACGCTTTATGCCCCGGGAATCGCTGAGATGCTTGCGGACTGGATACTTGACGGCACGTGTCCCTCCCCGGAGTTTGTGTTCCCTAGCCCTTTTTCCTAAAATATGTTCCCTCCCCATCCTACGGAATTACTGCACGTTCTACTCGAAAGTGAGATCGTAACTGGCGATTTCGCGATCGACGCGACAGCAGGCAACGGGCATGACACCGTTTTTTTGGCTAGGGCTGTCGGAGCCACTGGTCGGGTAGTGGCCATCGATATTCAGCAGCAAGCACTCGCCTCGACGGCAGTTCGCCTCGAAAGCGAAGGCCTACGTGAGAGGGTGATGCTCCACTGCGGATGCCATTCAGATCTTGCGGAGATAGCAGGTTCGGATAGGCCTCGTGCCATTGTCTTTAATCTCGGCTATCTGCCGGGCGGTGACCACGACCTCATCACCCAAACGGAAAATACACTCAAGGCGCTGTCCGCCGCCTCCGATATACTGATGCCGAGAGGTGTACTTGCGGTGGTTTGTTACCCCGGTCACATTGGTGGCGATGAGGAAGCGGCAGCGGTAGAGGTTTTCATCACATCCCTCAAGGCGCAGCGCACCGCGCGATATAGTATGATTTTGAGGGATAAAACCACGCCCTTCCTACTGCTTTCGAAAAAATCGGGTTGAAGTTTGGAGTGATCTTCAAACTTGCCGATGCGCCAATATCCCTCTAATTACTCATTAGCACTAAGTATATGAAACAATTTTTAATCCCCTGCCTACTTCTTCTCAGCCCGCTTCACGCTCAAGAAAAGATAGCTGCGACTGATGAAGATAATTCCCCGGGCCAATCAGACTTGCAGACCAACCAGAAGGATTTCCCGAATCTCTCGGAGGAAGACCGGACAAAATTTACCGAACATTTAAGCGAAGCTAGCCGACTGTTCCAACAGAAGCGCATCTTTGAATGCCTAGATGAAATCAGCGATGCGGAAGCGATTTTCTCGCAGAGCGCTGAACTCCTTAATCTAAGAGGTTCGTGCTACGTGGAAATGCGCGCTTTTGACAAGGCGATGGTTGCACTTAGCGAGGCACTGAAGATTAGTCCAAATAACGACAGTATCCAATTCAATATTGGGGAAGTATATTTTGTGACTAAGGAGTGGCAGAAGGCACACGATATCTTCAAAGAGATTCTTCCCAAGATTCCCACAAACAATATCTCTCTGTCGCGCTTCGTTGAGTTTAAAATCTTTCTCTGCAAGTTGAAACTCAACCAAAATGATGAGATCACCATTCTCGCCCAGAAATATGACTTTCTAGACGATTCTCCTTATCATTACTTCGCGCAGGCCACGCTGGCTTATGAGAAAAAAAATATTGTAGAAGCCGAGGAGTGGTTGGGTCGCGCCAGCCGCATTTTTCAAGACCCCAGAATCATAGCACCTTGGCGAGACACCTTTGTAGAATTTGGATACATCGATGGCTTTTACGGCGGAGAGGAAGCGGCTACCACAAAAAATTAGATGTTAAGTTCCGCGACCATTGCGTGAAAAGCTGCGGAAACCTTGTTTTGCGCTGGGGATAGGAGCGCAACGGGTCTCCCTTCATCGCCGCACCTTCCGGTCGGAAGGTCAATGGGGATCTGTGCGAGCAGAGGAACATTCATACCCTCTGCCTCTCGAACGCCTCCGCCTTCGCCGAAGATGTGGTATTTCTTACCGTCATCACCTTCAAACCAAGCCATGTTCTCGATTAGGCCTAGGATAGGAACATTCACTTTGGCAAACATCGCTACAGCCTTGCGGGCATCGATCAACGCCACTTCCTGTGGAGTGGTCACGATCACCGCACCATCCACCGCAACGGTCTGCACGATAGTGAGTTGGATATCACCGGTGCCGGGAGGTAGATCCAGCACTAGCACGTCGAGTTCGCCCCACGCGACCTGACGGAGGAATTGCTGCGTATAGCGTGTCGCCATTGGACCGCGCACGATTACAGGGGACTTATCCTCTAGCAGAAAACCCATGGACATCAGTTTCAGTCCGTGAGCCTCGATGGGGATGATCTCGTCATGTTCGTTCGCGTTTGGACGCTCGTTCGTGCCGAACATCTGTGCTACGGATGGCCCGTAGAGATCACAATCGCATAGCCCCACCTTTAAACCACTTACCGCGAGTGCGACGGCGAGGTTCGCCGCGACCGTAGATTTTCCAACCCCGCCTTTTCCCGACGCCACGGCGATGATGCGTTTCACACCGGGGATGGAGCTTTTCCCGATTGCTCCACCTGCCGCCTCTGGGGCGTCCTTGACCTCGATATCGACCTTCACATGGTCAATCCCCTCAATCCTTTCCAATATACCATGAACATTCTTAAAAATTGTTTGTGGTATTTGCGCGTCCTTAGTCGCCACCTCAATACGCACAGTCACATCTCCGCTTGTAACTTCCACTGTCTTCACTAAGCCGAAGGATACGATATCCCGGGAAAATCCCGGGTACTTCACTTGCTTTAGTAACTCCCTGATTTCGTCTGCATTTATCATGTCGGCGTCACTCTCCTTGTTTTCAATCCCTGCGCAACCCAATACCTGCAATACACGGTAGACATTTTGCCGACATCACCCAAGCCTATCAGCCTTGTCAGCGCCCTCGCCTATCATAATTATCCTTGCCGTGATGCCGGTCTATTTGCTGATGGCTGGAGGTGCCTTGCTTAGGAAAGCTAATATACTCAAGCGCGAGCATGACATCGGCGTGATGCAGATGATTTTCTCGGTGATGTTACCCTGCTACATCCTAGATCGTACATTGGGCGCGGAGGTATTGCATGATATCCGCACTGTGGTCACGGGAGCGGGTTTGGGCTTTTTTATTATTATCGTAGGTATCGCCCTCGGTTATCTTGCTGGGAAACTCATCGGTCTCGAACGTGGCCAAGGCAGGCGCACTTTCGCAGTCGCATCGGGTTGCCAGAATTTTGGATTCACCGCCGTGCCTGTTGTGGAAATCCTTTGGGGTGGCTCTGCCGTCGCGCTACTATTTGTCCATAATCTTGGAGTTGAGGTCGCAATGTGGTCTGTCGGTGTGATGCTTGTTTCTGGTAGTAATGGTATCCCTTGGAGGTGCCTCATCAATGGCCCCATTATCGCCGTTGCTATCAGCCTTGCTCTCGTTTCTTTGCAAATAGATGACCAGATGACAGGCTCTGTCCGCGATTCAATTTCGATGATCGGAATTGGCGCGTTTCCCCTTGCGATTATGATGACCGGCGCGATGATAATGGATCTCGCAGTAGCGGAAAAGCCGTCTTTGAAGATCGTTGTTGCCTCTTGTGTTGTGCGCCTTGCTTTGGCTCCTGCGTTAATTATCCTTAGCGCTAGGTTCATTCCCATGGCATTAGAGTTGAAGCAAATTCTTGTTGTGCAGGCGGCTATGCCCGCCGCTCTAGGACCCATCCTCCTCGCACGCATGTATCAAGGACGCCCCGCCGTCGCGGTGCAGGTGGTCGTTGCCACGACAGTCGTCTCGATTTTCACCCTACCCTACATCATCACCTATGGCATCCGCTACCTAGAGTTGACGCCGCTTTCCCCGTGACATGTCCGAGTCCGTGTCCATCAAACCCTTTTCTCTCCAACTTGCTGTTGAGGAACAACTCTCGCCCGACGAGCGAGTTACTCTATGTATTGGTTTTATCAAAACTGAGCAGGAAAGTATCCGCATCCGTCATGACAATGGCGCGGGCGGCATCGAGATATGCCAAGCCCGATCCCAAATGATCGATACCCTGATCTCTACCATTCTCCTGGCCACCATGAAGTCGCAGGGTCTGGCGGCATCGCCTATCGCCCTTGTCGCCGTCGGTGGGTACGGGCGCAGAACACTCAACCCGGGCTCCGACATTGATATCCTTTTTCTCCTCCCGCGCACCTCGTCCAAGCTCCCAAAAAATATCCAGGAACTTGTTCAGAGTATACTCTATCCCTTGTGGGATATGGGTTTTAAGGTCGGCCACTCTTGCCGCTCTATCGCTGAGTGCATCCAGGAAGCACGCTCTGATCCACAGAATCTGACCGCATTGCTGGACAGTCGATTACTCGCTGGGAACGATGGATTATTTGAGGATCTACTCGCTGCTTTCGAAAAAAACTGCGTCGTGAAAGGCCAAGACGCATTCTTCGAGATGCGCCGCAAGGATCTCCGCTCCCGACACCAAAAAAGCTCTTACACCGTTTTCCTCCAGGAACCGAACGTGAAAGAATCCTGCGGTGGGCTACGTGATTACCAGAACATGCTTTGGGTCGCTCGTGTCAAAGCTGGCGCTAGAGATCTACGGAAACTCGTCGATGACCGCCTTATCACCGCCAGCACTCTGCGTGAAATCGAGGAGGCGCACGATTTCCTTATGCGCGTCCGCAACGAGCAGCATTACCAAACCGGCAAGGCTACTGACATCCTAACCCTTCAACTCCAAGGCGTTATCGCCACTGCTTTCGGCTACCCGCAGCGCAGCATCCTGCGCCGTACCGAGGCCTTCATGCGGGATTACTACACTCATACCCGCCACATCTATCGCCACGCCACCTCTTTGATGGAACACTTCCAGATCCAGAAGGAGGCCGACGCCGAGACAGGCTTTCGCTCTTTCCTCACCTTCCGGAAAAAAAAGCGTGAGGAATTCGACGGCTTCATCGCCCGCGATGGAAGGATCTACCCCGATAATAACGATATCTTCAGGGAAGACATCCACCGGCTCATGCGCCTCTTCCAGCACTGCCAGGTGCGTAATCTCCGGCTCTCCCCGCCGATGCGCCGCCTCATCGCCAGCCATTGGGAGGACATCGATCGCACTTTTCGCTACCACAAAGCGAATCGTGAGACTTTCCAAGCCATTCTCGAGCGTAAGGGTGAGGTTGCCGATACCCTGCGCCAAATGCACCGTATTGGCTTTCTCGGTCGATATCTACCGGAATTCGGTGCGCTCGATTGTCTCGTCCAGCATGAGTTCTTTCATCGTTATACCGCCGACGAGCATACCCTGCGTTGCATCGATGAACTCGATAAGCTTGTTGGTGACACCAACCCGAAGCTGGAAATCTTCCGTCGCCTATTCCACGAGATTGTCGATCCCTACGCCCTCTACATCGCCCTCATCCTGCATGATACCGGGCGCTCGGAAAACATCCGCGAGCACATCGACGGCTCCGCAATGCTCGCCATCAAGCTCTGCTCCCGCCTCCAAATCACCGGCCAACGCCGCGCCAGAATCATGTTCCTCGTAGACAACCACCTCATGTTCTGGCGCACCGCCACCACGCGGAATCTGGAGGATCCTGAGGTTATCGCCGAGTTTGCTGTGATCATGAAGACCCCCGAAAACCTCGACGCTCTTCTGCTTTTCACCTACTGCGATACCAACGGTACCGCCCCCGACGCATGGAACGGCTGGAAGGAATCCCTCATGCTCCATCTCCACACAGCTACCCGCCGCTTTCTCGCGGAGGGCAGGGAAGGTTTCACACGTAAGCTCGATGACGATCGCCTCGCGCTCCGCGCAGAGGTAATCTCCCTCATGCCTGAGGATTTCTGCGTGGAGATCCGGCATCATTTCGACCGTACGCCCGCGCCCGCCTTCGCCTACCGCGAGGCGGCATTCATTGCCGCTCAGGTCAAGGCTGTGCGAAGATTCAGCGAAGAGGAAAACAGCGGTAACTCGAACGCCTTCTCGGTGCGCTGGCTCGATCATCCGGACAAAGGCTACTCGGAGCTGATCCTTGCCACCCGCGACAGGCCGCTGCATCTTGAAAAGCTCTGCTGTGCGCTCGCCTCTGAGCAGATCAACATCCTGTCCGCCGATCTCTTCACCCGCACCGACGGCATCGTGCTGAACATCTTCCGTGTCTGCACCACGAACTTCGAGCCCGTCACCAGCGACTCCACTCGCAAGCGTTTTCTCGCCACTTTCACCACCATCCTTAATGCAGGCCAGTACGATTCAGAAACCTATCTGAGACGAAAAGTGAACTTTCTGAAGCCTCGCACCGAAACCGGACTCTCCGTCCCTGTACGGGCCCAGGTTTCCAACGATCTCCATCCCATCTGCACCACCGTCGAGATTCAGGCTCTGGATCGCATCGGCCTGCTTCACGACCTTTTCCACACGGTTAATGAAGCCGGGCTAGACACCACGCATGCCCGCATTTGCACTGAGAAAGGCGTCGCCATGGATACCCTTTACATCACCATACCAGGCGGCGGCAAAGTCACAGGCGAAGCGCAACTCCTTGCGCTTGAGAAAAAATTTAACAGCCTCGTTGCTCGCGCAGAGGCGTGATCCCTTAGCCTATCTCCTCCAGGACCGCACGTATGGATTCATACGGCATCTCGTTCAAGTTTGATAGCTGTGGATATTGTACAGTGTGCTTTTATTTGGATATATCTCAGTCAATGATGGGCTTTAGAAAAAGAAGGTCGTTGACGGTGTATTTTTTTGCGCGGACCGAGCATCGCAGCAGGATTACTAGGCAAGCGCTTCGGCAAACGCGGCGACAATCTTTTCCGGGGACTCTAAGCCCACAGAAATACGCAGCAAGTTCGCAGGGACGCCGCAGTTTTCTGTCCATTCCAGCTCTTGGTAATGAGCAAGAAGCGTATAGGGGGAGACCAGTGTGAAAGGCGTTCCGAAGGAAGGACCTTTGGAAAGTTTCAGCGCATCATAGACCTTTGGAGCTTTCTTCGGGTTCGCGAGAACTATGGAAAGAAGACCGCCGTAGCCTCCCTTTTTCCGCATGATCTGGGTGTAGTTTTCCGTCTGGGTGAGGGAGGGATGCCAGACGCTGGCGATGGCGGGGTGGGCTTTCAGGAAAGCGACGAGGGCGAGGGCGTTCGCGTTCACAATGGAGTTGAATTGTGCGTATCCCTTCATATTGGAAAGAAGTATCTCAGCATCAGCAATGTACAGTGGAGCACACTCGGCAGAATCTTCAGCAAGCGGGCCTAGAAACTCGGATGCGAGTGGTGAATCGGCTCGCACTGTGGCAGCTCCGGCCATCACATCGCCCGCGCCGGATACCCATTTCGTAAGGGAAGAGGTGAGGACATCACAATGCGGCAGGACATCTACATTGAGCGGTCCAACGGCCGAATCATCTAGGATCAGAGGGGTGTGAGAGCTGCGGCATACTTCGGCAAGGCGCGGGATATCGACAGTACGTAGCAGAGGATTGGATGGAACTTCCGTGAAAACACCCGCGAACTCACCTGTGCGAATGCGTCGCAGAGCTTCATCGAAGGATTCGCCTGAGGCCTCGTTTAGATATACAGCCCCGTTACCGAAGCGTTCTTGGATTTTTAAGGTATCTACGTAGGGGAACTCAATCTGTAGGGTTTTTTTGCCCTCGCGGAGACCAGGAAGTGCGCGCAGGACGGACAGGGCAGCCGAGATACCGCTGGCAAAAATGAAGATGTTCTCTGCAGCACCGGTATTGAGTTGTGCTAAGGCCCGGGCGACGAGATGAGACTTAGATCCCTCACGCAGAGTGCCATCGAGGTAATCCTGAGCTTGTCGAGAGGACACTCCTTCACCAGAAAAACGCCAATAGAGGTTGGCGAGCGACCTCGCTTTCTCAGGAAAAATGAGAGAGTGGAATCCGTGGTAAGAGGTGCTGCGGACGGCTGTTTCCGCCTGCCTTTCAAGCCAGCGGTGAGCTCGCTGCACCGAGAGCCGCGTGGGTAGCACAAGGACATCCTCCGTATCGGAAGCCAGTTCCTTGCGCGCGTTCTCAAAGAGACGTTCGACAGTGGGGTGCTTGTAAAAACGGGGGTATCCGGTCCGCAGGCGGCGGATGACTTTTTCGCGACCTTCTTCATAGCCAATCACCGAATCCCAGGTAGGGAGACAGACGGAGCAGGCATGGTTGGTATCTGGCAGAGGAACGCCGAGATCCTCCTCCAGCCAGGCAGGGTTTGCTAGGAGATCACGCACAAGCGCTAGATGGCCTGCGACGAGGCTTTGGGCAAGAATGATTTAACATCGATTTCACCCATACTGATATCTGTTTCTAAAAAAGTGGTACGTGGTTAATGCCGGGATTGTCCTTGTCACGAGGTTTACGCTGGTGAGAATCTACATCCTGCTCGGCGCGGGAGAGTAAGTATGTGCGGAAACGAGAATCATAAATTGGCGGAACTTTTTGCCGAATTCAGCGATGTGGTGGCGGGACACTCGAGCTTTGTAATCATGAGCCATATCCGGCCTGACGGGGATGCAATCGGTTCGCAGGTGGCACTGGGCTTCGCGCTCATGGCATTGGGAAAAACAGTGTATATGGTCAATCAGGACCGTTTACCGGAGAGTATGACTTTCATGACAGGTTCAGAAAAAGTCATGACCCCGCCCGCCGAGCCTCTGGATATAGAAGTAGCCATCGCGCTGGACACCGCGACAAAGCAGCGGCTTGGCGAGAGTGCCCTGCTAGCCGCGAGTAAGGCGAAGTTCTGGGTGAACATCGACCACCACATTTCTAATCCGGCTTACGGTGATCTGAATATCATTGACGTTGCCAGTCCCGCCACGGGCCAGATTGTTTACCAACTGATACGCTTTCTGGACATGCCTTTTCCTGCGGAGACACGGGATGCGATCTACGTCGCAGTTTCCACCGACACCGGATCTTTCCAATACGGTTCGACGACAGCCGCGACTTATGAACTCGGTGCGGATCTGATCCGCCGTGGCCTCGATGTCGGAAAAATCAATGCGGATATCTATAATAACCATCCGTTCCGCCGAGTGGAGTTGATACGCGAGTTGCTCAACACTCTGGAGCTTTCCACCGATGGAAAGCTAGCAAACTGGCAGTTGCACAATGCCGTGCGGCTCAAGCTCGATCTCCAACCAGATGACAGCGAGGGATTGATCGACATGATCCGTGCCGTGAAGGGTGTAAAAGTCGCGGTGTTTTTTGAGGAACTAGAGGTTGGTGAGATACGTGTTTCCATGCGATCAAAAGACATCAGCGTTAATGTTTGCGACGTAGCGCTGAAGTTCGGCGGCGGCGGGCACGCGCTTGCGGCGGGCATCCGGATGTCAGGTCCGCTGGAAGATGCGAAAGCGAAGGTGCTGGCTGCACTAAGCGAGGCAATCAATAATTGATTTTAATAACTAGATGAGAGACAAACCACAGGAATATACAGGTCCAAGCGGAGTGCTACTCGTAGACAAAGCACCAGATATGACTTCCCACGATGTGGTGGCAATCGGTAGGCGGGCGCTCAATACCAAAAAAATCGGACATTGCGGAACGCTCGATCCGATGGCCACAGGTTTGTTAATGCTCGTAGTCGGCCGCGCGACAAAGATCCAGGATCTGCTGATGAGCGAGGACAAGGTTTATGAAGGCACTCTGACGCTCGGCACCCGCACTAGCACCCAGGACAGGGAAGGGGAGGTGGTTGAGACGCGTGATGTCGGTAGTTACTCCGAAGCTGAGATCAAGTCAGCGTTCGAGAGCTTCAATGGGGAATTTGAACAACTCCCGCCGATGGTTTCCGCAATCAAGATGGATGGAGTGCCGCTCTACAAGCTCGCACGCAAAGGGCAGGAGGTAGAGCGCAAGCTTCGCCCGGTTCGCGTAACGGGTTACGAGATTACACGGGTCGCGCTACCGGAAATTGATTTCCGCGTGGAATGTTCGAAAGGCTTCTACGTTCGCACATACGCGAACGACATTGGCGAGAAGCTTGGTTGCGGTGCACATCTGAGCGCATTAAGGCGAACAAACTCAGGAAAATTCAATCTCGACCGCTCGGTGACCGTGGCGCAGCTCAAAGAGGTAAATCCTGAAATACTAATGAAAGCGCTAATTTCACTGGCAGAAATTTCCTTAATGCGCGGGGCCTGAATTCCTATGCTGATTAGGATCGACAGGTTGGAGCAATTGGCAGCAGTGGATGAGCCGCTGCACCTTGCACTCGGCGTTTTCGATGGGGTTCATATGGGTCACCAGGCAGTGATCAAGCGTGCGGTGGACGCCGCAGCAGGAGACGGTGGAAAATCCTTTGTTATCACCTTTTCCCCGCATCCTATCCGAGTCATCGCGCCCGAGAAAGCGCCCACCGCGCTGCTTGCCACGCTGGATGAAAAAGTGGTTGTGATAAAGGAACTCGGCGTGGACGGCTTGCTTGTAATCCATTTCGACATGGTATTCGCGAGTATAGCGGCGGAGGAATTTGTCAGGAAACTTTGCGCCGGTAACGTAAGAACGATTGCGGTAGGTGTGGATTGGAGATTCGGTAGCAACCGTTCTGGTGATGTCCCGATGCTCCGCGCGATAGGTGATGAACTCGGCTTCCATTTGGAGGCCGTTTCGCCGGTGATGTGGGATGGAGAGAGAATCAGTAGCACCCGCATACGCCAAGCGATACGTGACGGTAACTTTACCGCAGCAGGAGAAATGCTCGGGCGGCCCTACGAACTACGCGGAATCGTGATCGAAGGCAGAAAGCTTGGTCGAGAGATCGGCTTTCCCACTGCAAACCTGCACGTTGGCGAGCGCCAGTTACCCTCCGACGGGGTATGGGCGGTGACGGTAGATGACACACTCAAAGGAGTTGCGAACCTCGGTATGCGACCAACCATCAATGGCTCGGAAAGACTTCTTGAGGTACACCTTTTCAATTTTTCTGGTGATCTTTATGGCAAGGAATTAAGAGTCCGCTTTGTCAAGTTTCTCCGTGCCGAGAAAAAGTTCGAATCGGTGGAGAAGCTAACGGAGCAGATTGCAGAGGATGCGGCGCAGGCACGGCGCTGGTTTGCTACTATAAGCTCTCCTTGATCTCCATAAAGGAATCTGATCGTGATGTCACGATTGGCTGCTTACACAAGCCAACCATGCAAAAAGCCAGCCAGAGGAGCGGCTTTCCATAAAGCCTGTCAGAGGTTGTCAGCACTTTCGACTTTCTTAGGTGCGGCTTTTTTGGCGGGTTTTGCCGCAGCCTTGGCCTTCTCCTTTTCCTCGTCCATCTCATCGTCGTCGATGGTGTGGGTGAGGATGAATTGGAGATCGTCGATGCCGAGGTTGGAGGCAAAGCCCTCATCCCCAAGTACGTTGGTGACGAGCTGCGTCTTCTGATGTTGGAGGATACGGATTTTTTCCTCAACGGTGTCGCGCGTGAGAAGACGGTATGCGATGACTTTGTTCTTCTGGCCGATGCGGTGTGTCCGGTCGATGGCTTGGTTCTCCACGGCGGGGTTCCACCACGGATCGTAGAGGATGACGTAGGAGGCGGACGTCAGGTTGAGTCCCGCACCGCCGGCTTTCAGCGAGAGCATGAAGACGGAAGGTTCCTTGGTGGTCTGGAAACGCTCGATTTCACCTTTTCGGTCCTTTGTTTGTCCAGTGAGGTAATGGAAGGGGCGGGCATCGAGTTCGAGGCGCGCTTTTATGAGGTCGAGCATCGAGACAAACTGGGAGAAGACTAGCACCTTATGGCCTTCCTCGTGGAGTTGATCGAGTAGGTAGAAAAGGGATTCCATTTTGGCGGATTCCTCCTTGAGGTATTTAGGATCAATGAGCCCGGGATGGCAGCAGATCTGGCGGAGCCGCATGAGTCCCTGGAGGATGGCGAAGGAGTTTTTCTTCACCGCCTCATCGGAATCTAGGCCAAGCAGGGCTTTCTGTATGCGCTTGAGCTCGTTCTTGTAGAGTTCGACTTGGACGCCTTCCATCTTGGAATAGACCTCTTCCTCTGTCCTTGGCGGGAGATCCTGCGCGACCTGTAGTTTTGTCCGGCGGAGTAGGAAAGGACGCAGACGTGAAGCAAGACGCTGTTGGGAAAGAGGATCTTTACGTTTGTCGAAACGCTTTTTGAAGTAGGCACGGGAACCGAGTACGCCAGGCATGGCAAAGGCCATGAGAGACCACATATCGAGCAAGCGGTTTTCAATGGGCGTACCAGTGAGGACGAGGCGGTTCTGGGAGTTGAGTTCACGGGCGCACTTTGCAGCCTTGGAGTCGGGGTTCTTGATCTGCTGTCCTTCGTCGAGAATGGTGGTGAGCCATTTGATTGCTGAGAGTTCCTCACCACAGACGCGGAGCTGTGCGTAGTTCAGAACCAGCATGTCAATGTTGTTCTGGATGTGATTCACATTGATGTCGTCGCGGTTCTTGAGGATTTTGACGCGGAGCTGCGGGCAGAATTTCTCGGCCTCGGAATACCAGACATCGAGCACAGATTTCGGGCAGACGATGAGTGCGGGCTTGTGCTGTGCCCCGGTGTCCTTGTGCTTTTGGAAAAGCCAGAGGAGGTAGGTGAGGGATTGGATAGTTTTTCCGAGACCCATGTCGTCGGCGAGAATACCACCGAAGCTATTTTCTGATAGATAGGCGAGGAAATGGAATCCGTCGATCTGGTAGGGGCGCAGCGTGGCGTCCAATCCGGCGGGGAGGTCGGGTGTTACTTCTAGCTTGATATCGTTGGCGCGGTTTTTGATGCGCTCCCATGCCTTGGGATCGAAGACCTCGGCGGCCTTGGGATCGGCGAGTTGGAGGGCGTGCATGCGGTGGGTCTCACCGGAAAGGTCGAAGGGATCCAGCCCGAGGCGAGTGACAGCTTCGCGCTGGTCAGCATTGAGTTTGATTTCTAGGCGCATCCAAGTGCCGTCGTCCATCCGGACATAACCTCCGCGTGCGGCGACAAGCTGGCGAATCTGCGCTTTGGAAAGGTTCGCGCCTTGGACGTCGATTACGATGCGGAGATCAAACCAGTCGATGTCCTGGCCGACAACTTCAAATCGTATGGCTGCAGTAACAGGATCGTTGAGAATCGATTTCAGGCGAAGGTCGATATCGAGCTCGATTTCCGGTGGCATAGCACGCACCCAATCTGCGAATTTTTCTGGGAACTGTTTGGTGATTCGTGATTTGAAGGAGACGAGTTTTTCATCATACGCGAGGGTCATTTCATCGAGAATGGGTGTGATGAGATGAAGAGGCTCGCGGGCGAACCGAAGGAGTTGCCTGCCCTTGACTGCCTGCTGCTCGACAAGCTCCCAACCGTCCTTGGTGAGGCGCTCGGTGCGGCGGCCTTTCGTTTCGATTGCGGTTACATCCACGACGAGGTGCTCGGTCTCGGCGGCGGTAAGACCGGCGATGAGTTTCATCTCCAGCTTCGGCTTCAGTTCAAGATCGGTAACGCGTTTGACAAGGGATTCCGGCAAGGAAGCTCCTATTTTGCGAAGGAATTCCACACCCTCTAGGGAGTCAATCACTTTTCTAGGAATTAGATAGCGAGGCATGACCTCGGTTTCCTCAAGCCAGCGCGGGGGACCAGGGAAAACCGTTTCGTCAGATTGATAGAACTCTTTGCGGCCGGGCAGGAGGCGGACGGAGTGGGAGACATTTTCTCCAGAGGCCGTGACGAGTTGGAGGGCGAAGGAGTTGGGATCGAAGGGCTCATCCTCGCAGATCCAAGAGAGAGCTTCTTCGGAGACGCGGAAGGGTCTCTCGTCGAGGTTGACAAGGTAGCCAAAGAGAGCGGGTTGCTGGAACACGCGGTTCATGAATTGGCAGGATTCCTTCTGGTCGAAATCGAGGGTGGTATCGCCGTGCTTGCGGTAGAAAGCGAGATAATGCTCCCACAGTGTTTGTGATGAGGCATCCATTAGGAGTGCGCCTTCTTGATGGAGGGAAATGTATCGCTCGATATCAGATTTCTCTCGGAGTTGATTATATTGGGCCTCTGGACGGCTCTCACGGACTTCCATACGCGCCTCGTTGATGGTGGCGACAAGGCGGAAGGCGACGGTCAGTGATGCATCCTGCGGAGGGCGCTCGTTGACTTGTTCGATGCGTTCATACCACGAAGCGATCTCGCGCTCCTGCTCCCACTCCGCCATTTTTTTCTGCACCGAGGCAAGGTCCGTGATGACGGACATAAACTCGGGATATGGGAGTTTTCGTTTGTAGAAGGCGTAGGCGAGGAAGTTCCAGAACTCTAGGATATCGCTGGGAGGCACCGGCCACAGTTCGAGTGGTTCATAGGTATTGATATCCCAGCGCGGGTTGATGCGAACCATATCATGGTCGTGGAGTTCGCCTTCAATCACGAAGCGGCGATAGCGCTTTTCGATTTTCGTGACGTATTCGGCCTCTTTGTCATCGAGTTCACGACCAAGCTTTTCCTCGATGATATCAAGAACAGGTGTGTCATCAAATTCATTAGGCGATTCCGGGAGATCTTCCCCGCGGTGCATTCGTTCCATCATCGTGGCAAATTGGCAAGCGCCAGATACGAGGTCGTCCTCGGCGGTGCAGGATCCGAACCAGCGGTTACCCTGAAGGCGCAGGGATGTGCGGTAAGTGCCTGACTCGTCCTCGACGCGACCTTGGATAAAAAGATGATTACCAAAAATCTGTGTTACGGCTCCGTCATTCTGAAGCATGGCACCGCGTTTACGTGCTTCTTCCGGGAAGGAGTTCAAAAAATTCAGAGTAGCGCGATCAGGATTCATAAGATTAGCGGGCAATAGTCATTTCAAATGCCGGAGTTGTGTTATATGATGGTTTATTGCAATCGTGCAATAGGAAGTTTCACTCGGGATGATGATCTATCTGATATTTTTTCATTCTTCACTTCCATCTAGGTCAATCTGAGTTCATCTGAATCCAGACAGGTTTTCCTGCATTAACCGTAAACACTAGACTATGACTGACATCAAAATCACACTACATACCACCGCTGGCGACATTGCCGCGACCTTCTATGCCTCCAAGGCGCCGATGACCTGCGCGAATTTCCTCAATCTCGCGAAGCGAGGCTACTACGATGGCATTGCGTTTCACCGCGTGATCGAGGGCTTCATGCTACAGGGCGGCGATCCCACCGAGTCTGGTCGTGGCGGCCCGGGCTATAAATTCGGAGATGAATTCCACTCGGATCTGCGTCACCGTAGTCCTGGGGTCTTCTCCATGGCTAACGCTGGCCCGGGTACTAACGGTTCTCAGTTCTTTATCACCACTACCCCGACACCATTTCTCGACAACCGCCACTCGGTATTTGGACAAGTCACTGATGGACTAGATATTGTAGCTAAAATTACGGGAAAAAACAACACTGGGGAACGTGGCTGTAAATTTAACGGAGTCGGCGATAAAATCACCTCCATCACCATCCATGATGATACCGCAGATCTATTTGAATCTCAAAAGGACAATATCGAGCACTGGAACAGCATTCTCGATAAAGCTAAATGAATCATTCGTTCAAATCACTCTCACTCCAAAGTAAATCGTGAATGAGTCTCCTCCGCCTTCTTTCCTTGAGCTTTAGTTTTTTTTTATCAGACTCTTGTTGTGCTGCTTGACGTCAAAAATCTTTCTACTCGATTCCATACCCGTAACGGTATCGTCCATGCGGTAGAGGATGTTTCTTTTTCTCTAGAGAAAGGGAGGACGCTCGGTATCGTTGGCGAATCGGGATCCGGGAAATCGGTGACTTGCTACTCGCTGCTCGGGCTGTTGCCCATGCCTCCTGGAAAAATTGAGAGCGGCACTGCAATGTTCAGCGGCATCGATCTCTTGAAAGTCAGTGAAAAGGAATTGCTGAAAATTCGCGGCAGGCGGATCTCTATGATTTTCCAAGATCCGATGACCTCGCTGAACCCGTTCATGCGCATCCGCGACCAGCTCACCGAGCCGCTGGAGCTGCATGAAAACCTGCGCGGAAAGGCGGCGCTCACCCGCGCCATTGATGCGCTGGCGGAGGTCGGTATCCCTGATCCCGAAAAACGCATCAACTCCTATCCCCACGAGTTTTCCGGCGGCATGCGCCAGCGGGTGATGATCGCCATGGCACTGATCACCAAGCCCGAGCTCCTGATTTGCGACGAGCCGACCACTGCCCTCGACGTTACCGTCCAGAAGCAGGTGCTCGACCTAATCCGCGACCGCCAGCGCGAATTAGGCACCGCTGTGATTTTCATTACACACGATCTCGCTGTGGTTTCAGAAATGTGCGACACAATTAACGTGATGTATGCTGGGCGCATCGTAGAGAGCGCTGCCCGCGCCGATCTTTTCAGTAAGCCGCTTCATGCCTACACGCGTTCGCTCTTGAAATCGATCCCCGCCGCCCAGCCGAAAGGTCAACCGCTGATCAGCATCCCCGGACTCCCGCCTAATCTCGCGAACCCACCGAAAGGCTGTGCCTTCCAGCCTCGTAATTTGATTGGTGATGCGAAACTCTGCTACACAGAACATGCGCCGGAACTCGTCGAGATCAAGCCGGGGCATTACGCACAGAATTGTCCAGGCTGCCTAGCCAGTGCATGACAGAAATTTTCGATTGTGCTATCTGAATCAAGCGTAGAGATAGGGGTGTGACGAATTACATAATCATTTTTCTCAGCTTGACTGGCGGTTTTTTGCCTGCTGCCGAAAAAATTTCTCTTTTTAACGGCAAAGACCTCACCGGCTGGTATGCCGATATCCCCGCAGCCGATGACAAGGAAGAGAAGAACCCGAGTTTCATTGTCCGCGACGGAAAGCTGGTTTCGCTCGGCAGTCCGGGCGGTCACTTGATCACCGAAAAGGAATATTCGGACTACAAGCTCACGGTGGAATACCGTTTTGCGGCGCAGCCCGGCAACTGCGGGGTTCTGATCCATGCTTCGAAGCCTCGTGCGCTTCAAGATATGTTTCCACAATCCATCGAGGTGCAAATGATGCACAACAGCGCCGGGGATTTCTGGTGTCTCCAAGAAAACATCGAGGTTCCAGATATGGAGAAACGTCGCCCACATAAGGAAGGCCAGAATTTCGGTGGGGGAGAGGAGGACGCGCGTCATATACTCAACCTCACGGATCACTCCGAGAAACCGGTCGGACAATGGAATGTGATGTCCATAGAGGTACGTGGAGGTGAAATTATTGTCCAAGTCAACGGCGACCTAGTAAACCACGGCAAAAACGCCACCGCTACAAAAGGCAAGATCGCACTTCAGTCCGAGGGCTCGGAAGTTGAGTTCCGCAAGGTGGAGCTGACGCCGCTGGCGAAGGACTGAATTTCCCTGAAATTCGGAGTACCGAAATAATCTAAAGAAATACTGAACGTTCAGGACATCCTGATGCTCGGTTACGGCGCTTTGCTTTCCATCCAGCTCGCGGGAATGCCGTTTGCCGCGGCGAGTAGGGAACCTACCACGGCGCCCCTATGGCAGTTGTCGCCGCCGCACATAGCGTTGGCGAGAATGCCTGCTTCAAAGTTGTCGTGATATTTCCATGCGAGGTAGAGGGAGGCGGGCATGGACTCGGCGATGTAGCAGGCGGGACTGAAGCGCTGGCCGATGACGTGAGTGTCCGCCTGTGCTGTCCAAGTGTCTGCCTTGTTACCCGAGAGCCAATCGCCTGCTTCTTGTCGGATGGCCTCATGAAGTGTGAGTCCCTCGCGGATGCGGAACAGCAAGCGGGCGAGGGTATCAGCGGCACGCAGCACATTCGCATGGGCGTGGGTGAGACCAACGTGTTCCTTCACGGTGGCACGGAGGGTCGGGAGATCTGCGTCTCGCATCACGAAGCAGAGCGCAGGCACCTGCGCGAGACCGCCAATGTGTTCGTCTTGGATCGAACATTTTCTCGGAGGATTGCCCATGGCGTAGCGGGTGAAGAATCCGCGATGATATTCCTCTAGGTAGGTGTCGCGGTGCTTGCCTGGGGTGAGCATGAAATCGATGTAATGCGCGAGCCATTCATCGGGATCGTAGCCGCCGGATGTTTCGCAAAGCCGCACGAGTTCGGTGGCGAGTTTGAAATTGAGCGTGTTTTCCCCGGCTTTAAGAAACTGGTGGTAATGAATGCCGCGCTGCCCCCAGTAGGCGGCTTGGTCGTGGAGGATCTCGCCTTTTTCGTTGAGTGCGGTGTATTGAGAGCGCCAGAGGATCGAGCCAGTGTGCGGGTTCTTGGGAGCGAGATAGCCGTTGATCTCGCCGTATTCCGCGCGCAACGCCTCGCGGTCGTAATACCAGTGGACGGGCATGGCTACGGCATCCGCGGCGAGCGAGCCGAGGTAGGCGTTTTGGAAGATTTCGGGGTGCATGAGTCTGCGATGATAGAGCGGTATGCGTGAGACGCAAGTTGGGCGGGGCGTAGGCTTGAGCCTACTGTGGGTCATGGGCTTCAGCCCGTTCTTTCCACAAGCCGGGCTGAAGCCCGCTGCCCTTGGTAGGCTGAAGCCTACTCTCCAGCCTTCGTCTGTCCCGCGCCGCGCACCCGGTATTGGTAGCTGGTGAGTTCGCGGAGGCCCATGGGGCCGCGGGCGTGGAGCTTGTCGGTGGAGATGCCGATCTCGGCGCCGAAGCCGAACTCGCCACCGTCGGCGAAGCGGGTGGAGACATTGTGGAACACGCAGGCGGAATCCACGGCGCGGAGGAAATGTTCGGCCATGGCGTGATCCGCTGTGACGATGCAATCGGTGTGGTGGGAGCCGTGGGTGTTGATGTGATCTACTGCTTCTGTAGTAGAACCGACGATCTTGATGGCGAGGATGAGGTCGAGGTATTCCGCACCCCAGTCCTCCTCGGTGGCGGGGATGGCGTCTGTTAGAATTGCCAACGTTTCGGCGCAGCCGCGCAGCTCGACGCCTTTCGCGCGGAGTGCGGTGGCGGCCATGGGGAGGAATGCTTCCGCTACGGAGCGGTGGACTAAGAGCGTTTCGAGGGCATTGCAGACGCCGGGTTTCTGGGTCTTGGAATCGACGGCTAGTTTCACGGCCATTTCGAGGTCGGCTTTTTCGTGGACGTAGAGGTGGCAGATGCCGTCGTAGTGCTTGATGACGGGCATGCGGGCGAGGGAAACGACCGTCTCGATGAGGCCTTTTCCGCCGCGCGGGATAATTAGGTCGAGCCACTGATCCATTCGCGCCATGGCGGCAACACTGCTGCGGTCCGTGAAGGGGACGAGCTGTATCGAATGCTCGGGGAGGCCGGCTTTCGCGCCGCTTTCCTGGAGGGCGGTGGCGATGGCGAGGTTTGAGTGGATAGCCTCGCTGCCGCCTCGCAGGATTGTGGCGTTGCCAGTTTTGAAACAGAGCGCGGCGGCGTCGGCGGTGACGTTGGGGCGGCTCTCGAAAATGATGCCGATCGTGCCGATGGGGACGCGCACTTGCTCAATGCGAATGCCGCTGGGGCGGTGCCAATCATCGAGGATTTGGCCAACGGGATCGGGCAGGGTGGCTACGTGGTCGAGCGCGGCGGCGATGGCTTCGAGACGTGTTGCGTCGAGCCGGAGGCGGTCGAGCATCGCGGAGGAAAGGCCTTTTTCCTCAGCCGCGGAGATATCTCTGGCGTTGGCAGAAAGGATTTTCTCGGAGGCGTCGCAGAGACCCTGCGCCATCGCGAGGAGAATGGTGTTTTTCGTTTCTGACGAGAGCTGGGAAAGCTTGAGCGCGGCGGCGCGTGCCTGGCGGCCCATTGCGTGGATCTGTTCGGTGATGGGATCGCTCATGGTGTGGTGTCATTAAAATTGTTTGTGTATAATGCAAGTAGGCACAAAATCATGGGGAGCACACGCGCCCCCGCGTGTCGTTTCCGACGCCCTCGTAGGAAACCGCGTGGGACGGTTCGAACGGCCGGTCTTCGGCGAGGGCGCCAAAGACAACACGCGGTGGCGCGTGTGCTCCCCGCGGATGCTTCGCCCATCCATCCGAATTCGCTATTCTGAAATATTGGATACACTGGCGGGGATGAATTTCGTGGAAATGCCTTTTCCGGCGACGATGTCCGCGAGGCGCTCGGGGTGGCGTCCGTTGGCGATGTGGGTTTCGATCCCGGCCTCGACCGCGAATTTCACGGCCTCCAGTTTCGAGTACATGCCGCCCATGGAAAATTTCCCTTTGTCCTCGCGGACGTGGCGGAAGACCGAATCGATCTCATCCACGGTGGGGATGAGTTCCTTCGTCTCGGGATCGAGCAGGCCATCGACGCTGGTGAGGAGGATCACGCGTTTTGCGCCGAGGAGTTTCGCGACGCGGACGGAGAGCATGTCGTTGTCGCCGAAGCTGAGCTCGCGGATCGCGACGGAGTCGTTCTCGTTAATGACGGGAAGGATGCGCGGTTCGACGAGGAGGCGACCGAAGGTGCTGAGGAGGTTCGCGGCGCGGTCTTCGTTTTGGATATCCTCGGCGGTTAGAAGGATTTGGGCGACGGTGATCTCGAAGTTGGAAAAAAGGGTGCTGTAGGTGCTCATCAGGCGTGCCTGGCCGACGGCGGCGCAGGCCTGGCGGGTCTCGATGTCCTTGGGATACTCGCTGAGACCGAGCGCGGAGACGCCTGATCCGACCGCTCCCGAGGAAACAAAAAGGCAGCGATGGCCAGTATTGATAAGTCCGGAAATGGCGGCGACGAGATGAACGAGCGCCGCGCGGTCGATCGTGCCGTCGGAGGTTTTTGTGAGCACGCCAGTGCCGGCCTTGATGATGGTGAGGTCTGTGGACATTCGGTGGGGCGGAGGAATAAACTGAATCGGCGGAATATGCCAATCCAAAGCTTCGATGGAGAGGGGAACTTGCCCTTGCCCAAACTGGGGGAGATACCTAAAAGACACCTAACCAAGCCCAGTCATGAAATCAAAAATCCTCCTACTTCTAGTATTTTTTGTGTTTTCAATCGCTCCGGCTTTCGCGTCCGGCGGAGGGACGGAACCCGCCTACACAAACCTCAAGGGCGGGGGGGCGCAATACTCCAAGTTTCCGAAGCCGCTTGAGTTGTATGGGGAGGAGGAAGGCAGCATGTTCGAGACAATCAAGGCGCGTGCCTCCGAGGATCCGTTCAACGTGGTGGCCTCTGTTATTTTCCTGCTCGCGATCTGCCACACATTTGTCGCGATACCGATCGGCAAGCTCGCCCACAAATGCGCACACGAACATGAGGAGCGGCTGAAACTTCGCGGGCCGAGGGACACGCAGCATCCGGACGGCGAGCCAGAAGTTTCCTTCAAGGCGACCATTCTCCACTTCCTTAGCGAGGTGGAGGCGGTTTTCGGGATCTGGGTGATCGCGCTCGCGGCGGCGGCCACTTATTTCTACAGCTGGCATGATTTCGAGGTTTACGTCAGCAAGGACAAGGTCTTCACCGAGCCGCTTTTCGTAGTGGTCATCATGGCGATCTCCGCCAGCCGTCCGGTGCTGCGTTTCGCGGAAGCCCTGATGTCAAAGGCCGCCGCCCTCGGAAAAGGAACACCCGCCGCGTGGTGGCTGAGCGTGCTGATCATTGCTCCAATCCTCGGGTCGTTCATTACGGAGCCCGGCGCTATGACCATCGCAGCAATGCTGCTGGCGAAGAAATTTTACCGCTTCAACCCACCTCCGCTGCTCGCTTACGGGACGATCGGATTGCTTTTCGTGAACATCTCCGTCGGCGGTACGCTCACGCATTTTGCCGCGCCGCCGGTGCTGATGGTCGCAGGAAAATGGGGCTGGGACAGCCTATTTATGCTGGAGCATTTCGGTTGGAAAGCGGTCACGGGCGTTGTGATTTCGAGCCTGATTTATTTTATGTTTTTCCGAAAAGCCCTATTCAGCATCGCCGACAAAGCGGACGGCTGCGAAGACGGCGAGCTGCACCCGGCATCATGGCAGGAGCGTGAAACATCGATTCCCGCCTGGATCATCGGCATCCACTTGGCTTTCCTAGGATGGACGGTTTACACGGCGCACTATCCGGTGCTCTTTGTTGGCGGCTTCCTGTTCTTCCTCGCCTTCGGATTGGCTACTCAGCACCATCAGAACGCGGTTTCAATGAGAAGCCCGATGATGGTCGGCTTCTTTCTCGCGGGTCTGGTGATCCATGGCGGCGTCCAAGGCTGGTGGATCGCGCCGATCATCCAGAACCTCTCCGATCAGGCACTGATGCTTGGAGCGACGATTCTGACCGCATTCAACGACAACGCCGCGATCACTTATCTCGCCTCGCAGGTGGATGGAATTTCGTTCACTGCGAAGCACGCCGTGGTGGCGGGAGCGGTCACGGGCGGGGGACTCACTGTCATCGCCAACGCGCCAAACCCCGCGGGACAGAGTATTCTCTCGCGATTTTTCAAGGACGGGGTATCGCCGCTCTATCTTTTCCTAGCCGCGCTGGTGCCGACCATCGTTGTTTACCTCTGCTTTGTGTTCCTACCGAACGGGTCTGCAAATGAGAAGCTACCCGTGGTGCGCGCCATTCATCAGGAGGCGTTAATCAAGTGATCATAAGGGTTTCTCGTCGCTGTCTCGTTAGTCAGTATATCTGTGCAAAGGATCTTTTTTGGATGTTCTTTGGGCTTGCAAAGCTAGGTAAGCCCCATAGGTTTGCCCCTCAGTTTTTCTTTTGTCCTGCCTGCGATTGGAGCCTCGGTGCCTGCAGGACGCTTTTATTCCGGGGCAATTGTCGGAAGGAAAACGAACCAAACTAACCAAACTACTAACCAAACCATATGATTACTGCCACCGCAGAACCAATTAACCAAGAACTGAGTGACCTCATCGATTCGAAATTCATGGAATTCCGTGAAGGATCCATCGTGAAGGGCAAAGTCCTTGAAATTCGCCCACAAATCGTCCTCGTGGACATCGGCTACAAATCGGAGGGTGCCATCCCCTCCAACGAATTCGAGGATGATGAAATCGAGATCGGTGATGAGATTGAGGTCCTTCTTGAGCGTCTCGAGAACGATGAGGGAATGGTAATTCTTTCCAAAGAGAAAGCCGCCTACAAGCAGAACTGGGACAAGATCGTCAAAGTCTTTCACGATGGTGGACTCGTCCGTGGCAAGGTTAAAGCGGTCGTCAAAGGCGGACTCACCGTCAATGTTGGGGTCGAGGCTTTCCTCCCCGGCTCCCAAGTGGATATCATCCCACCCAAGGATCTTTCCGAATTCGTTGGAAACATCTACGAATTCAAGATCGTCAAGGTCAACGACGAGCGCAAAAACATCGTCCTTTCCCGCCGCGAAGTCATCGAAGCCGAGCGCTCCGAGCAACGCCAGGCGTTCCTTCAAACCGTCAAGATCGGCGACAAGGTCGTCGGTGCGATCAAGAATCTCACCGATTTCGGTGCCTTCGTCGATCTCGCTGGTATGGACGGCTTGCTCCATATCACAGACATGTCGTGGGGCCGTATCAACCATCCTTCCGAGCTGCTGCACATCGGCCAATCCGTTGATGTGGTCATCCTTGACGTTGATCGTGAGAAAGAGCGTGTTTCGCTTGGTCTCAAGCAGATGTCCGAAAACCCATGGGAAGATATCGAGCGCAAATACCCCATCGGCCAGCAGGTCAAGGGTCAAGTGACCAAGCTCCTTCCCTACGGCGCGTTTATCGAAATCGAGCGTGGAGTCGAAGGCCTTGTGCACGTTTCAGAACTCAGCTGGGTCAAGCGCATCACCCGTCCTTCCGATGTTCTCGAACTCGGTCAGGTAATTACAGCGGTCGTCCTCGGCATCAGTATCGAGGAGCAGAAAATCTCCCTCGGTGTGCGCCAGCTAGAAGGCAATCCATGGGACGAGATCGAGCTTCGATACCCTGTCGGTGCTACGATAACTGGTCCGGTTCGCAACCTCACTGCTTACGGTGCGTTCGTAGAGCTGGAGGAAGGTATCGATGGCATGATTCACGTCTCCGATATGTCGTGGACGCGCAAGATCAACCATCCTTCCGAAGTCCTCAAGAAGAACGACGAGATCGAGGCCATCGTCCTCGCGATCGACAAGGCGAACCAGCGCGTCTCGCTCGGCATCAAGCAGACCGAGAACGACCCATGGTCCGCCATCGACGACCGCTTCAAGGTTGGCGACCTCGTCAAGGGCACGGTCGCGAAGATCGCTTCCTTCGGGGCGTTCGTTTCCCTCGAGGGAGACATCGACGGCCTCATCCACATCTCGCAGCTCAGTGAGGATCATGTGGAGAAAGTCAAAGACGTGATCAAGGTCGGTGTCGACATCGAAGCTCGCGTGATCAAGGTGGACAAGGTCGAGCGCCGAATCGGGCTCTCGATTAAGGCAGTGGGTTACTCCGAGGAGCAGCTTAAGAAGGAAAGCGCTAGCTTTGAGTCTCTCCGCCCATCCTCTGAGATGGTCGGTCTTGAACAGGCCTTCAATCTCGCTGCTGCAGCTTCTGAAGATTGGAGCCCAGGTGAGGAATAAATTTTCTTTGTCGCGGTGACGCGGCTGTGAAATTCCCCTTAGCCGGACAGGTTCGCCTGTTCGGCTTTTTTTCTTGTGTGGTTTGTCTTATTGGCTGACCTAAAACTCCTATTGACCGAAATCTTGATTATCAAAAAAGTCCACTATTACGGTCGTTCTGATTTGAGTTTTGAAAGCATGCAGCGAAGGTATAAAATTAGCTACATCGGCATTGTCTTCTGTGTATTTTACTAATTGCTGAAAGTGAATAGCGGTGGTTATTTCTAGGTAATGAAATTCAAATTTTTAACGGATATTCTAATGTCGGCCGATAGCATAACTCAACGTACCGATGCGGCGAGTATCTGGACGGTGCGACACGATGTAGAGGCGTTGGATTTTTCTGCTAAGGGCATTGAGACGGTGGTTATTCTGGAAGGAACTAACTGCATAATTTACGAGGAACCGTGGATTAAATTTATCGGAGCGATGATGACCTATCTGCGCAGCTATGCGGAAACCGGACTGGTCTGGGTTAGGGCGCACGATGACAACTGCCACAATACTGGAAGTATCCGCTGCGATGAGTAAGGTTCTAGTGATTGGGGCAGGCTATCTTGGCGGGGAGACTGTCAAAGTCTTCCGTCTAGCGGGCTGGGATGCGCATGGAGCTTCGCTGGGCGGCGGCGATGGATTGCTGGCTTGTGATGTTTCCGAAATAGACTCCGTTTCTGCGCTGCCAGATGCCGATGCGGTAGTGCATTGCGCCGCTTCTGGACGAGGTGGCGAGGATGCTTATCGGCGCGTTTACCTACAAGGATGCCAGAATCTTGTGCTGCGTTTCCCCGAATCTAAGCTGCTTTTTACATCGAGCAGTTCAGTTTATGCACAAGTGGATGGTTCGCTGGTGACAGAGAAGTCGGAGACGTTACCGGATCGCATTACGGGAGAAATTCTGCTGGAAGCTGAAAGGGTAATTCTCGAGGTTGGTGGAGTGGTTGCAAGGCTAGCGGGGATCTATGGGCCGGGTCGTAGCGTGCTGTTGCGTAAATTTCTGGATGGCGAGGCTGTCATCGAGGAGGACGGACAACGATATATTAACACGATTCACCGCGACGATGCCGCCCGTGCAATCTTTCATCTTATCAACCTTATCCCATTTTCTGCAGGGGAAATCTTCAATGTAGCCGACTCGGTTACGATGACACAGCTCGAGGTTTACCAAAGCTTGTCGGAGATTTTCGGTAAAGATATGCCGTCCTTCGGGTCGCGCGATCTAAACCGGAAACGAGGCTGGACTCACAAGCGGGTTAGCAATGCGAAACTACGCGCGAGCGGGTGGGAACCGAATTACCCGGGTTTTCTGGATGCGGTGGCTGACTTATAGCGTTCCCGACCACGTCCAGAGGTTATCATCAAAATACCTGTGTACTATTTCTATCAGGGCTTCTGGTTTCGCCTTCGGATGCAAGATGGCGTATATAGTCGATCCGGATCCAGACATCAGTGCGGCCTTGGTGTCGCGACGTTTCAGTAGCCAATCCTTGAGCTCTGCAAGATATCGGTGTTTTTCGAAAACAGCTTTTTCTAGATCGTTAAACAGGTGTAAGCCCCCGTAATTCTGCGGATTGTAACGCATGCCAGAAATCGGCTTGGCATCAAGGCAGTTGCGGTAGGCTTCTGCGGTGGAAACAGAGAATGCGGGTTTGAAAAGGATGATGGGATGGCTCGAGGGTGGGGGCACGGCAGAGACGATCTCACCACGACCGGTGCAGCGGGCGGTGGCGGCGTAGAGAAAAAAAGGCACATCGGAGCCGAGGGTGGCGGCAAGTTCGTGTAGCTCGTTGGCAGGTAACGGGTAGGTGAGTTGTCCGTTCAATGCCAGAAGAGTGGTGGCGGCATTGGAAGACCCCCCACCAAGGCCTGCGCCGTGCGGGATACGTTTTTCCAAATGGATATTAAAAGATAGAGCCTGACCCGATTTTTCAGAAAGCGACTTGGTGGCTTTTACAACGAGATTTGTTTCGTCATTAGGTAGGCTGGGATCTGAGCATGTGAAGGAAAATTCCGATGCGGGTATGATTGTGATCTCATCGGCCAGTCCGGACAGCTTAGTCATGACTGTGTCGATCTCATGGTAGCCGTCAGAGCGTTTTCCAAGGATACGAATGGAGAGGTTTATTTTGGCTGGGGATAGCATTTTATTTGTAATTGGTAACCTGCAATTAACAAATGGAGAGCAGGGCAAGCATGCGGCCCGTTTGGCCTTTTTCCATGCGGTAGGAATAGTGGCGAGTGAGGTCGGCAGCAGTGTTCTCGCATGAATCGTGGAAGTTTTGTATACCTAAATCCCTTGCTTGGTTTGCAATAGAGGTGGCAATGTCGATTTCATAATCGGGCGGGCGAATGCATGGAGAGACCACACATACGAGGTTGGAGGGATGGGAGCCGTATGTGGACACCATGGTGGAAACGGCTTGGTCTAGGATATTTCTAGCCGTTCCCTTTTTTCCGGAATGCAAGAGCGCGATGGCACGAGTAACTGGATCGGCAAGATAGATCGCAGCGCAATCGGCGATGTAGATGGCGAGGAGTTGGCCGCTGAGATTTGTAATAAGCCCGTCCACCGCAGCGTGAGTGATGATTTTTTTATCACATGGGGAAGTGATCAGGGCTATGCTGTTACCATGAACTTGCTCAGCATGATGGTGGGTAGCGATGCCATGGTATTCGGCGGCGATGATGGAGTCATGGCGCGGGGCGAGGTTGCGGAGTGCAAAATCACGATCACCGAGGACGTTGATGCCATTCAAACGCGGGATCCAATGAGCATGAAAGCCGGGAAGAGCAGAGATAGGATGTAGAAACAAGAACGCCTCCGTCACGGATGTTACCATAACGGAGGCGCTTGGTTATCGCCAAGCTGGATTATTCAGAAGTATGATAGGGGATCAAGCAATCGTGCGGTTTCTGAGCGCACGGTTGGTGTGTTCCACGGTTTCAGCCTCTTCTTCATCCATGCCTGCAAGAATGCCGGCGAGGTCTATCGCAATCTCTTTGCGCATCTTGGAGACAAGATCGAGTCCTTTGGAAGTAATGCTCACCATGATCTTGCGACGGTCTTCAGCTGCATGGGCACGCTCTACATAGGACAGTTTTTCCAAACGATCCACGAGACCGGTGGCGGCTGCCGTGGAATGACCCATTTTTTTCGCGATGTCTGACATAGTCAGATAATCCTCGCTGGAAAGATAGGTTAGAAGGAAGAACTGAGGGAACGAGACGTTTCCTTTATTGAGTTCGCTGGATAGGTTTAGAATGCAGCTTCGTTGTGTGAATAGAACGAAGTCTGCAAGGCGATCAGCGTCGGCTTTCACCGATGCGCCGGAGGCATTTAGTTGTGTTTGTTTCATTTTGGCTGGTTGTGTGTTCATGTTTTGGGACAAGTAAGGGTGCACAGCCATTGCGAGGGTAAGATAACGGTATTGGTAGATAGTAATCAACCCTTAAATTATTTTTTTACATTTAAGCGCAGGAATCGGCTAAATAATTTTTAAAAATAACCTATTTCTTAAGCCTCGCCTGTATTTTTAAAGATTACTTACTGGAAATCTCATAAAAAAAGGTTCAATAGGAGATGAATAAAGTACTACCCCCGCAGCAAAAATCTATGCCATTGAGGTGACCCAGCTGGCGGAATGTTTCATATTGTGAATGTAGGGAGCGTCTGCGGCGCAGCGGTCAAGCGCGACGTATTCATACTTGATGAGATGAAGATATATTCATGGAAATCGTTGATATACCGCTTCGAATTAATGGCTTTATATGACCTGCCAAAAAGGTGATGCGGTCTGGGGGATAAGTGGTGATTGATTTAATTCAACGGAAGTTTTTTCAAAACAATAATAGTGGGAAATTACTTCACATCCCCGCCTCGGCGAGACGCGCGGCCATTTCATGTTTCATAAGCTCAGCAGTAATTTCTGTGAAATCACCGGACATGATGGTGTCGAGGTTATGGGAGGTGAAACCTATGCGATGGTCGGTGCAGCGGCTTTGCGGGAAGTTGTATGTACGAATTTTTTCTGAGCGGTCTCCGGAACCGATCAGAGAGCGGCGGTTCTCCGAGTAAGCGGCCTGCTGCTCCTGCATCTTCTTTTCGTAAAGGCGGCTACGCATGATCTGGAGGGCGAGTTCGCGGTTCTTAATCTGGGAGCGGCCGTGCTCACAGCGGACGTAAAGACCGGTGGGAAGGTGAAAGATCTGGACAGCAGAATCAGTCGTGTTGACGTGCTGACCGCCCGCGCCGCCGGAGCGGCAGACCTCAATGCGTAGGTCGTTCGGATTCATGTCCACATCGATCTCTTCTGCCTCGGGCAGGACGGCAACGGTGATTGTGGAGGTGTGGATGCGGCCCTGTGTCTCGGTGGCAGGGACGCGTTGCACGCGGTGAACGCCGGACTCGTATTTTAAATGCCGGAAAACCTCGTCACCGGCGATTTTCAAGATGACCTCCTTAAAACCACCAACCGCTGACGGCGAGCTTTCGAGGTGTTCGGACTTCCAGCCTTTCGAGTCGGCGTAGCGTTGATATGCGCGCATCATTTCCCCGGCGAAGAGCGAGGCCTCGTCGCCGCCCGCGCCGGCTCGGATTTCGATTAGCGCGTCGCGGTCTTCGTCGGGATCGGCGGGGAGCAGGGCGTATTGTATGTCCTCGCGGAGCTTCGAGACGGATTTTTCCAGCTCCGGGATTTCCTCGGCGGCCATTGCAGCGAATTCCTTGTCATCGCCCTTTGCTAGCTTACGATTGTCTTCAAGTTGCATCTCAGTGGACTGCAGTATCTCCCATAGGTCGAGGGTATACTTTAACTTGCGGTGCTCGCGGAGTATTTCGGTGGCACGTTTCGGATCGGAAAAAAGGTTGGGATCACCCACCGCATCCTCGAGGGCGGCGAAGCGTTCTTTGCGTTTAGAAATGAGTTGGGAGTAGTCCACGTGTTTAGTGAAACTTTAAATTTTAAAATCTAAACCTCAAGAGAAGTAAGAGCGGGTGGAAGTATTAGCTGGAATCGGCAGAGTGTCCATTGTTCGCATGGCATGACATTGACCTTATATAATTATTCATCATGTAGTTGCATAGGCTGCAAATGGACTCGAAGAGAGATCAATCAACATTTTTAATTATCAGTAATCTAGTACCCAAGCTGAGCGTTCGTCCCTGACCCCTGTGCCTGGGCGTTGAAATATGAAGATTTGCGACCTATGATAAGCCTGCGCGCTGGTCCCTGTATCTCATATATGAAACCCATTCTACTGCCCCTAATTGCCGCTGCCGCCACAGCTGTCATTTCCACTAAGCCTGCCGAGCCGACGGGAAGATGGGAGAAGCAAAAGATCAGTAACTACTTCTGGGCAGAGGGTGCTTGTGTGGCCGATGTGAACGCCGATGGTAAGTCCGACATTCTCAGTGGTCCGTATTGGTATGGCGGGCCTGATTTCAAGAATCGTCACACCATTTACCCTGACGGCGTATCCTTCAAGACAGGTGACAAAGGCACAATCCCGGGCTTCGAAGGCGAGTTGAGCGGAAAGAATGCTTACTCCGACAATTTCCTCTCCTACTCCCACGACTTCAACGCCGACTCCCGACCGGATTATATGGTGATCGGCTTCCCAGGAAAGGAGACCTATTGGTATGAGAACCCCGGTGATAAGGGTGGCCCATGGCCGCGCCATACCGCCATCGCCTCCACCGACAACGAATCCCCCATGCTCGCGGACATCAACGGCGACGGGCGCCCCGACCTCCTCTGCATGTCCGGCGGAAAAATCGGCTTTGCATCCTACGATCCCGCAGACCCCACTGCGCCATGGAAATGGAACGCCATCACCCCCGAGGACAAGAAATCCTTCCAGCGCTTCACCCACGGCATCGGCCACGGCGACATTAACGGCGACGATCGCACCGACATCATTGAAAAGCGCGGCTGGTGGGAGCAGCCCGCCGATTGGGACCTTGAGAGTCCATGGAAATTCCATCCGGTAGCCTTCAGCGACAAAGGCGGCGCGCAGATGTTCGGCTATGATGTCAACGGCGACGGTCGCACCGATGTTATCACCTCTATCGACGCCCACGGATATGGCGTCGTTTGGTTCGAGCAGAATGCGGACGGCACATGGAAATGTCATCTCCTCACCGACACGCCCGAGGAAAAAGGCTCCACCGGAGTTGCCTTTACCCAGCCACACGCACTCGACCTCGCCGATGTCAACGGCGATGGCAATCTGGACATTGTCACTGGTAAACGCTTCTGGGCGCACGGTCCGGATGGTGACCCCGAGCCCAATCAGCATGCCGTCATTTACGCCTTTCTGCTTAACCGAAAAGAAGGCCAGGCCACCTACACCGCAGAGATTATTGATGCCGACAGCGGCGTAGGCTGCCAGGTCATGGCAGCCGATGCGAATGACGACGGCAAACCCGACATCATCGCAGCGAACAAGAAGGGTTGTTTCGTGATTTTACGGAAATAGTCTAGCAGGCTCAGTTTCACACCCCAGTCCGGAAATCCCCGCCAAGGGCGAGATGGAGGTCGAGGCGGTTCTGGAGGCGTTGGTTGCGCAGTCGTATTATAGAGGCGCGGGCGTTGGTGGCGCGGCGCTGGGCTTCGAGGACGGAGAGAATGTTGGGGTTGATGCCCTCTGCGTAATCTCGCTCGGCCTGGCGTTCAGCAAGAGATGCCTGCAAGACCTCGCTTTCCAGGAATGCTTCCTGTTTTTCCAGCGAGCGGTCGGCAGCGAGGTTTGCCTCAACTTCTTGGAAAGCAAGCAGAGCAAGCTGGGCGTATTCGTTCACCAAGCGCTCATTGCGGGCGCGCGCGGCCTTGGCATCCGCAGCGAGAGCTTTTCCATCGAAGATCACCTGACCGACGCGGCCGGTGATGTTGGCTATGAGGAAATCTGGATCGAGCAGATCGGAAATCCTTGCGCCCGCCATGCCGCCGCCAGCAGTGAGGGAAATATCCGGGAGCAGGGATTTCCTAGCGGCGTCCGCCCGCTTTGCAGACGCGAAAAGCCGTGCTCGTGCGGCGGCAAGGTCAGGACGGCGCTCGACCATATTTGCGGGGACACCGGCTGGAACTGCACTCGGGAGATTTGGTAACACGTTTGTAGAGTTTGTTCCACCGCTCGGGTAGCGGCCCTGCAGGACCTCGAGCGTGCGCGCCGCATTGTCACGATCAAGTTTACGTGCTTCTAGGGATCTCTGCGCTGCGGAGACATTCGTCCGAGCAAACTGGATGTCGAGCGCACCCTCGCCAGTTGCTTTGTAGTTCCGCTCGATGATGCGCAAGTTTTTGCTGAAGGAATCGAGCGTGAACTCCGCGAGTTCGATTTCCTGCGCGGCGGTGCCGAGATTGATGTAAGCCTTCGCCGAATTAGCCGCGAGCGATAACCGTGCTCCGCGGAAGTCTTCAATGGCAGCCCGCTCATCCGCTGCGGCGGCGCGGGTGAGATCGCGCAGTCGTCCCCACAGATCGGGCTCCCATGAGGCGGCAAGGTTCAGGTTGTAGCTTTGGCTGCGCGAAATGTTGGCACCGTCAGCTGCACCTCCGCGCGTATCGATACCCAACGTGGGCAACCTACGCGCGCGGGCAATGATCGTTTCCTGCTGTGCCTCGCGGAGCCTCGCCGAGGCAGCCTTAAGCGAGCGGTTGCTAGCAAGCGCCTCGTTCACGCTACGAATTAGTCCTGTGTCGTTGAATTCGGAAAGCCATCCAGTGGAGATTTTCCCTTCCGTGCCGGTGGATGCCTCCGACCAGGTTCCGGGCGTACGGATCGTTAGGTCATCGACGGGTGGCTGAAAGGAACAGCTTGTTAGAAATACCGAAGATAAGAGCAGGCAAAGCCGACCTTGAGATATGAATTTTAAATTTAGATTTTTCAAAGCCTCGCGACGATCGCATCACCCATACCGGTGGTGCCAACAATTTGTTCATTGTCCTTGCCTGTGGCGATGTCACTGGTTCGGAAACCGTCGGCGATGGTTTTCGAAACCGCAGCCTCGATGGTGTCGGCAGCTTCCGTTTTCCCGAGGGAGAAACGAAGCAGCATGGCGAGCGAAAGAATCTGTGCGATGGGGTTGGCTATGCCCTGTCCTGCGATGTCGGGAGCAGAGCCGCCGGAGGGCTCGTAGAGGCCGAAGTAGAGACCGTCCGCTTTTTGTTGCCCTAGCGAAGCAGAGGGCAGCATGCCGAGTGAACCGGAGATCATGGCCATCTCATCGGAAAGGATATCGCCAAAGAGGTTTTCAGTAACCAGTACGTCGAATGAGCTCGGGCGGCGGATCAGCTGCATCGCGGCATTATCGACATACATGTGTGAAAGCTCGACCTCGGGAAATTCCTTTGCGATCTCTATGACGGTCTCGCGCCACAGCACGGAGGAGGCGAGCACGTTGGCCTTGTCCACGGAGAGCAGGCGTTTGCTACGACCCATCGCAGCAGTGAAGGCGACGCGGGCTATGCGTTGGATTTCGCTTTTTTTGTAGATCATCGTGTCGAGCGCGATCGGTTCGCCGTTCTCCTCGTGGCGTCCTTTCGGCGAGCCGAAATAGATACCGCCGGTCAGTTCGCGGACGCAGAGCACATCGAAGCCGTCCTTAATAAGTTCCTGCTTTACCGGTGAGGCGTCAGTCAATGCCGGTAGGCAAACGCCGGGGCGAAGGTTGGCGAAGAGTCCGAAGTGTTTCCGCAGGGGAAGCAACGCACCTCGCTCCGGCTGTATATGGGGCGGGAGATTCTCCCACTTGGGGCCACCGACAGAGCCAAAAAGGATTGCATCCGCTGCTTCGCTGGCGGCGATGGTCTCCGCAGGCAGCGGATGGCCGCAGCTATCGATGGCCGCGCCGCCAACAAGATGCTCCGAACGCTCCACCGAAAAGTCGAATTTTACCTTCACCACATCAAGCACGCGCAGCGCCTGAACCATCACCTCCGGGCCGATACCATCGCCGGATAGAATCGTTATTTTGAACATAAAATTTTCAATCCTCCTCGAACTTCCGAGCAATCAAATCACCGATTGCTTCCAACGCGGCTTCCTCATCCTCGCCTACCGCACTGACAAGGATCACAGAACCGTGGCCTGCAGCTAGCATCATCAGACCCATGATGCTTTTCCCGTCCACCTCTTCGCCGTCCTTTTCGACAGTGATCTCGGATTGGAAACGATTCGCCATCTTGACGAATTGTGCCGCTGGGCGGGCATGTATCCCAAGTTTATTATGAATCGTAAAATCTCGTTGTGCCATATCTTCGGGTTCTTAGTTCAGGAGGTTAGGAAAGAGGAAGACAAACCTCAAAGGTAAATTTTCACTGATCTTTTGCGGGGTTATAGCACCAGAGAGGTTTAAGACAATATCTAGGTGAATAAACCGCAGATAGACGAGGATTTAATTCTGGCTGAACGGCTTCTTCATATATTGCTCGTCGCGGAGCTTACGGAGGTATTCCATATATTTGCGCTGTTCCTCAAGACTTCCGCCGTCTTTTCGTATCACAGTCACGACCGATGGTGGGACGTGATTCTGCGCGGTAGTTGCGTTACCATATTTTTTCCACGGCCCGTAAGGAACTTGGCTGTCCTCGACAAAGCGCCAATGGACTTTCTTGCCAGAAGCGGCGCCAAGATAATCCCGTATAGAAGGCGAGATGTCGATGCCTGCGGAGCCGTTCTGGGTGGATTTTGGGGGTTTATTTCCGAAAACATACTGCCAATCATCAGTGACCCAAGGGCCACAATCTTCCCACTGCGCATAACAGCTGCGCTTGTTATAATAGATCTGCACCCAGCGGCCCTTCAGAACGGTTTTTCCAGGCTCGGGATTCATGCGGGCGAACCAGCGGATGACCCGCGAGGCTTCCGGTTTGTGGGATAGCGAGGTTAGGACATCGTTGTAAGGAAGCGCTATGTAAAAGGGGTTAAGCCTAGGGATAAAATTTTTCGGGCGGAACTCTCCGGTAGCGTGGTTAGCAATGCGGTTGGTGGGGCTGGGATCGTCGTAACCGCCGAAATTGATGGCCCATTTCGTATCCCACGAGGACTTACAGTTCGGTGTGGGGTTGCGCTCTGTCGGTTGCTCCCCGCACCAGAAAATCGTCGCCGTGATGTGGGTTTTCCAAGGGTAGGGGGAACGGAATGCGGGCGAGACCGACTTGGCGTGAGCGACGGAGCGAGCACCGGTGGGAATCACTACGCGGGGTGCAGCGGATTGCTGCCCTTGCGCGACGGTTGCTCCCCTGAAGGCGAGAATCATTAAGGCTACCGTGAGGAATACGGTTGGAAAAAATCTAGGTATCAAAATCTTGTTAGGGCTTCTCTTTAATCAATTTGTAGCCTATAAAAAGCGGATCTTCAAGGCAAAGTGCAACGTGCGATCACTTGCAAAAAAACAACCAACCAACACAAATGCCACGCATTTTAGCACTCACATTCGCCCTGCTCTTCCCGCTTACCGCAGGGGAGATCTGGACTTGGATGAATCCCGATGGAAGTAAGACCTTCAAGGCTGAGTTCATCCGCCGCGATAAGGATACCGTTACTCTCCGCCCCGTCGGAGGGAAGGAACTGAGCATAGGCATGGACAAGCTCCATGTCGACAATCAAAGCTGGCTGAAAAAGAATCATCCCACGGATGCCGAGGTTCAAGCCGCTGAATTACCGGACGACGGGGCAATTTTTGATAAGCTAAAATTTGGCGACAACCGAGAAATCGTTATTGCGAAACTCAAGGCCAGCAAGATGGTCAAGGCGAGCCTCGATAGCACTTTCTTCGGGCGAACAGGTATCAACGGTATCTACCGCACCGTGCTGCCGATCGGAGGGCTGCATTGCTTCCTATTTTTCGATTGGGACAAAGCGGATCGGCTGAAGGAAATTTCCCTCCGCACCGAAGATAAGGCTATTGGCGAATACGAGACCGTTCTCAAGCCGTGCTGGCAAGCGCTTTCAGAACTCATCGTTCCCATCTACGGGAAAGCCTTGCAAACCACAAAATTGACAGCGGCATCAGATCTGACCGACGGGCAGATGCTTGCCAGCCACATCTGGCGCATCGAACGAGGCGGTACTGTAATGCTCGGCTCCTCCCGGATGAGAGATGCATACCAGGTCTCCGTCCTTTTCACGAAAGACAAGATTGAACCGCGACGCATACCCTGATCACCAAGGCACGGGTGCGTCATCACGCTCAGGGGGCATCTGTGTGTCCCCATCCGCATCCTTTTCTTAGCTTCCAAAATTAAGTTAGACTAATAAGCATAAACGACCACGCACACCAAGGGGACCGTAAGCGAAATCGTGGCTGCGACCGTACCCGTTCAATCGTAGGTGCTCTTCTTTATTCAGTTCGTCTA
The DNA here is from genome assembly GCA_945862245.1 of Prosthecobacter debontii. GTDB lineage: Bacteria > Verrucomicrobiota > Verrucomicrobiia > Verrucomicrobiales > Akkermansiaceae > Luteolibacter. The sequence continues at coordinate 76,862 of CAMAXN010000004.1, forward strand.
GGCACGAGCGGGAAACGCCGCCGCCAGACGCATCCAGAGCAAGCCGGGTTTAAGCAGAGACATGGCCTGCTGACATTTCTCTATTCCAACGAGAATTTCCTGAAAGCCGTTTCTACCACCTCCGCGATGATCGCCAGTCCTCCGCGGACGGTTGTTTCATCCATTGCGAAGGAAACGCGGATGCACTCACGGGAGTGGGGCCAGTCGTTGGTTTCGCAGCCGAAGAAGAAGTGATGGCCGGGTATGACGAGTACTTGGCGGAGCTTGAGGCGTTCGTAGAGTTCAACAGAGGAGATAGGGAGGCCTGGGAACCACAGCCAGAGAAAGAGTGCACCTTCGCTGCGGTGCATCATCCAAGGGAATTTTTCCGCAAAAAACTCTTTTGCAATAGCTTGGGCATAGCGGGATTTTTCCTCATAAAAGGGGCGTATCACATCGTGGCTGAGGGTAAGGATCTCGCCGCTACGGATGAGGGGAAGGACGATCTGTTGGCCGCCACTGGGATTGGCGAGGCCGGTGATAGCTGTCATGGAGGAGAGCGCGTGGATGATTTCCGGAGGGCCGATGACGATGCCGGTGCGGGTGCCGGGCAGGCCGAGCTTTGAAAGACTGAGGGTGAGGATGATGTGCTTGTCCCAGAGCGGTTTTGCATCGGTGAAGATGATACCTGGGAAGGGGGCTCCGTAGGCGTTGTCGATGATGAGTGGGATGCCGTTTTCCTTAGCGATCTCTGAGAGACGCGCCATTTCCCCGTCGCTGAGAACATTGCCAGTGGGATTGGTGGGGCGAGAGATACAGATCGCGGCGATGTCGGGGCTGATGGGTAGGTGGTCGAAATCGATGTGATACTTGAACTCGTTCGGGCCGGTGGTTTCAATCTCCGGGCGGATGGCGAGGAACATGCCGGGATTCAGCCCCTGCGAGGCGTAACCGATGTATTCCGGGACGAGCGGGAAAAGAATTTTACGAAGCGTTCCGTCCGGCATTTCCCCGGCGAGAAGGTTGAAGAGATGAAAGAATGCGGTCTGCCCACCACAAGTTAGACCAACGTTTTCTGGCGAGATGTCCCAGCCGAACGTTTCCCGCATGAGATCGGCGATAGCGGCGATGAAGGCCGGGTTACCCTGTGGTGGGTCATAAGTGGTTAGGAAACGGTTGACGGCGGCTGGATCGGCATTGATCTGCATGAGTCGCTCGCGCCAGATTGCGTTCACGGCAGGGATTTGGGCGGGCTGGCCGCCGCCGAGCATACGAAGATCGGGGCCGCCGTTGGCAAGGGCGTAGCCGAGATCATCCATGAGCTCCCCAATGCCGCTGCCGCCCGCGAGGCCGGTGCCGAGTTTGGAAAAGGTGAGGTTCATCACGAGGGATGATGGCGGGATGGGTGGGGAAGGGAATTCCGAATTCGCCAGGCTATCTCGTTCGGAAAGAGAGCCACGGATGCACGCGGATGAACACGGATGGAAATTTGACCACGGAGGCACGGAATTGAAATTCGGGGAGCACACGCGCCCCCGCGTGTCGTTTCCGACGCCCCCGTTGGAAACCGCGTGGAATGGTCTGCAATGCCGGTCTTCGGCGAGGGCGCCAAAGACAACACGCGAGGGCGCGTGTGCTCCCCAATGGAGTTGCAATGCCGCCCGCGTGGCTACAGCATCCAAGCGTGATGAGTTTTGATTTCGACACCGTGATCCCGAGGAAGGCGACGGGATGCATCAAGCATGACCGTAAGCCAGAGCTGGATCCCTTCTGGGTGGCGGATATGGATTTCGTTTCCGCACCGTGTATTCTCGATGCGCTACGCAAGCGGATCGACCACGGGATCTTCGGCTACGCACAGGCGCATGATGGAATGGGGGAGGCCATCGCGGGTTATCTGGAGAGCAGGCACGGCGTCACCCTTAATGTGGATCACCTCATCCATCTCGGCGGGTTGGTGCCGGCGCTTTCGCTGGCGGCTAGGGCATTCTGCAAAACGGGCGAGGAGGTCATGACCTGTACGCCGGTATATCCACCTTTCCTCGGTGTCCACAAGGACGCAGGCGCCGAACTACTCACAGTGGATCATGTATTCATCGCCGGACAGTGGGAGTTTGATTGGGCAAAAATGGAGGAGGCTGTTTCGGAAAGAACGAAAGTTTTTCTGCTCTGCAATCCGCAAAACCCACTGGGTCGGGCGTTTGGTGCGAATGAGATCGTTAAGATTGCTGAGTTCTGCGAGGTGCACGATCTCGTGCTTGTCTCCGATGAGATCCACTGCGATCTGATCCTCGATGAGAATCGTACACCGCATTTCTCCGCGCTGCAGCTACCCGATAATCTGGCGTCGCGCACGATCACCCTGCTTTCGCCAAGCAAGACTTGGAATATCGCCGGGCTCGGATATGCATTCGCCATTATCCCGAACGATTCGATTAGACGGAAATTTTCCGCAGCTCGGGGCCACACGCTTACAGAGATCAGTACTCTTTCCTACCACGCCGCCGAGGCCGCTTATCGCGATGGTGAGCCGTGGCGGAGCGAACTCATATCTTATTTAAAAGCGAACCGCGACGAGCTCGTCCGTTTCGTGACGGAGGAGTGCGATGGACTCACCGTCCATCCGCCGGAAGCCACTTATCTCGCATGGATCGACGCTCGCGCACTGGGCGTGCCGAACCCGGCTGATTTCTTTGAGAAAGAAGCTGGGCTGTTTCTTTCCGATGGCACATTCTTCGGCTGTCCGGGCTGGGTGCGTTTCAATTTCGGCTGCCCTCGTATGAGGATGCTGGCAGGGTTGGGGAAAATGAAGGCGGCCTTGGGAGCGCGGGTTTGATACCCGCTGTCTGATCCAAGCGGCTTGCAAAGCCGCGCTCCCAGTTCAAAGGCTGTTCGCGAAGGCGGTGGCGGGCATGGGTTTGGAGCCCTCCGGCTGCACCTGCGAAAGGGCGATTGCGCCATCGCTGCAACCGATGAGGAGCTGGCCTTCGTGGACGGCGAGTTCACTAGGACCGATCAGATAATGGGCAATTTCCACGGGGGGGAAGATTTTTAGGCGTTTCGTTTTACCCTTCACGAAAACTTCGGTGAAGGTGCCGGGCCACGGATGGTAGGCGCGGATAAATCGTTCGATTTCGGCTGCGGGTTTGGTGAAATCGAGGCGTCCGTTCTCGCGCAAAAGCTTCGGGGCGTAGGTGACTTCGGCTTCGTTTTGTGGGGTTCCAGCCTTGGGGTTTGCGGCGAGGATTTTCAAGGCTTCGTCGAGTGCGGCGGGGCCTAGATTGGCTAGGCGATCGTGGAGTTCTCCGGCGGTCTCGGTTTTCCCGATCGGGATGCGTTTAGCTGAAATGATATCCCCGGCGTCGAGCTCGCGGATCACGCGCATGATCGTGATGCCCGTTTCTGTGTCGCCGTTGGCGATGGCGGACTGGATGCAGGATGCTCCGCGGTATTTTGGGAGCAATGAGGCGTGGAGGTTAATAATGGCTTTCTTCGCAGCTTTGCGGACGTCCTTTCCGATGATCTGTCCGTAGGCCATTACCACGATGATGTCCGGGTGGAGATCTGTTAGAGCATCGGCGATTTCGATGATCCGTTCTGGTTGCCAGACAGGGATACCGTTTTCGATTGCGAGGCTCTTGATTTCCGGGGGAAGGAATTCGCTGTGGCTGCGGCCGACGGGTTTGTCCGGCTGGGTGATCAGCAGGCAAGGCCGCGGGCCGTGCGTAATGAGGTGGCGGAAAGTGGGCTGGGCAATGTCCCCGGTAGCGATGAAGGCGAGTTTCAAAATGGGAAATGGATCGGTGTTTTTGAAAAAAAGGATTTAGCCTCTTTTTCCATCTTCCAGCAGTGCCTCGGCCATGGCGCGGGCTTGCTGGCCGCCGCCGCCGAGCATGCGGACGAGTTCGTTGATGCGTTTCTCGTCAGTGACGGGGTAGAGCTTTGAGCGGGTGCGGCCGGAAATGACTTCCTTTTCGACGACGAAATGGGCGGCGGCGGTAGCGGCTACTTGCGGGAAATGGGTGATTGCGATGACCTGATGTAGTTCACCGAGGATGGCCATTTTTTTCCCGACGGCGCGGGCGATTTCGCCGCCGACGTTGGCATCGATCTCATCGAAGACCATAAGCGGTGTAGAGTCCTCTCCGGCGAGGGAGGATTTTACGGCAAGCATGACGCGCGAAATTTCCCCCGAGGAACCGATTTGGCGAAGGGGCAGCAGCGGTTCGCCGGGGTTCGGCCCGAAGAGGAAATCACAGGACTCGAAGCCGTGAAGGGTGGGTTCATTGGTGGTGGCGAGAGCGATCTCGAAGGCGGATTGCTTGAAGCCGAGTTCCTTGAGCTGGGAGGCGATATCCTTCGCGAGTTTCGGAGCGATTTTTTTGCGGGAGGCGGTGAGTTTCGTGCCGAGCGCGTCCAGTTCCTTGCGGGACTCGGCAAGCGCGGCGGTTAGGGCGGCGATCTTCTCCGAGCGGTTGTCGATGTTGTCGAGGCGGGAGGCGATGGTTTCCTGACGGGCGAGGATGTCGTCGAGGGTAGGGCCGTATTTGCGTTTGAGGGTTTCGACGACATTCACGCGCTCCTCGATGGCGGCAGCTTCTGAGGGATCGATCTCAAGCTCATCGGCGTAATCGGTGAGGCTGGCCTCCAGATCCTGAAGCTCGATGGAGGCGGTCTCCAGCGAGGCGAGTTTTTCGGAAACGGAGGGATCGAGCTTTTCTAGTTCGCGAGCGAGGCGCTGAAGATCGGAGATGCGAGTGAGGAGTCCATCCTCTGAGGATAGCGCGGACACAGCTTGCGCGGCGATCTCGACAAGGCGCGTGGAGTTCGAGGAGCGGTGGTAGCGCTCTTGGAGCTCGTCGCCATCGGCGGGGGTGAGCTTGGCGGAGGAAATCTCGTCGAGCTGGTATCGGAGAAGTTCCAGCTCCTGCTCGGAGGCATTTTCGGCGTTGCGGATTTCCTCAAGCTCCTGGGATTTTTTTCGCCATGTGCGGAAGGCGGCGCGGTATCCGGCGAGCTGTGGTTCGTGGCCGGAGTAGGCGTCGAGCATCGCGAGCTGGCGTTCCTGTGAAAGGAGCGATTGGTGGTCGTGCGGGCCGTGTAGATCGACGAGGCGCTCGCCAATTTTTTTCAGGAGGGTAAGAGTGACGGGTGAGTCGTTGACGAACTGGCGGTTCGCGGTCGTGCCGATGGCGCGACGGATGATGATCTGGGTGTCATCGCAGGGAGGTAGCCCGCCTTCCTCGAGGATCGCGTTGATCTCGGTTACGTCTTTCAGTTCGAACACCGCTTCAATCGTGCAGGTCTCCTCGCCGGTGCGGATCAGACCTTTATCAGCACGGTCGCCGAGGATCATTTTCAGTGCGCCGACAATGACAGATTTCCCCGCACCCGTTTCACCGGTGACGGAGATCAGGCCGGGGCCGAGTTCCCATGCGAGTTCATCTACGAGAGCAAGGTTGCGGATCTTCAGTAGGGTGAGCATGGGCGGTCTTCGCGCCGTATTATGCAGGGGAGTGGCGTGAGATCAACGTAAAGCGCTTATCGTTTCGGCTTAGCCGGCTTGCGCGCCACGGCGAAGCGGTAGCGGGTGATGGCATCGAGCATTCCTTGAGCAATAGCGGATTGATAGGACTCGTTCGCGATCAATCGCGCCTCGTAGGCATGGCTCATGAAGCCCCCTTCAAAAAGGACAGCGGGATGCTTGACTCCAGTTAGAACGCTGAATCGTGCGCGTTTGATGCCACGGTCGAGGGTATTATTGCCGAGCCTGCGTAATACGGATCCGTGAAGGGCGGTAGCCAATGCTATATTGGCGGAGTCATGTTCGTTACCAGCTCGCGCCACTGCATCGCTGGCCTTGAAATCCGATTCGTAGTTGGAGACGCCGGGAGGGGATAAGGTGAAAGTCTCGATGCCGCGGGCATGGCTTCCGCCCGAGTTAAAATGGAGACTCACGAAAATTGCATTATCCTTCACGCTGTTGGCGATGTCTACGCGCTGCTGCAGAGAATAGAAGCGGTCGCTATCGCGGATCAATTTTACCCTGAACCCCTTCGCCTGTAGGAGTCCCTTGAGACGCATCGCGAGCCGAAGATTATATGCCGCTTCAGTGCCGATCGAATTGGTAGAACCGGGATCTTTACCACCATGGCCGGCATCGAGGATCACCGTGCGGAAATCTCTGGCGTTTCCGATGTGATTAGGGCGCAGGACTGGATCGATCAGCTTGGTGAGATCCATGCGCGAAACGTAAATCCCTTTTCCAGACGCCACGACGGCGTGGGAAAACACGAATTTCACATTATTCATCAAGCACTCATTGCCGCCAACCTTCAGCTTCATCTCCACCTTTACGTTCTGCAGAATCACCAAGTTACCAGCGCGATTGAGTTTCGTAAAACTGTAGAATTTTTTGATTCCCTCCACCGAGACGTAGTCACGCCCTCCAATTTTTATGATATCCCAGCCCGCGTTTTTATTTGTCTGCGCTGATAACAGAGAAAAAGGTGTGATAAGGGCGTAGAGTAAGAAGTATAAGTAGAAAAAGTATGTTCTGATTGTGAGGTTTTTTTTATTGGCATAACCTATTATACCAAAGTCATAATTATGATCGTTATTGCGGCACATGACAATAGGATATCGGTGTTTAAGATTCATGGATAAGCGATTATATAGCGTGTCCAGATTCAGGCATGCCTGGGACTGTGATCTGCAACGCTCGAGTAGTTGTCGTTGCAGCAAGTCCTTTAGAACCCTTGGGGAGCAGTAGCGTCTGCCCGGCCATATGGGTGTTTTCCAAGCACCCATTGACCACCGTGATAAGTGAAAAATAGTCGGGTAGGGGATTTGATATGATCTCGCCGATTTGAAGATCGTGAAGAGTAGTTTTGAAAAAGGGGCATACCGCGAGCGTATCGCCGCTCGGCGTGTCCATCTCGGGTTCGAAGTCACTGAAATTTATGCAAGCGAGCGACTCAGTGAGATGGAGCTCCCGTGCTTTGCCCTCGGAATCGGTTCGGTTCCAGTCAAACACGCGATAGGTGGTGTCGGAGTTTTGTTGAATTTCGTGTATCAGGAAGCCAGCACCGATGGCATGAAGGCGTCCGGACTCGATGAAGATGGAATCGCCTATTCGGGGCCTGATCGCGTGAACCTGCTCCGCTACGCTGCCCTCAGTGATCGATTGCTCTAAGGTTAAGCGTGTCGCTCCTTTTCGCAGACCCACATAAAGTGTAGCCCCCGGTTTTGCATCGGCGATGAACCACATCTCCGTCTTGGGCTCGCCTCCGAGTTGACCGGCGATCGAGGCAGGCGGGTGTACTTGAATCGAAAGATCATCGGCTGAATCGAGAATTTTGATGAGCAAGGGAAAACGCTCGGAATGCGGTAAAGCATCGCCGAAAATTTCGCCTCGGTGAGATTTCCAAAGGTCATGCAAACTCATCCCAAAAAACTCTCCATCGCAAACCACCGACTGAGCATCATCCCGATCTACAATCTCCCAAGCCTCGCCAAAAGGTGCATTCGGAATAGGCAGCACGCGACCATAGATGGTCTCAAGGGCACGTCCGCCCCAGATACGTTCCATATAGAGGGGCTTGAAAGAAATGGGAGACACGGAGTTAGCTATAGGGGTGAATAACTACGGCGCCAACGTTAAATGACACTTGAAGATGTAGGCGCTGTAACAAGATATATGACTCTTGGGATGTGGTTTAGGGTTGGTTCTTTGGGGAGGTTTTGGCAATGTTTTACGCAGGGGGCGGGTGATACGCGCCTGATGTAGCTTCTTATGAATATGTCCGTGAATCGGTTTGTGTCACTCTTCCCTCTGCGAAAAAGACGAGTGACGTAGAAAGTTATTTTTTTTATGAACGTAATATGTCCTCAATGAAATCTTTCATGCTTTTACTATTCTCTGTTCTCACTGCTTCCTCTGAAAATATTGGTATTGGCGCGAAGCCCGTTCCAGGAGCCGAGGTGATCTTTGATGGGACACGCGAGATGCTCGACTTGAAATGGATCTATTGGGAGGGACCGCGTTTCGCCTCTGCATTGCCGATCAAGTGGAAGATCGTTGATGATCAAGTGGATGAAGGTAGCACAATGCAGACCGATGACCCTCTCTCAAAAGGCCAGTATGGTGCGGCAGACATTGTAACGAAAAAGGAGTATAGGGATTTTCGACTACACATTGAATTTCTAGTTAACAACAAGGGCGGTAACAGCGGGGTCTATCTACAGAACCGTTACGAGATACAGATCAAGGACGGCGATAAGACCAAGCACGGCATGGGCGCGGTAATTAACGAGACAGAATCGCCCTACCATCTTTATAAGGGACAGGGTAAATGGAACTGCTATGATATTGTCTTTCGTGCCGCTCGTTTCGTGGGTGGTAGGCTCACTGAAAAAGCGCTTGTGACGATGTATTTCAATGGAGTGAAAGTCCACGAGAACGTAGCCATCATCCAGGTTTGGGGCGGCGAGAATTCAGGGATCGACGGCGGCAACGATGGCGGTAAGGGCATAACCGACCGCCCTGGCGGTTTAAAGCTCCAGTGTGAGGGGCACGACGTGCGCTATCGTAACATCTGGATACATGAAATGGATATTGGGGATGAGGGGACGGATTTCTAAAATGCGGAACGCGGCGTAAATAGAATACGGCCACGGTTACTATCGCACACAGGCAAAAAACTATGAGTCCGTGTTTTTCAAAAACCCAAGTAATGAGCGTCCAGACTGCAGTGGCTACGAGAGGCCAAAAGAGCGATCACTTGTCTGAAATATCTCATTCCTAACATTAAAATTTAGGACGAAGGGGCAATTCTATTTCCTCTACCTTACGAAAAAAAATCTCGAAATCGTCGTCAGACTCTTCGAGTAGTTTCCGAAAGGTAACGATCTCACTATTATAGGTGACGAAGGGGAGGAGGTGGGCGTTGTTTAGGTTGAGGCGGAGCCATCCAGCGAGGAACTTGCCGTCCCAGCGCGCCTGAAGAGCGCGGGCTCGCGACTTGAGTCTATCGAGAGCGATTTGCTTAGACTTTCTCATTTCCTCTGCAGGTATTTCCGAAGTGTAGATATCCGTCAACTCGCGGCGTGTGGTATCGATTTCACAATAAAATTCCCGTCGCCGGATCAGGTGTTCCTCATAGTCCGCGAGTTCTGCGCGGCGGCCTTTTGAGATTAGCCATTTCCGCACGCCTTCTTCGGCGACGGCGTTGGCAAGGGATTCATTAAAGGTCGTTTCCCCTTTACGAAAAATCCGGGTATGGGTGAGTTCGTGGAAGATTAATTCCGCGAAGTCGATTTCGCGGTATCCTGCGAAAGTGTTCAGCACGGGGTCGTGGAAAAAACCTAGGGTTGAGTAGGCATCGGTGCCGCCGAGGTAGGTTTCGTATCCATCCGCTATTAATTCCTTTGCGCAGGCTGCGGCGTCCTTTTCTTTGAAGTATCCACGATAATCCATTTCGCCGATCAGGGGGTAACGCCATGTTATAGGTTCCATGGAAAACTCAGGTGCGGCAAAAAGCACGAAGATCACATGGTTGCGTCCTAGGTCTGCATATTTCCCATAAGCTGAGTGTCCGGGAAGAGCTAGCTCGCGACTAGCAAACTGCCGTAACTCCTTCGCAAGTTGAAGCCTTTGCCGCAATGCCACGGGCGTCGTTAAATCGGCGATCATCATCTCGCAGGAACGCGACTTCCTGAGTATCTCGACCTGCCCCGCTATACCTTGCGAGTAGAATTCTAATGTGCTGCAACTGCTAAGAAGGGGAGTTATAAGCAGGAGGGGAAGACGAATAGTTGCAGTTTTTCTAGGCATTATCACACATCGTTGAAGCGTTCCGCGAATGTTTCTTCCATACCCGAAATCTCAGCAAGCTTACGCCAGGTGGGATACGCCAAGCGGTTTTGGTAAGATTATCTTCAAATGCAGAAACCATGGAGAGATCCATAGCCCGAATCAGGCTAACTAGGCGATATTTATCATCGGTGTCGATTTTACCCCAATCTGGCTGTTCTTCGGCGATCGGCGACATGCAACGTCTGCTGTAGGCTATGTATATCGCCAAGTTCGTATGTGCATGTGTGTCTAAGATTTTTCTAGAGCACATTCATTCCAGGGGGCAGATCGGATGAAGGGAAAAAATTCCCATTTCCATTTCCACCGGACGGCCCCAACATATGCGCGCATGCTTCCCATTCTCATTACAGGAAAGTCCGGCCGTATGGGCTTGGCCGTTGCAGAGGCTACCGTAGTCAATCTGGAAACTATCGTTGGTTCTACACACGACGCGGGCGAGAATCTCGATGCGGCGATGGAATTCGCAAAGTGCGTTATCGATTTCACCGTTCACCATTTTACCACCGAGTTGATTGAGGCCGCGTTGCGCCACAGGATGCCGATAGTAATGGGCACAACCGGGCACACCGACGCGGAGCTTGAGGTGATCCATGCGGCATCGCGAGAAATCCCCATCGTTCACGCACCGAACTTTTCTGTCGGCGTAAACACGCTATTTTGGTTGACCCAGCAGGCAGCGCGGATTTTGACGCAGGACGCCTTCGATATCGAGGTCACAGAAATGCACCACCGCCACAAGATCGATGCGCCCTCCGGCACGGCTCGGCGGCTTCTGGAAATTCTCAACGAGGAAACCGGTACCTCCTATGTGGATGACGTCGCTCACGGGCGCTTCGGTAATATTGGACCCCGCAAACCACTTGAGATCGGGATGCACACGCTGCGTGGCGGCGATGTAGTCGGCGACCACACGGTAATGTTTGCGGCGGACGGCGAACGCGTGGAGCTTACTCACAAGGCCTCTTCGCGCATGACATTCGCATCAGGAGCCGTACGCGCTGCACTGTGGTTGGTGGACAAGCCGCCAGGCCTCTATGACATGCAGGATGTGCTCAAACTTAAATAATTTTTACATTACCATCCAATGAATCTACTTTTTCCGCTTATACTCAGTATTGCCCTAATTTCCTGCGAGCAAAAGCCCGCGACCAACATAAATCTTTCGGGCTTAGCTGTCGTGCCCGAAAAGGAAGTTCCCACCAACTCCCTTAGAAAATCGGTGATACGGATCAATTCGACCAGCCAGTCTTGGAATCCGGGTCAGCCTTGGGAGAAGACCCCGCCTTCCAATCTCCGTTCGCTCGGAGCCATTGTCGCGCCCGGGCAAGTTCTGACTACCAGTGAAATGGTCGCCGATGCTACTTACATTGAACTGCAAACGCCCGACGGTGCGCGGACAGCGCAAGCGAAGATCATCGCCGTGGATTATGAGGTGAACCTCGCGCTACTCAGCGTAAAATCCGACGAAGAGAGCGAGTTAGTATTCAAGGATACGATGCCGCTAACTCTCGCTAATCGTCCCGTGATCGGGGATATTCTCGGGATTTTCCAGGTGGAGGACAACGGCACTTCATTGATGACAAACGGCACGCTGCAATCCGTTGATGTAGCCGAAAGTTTTCTACCAGGTCAAAGTTTCCTTACCTACATGGTCAAGGCCTCCATGCAGAGCGCGGCTAGTAGCTTCACTCTGCCGGTTCTCCGTGACGGAGCGCTTTCCGGCATTTTGATGAGCTATGATTCGAAGGATCAGCTCTCCAATGTGCTTTCTGTGGATGTGATCTCGCGCTTTCTTGCCAATGCGCAGGACGGGGATTATGAAGGCTTCCCTTCACTGGGTATCGCTGCCTCGCGGACGGAAGATCCTTCTTTACGAAAATTCCTAAAACTCAAGCCCGAGCAGGGTGGACTCTACATCGGAAAAGTTCGCAAGGGTGGTTCAGCGGATGCGGCACAACTAAAAGTGGGCGATGTGCTTCTCAGCGCGGCGGGTCACCCGATCGACCAGCGCGGCTATTATCAGCACCCTCATTACGGCTCGCTTTTTTGGGGGCATATTGTGCGAGGAGAGAAATTCACTGGAGATGAAATCGCCCTCGGGATCCTGCGCGATGGCGAGCCGAAGGAGATTAACGTCACCCTTACCCGCGAGGAGCCAATGGATCGCTTAGTACCGGATTATCAATTCGACCGAGCACCGAACTTCCTCGTAAAAGGAGGTTTCATTTTCCAAGAACTCACTCGTCCCGTTCTGGAAGCTTTTGGCAAGGATTGGTCCATCGTTGCACCGCTTAATCTACTCGACGCCTATGAGAATCCTGAAAGCTTTGAGAGCAAGACAAAGCGTGTTATTTTCCTCAGCGGATCGATCCCCACGCCCGCCACTCTCGGCTACGAGAGCCTGCGCCATCTTATCGTGAAAAAAATCAATGGCATCGAGATCGATAGTATGAAGGCACTCATAGAATCCTTCAAAAAACCAAATGCCGACGGCTTGCATTCCATCGAGTTTATGGAAGAGAATTTCACCGTTTATCTCGATGAAAGCATCTCCACTGCTGTAGATAGCGCGCTGCTTCAGCGTGGTCTGAACCGACTTTTCAGGGCGGATTGAATCACACTCTGGTTGCCCTTTGCCGCACGGCTTCGAAGAGGCAGACGCCGGTGGCGACCGAGACATTCAAGCACTCTACTTTGCCAGCCATCGGCAGATTGGCCAAGAAATCACAATTTTCTTCGGTGAGGCGGCGCATTCCTTTTTCCTCAGCGCCTAGCACCAGCGCGAGCGGACCGCGGAGATCGAGTTCGTAGAGCGTTTTCTCCGCACGATCCGATGTGCCGACGAACCAAACGCCCGCTTCCTTGAGTTGCTCCATCGTTCGAGCGAGGTTGGTGACCTGTATGAAGGGTATATGATCCGCCGCGCCGACGGACACGCGACGGACGGTTTCCGTGATACCCACCGCCTTGTCCTTCGGCGCGATCACGGCATGGACGCCGGCGCCGTCTGCAGTCCGCAGAATAGCTCCGAGGTTGTGCGGATCTTGGACGCAATCGAGGATTAGTAGGAAAGGGACATCCGTCTCTGCAACAAGCCGCATGAGGTCATGCTCATCAAGAGCCGGGGCAGATTTCTCCTCGACCTGCTTCACATGACGGTTCGCCCGTGCCTGTCTCGTTTTATCACCATGGCTATTCTCACCGAAGTTTCTCTGCTTCACGTCCTGAGGGGAAAGGATTTGTGGTCGGAGATCAATATCGAAGCTGTGGGATCATCCGAATTCCTCGATGCGGGAGAAATGAAACCAGATGCGGTCATGAGGTGGGTAATTCTCAACTCGATGCACCAGCATTGTGATGCATCGAGCTTTGCATTTCCCCCCATTGGGGTATATGTCCACGAGTGCCTATTGCCCTTTCCGATCTCAAGAACGCCTTGCCTGCTTGCGGGTTGTATGGCGGAGGAGCATGGCAGTGGTCTCCCGAGCCGCTGAGGCTCACGGCGAGTGAATCAAGGGAGATGATGGCAATGGGGCATCCGCTGGCCAAGTTTCAGCAGGCTTGTGATCTGCTTTACCGGAGATCGGCGGCGCGGAAAGTGGTACCGTGGCTGGCGGAGTTGATGGATCAGGGAAAGCCGGATTGGTTGGTATCGCTGCAGCGAGAGACAGGGATGGCGGAGCAGTTTCCGAGGGTGATCAGGCCAGATCTGATCCTAGCAAAAGATCATTTCGCAGTAACGGAATTGGACAGTGTGCCGGGCGGGATGGGGATTACCGCATGGCTTTCCAAAGTGTACTCGGATGGCGGTTATGAGGTGCTTGGCGGTGCGGATGGAATGGTGGAGGGTTTCAGATCCATCATGCCGGATGGGGGTGATATTTTGGTTTCCGAGGAGTCGAAGGATTACCGTGCGGAGATGGATTGGCTGGCGGGGAGGCTGGGTGATAGCTGGAAAACCGAGAGCGCAGAGGATTATGTGGAATCTGGACGGGCGATCTATCGGTTTTTTGAGCAGTTCGATTGGGCATCGATTCCGCGTTTCCGTGAGCTTGCGGAAAAGAGTGCGACGTTTGATATAATTGTGACTCCGCCGTTTAAACCGCATCTTGAGGATAAACTGTGGCTGGCGTTGCTGTGGTCGCCGGCACTAAAAAAAATCTGGGAGCAATCACTACGCGGCAGTTACTTACGACGCTTGCGGGAATTGATTCCCTTTGGCTGGGTGCTGGATCGGAAGCCGTTGCCACCGCACGCGGCGCTGCCGAGAATGGACGTACACTCATGGGAGGAGGTCGCTGAATTTTCCCAAAAGGAACGGCAACTAGTGCTTAAGATCAGCGGTTTCCATGAAACAGCATGGGGCTCACGCGGTGTTTTTATTGGTCACGACCTTTCGGCATCGGAGTGGAGGGAACGGCTTGATTCTGCGCTTGACCAATCCGCCGATCAACCATGGTTGATGCAGGAGTTCCACGAAGGGAAGCGCTTCGAGCATCCGGTTTATGAAGCGGACGGTGGTGTGAGAATGTTGGATGTGCGGGCTAGGCTCTGTCCTTACTTTTTCACCAACGGTAAAGGGGAGACAAAATTCGGCGGTTGCCTAGCGACTCTCGTTCCCGCTGATAAAAAAAAGATCCATGGCATGAGCGAAAGCATCCTAGTGCCATGCGTTGTGGGGGATTGAGGTTTGGCGGTAACATTCCGTCTCTACGTGAAACGGATATGAGTGCGAAAGCATAGAATACTGCAAAAAAGTAACTGGGACGATTGAACCAGGCTGCCGTCAGGAAGATATCCATCCTGTTTCTTTGCTATCTATTTTTACAGGGCGAACAAAGATCGCCGCCACCTTATCTGCTAGCGTGCTCGATTGCGTCGCAGATGGCGGGAAAAATCTGACGTTTCCGCGATACCACACCCGGTGCGAGGTAAAGGTTATCGTCGATGCGGTTAAACGGGAGAGCGGCAATTACATTCTCTGGGCCGACAACGAGTACCATACTCTTCAATAATGCTACATCAGTTACGCAGAGCACCGCGAGGTCATAATTTTTATCGACTTGCAGGGCTCGAAGCGAATTCTCAAGTTCTACGCGTCTGGCGTTGAAGCCATGGAGGTCACGCTCCTCTACCTGAGATACGCTGATAAAAAGTCCCTGCTCATTGAATTCTTTTCTGTCGGCATGGATGATCTCGTCGGACGTGCCGTTCACGATGAGAGATCCGACGCCAAAGAATTCCTCGGCGAACTGCTTGGCGTCCACCCGCGCAATGCCGCTGAGCCAAGTGAGCATTTTCTGGTCGAGCTTGGTGGTTGTGGGTGAGGTGAGGCAAAGGGTGTCGGAAACGATACCGCCGCAGAGGCAGAGCGCGACGCTGGGTGCGGGGATGAGATCGCGGTGGAAAAATTTTCTAGCTACGAGGGTGCACGTCGAGCCTACGGGTTCGTTGAGGTAGCGGATCGGCTCACGGGAAACTAAGTTTCCGGAGAGTCGATGGTGGTCGATGACTTCGATAATCGTGGCCTCCTCGATACCAGATACTGCTTGAGCGTATTCGTTGTGATCTACTAGCGCAAAACGCATTTTCGGAGGATCGACGAGGTCAGATTTAGCGAGGACACCGATCATGAGATTCTCTGATATGTCCATCACAGGGAAGAGATCCTGATCGGCTGCGACAAGCTGTTTACGGATTTTAGAAACTGGCTCATGTTCGTCCACGGTAATGAAATTCGTCTCCATGACGTGGCGGACAGTGCGGGAGCAGCGGATCAGAGTGTTGGCGCTGGCGGTGTCCTGACGGCAACCGAGGAGGACGGTGCCTTTGGCGATGGCGAGGTCGCGTATATCTTCGGAAATCGGGTTCTTGCCAGTCACGAGCAATGCGCGGGCACCTTTCTCGATGGCAAGTCGCTGGATGATGGGACGGTCGCCGCAGACAACGAGGAAACGATTTATGCTACCTTCGGCAGTCGCTTGATCGAGCCTTAATCTCACTGTGTCCTGCGATGACGCACCGACGAGTAGAATGAGATCTTCCTCCTCGTCCTGATCACAAATTTTCGCTCCGTGGCTTTCTGCGTTGAGGGTAGCGGCGAGGTTGTTGAGGGACGCGTGGACGGTGCGGACGCTGATGCCTTCCGTATTGTCTGGAAGGAGAAGTTTGAGGAGGTTGATGTATTGCAGGATGCCCGCCACTGAGCCATCGCAGTTCATGACCGGCACACAGCGGATTGAGGCGGCAAGCATGCGGTTGTAGGCGGTTAGGAAAGTGTCGGAGGGAAGAACGCTGATGACATTGCGGCGGCAGATCATACCAGCCTTGGGGCGGGCGTCGGTAAGTAGCAGGGGCACCTCCATGCCCGCTTTTTCAAGAACCCACTTAGTTCGCTGGGAAATCTCGCCGCAGCGTGCTGCGATGGCGGTAGGCTCCTCCCCGCAGGCGCGCAGGAGGGCTGCATGGCCAATTGCCGAGCAGATCGCGTCGGTATCCGGGTTTTTGTGGCCGATTACGTAGAAGGGTTCCATGAGGTGGCAATGCTTTCTTTCTTAGTCGAATTTTCAATTCCAAATAAATATTTAAAAACGCAGGAATTCGAAGCTACATACGTTCCGGACAGCGTATACCGAGCAGTCCAAGGCCTTTCTCGAGAACGCGAGCACTTAGTTCGCAGAGAGCGAGGCGGGAGGATTTTATGGGTTCGTCAGATTTCAGGACAGGACAGGCTTCGAAGAAAGAGTGGAATGCACGAGCCAGCTCCAAAAGGTAGTTGGCAAGGAGGTTAGGGCGGTGATCTTCGAGCACGAGAGGTAGCACTTCGCCGAAGCGAGCTAGCAGGCGGGTGAGGTGGATTTCCTCGGCAGCAGAAAGAGTAAGCTTCACATCCTTCGCGGAAAATTTGGCGTCGAGCTTGCGGAAGATCGAGCGGATACGAACGTGGGAGTATTGGAGGTAGGGGGCGGTGTCACCTTGCAGAGCTAGCATTCTATCCCATGCAAAAACATAATCAGTGAGGCGGTTCTGTGAAAGCTCCGCAAATTTAACCGCGCCGATGCCCACGATATCCGCGACTTCGGCGGCTTCCTCCGGCGTCAGGTGGGAGGATTTTTCCGAGATAATCGCGGCGGCACGGGTTCGCGCTTCGTTGAGGAGTTCGACAAGGCCTACGTTGTCGCCGGAGCGGGTTTTCATCATCTTGCGATCTTCCCCGAGGATAGAACCGAAGGCTATATGGCGGAAGTCACAGGTCTTGCCCCAGCGTGCGGCGGACTCAAAGATCTGGTGGAAATGGAGCTGCTGTGGCATCCCGACCACATACCAGATCTGGTCGGCGTTCCACTCGTCGATTCGGTAGCGTATGGTGGCGAGATCCGTGGTGGCGTAGAGGAAACCACCGTCCGCCTTGCGGATGATCGCCGGGTTGTCCGTCCAGCCGTTCTCCTTGTGGACGAGGAAAGGATCCTGCTCGGCGGGTTTCGAGCCGTCCGAAAAAACGCAGACCGCGCCGTCGCTCTCGCGGGCGAGGCCTGTTTCCAGGAATTCATCGACGAGCCCCGGCAGCATGGTATTGTAAAAACTTTCGCCCAGCCAGTGATCGAAGCTCACATCGAGCATGACGTAGATTTTCTGCAATCCAGCTTTGGAAACATCGATGCATTGCTGCCAGATGGCGAAGTTTTCTTGGTCGCCGGCCTGGAGCTTCACAAGCTCGGCCTTACAGATATCGAGGACGGCGGGATCATTTTTCGCGGCGGAGTTGACTTCGCGATAAACCCGGACGAGTTCTGCGATCGGATCCGCCTCCAGCGCTCTCTGGTCGAGGGTGGTTTTCCAACCGTGGAGGATCATGCCGAACTGCGTGCCCCAGTCGCCGATATGATTGTCGGCGATTACCTTGAAGCCAAGGAAACGGGCGATACGGCAAAGGGAGTCACCGATAATGGTTGAGCGGATGTGCCCCACGTGCATGGGCTTTGCGACATTCGGTGCAGAGAAATCGACGACGACGGTTTTTGAGTTTCCAAGCTCGGGTGCGCCCAGCCTGGGATCGTCCAACAGGCATTCTGCGTAGGCGGCGTAAGCTTCAGGTAAGATGCTGAAATTGATGAAGCCGGGGCCATCAATTTTCGCAGTGGCGAGTCCCTCAATCTCCACAACGGCAAGAATTTTTTCGGCGAGTTCACGAGGATTCGTCTTCTGTTTTTTCGCCAGCACCATCGCGGAGTTGCTTTGGTAATCGCCAAAGCGGAGATCCGCAGTAGACGTCATGTTTGCGGCGCAAGGTACACCGAGGGCGGCTTCAAGTGCGCTGGACAGACGTGATTCAAGGTTCTGGAGGAGGGTCATTTTGGCAACTGCTAATAAGTTGAAGCACTGGAAACTAAAAAGCCAAAATGAGTGAGATTAGTTGCTGCGGACCGGCTTGGGATCAAGGATATCCAGTATCTCATTGCGGCATTCAGCAGCGGCTATTTTGCGGCGCACTTCACAGTTAGTGAACATTTTTGCGATCGCGGCCAGAGTGTGAAGGTGCAGATGATAGTCCTTTTTGGGCACAATAAAAAGTATAATGAAATGCACGGGAGCATTGTCGAGCGCTTCGAAGTCAATTCCAGCCTTTGATCTTCCGAATACAGCCACGACCTTTTCAAGCTTGTCTGAGAAGGTGTGTGGGATGGCCACCCCGGAGCCAATGCCGGTGCTGATCTGTGCTTCCCGCTCCTGTAGCGCCGTAATGATCTCATCCCGGCAAAATTTCGGAATATCGCCTGTCTCCGCGAGAAAATCCATGAGTTCCACGATGGCAGGCCAATGTTCGGTTGCCTTCATATCCAGAAGGATATGGTCGATGTCGAGCAGTTGAGATAACTTCATGGAGACAGTTGGCACTCATCTTACCGCCGGAGCGGTATTTAAGGGTAGGGAGGAATATCTATTTCACATGGTATTGGCAAGGTTTTTTACAGTTCAAGCCCTCGACACCTTGCATGGGAACTTCATGGCGAGTGCAACTATATCACGATCCTGTCCGATTCACGGACATAAGTGTCGGTTTCACAGATGATAATGCCGGAATCGCCTTGCCATGGTGCGTCCGTCCAAGATTAATCGCCATGTCACTAGTAACGCCGCCGTGGTGGAATGGTAGACACTGCGGATTTAAAATCCGTTGCTCGCAAGAGCGTACCGGTTCGAGTCCGGTCGGCGGTATACCTTTATTATATATGTTTTATAGACGATAAACTAACAAAAAAACGCTTTTGCCAAGCGTCACGCTCGTCAGACCGCTACAGTCTTGGAACGCAGAGTTTCCGATGCTGGTAACGCTGTTGGGGATCGCCACGTGGATCATCAGTTCAGTTTTATTGGGTTAGATCTGAGATCTACGGTGCGATTGAGCCCGATTCTTCGAATGCTCCAATTTTCATTTTTCCGTCAGCTGGCGGTCACCTTGGCCACCATCGAAGTCTGCCAGACCAGGATGCAACCAGGATGCAACCAGGGATCCCGTGACTCGTTTCAAGAATCTACCGCGGCACCGCGTAATTGATGTAGCCGATGAACATTTCGTCGTCGCTCTGTTCTCCGAACCCTACCGTGGTGGTCGGGTTGGGGTTGTGCGGATTCTGGGGGGAATTGTCGAAGGCTCCCCGGACCCGAATGACCGTTCCGGCGGGCATCCACTTCGGCTCGGCGAGGCGATAGAGCAGCTGCCAATCGAAGATGTAATGGGGCACCGAGAGAAGTTTTTCGGTTTCACCTCCGGGGTAGAGCGCCTCGTACTCCATGCGCGCGCCGCGATAGTGCATGTGCGGGCTCATTTCATAGAGCAGCGTTGCCTGCGTCGAGGAGAGGACCACCGAGGCCTCCCGGGTGTATTCGCGTTCCCCGGGAGCGATATTGATTGTGGTCGTGCTGGCACCGGTCGTCCGGTACTCCATACTCGGTGGGGTGGTGTGAAAATAGAGTCCCAGCTCAGTCCGATCGGTTTGGGGACTCCCGTGGGTTTGATAGTGCATCTGAAAGGTGAGGGTGGGGTTGGCGGGAATAAACTTGCCGGTGTCTGCAGGGAAGGCGTAAGCCGGAATGCCCGGGACGTATCCGGCGAAGTAGCCATGCAGGCCGGATCCCTGACCAAATGTCTGAGAAATGTTCCCTAGAAAAACAAGGCTGTGATGAACCACTTTTCGGTTGCCGGGCTTGATGATCGCGGCGCGCAGGTAGGTGTCGGCCGGGATGTTCGGGCGGACTTCAAGATAGCGATAGTCGACTTCTCCGTTGGCCGGGATATTTTGGAGAGGGATTGTGACAACCAGATCCGGCTCACCCAGTTCGGCAGGCCAATTCACGGGATAATCAGTCGGCGGCGGGGTGTTTGCAAAGAGATCGGCGAGGGGATCCGATCCGCCCCCGCGCGGTGCCCCTTGATCAAGCCAGTCGACCAACGCGCGGGCCGAGGCTTCCGATAGCGACCAATCGTTTTCGAACTCACCCCATTTCGGATCAGCGAACCAGGGGGGCATCTCGCCGGTGAGGATTTTCCGTCGGATGCTGGACGCCCGATTCACGACGGTTTGATAATCGCTCAGGGAAAACGGTCCGATGTTGCCCGGGCTGTGGCATCGCACGCAATGCTGTATAAGCAACGGAGCGATCTCCTGCTCGTAGGACACCACGACCGGCGACGCCAGCGGGAGAATACCCTCCGTGGCGGGGGTGCGCGAGTAGGCCGGCCGCTGCCCTCCGAGAAAGGCCGTGACGGCATCTGCAAGGTAGGAGGGTCCCGGAAGTTCACCGCTGGCGCTGCCTGCAATTGCTCCGCGATAAAAGATTCGCCAGGTCGCGGTGTCGATCGCGACTGCTTCTGGTCCGCGTTCGACACCGTAAGCACGGGACACGAGCTGCGCAGAGTCGTGAAGAATCGGGGTGTGAATCTGCCAAGCGAGGGCATTCGCTACCAGTTCGGAACGGCTTTTCGAAAGAGGATCGATGATCCAGAACGCCACTGATTGTTTGCCGAGGGTATCCTCCAAATCG
Source organism: Prosthecobacter debontii (assembly GCA_945862245.1). Taxonomy (GTDB): domain Bacteria; phylum Verrucomicrobiota; class Verrucomicrobiia; order Verrucomicrobiales; family Akkermansiaceae; genus Luteolibacter. The sequence continues at coordinate 97,761 of CAMAXN010000004.1, forward strand.
GCGATCGTGCCGGCCAGCGAATTGCCGCTGTCGGGATTTATGAATAGCAACACCACCGCGTCCACCGCGCTTTGGTAGAATAATTCCTGGGAACGCCCTTCATGGTCCATCAAGCGGAAGTTGTCCGCTTGTGCCCGCGGGGCGTCGTCGGCCCACTGCGAGAGCCGATAGAATCCCCTCGGCCGGGAGGAGGAGAGTGGATCGGTCCACTCAAAGGGGGCGGATGGCATGCGAAGGGAGAGCAGCGATTCCCACTTGAGGAGGTCCTGGGAAACTTCGAGGCTGTGATCAAGGGTCGGTTGACCCTTGAGTTCGAGTTGGATCGCGCCACTACCGGTCTGTTCGAGCGCGAGGCCAAGGTCCTGTCCAGGTGCGGGCCACGCCTAGGCGAGGGATAACAAGAGAACGGCGAGTTGGCAGGGGACGAATCGGGTGGAAGTCATGACGCTTAATGTTAAGAATTTACCTTTTTTACCTAGTGATTTACCTTTTTTACCTAGTGTAAAGAATACGTTGTATGGTTGATGTTGCAAGATGAAAAGAGTTGGTAAGCAGGCGAAGCCAGCCCGACCACTAAGTTAAGCTCAGACCTTTACTTCGCATTCTACGCTCGTCGCTCGCTTCGTCGCTTCGTCGCTTCGTCGCTTCGTCGCTTCGCTTATGCTCTTTATAGGACTGAACTGCGAGCACTAGCTAAGGGTGTTTTTTATTAGGTTTCCTGTTTTGAAAGTTGAGGGCGGAGAATGTTAAGGTAATTCTGCGGCATGGCGAAAATAATGGTCGGTTTGTCCGGCGGCGTGGATAGTGCGGTGGCGGCGGCCTTGCTCGTGGAGCAGGGGTATGAAGTCGTTGGCGGCTACATGAAGAACTGGATGAATGAAGAGGGCATCCCAGGGGATTGTCCGTGGGAGCAGGATATCGAGGACGCCCGCTCTGTTGCGAATGTGCTGGGTATTGAGTTTCGTGTGATTGATTTGATCGATAGCTACAAGGAGAAGATCGTGGATTATCTAGTAAACGGCTACGAGGAAGGACTGACGCCGAACCCCGATGTCTGGTGCAACCGCGAGATGAAATTCGGCGTATTTCTCGAGTATGCTTTGAGCCAGGGTTTCGAGGGGGTCGGCACGGGCCATTACTCTAGAAGGCGTGAGCTCTCGACCGGACAAGCGGCGATCCTGCGCGGAGCGGATCCCAACAAGGATCAGAGCTATTTCCTCTCGCTGATGAACACATTCCAAGTAGAGCATGCATTTTTCCCCACCGGCGAAATGCTCAAGCCGGCAGTGCGGGAAACGGCGCGGAGGTTCGGTCTGCCGGTAGCGGAGAAAAAGGATTCGCAGGGGATCTGCTTCCTCGGGCAGGTGAAGATGAGCGATTTCCTCGCGCATTATCTTCCGGACAAACCGGGCGAGATCGTCGATACGGAGGGGCGGGTGATGGGAACCCACCGCGGGCTCCATTTCTACACCATTGGCCAGAGGAAAGGCCATGGCGTCGCATCCCCCAAGGAAGGCATGGCGTATGTGGTCGTCGGGAAACGCGTGGCGGAGAACCGCCTAGTGATCGGCTGGGATCGTGAGGATACGGAGGGGCTATACTCGCGCGAATGCATCGTCGGCACTGTCTCCTCAATCAATGAGGAGATCGCTTCGCTGAAACGGGCCGAGGCGCAGCCCCGCTACCGAGCCAAGGCCGAGCCGGTGAAGCTGGAGGCGCTCGAAGGAGGCAGGGTCAGATTGATTTTCGAAAAAGGACAACGCGCCCTCGTGCCCGGCCAGATCATGGCGTTCTACGATGGCGGCAGGCTGCTCGGCGGAGGTGTCGTGGAGGAAGCCGGCTAATTACTACTTATTGCAGAGCCATCAAGCTAGGGAACGAAAATCCGATTCGATGGGAATTTTTACCACAGAGGGCACGGAGAACACAGAGCCGTTCCTTCATGTGCAATTTCAGGACTGGGAACGCGAGTCTGCGACTCGCAAGCGCATGATGGGAGAAAGATGCCGTCCTTCGAGGCTGAACACTTTCGCTTATCCATGGGCATGCGGGTTCCAAATCCGCGTTCCCAGTGCCTCGTTCTTTGGAATCAGTCCCACTAGTTCACATTTGAGACCGGGCAGTCTGCGGTCTACTTGTAAGAGAATGGTGAGTTGGAACCGACCCGAATGAGCCTTACATAAATACCGCTACTGAAGAACCCTCCACACTCCTGCGTGGGTGATCTTGACGGGGTGATCAGGATTGCGATAATGCATGCGCCATGTGGTATTACTCAAAAAACGGGATGCAGTTGGGACCGATCTCCACGGAACAGCTTTCCGGAAAAGCGCGAGGCGGAGAAGTTTTGTCCTCAGATCTGATCTGGAAAGAAGGGATGTCGGATTGGAAACCGTTAGCACAAGTTCCGGAATTTCAATCCACAAGCGGCTTTTCGAATCCTCCGCCGGTTGGCATGGGATCGGTTCCCATGCAGCAGCCACCCATTTATCCCGCAGGTTATGCCGTTGGTTCTGTTCCGAACTATCTCTGGCAGTCGATTGTCGTCACCGTGCTGTGCTGCCTGCCGTTCGGCGTGGTTTCTATCGTTCACGCTGCCAAGGTCGACTCGCTGCTAGCGCAGGGTGATATCGTGGGTGCGAACGCTGCCTCGAAAAGCGCGAAGACATGGGCGATCGCTGGAGTCGCCACATGGGGTGTAGGCATCGGAATCTACCTAATTTTTATGGTTATCGTCGCAGCAGGTGCCGCCGCATCGAGCCCGTAGCAAACGATGCATAAGGATCGCGCACTGTGGGTATCGCTGGGGGTATTGGCTCTCGCAGGGGGCGCCTACGCTTTGCGGGAAACGGGCGGGACGGGTTGGATGCCCGGCTGTGCGTTCCGGAAGCTCACGGGGCTGGAATGTCCGGGTTGTGGCATGACTCGCGGCACCTACGCTCTGCTCCACGGACGCGTCGCAGAAGCGTTCGCCTTCAATCCGGTTGGTATGATCCTGCTGCCGCTGGCAATGGTTGCGCTAGGCATCGAGGTGATGGGATGGGTGAGAGGAAAGCCCATGCCCTTCCGGCTAAATCCCGGACGCTGGGGTGCGACGGTGGTCGCGGTGGTGGTGATCGTTTTCTGGATCGTGAGGAACCTGGTCTAACGGATCACCTCGGTGCCGATTCCGCCATCGGTGAAAATTTCTAACAGCAGGGCGTGCGGCAGACGGCCATCGACGAAGTGGACCTTGCGGACGCCGGCGTTGAGTGCGTCCACGGCGGAGCGGACTTTCGGGATCATGCCGCCGGAGATCGTGCCATCGGCGATGAGAGCCTCAACCTCGGCGCGGTTGATGGATTTGATGAGGGTGGACGGATCTTTTGCGTCGCTAAGCAGGCCGGGGACATCGGAGAGATAGACGAGCTTGGAGACGCGTAGTTCCTTGGCGAGCGCGGCGGCGGCTAGGTCGGCGTTGATGTTGAGCGGCTTGCCGGTAGCGAGTTCGGAGGCGAGCGGTGAAATGACCGGGACGATGCCCGCCTTGTGGGCGGTGTCCATGTTCGCGAGTTGGCAGCCGATCACTTCGCCGACATGACCGAGATCCACCGCGTTGCCATTTGCATCGGTGGCTTTCATTTTCTCGCCGAGGAAAATATCGGTACCGGGGATGCCTATGGCCTTGCCGCCGAGGTCGCGGATCATGCGGACGAGGCCGGGATTGATCTCTTTTGAGAGCACGCGGGAGACGATATCGATAGTCTTATCGCATGTATAGCGTAGGCCGTTGATGAACCTCGCATCGATACCGGATTTATCCATGGCGGCGGAGATTGCCTTGCCGCCGCCGTGGACGACGATGGGATTAATGCCGGCGACCTCCAGGAAAACGATGTCACGCATCACACTGGAGACGAGTTCTGAATCTTCCATGGCGGAGCCGCCCATCTTGATGAGAATAGTCTTCGAGCGGAAGGCCTGGAGGTAAGGCAGGGCTTCGATGAGAGCGTCGGCTTTTTCGGCGGGGTTCATGGGAAACGAAGTTTCGTTGTTGGGCGTATCCTACTTCTCCTTGCGCTATCTGGGAGATTTTTTCGCAGACTGTTTTTTAGTTTTATCTTCGCCTTTGGGTTAAGCATTTTTTACAGTTTCGAGCTCGTGCTGGAACTCGGGAATTTGACAGCCTTTTGCTATTCCGTGTGAGTCACCAGAATAATGGGCACGATATCACGCCCTACTCTGAGCGCGATTGCGGCGAGTATTGCTGCAAGGGCGGGCAAAGTGGGTGGCCATGTGCCGGTGCCGCGTACCAGAATGAAATGCAGGATCACGAAAATCCCAGCGAGAATAATCAAAGCGCGGCGGGTGCAAATTTTGGGTAAATTTTCCAAGCCAAGAAGAAGGCAGATAAGCGAGGCGATGAGAAGCAATTCATAGACCAATGGAATACGTTTGAAAGGCTTCGATATTAATGTAGCCGATGGATCGGCTAGCAAGGAAACCGTGGGGATGAGTGCTTCTGAAAAGCGCATCGAGGAAATATCTGCCGCCGACATGCCATCACGGATCAATACCGTGCCTGCGCGTTGATCAGCCAGTAAGTCGTCTGGAGCATCGATGAGGGTTTCGGCAGGGATGGCTGCGGAGCTGTCCGAGGAAGGTGGGGCGAAGGTTAGACGTCCGAACTCATCGATAGGGATGAACAGGCCGTCTTTTGCGAATGAGATGAATTCTCCCATGCGGATTTCGATATTATCAGGAGAAATCCCGTGATTTGCGAGTGCGGCCAGCAGGGCGAAGGAGAGGACGACGCGATCATCCCAGCGGGCTATAAGATAGGGGAGTCCCCCATCTGGCTCAGACTCAAGCAGAGTGAAGCCTGCGAGCGAAGACTTGTTCCCAAGAACCACATCCGGGATGGCGACACGGTTTACGAGGGGAAGATTGCGGGTATTTCCATTGATATTAGAAAGAGCGATCGAGGCGCGACGAAAAGCCGGAGGAAGCGGAGAAGGGACGGCACCGCGCGAAAGAGGAGCAGCGGTGACCACAGAGGCTAGCGTGTCGAGTTGCTGGTCGAGCGCCATCAGGGAGATAATATCTGTCTGCTGCCATGCGAGGGGCATTCCAATGGCAACGGAATCACGACCGAGGCGGCGCAGGTTTATCAGGATGACCGCGAAGTCTACCGGAGAGGGTGGGGAGGTCTGGAAAACGCGGTCGGGATCGTCGGTAATAGCGATCTCCGGCAGGGGGGTGCTAGAGGATGCATTCTTTCTTTTCAGAGTGCGAAGGGTGTAGGCGCTTTTATGTATCCCTGTTCCAGCTATGAAAAATGGCTTCTCAGCGAAGCTCCGTGCCGTGAGCGAGAATAGCCCTCGATCAATGAAAGTACCCGGCAAAATCGCCCAAGCGATCAACGCCGATAGCGCACAGATAATGAGCTTTAGGTAGCGGCGCTGCATGGTGTTTCTAGTTTCTATGACGACTGGGCAATCAAGTTAGTGAGGTGAGAATGCTATCGGCAACTTGCTCCGGCGGGCGGTTCGCATCGATCAACTGAGCAAAGGGTTCGTCCTTGAGCGAGAGGAAAATTTCGCGGCATCGCTGAAGGTTGGCGCGCTGCTCAAACTCATTGGCTGTGTCACCGCGCGAACCGATACGCGAAAGCGCGGAGTCCACGTCAAGGTCGAGGATAAACAGCAAATCGGGCACAGGTGCGAAGACTTCGTTGTCTGAGCGTATTTTCAGAGGATCGAAACCGCGCGAGCCTTGGTAGGCCATAGTTGAGAAGTAATAGCGATCAAGAATCACAACGTGTCCGGCAGCGAGCGAAGGTGCGATTTTTTCCAAGACGTGCTGCCTGCGATCTTTGAGAAAAGTCGCAAGTTCCTCCTCGGGAGAGAGGCGACCGGTGATCGCTGAGTTCCTGAGTAGTGTACCCCACGGTCCGTCGGTGGGTTCGCGGGAAAGAACTACAGTTCTGCCCTGCGAAGTGAAATGCTCTGCGAGTCGCCGAGCCTGCGTGGATTTGCCCGTGCCGTCTATGCCTTCGAATACGATGAACATGGTGAGAGTTTTCTAGGTTTGCCTGATGACTATGTGGTGTGTCTTCGATATTGGTGGAATACTTGCTGTCGCGAGCGGTTGGTGCAGTTTCTATTTTTCAGTAAGACTTTACATAGCGGGACTTGAGATGCCTTATATATGCTTCGGTGGATGGTGACTTTTCGGTCGCTTGTTTCATGAGTGCAGTCGGATCAAGAACTCCGCCGTGGCAGTGTATGTTTTCACGGAGCCAAGCGAGGAGCGGTGCATAGTCGGCCTTCGCGGTGGCGGCGCTAATCTCTGGGATGGCTATAGCGGATTTAAAAAGCTGGGCGGCATTGATGTTGCCAAGCGTGTAGGTGGGGAAGTAGCCGATGCCGCCCATCGACCAATGGATGTCCTGTAGGCAGCCGCGGGCATCGTCAGGTGGGATGAAGCCAAAGGATTCGTGGAAGAGGTCATTCCATGTGCTCGGCACCTGCGCGACGGTGATCTCGCGGTTGAGTAACATGCGCTCGATGCGAAAACGGAGGACGATGTGGAGGTCATAGGTGGCCTCATCTGCTTCGACACGGATAGGAGAGTACTCGGCACGATGGATGTGGTGCAGGAATTTCTCGAACGGGAAATCCTTGAGCTGATGAAAATGCCCCTGCGCGATGGGGTAGAATTTTCCCCAAAACTCCGGAGAACGACCCACCTGATTTTCCCAAAGCCGCGATTGCGATTCGTGGATGCCGAGTGAAACAGCGGACCCGGAGGGTAGGCCGTAGTCGGAGGCTGGAAGACCTTGCTCATACATGCCGTGGCCAGCCTCGTGCATGACGCCGAAGAGCGATGAGGTGAAATCCGATGTCATGTAGCGCGTCGTCAGTCGCACATCGCGCGGGCCGAGCGTGGTGCAGAAAGGATGTGCTGTGGTATCGATGCGTCCGGTTTGGAAATCGAAGCCGATCTCGGCTGCGACAACAGCATTGAATGATTGCTGGATAGATACTGGGTAAGGACCGGGCGGGAGTTCCGACGGCGCGCTCCGTGTGATGGCCTGCGCCGAGAGTGGGGCGAGATCTTTGCGTAGCGTATCGAAAAGTCCTGCGATAGTGGTGGTAGAAGTGCCTCGCTCGAAACCTTCAAGTAGCGCGTCGTAGGGCTCGTCAACAAATCCCCAGAGATCCGCTTTTTTGGCAGCGAAGCCGAACAGATTCTCAAGATGCGGTGCGAAGATGGAGAAGTCAGAGGCCTTACGCGCCGCGATCCACGCATGGTGACCGGCGGATTGTGCGGTGGACTCGCGGGTTACGAGATCCGTCGGGATCTTCACCGAGCGATCGGACTCGCGGCGGATTTCGCGTAGGTTCGCAGTGCGGACGGGATCGCTGCCGTCGTCCGTTTGCTCGGCATCGGCGAGGGCTCTTAGGAAATCATCGGAGGTCGCGAGCTTGTGCGCGTGGGTGGCCAAGTAGGAGAGTTGCCCGGAGCGGTAATCGGCGGAGCCGGAGGGCAGATACGTTTCCTGATCCCAGGAAAGGATGTTGCCGGCGCTGTTCACCAGCGCGATTTCACGGACGCGGTCGAAAATGATCATGGGCGAAGTCTGTACATCGCGGAGGACTTGGCTAGTTTGATTCCTCTTGGCGCTCGCCAAGCTGCGCAAAACTTTCCATCTTTCCGGCCAGCCGTGCAAATCCTGATCCGAAATATCGACCGCAGTCTCTCCCAGGAGCAGATCACCGACCTTTTCCGCAAGCATGGGAAAGTCACCTCCTGCACCCTCGTGATGGATCCCAAGACCGGCCAGTCGAAAGGTTTCGGCTTTGCGGAAATGCCTAACATGGACGAGTCCACCAAGGCGATCAGCCAGCTCAACGGGCTGAAAGTCGGATCATCCGCCCTGCGGGTGAAGCGCGCCGCCAACTCTACGATCACCAAGCACCGAGGCAGGCCCTGACCCACCTCACTCCCAGCTCCGTATCGTCTTCGCGATCGCGTCTTCGGCTCCAGCCTCAGTGCGGATAAAAATTTCCTGCAGGCCTTTCTCGGTCTGAGTGACAGCCTTAAGCCCACCAGGAACTTTTCGCTGGATGCGCACCGATCCGGTCGAGCTTCCAGCACTAAGTGATTTTCCGCCGTAGGAGCGTCCAATAATCAATCCGGATACACCCGCCAATGCCTCGATGCGCTTCATCGCGGATTTGCATTCCTTGGAGGTCGTCTGGTGGCGTCCGCGTGAGGGCATTGGCTATTTCCTCAAGAAACCTCTGCCTCGAAGATGTCTTTGTGTCCTTGGAGGGGTTCGGATGCGAGCTTGAACCAGCGGCTCAGCTCGGCTCGCTCGTCATTGTAAGGCGGGGTGAAAATATCTACGAGTTGCGTAACTTTCAGCGCCTTGAGAGTGTGGATGTTCCGGGCTTTTGCCGTGAGCGTCGAGATGTCGTTTTTTTTAAGCGTGGCCTGTCCGGCGAGTTTTAGCAGTTGACGGCCGTCAGGCGTTTCGAACTCCGGCAGTTCTACGGGATTGAAGTTGGCGGTCTCAATCTCGCCGGAAGCGCAGAGGATCATGCCAGTCATGCCAGGGTGGTCATGTGGAAGGATCTGCTCGTCCACATCGAACTGTACCAGGCATAAAGCAAAATCGACACGTTTCTCCAGGTATTGGAAATCGACGTTGCCTTGCTCGAGGCGGACTTTTAGCTGGGCGAGACCCTCAGTGAGAACCGGGTCTTCCAGATGCAGGCGGGAGGCGAGCTTGGCGATTTTCCCTACGTATGCGTCTTGGTTCCATGCATCGAGATGCTGTTTTTCCGCCTCCTTAGCAATGGCTTCGAGAAATGCCTCCCAATGCATCGCACCATCGGCAGGGAGCCTACCCTCCGCTGCGTTCGCGCGGGTGGCGAGCGTGCAAAGGGACGGCAGCGCCGTCAGCACCCCGAGAAAGGAAGGGAGGCTTAGGCTGAGGAACTCGCGGCGGTCGTATTCGTCCATGGCGAGGTGATGCTGGCAGAAGCGGGCGCATCGCGCCACTGTTCAGTTACAGCTCGTCATTTCCTATCGGATACAACAGCCTCGCGGTGGATGAGTACGTTCAGGGAATTGGGTATACCGGTGGATCTGGTGAAAGGGTTGGAGGAAATGGGCATTGTCACGCCCACCGAGGTGCAGGCGAAGTCCATTCCGTTCCTAATAAAAAACGGCGGCGATTTCTGTGCGCAGGCACAGACTGGCACGGGAAAAACCGCTGCCTTCGGCCTACCCCTTCTTACCAAGATCGACCCGAAGAAACCCGTAATCCAAGGCCTCGTCATCGCGCCCACGCGGGAGCTGGCGAAGCAGATCGGCAAGCACTTGTTCCGCTACACGAAGTTTTCTGAGAAAATTTTCATCGAGGTCTTGGCGGGCGGCGAGCCGATGGATGGCCAGATCGCGCGGCTCCAACGGCCCACTCACATCATTGTCGCGACGCCGGGTCGTTTGCTCGATTTGATCAAAAGGAAAGCACTCACCCTCGTGAACGTGAAGCACCTGGTGCTCGACGAGGCGGAC
>CAMAXN010000005.1 GCA_945862245.1 Prosthecobacter debontii
TCCTCCGGCAATGGCGACGCGGGCGTGCGCGGCGGCGAGGCGGGTGATCTCTACGCCTTCATCAACGTCTCGGATCACGATATCTTCGAGCGCGAGGGAAATACACTTTTCTGCGATGTTCCGCTACCATTCAGCACCGCAGCTCTCGGCGGCGAGTTGAGGGTGCCGACCCTCGATGGCCAATCCTCCATCAAAATCCCAACCGGCACCCAAGGCGGTACTACTTTCCGCGTCCGCGAAAAAGGCATGCCCTCACTTTCCGGCGGAACCAGAGGCGACCTCAATGTCACCGTCCAAGTCGAGGTGCCGACGAAGCTCAACAAGGAACAAGAGGAAAAACTCCGTGCGTTTTCCGAGTCAATCGGCGATCACAACTCGCCGGTGCAGCACGGTTTCCTCGAGAAAGCAAAACGCTTCTTCGATCTTTAAAAGTCATCCTACCCAGATCGATTTCAAATAAGATTCCTCCGGGAAATCCTGTGGCATCGCGGCGGGTTCCATGTTCGGCATGGCGATCATGCGCATGAAATCGCTTTCCGTGATCACCCGGAAGTTCGTGCAGCAAAGCATCCAGCCGCCCTCGAAGAGCAACACCGCCTCTCAGAAGACATCCGCCTTGCCGAAAAACGCAAACGTAAGGCGCGCCGTGACATCGAGGATGACATCTAGAACCAGTGCGAGCTCCTCATCGCCAGCCTGGAATCCCGCCTAACCCTAGGCCAGACCTACCAAGCCCATTTCACCATCCGGTTTCAGATAAAAAATCACCAACCTGCTTGACTCATAACTTGACTGATAGTTGACTCATATCCATGCCCTACCAGCCGCAATTCACCATCACCCCGTCGCTTCTCGCTACGGTGGAGGAAATTGCAGCCCTTCGAGAGCGCATCCAAGGCGCAGCGGTCGAGCTTTCTTGGATCCCCGCCTTACAAAAGGACACCCGCACCCGCAACGGCCACGCCTCCACCGCCATCGAGGGAAACCCCCTCACACTTGAGCAAGTCCGCGCCCTTGAGGAAGGCCGCGAGCCACTCGCGTCCGCGCCCCGCCACCGCCGCGAAGTCACTAATTACTTCGCCGGCCTTCGCTACGTGGAGAAAAACACGACACTGAAACGCATCCGCCACGAGCACCTCTTTGCCTTGCACCGACTACTCGCTGGGGAAGTCATGGATCAGGGCAGTGCAGGAGTCTATCGCAGCATCTCCGTCCGCGTCGGCGACCATTTTCCACCTCACCCGGATGATGTCTCACCCCTCATGCACGAGCTCCTCGACTGGTGGAACCACCGCTCCACAGACATCTCGCCCATTCTCAGTTCTGCCATTCTCCACTACCGCTTCGAGGACATCCATCCCTTCGCCGATGGCAATGGCCGCACCGGGCGCGCCCTCGCCCTATGGGAACTTTACCGCCGTGGTTTCGATTCCCACCACATCTTCTCTGTCGATGAATATTATTGGGAAAACCGCCCCGCTTACTACGCGGCCCTTGCTCAAGTCCACAAGGCCGGCGGCGACCTCAGTCAATGGCTCGAATACTCCGCGCTCGGCTTGCGCCAAACCCTCGAACAAGTCTGGAAACGCGTGCTCCGCTTCCAAACCGCCCACCCGGAAAAAATCGCTCTCACACCCAAGCAAGAACACCTCCTAGGCCTCATCGCCGATCACGGCAACCTCGCTCCTGCACAAATTCGCAAGCTGCTCGATATCTCCAAGCAAGGTGCCATGAATGTCCTAAACCCACTCATTCAGGCAGGTCTTGTCGAAAAGCACGGCACCAACAAATCTGGTAAATACCGCATCAGATAATACCCACAGCCCCAACCGACCATCGCTGTCCAGTCGGGGCAGCTGCTTCATCGCAACATTTCTGCTGGAGGATATCTGAAGCAGGCGTATCGGAAGGGCATTTAGGCAGGGTGAGGGCTGTTTGTTTCCGCGTTGCCTTGTAGGGTTATGCTTGGCAGGGCGGATGCAATTTGAGGAAGGTTTTGACAAAAATCCAGTTCCTCCATCTCCGCGGCGCTCCGGTTGCTGCCACGGCGATCAGCCGACCCAAATGCTCTTCAGGTAAGATTCCTCCGGAAAATCCTGCGGCATCGCGGCGGGTTCCATGTTCGGCATGGCGATCATGCGCATGAAATCGCTTTCCGTGATCCCTCGGAAGTTCGTGCAGCACAGCATCCAGCCGCCCTTTGCGAGCACCTTTGCCGCCAATTCCGCGAGTTGGCCGAAGTCTCTTTCCACGCGGAAGACATTGCCTTTTTCGTCGCGGGAAAAGGTCGGAGGGTCGATAACGATCCCGTCGAATTTGCGGCCCTGTTTTGCGAACCGCTTGAGCCAGTGGAACGCATCGCCTTTGCAGAAATGGTGGGCGGCATCGTCCATCGCGTTGTGGCGGAAGTTCCGCTTCGCCCACTCCAGATAAACCGCCGAGAGATCGAGCGTGGTTGTTTCCCCGCCGCCCGTTGCACCCGCCACCGAGAAGCCGCCGGTGTAGGAAAACAGGTTGAGTAATTTTCCGCCGCCCGCCATCCGCCGCATGACCTCCGCACGGTTCAGGCGCTGGTCGAGGAAAATACCCTGCGAGTATCCACTCTCAAAGGACACCTCGAAGGTTAGTCCGTTCTCGCGGATCAGGAGCGGCGTTTCCACCGCCTCGCCGTAAAGATGCACCGGTGAGTCCTTCTGGTGCTTATCGAGGCGTTTCCAGTAAACGCTTTTTTCGCTGGCCTTGAGCCATGATTTCACTTCTTCCGCAATCTCGCTACCCGGAGTTATCGCCATCCATTTCCCGGCATAGCTCTCCAGCGCGAAGCCCGGCACCGCATCACCCGCGCCATCGACCAGTCGCAGCGCATCCGTCCCACCATCTAGGATCGCGTCCCTTTTATCTATAGCCTCATCTAGCAACTTCCTAAGCACGTCGGGGAGTAAACGCTGAACACTGAAAAGCTGAAACGCTGAATTTCGACTTTCCCGCCCCGCCTCATCAACCCATCCTCCGCCCGTCCCTCTTCCTTGAGGTTTAAAGTTTAAAATTTAAAGTTTATGAAAGTCCTCCTCACCACCACCTCCTACCAAGACACCCCAGGCTCTCACCACGATCTCCTTGCTAGCCAAGGCTGGGACATCACCCGCGAGCGTGGACCACTTTCCGAATCCCGCATGTTAGAGCTGGCGGAAATGGGTTTCGACGCCTTCCTCTGCGGCGACGATGCCATCACCCTGGCAGTGATTGAGAAGTCGCTCCCTCAGCTCAAAGTGATCAGCAAATACGGGATCGGCCTTGATAAGATCGACGTAGCTTTCGCTACTGTGCGGAAAATACCTGTCCTCAACACACCCGGCGTGAATCACACCACCGTGGCAGAGCACACCTTCGGCCTTCTCCTCGGAATCACCAAGAAGATCATCGAAAACGCTGCTGATGTCTCGAATGGCAAGTGGATCGCTGGCTGGAAAAAGCCGGTCGGGCACGAGATTCTCGGAAGCACCATGGGGATTATCGGTCTCGGTCGCATCGGCAAGGAGGTCGCCACCCGAGCCAAGGCTTTCGGTATGTCCGTGATCGCTTATGATCCCTATTTCGACGAAGCCTTCGCGTCCGCGCACGAGGTGAAACGTTGCGCTACGATGGACGAGGTTCTACTCGGTTCCAATGTGGTAAGCCTGCACTGCTTCCTCGATGAATCGACCCGTGGGATGATCAATCGGGAAAAAATCGCGGAGATGAAGGACGGAGTTGTCGTCCTCAACTGCGCTCGTGGCGAACTCGTCGTGACCGATGATATTTACGAAGCACTCGTCAGTGGCAAAGTCGGCGGCTACGGAGCCGATGTCCTCGACGAAGAGCCGCCCCGCGCTGGCCACCCGCTCTTCACCGCCCCGAACTGCGTCATCACCAGTCACATCGCCTCACGCACTCACGAGAGCGTGGAGCGCCAGGCACTCCGAGCGACCCATAACCTCATCAACGCATTATCCGGCCAAGGCGATTGCAACTGCGCCAACGGCGTTATCGTCAATTCGTAATTTTGACTTGGGCGGGCAACATGCAGCGGGAAACCTGATTTTGTATGACTGCTTTCGCAGGGCAGACGTATACCCTATGCCAAAAGGATTGGCTTGGTCATTTTCTTTCTTTGTCATGCGTGTAAGTGCTTTAGTTAGCCCGTTTTTGCTTTAAGAGGGCAATATGATTGAAGCAGGTTTGGGCACACACGGGAAGGTATTTTGTCACCATTTATCACCACTTGGCGGGATGGAAACAGTTCTCGTAAAGTTGACACCGCAACACCAGGTATGGACACGCACCCATCCCCACCGCGCACCGAACTCGACCTGATCACCGAACAGGAATGGGGCTTGGCACACCCCAGTAGCCTACGCGGAAAAACTCCGGCGGAAAAACTCCGCCCAGGCCGCCGCGCCAAAAAGACACCGGAGCTTAGGACTCTTATTATCAAACAAAATATCAATCCTAAAGGCCCCCAAACAAACGTAATTGTCACCATAACAAAATCGGCACCCGTAGCGCCTGTGATGAGGTTGCCGCCGCTATGAAATTACTCATCTCCACTTTATACCTTACCACCTTCGCATACGCCCTTGCGGCGGATCCCACGTTCGATCACGGCGTCGCCTCCGGGGCACCCATGGCCGATTCCATTGTGCTCTGGACACGCGTTACTCCTGCCGACGCCAATCCCGTTTCAGTCAATTGGGAAATCTCCACCACCAATACATTCGCCACACTCCAAGCGAGCGGAACCGTCACTGCGCAGTCCGCCCAAGACTATACCGTCAAGGTCATCCCAAGCAGCCTCGCTGCAAACACCACCTACTACTTCCGTTTTAGCGCAAACAGTGGTGCCATCGTTTCCCCAGTCGGAAAAACCAAAACCCTGCCTACCGGCCCCACCAGCCAGGCCAGATTCGCCGTCTTTAGCTGCGCTAATATCACCGCAGAATACTTCGATGCTTACGCAAAAGCCGCCCACGTCGGCGACTACGATGCTCTCATCCACGTTGGTGACTACATCTACGAATACGCCAAAGGTGGCTACGTCGCCGCAGAAGACAACTTCGCGAAATTCGGCTTCGAGCCAGATAAAGAGTGCACCACCCTGAGCGACTACCGCAAGCGCCACGCCCAATACAACCGCCAGCCCAGTCTCCAGTCCGCCCGTGCCTCCGCTCCGCTCATCTGCATCTGGGACGACCATGAAACCGCCAATGATGCCTACGCCGGCGGTGCCCAAAACCACAGCCCCGAGACGGAAGGCACATGGAATGACCGCGTAGCCGTAGCCCTGCAAGCTTACTACGAATGGAACCCCGTGCGCGAGCCACTCAGCGGCAACCGCAAAGAAGCCTACACCACCTACAACTTCGGTGACTTGCTCTCCCTCCACATGCTTGAGACCCGCCTCGTCGCCCGCGATAAGCAGCTTGAACTCGCCCCTACCAATGCGGAAGTCGGTGCTCGGATCACGCAAATCCTCAGCAATCCCACACTCACCGTGCAATACGCCACCACGTACGGGCTCACACCACCATCCGGTCCTACCGATGTGGCTGGCATCACCGCCTTTAGCACCGCGCTCGGCCCATTGGTATTCAACGAAATGGTCTTCGCCAACGTCACTGCCATGTATTCTGGCAACCGCAACCTCCTCGGCGCTACCCAACTCGGCTGGCTCCAAGGGCAAATGGCCACATCCAACGCCACCTACCAAGTCCTCGGCCAACAAGTGCTCATGGGCAACATGACCATGCCCGCCGAGCTACTCATCGAACTGGCAAACAACACCGTCAACCCCGCCACCATCGTCAAATACGCCACCCCCATCGCCAAGCTCGCCGCAGGCTTCCCATTCGCCTCACTCACACCAGCGGAGCAAGCCGCCTATACCAACGCCACCCCGCTTCCCTACAATACGGATGCATGGGACGGCTACGGCAAAGAGCGTGAGACCATCCTCCAAACCGCGTTGGCCTACAATAAAAAGCTCGTCGTCTTCGCCGGTGACACCCACAACGCTTGGGTCAACCAGCTCAAGACCATGTCACCCACCGGTTCCGGCGTTGCTCCGAATGGCACCGTCGCTGGTATCGAGCTTGCCACCCCCGGTGTTTCCTCACCCGGCATTGAGAAATACTTCCCCGGTCAAGAAGGCATCCTCCGCGATCTCTTCCTCGGCTACAGCTCAGGACTCAAATACGCCAACCTCTCCAATCGCGGCTACCTGGACGTCACCTTCACCCCTACCAACATCGAGGCGAAATTCTTCTTCAAACAACGCTCCGGCAGCAGTGAGTGGAAGACCCAACCCATCACCTCCACCGATGCGAAAAACCTCAGCATTGGAACCCTCAGCGACACCACCGAACTCGACACCGATCTTGACGGCCTTAACAACTGGCGCGAATTCCTCTCCGGCACATCCACCACCGTGGCAGACACCGACTCCGATGGCATCAACGACAGCAACGAATTCGCCAACGTGCTCTTCGGTCTCGATCCGCGCACTCCTAACAACCTCCAAACCGTGCTCGGCCAAATCGAACAACGTGGAAAAGACGCTGTAGTTGCCAATCCGTCCCTATTCAACCTCTACAACGCCACCACCATCCAAGACCTTCGCGGAACTGGCAACCTCCTCGTACAAGCCGCGAACAACAAAGTCGCCCTCAGACTGCCCGTAGAAAAATCCGGCGACCTCGGTGGTTGGACCCCTGCCGGCGAGTTATTTCTCGAGCTCGACCAAAGCGAGTTCCCTGGCAAGCAGTTCTTCCGCTTTGACTCCGTTCTCGGCGAATAAGTAAATCCTCTAAAGAATCAGCACAGCCTTCCTCCGGGGTGGCTGTGCTTTTTCTTTCCCCCTAATTACAACTAATTACTAATTAAGCGATACTAAGCTCATTCTTGAGAGGCTACGAAGCATGGGGTACCGGTCGAGATGCTCCGGAAGCCGTCATGACGAAAATGACGAAAATGCCGCAGACCTGGACACGGGCTCACTCTACGGCGCGGTGGCCTACGCCTATCAGATCGGCAAATACGAGGTCACCAACGCCCAGTATGGCGCGTTTCTCAATGCCGTAGACCCCACGGGTACCAATGCCAACGGCGTCTACAATTCCTGCATGGGCAGCAATACGCATGGCGGCATCACTTACACCGCAAGCGCGGCCAGCGGCGCGAAATACACCATCCGCGCCAACATGGGCAATTAGCCGGTGAATTACGTGAGCTTGTATGACTCGGTCCGCTTCACCAACTGGATGAATAATGGCCAAGGCACAGGCAGCACCGAGGACGGAGCCTACACGCTCAGCGGGAATAGCGGTATCATCACCAAGAGTGTCGGTGCCACCGTCTATCTTCCCAGCGAGAACGAATGGTATAAGGGTATAAGGCGGCCTATTGTTGCGGTTGCTAGGAATTTGCTTTCTGTGGGAGTCCTCCCTGAAAGAGCTATTGGGTCGGACCGGAGGGCGGGGAAAAGGGTTTGTTCCCTGCGCGACCAAAGCGTCGGCCGCCCCGCGTGGCGCGGAGTCCGTGTAACTCGACTGGAATCCCGGTTGACAACCGTGGATCCGCGGTCGGCAAGTTCATCGCGGTGGTGCGGAAGAAGCGTCGTTCGATCGACTTACAGCCATGATCGCCCCGCTGATTTAACTTTATCTATAAGCCTCCTTAGCCCATACCCCACTTGCCACGAAGGCAACATGTGTAAATGTTAAGTAATATGGACGTGAAAGAACCAGCCGCCGAAGTGAACCAGCAAATGATTGCTAATCGTTTACAAATTTCACGCGCAACGGTCTCTCGCTGTTTCACCAATCACCCCGGCATTAATCCCGTTACCCGAGCGCGAGTATTCCAGTTTGCCGCCGAGGTCGGCTATGTCCATCTTCAAATGCGGACGACCCGCTCGAACCGAAAAAAAGGTGCTAAAAGGATCTTCGGCGTGCTGATTTGTTCGGCAGAGGAGGAATACAACCGGACTGATTACCAGAATCCGAGTGAGCAGATTCTTGCCGGCGTGACCGATTGTGCCCACCTCAATGATGCGAATATCGAGGTGCATCTCATCGACCCCAAGGTGTGTAGCTTGAATGACCCCGCTTTCCTGCAGATTGAAAAACTTTGCAGCCGCTGGGACGGTCTACTGCTGGTCTATCCTTTTCCCGACCCTGTTCTCAACCACCTAGCGCCGCGGGTGCCGCTGGTTTCGCTGGTGGAGCAATTCGACCACACCGGAATCGATTGCGTGGACGTGGATCACTACAAGGGAATCTCCGCCGTTATTGACCACCTCGTCAAACACGGTCACCGCCACATCGGATTTTTTACCCGGCGTTACGAGGTGGAGGCAAGTTGGTCATATCGCCGATACGCCGCTTTCATGGAGGCGATGGTAAGACTGAGAATACCGTTGGCAGCCGAGGATATCGTCAATGTCTTCCCTTCACACGAAGGTGACTACGAATCCAGCATCGATTACGCAGCTGAGCGTACCCGGAACGGAGTCACCGCATGGGTTTGCGCAGCTGACCATCAAGCATACGATCTTGTCCGCAGTTTTGAAAAGCGCGGCATTATTGTGCCAGACACGGTTTCTGTGACGGGATTCGACGGCATCGAGACGCCGCCCGATGCACCCACTCTGAGCACAATTGTCATTCCATTTCGCGAGATAGGCACCATCGGGACTCAGCGTTTGGTCGAGCGGGCGCAAAAACGCTTCGGCTCCGCCCAACATGTACTGATCGATTGTCGCCTGAGGGCCGGCACCACGGTCGGTCCCGCCCGTCTATGAGCCGCTAAGCAAGCTCAAGGGGCAGGTGTATCCACTTGCATTAGTTACGTCTATCACACGCTCTCGCGACCGCTCTAAGATTTCTTTTCGGTGTCCGCTTCAATGAGGTAACACGCATTGCAAAATAGTGCAATTTATACTTGTCGGAGAACCCTTAATGCTATATTTTATTTAAGTCAAAGGTCTGATTTCATCGAGAAAAACCGTCATATTCTCAGCCAGACACCTCGACTCCAGCCAATATTTTCCGAGATGGCAGAACTCACGAATATATATCCGGTCGCTGAAAAGCAACATTCACCATTTTATGCAATCTTCATCCGCCGTATACAATATAATCACCCCAACCGACCTCGCGGCAGGACCAAAAACCGCTTCACAAGAAGACCCGAAAACTACCACCTCTTTTACGGTGACCCAGCATGATACCCAAGTGGTAATCAACGGAGAGGATTACCTATATATTCCCAATGTGGACCAGATGCCGCCGTTCCTGATGAGCGTGGTTTCCGATTCGGACTTCTGGCTTTTTGTTGGCAGCAACGGCGGGTTCACCGCCGGACGGGTCGATCCGGACCATGCCGTTTTTCCCTATCAGACGGCGGACCGGATTCTCGCCCAACCCAAATCCAGCGGCATACTCAGCTTGGTGAAAGTGGACGGTGTCACATGGGAACCCTGGATTGCCGATTGTCCGCAACATGGAATCCTTCGTAATCTCTATAAACACGTTGCTGGAACGAGCGTCCTGTTTGAGGAAATCAACCAGCCTCTGGGTCTGGCTTTCCGCTACAAACTCGCGGTTAGCGAGCGCTTTGGTCTGGTGCGGACCTGCCGCTTGGAGAACCTCGGTGACAAGCGCCGCCACATCCGCCTGCTAGACGGTTGGAATCACTTGTTGCCATCTGGAGTTACTCAGGAAACCTATTCCCGTTATAGTTATCTCGCCGTCGCCTACATGCGCCACGAGGCGGTGCCCGGCTGCGGACTGGGCATCTATACTCTCAACTCCGGTATCACCGACCGCGCGGAGCCAAGTGAGTCTCTACGGGTGTCTTGCGCATGGTCGCTCGGCCTCGACCGGACGACCCTGCTCCTGTCAGATCGGCAATTAGACAACTTTCGCCGCTGCGGCGAAGCCGACGCGGAAACCGAAGCGCGGGGCGTATTCGGAGCTCATCTTCTCGCCACTGACCTCACGCTTGATCCGCTCGGTTCGCACGAATGGTTCGTCGTCGCTGACACTGGTCTCGACCACACCGAGGTGTCCCACTTACGGGATCGCCTCCAGCAACCCGAAACGCTCGGCGCGGAAATCACTGCCGACCTAGCCGCCGGTGTCCTAGCTTTGAAAAAACGTATCGCCGGCGCCGGCGCCATCCAACAAAGTGCCGACTCAAGAACCAGTGTCCACCACTTCGCCAACGTGCTTTTCAACTGCATGCGCGGCGGCACCCTGCACGACAACTACCGGTTTCCGAGTAGCGACTTCAGTGCCTTTCTCAAGTGTCGGAATCTCGACATCCTGCGCAGGCACCGGGACTGGGTATCATCGCTACCGGAATTCTGCTCGCTCGAGGAAATCACCACCCTCGCCGCTGCACGCGAGGACGCCCAGCTCTCCCGACTGGCGGGCGAATACCTGCCCATCTGCTTCAGCCGCCGCCACGGCGATCCGAGCCGCCCATGGAACCGTTTCGAAATCCACACCAAGGATGCCGAAGGTCGCCCGCTCTTCGCCTACGCAGGAAACTGGCGCGATATTTTCCAGAATTGGGAAAGCCTCGCCTACAGCTATCCGAGCTGTTTCGAGCCGATGATCTCTATCTTCCTCAACGCCTCAACCGCCGACGGCTACAACCCCTACCGTATCACCCGCGCCGGCGTTGATTGGGAGGTATTCGACGCGGCGGACCCTTGGAGCCACATCGGCTACTGGGGCGACCATCAGATCATCTATCTGCTGCGCCTGCTGGAGGGACAAGAGCACTTCAGCCCTGGTCGCCTCACCACCCGGCTCAACTTGCGGAACCATACGTATGCGAACGTTCCTTATGAAATCGGCGGCTTCGACAAGTTGGTGTGCGATCCGAAACACTCGATCCATTTTAATGAAGCGCTCCACCAACAACTCATGGAGCGCGCCCGCACCATTGGTGGCGACGGAAAATTGTTAGCTGGTGGGGATGGTGGGATAGTCCTCGTCTCTCTCGCAGAGAAACTGTTAGTACCACTGCTCGTCAAACTCAGCAACCTCGTCCCTGGCGGCGGCATCTGGCTCAACACCCAGCGCCCCGAATGGAATGATGCGAACAATGCACTTGCAGGCTGGGGACTATCCGTTGTCACCGTCTGCTACATACGCCGCTATCTGGTGTTCCTTGAATCGATTTTCAACGCCCCTGCCGATACCATATTCGAAATCAGTCAACCTGTCGCCAGGCTGCTCGCGAACCTCAGTGAAATCCTGCCGAAAGCCGCCGCTGTCGGATCAGACGACTCAGCCCGCCTGCGCGTCACCGAATCTCTTGGCCGGGCTGGAGAAACCCACCGCCTAGCGGTCTATACGCGGGAATCACCCGATTTCACCGAGGTTGGCATCCTTGCTGTGCGTGATTTTATCGCCCGTGCCCTCGATGCCGTCGATGCCACCCTGTTAGCGAACCGCCGCGAAGAGCACCTCTTCCACAGTTACAATCTTCTCGAAATCAAAGAAGCGGAGGCGATCGTCCAGCCGCTCGACCTCATGCTCGAGGGACAGGTCGCCGCGCTCAGTAGCGGCATATTAGAGCCTACCGAAGTACTCAAATTGATGGTGGCGATGCGCGACAGCGCGCTTTATCGGGCAGATCAGAATAGCTACCTGCTTTATCCGGACCGCGAAATTACACCCTTCCTAGAGCGCAACACCCTGCCAGCAAATTGGGAGACAAAACTCCCTAACTTGGCTAAATCCATCCTCGACGGCGGTCGTGATTTGATCCGCCTTGACGGCGACGGGCGGGCCCATTTTCACCCGGACCTCACCAATGCCCGCGACCTAGAAACCAAGCTCAACAATCTGGTGGCCGAACCCGCATTGAAAGATGCTTTGGAGAAGGACCGCACCGCAGTGATGGAGCTTTGGGAACAAGTCTTCCACCACCGTTCGTTCACCGGACGCAGCGGAGCGATGTTCGCCTTTGAAGGATTGGGCAGCATTTACTGGCACATGGTGGCCAAGCTGCTGCTAGCGCTGCAGGAAATTCATTCGCAGGTTGTAAAGGAAAACTCGGACACTGCGGAAGCCCTACTTCTTGCGAAAGTCTACGGGGAAATCCGCAACGGCCTTGGATTTACCAAGAATTCGAAAACCTACGGAGCCTTCCCAAGCGATCCTTACTCGCACTCACCGCGTCACCGCGGCGCCCAACAACCGGGAATGACCGGTCAGGTGAAAGAGGAAATCCTCACCCGCATGGGCGAACTCGGAGTCCATATTGAGAGCGGATGCGTACGATTCTACCCCGTTCTGCTCGAGCATAGTGAGTTTTTCACCGTACCCCACACTTTTGAGTTCATCGATACGGCTGGCAAACCTCAAACATGGAACCTTGGCGCAGGCACACTCGCCTTCACCGTCTTTCAGGTTCCCGTCTGCTATCAGTTAGATGAACATGCCACGATCAAGTTAGAATTTTACGATGGCGGTTCCAGATACATCGAAGGTAACCTTCTGTCGCTCAAAGAGAGCCAGCACTTGTTCGAACGCGACGGCACCATCCGCGCCATCACCGTCACGATCCCGGAAGCCCTGCCGTGACTCACACTATCAAAAACCCATGAAATTATCGATTCAGGAAAAAATAGGCTACGGCCTCGGGGATACTGCCAGCAACTTCGTCTGGGCGCTCATGATGAATTTCATCATGTTCTTCTATACCGACATCTTCGGCATCACCGCCGTGGCTGCGGGGACCATGCTGTTATTTGCCCGCTTCACCGATGGGATCTGGGACTTCTTCGTTGGAGCTGTCGCCGACCGGACGAAAACGAAGTGGGGGCGCTTCCGTCCTTACCTCGTCTGGCTCTGCGTCCCGCTGGCTATAGTTTTCGTGTTGGCATTCACCACGCCTGACATAAGCCCTGCAGGCAAGCTCGTCTGGGCATGGGTCACCTACAACTTACTGATGCTGATCTATTCCGCGATCAACGTGCCTTATGGTGCTCTATCAGGTGTGATGACCGACGACTCGCTTGAGCGCACCAGCATCAATAGCTACCGGATGTCGCTCGCGCAGATTGGCGGAATCGTTGCTAACTCCACCTTCATGGTACTCATTATCAAGCTGGGCGGTGACACAGGAGATAAGCAGTTGAATCAGCAAATCGGAGCGCAGAATACTGTTTTTCTTTTCAGTATCATTGCGACGGTGCTTTTCCTGATCTCATTCTTGACCACTAAGGAGCGTATTCATCCGCCAGTTACCCAGAAAACCAGTTTGCTCGAAGATTTAAAGATGCTCTTCAGGAATCGTCACTGGATTATGATGTTTGCGACTGGCGTCATTAACATCACCTTAGCCGTTGTGCGTGGCACTGCGGGCATCTATTACCTTCAGCGCTATCTGAAACTTGATTCTTCCGGGGATACTAAGTCCTTTTTTAAATGGGAGTCCGGTCAGGCCCTTGAGGTTTTCTATCTTGGTCAAATCGGTACCTACTTCTTGATTGGTGGCTTGGCGATGATACTCGGGGCGATGATGACCCGCTTCGTCGTCAAAATCATGGGCAAAAAGTGGTCTTTTATCGGTAGCCTCGTCATGGTGGCGGTCACGGCGATACCCTTCTATTTTATCACCCCTGACCAAATGCCCTTGGTCTATCTCTTTCAAATTCTTGGTATGATTTTCTCTGGCATCAACGCGACGCTTTTCTGGGCGATGGTGGCCGACACAGCTGACTATCAAGAGTGGAAGTTTAAAGTACGTACCACTGGCGTGGCCTTCTCTGCGACCACTTCCGCGCAAAAAGCGGGTATGGGAATCGGTGCAGCATTTGCTGGTTTTCTCATCTCATATTTTGGTTACGATCCGAAAGCCATCGAGCAAACACCGGATGCAATCCACGGTATTCTGCTTCTTAATAGCCTTATCCCTGCGTTAGGTCTGCTGCTGCTCGCTGCCCTGTTCATCTTCTATGGATTGAACGAAACGCTTTGCAAAACCATGCGCGAGGACCTCGCCAGTCGCCGTCTGTTAGAATAGTCATGAATTGCGCGCAATATCCCCCCTATGATAGCCTCATTCAATCAGACCGCTCTGTTTGTACTAATGGTGTCTAGCGGTGCCAGAACCGATGGTGACGAACCCTTTCTGAACATCGAGGCCGGTGCCGAGGTGGGTTGGTCCACGACGATCGTTCATGTAGGGATCAAATGTCTGGGCATAGGCGCGATTGGCTCCGTTGGTGTTGTCCCACGCCAGAGGATAGAGGTTGTTGTTTTCAATCGTCGACAAGCTCGAGCAGGCGCCGATTTCACGCAAGTTGCTGAGGCTGCTTGCGGACAAGGCTGCCGTCTTGGCACGACTGGCAAACGCCAAGGAAGCGGCAGCTAGTGTTGCAATGACCGCGATGGTGACGAGAATTTCTACAAGTGTAAAACCGCTCCTATAGTCTCTACTAGGTTTTATGTTGAGAATCCTCAGATCTTGTAAAAGTCAGTGGCGGGTGACTTTGAGGCGAAAAAAATTCGCCGTCTCGGGCCCGAGTGGGATGGTGCAAGTCACAATCCTTGTCGACCCGCTGCCGGAGACAACTTCTCGTGAGACATTGGCTGGAATCCATGACAAGGGCGTGAGCGTTTCACTCGACTCGACAGTGAAGTCGAGACCGTCAGAAACCGCCACCAAGCTAAGCGGATAGCTAAACTCAATGGACTCGACTTGCTTGGTGAGAAGTGTAGCCGCACGCGTGTGGGCGGCTGGATTCTGGCCGGTGGTGAACTCCATGAGATTGGGTTCGCCATCGCTGTTAGAATCGATCGTATCAGACGCTTGGCCGGCGTTGATGGTGGTGCCGTAGTGGTTGTAGCGCCACCTTTCTAGGGCGGTTCCGGTAACAGTCACGAGGAATGAAGTGAATGCAGAGAGATCGCCATCGCTCACGGTAACAGTAACGGTGGCACTGCCCAGCTCTCCAGCGGCGGGCTGGATGGTGACACTGCGCTCCGCGGAGGAACCGCTGATAACGATGCCTGAGAGTGGGACAAGCTTGGAATTGGATGAACTCCCCGTTATGACAAGTGAGCCGGGTAAGGTATCAAGATCGCCGATAGCGACGAGAAGGGCTGCGGACTTGCTGTTTGTAGCAATCGTTTGATCAGCGATTGTCGTGATGGTCGGAGCGTCGTTCACGGCGGCGACAGTGACCTCAAAGGAGTTCTCGGAGGTCGTGGTTCCATCATCGACGACGAGCGTGATGGTGGCGGTGCCGCTCTGGTTGGATACGGGTGTGATGGTGACTGTGCGGTTCGCTCCGCTGCCACCAAGGAGGATGTTAGCATCCGGAATGAGTGCGGTGTTGGATGAGGTGCCGGTGACGATGAGTTCGGCAGCCGCCGTATCTTCGTCATTTACGGTGAACGAAAGCTCGGCGGTGGATTGGTCTTCGTTGATGGTTTGATTGGCGATTTCAGTTAGAGTTGGGGTTTTATTCAACGCGGTGATTTTCACTGTGCCGAAGGGTGCGACATCAGTGGACCAGACATTCACGCCAACGGTCTGGAAGCCGTATTGCACATGCCGTCCCACCCCCGGGTTGGTTTTCATGGAGATGCTGAAAGTGCCGTTCACCAAGGGCGTAGACACGACAGTGTGCGATGAGTAGTCCGGAGAAAAATCCTTGATGAAGGCGACAGAGGTATGGGTGCTGGTCAGCGTGTTCTCGGCAACTGTCCCTGTGAAGATCACTGTTTGTCCTGCGAGGGTATCGGTTTTCTCCACATACATGCTGGCCTCCATGATCTTGTTACCGGGGCGACCGGGTGCTCCGCCGCCGATGTACCAGTAGGGATCGGGATTATTGATCGAGTTTGGTCCAAGGGTCAGGGTGGCACTGGAGAAGCTGGCTTTGAGATCCGCCGTGTTCCAGACGTCTCCATATTGAAAGTCGCCTCCGTTTGTTGGAAGATTAAAGACGTTCATGTAACCGAGCCAGGTTTCATTCGGATCGACCGTGACGGATGTGCCGACCGGTGGCTCGACGATGGTGTTGTCTGTTAGTCTCATGTCGTCAAACCAGACCGAACCGCCTGCGCTGGCGGGTTGCCGGAAGACCACCTGCTTGCGGACTTTGACAGTTCCGGCAGGTGCCACCAATTTGCTGACCGACCCGATGACCGCGCCGTTGAGAGGGTTTATGTTGGTGTTAACGACGAAGTTCTGCCAGACCCCGGCGGTGCTGGTGGAGGTCATGGCAGCCGAGCGATAGAGCGAGAGGATGTTGTTATTCGCGTCCATGAACGAAACATCGATCCAGGCGGAGTTCGCCCCGGCGATCTTGTCATTACTCGGCGTGAATAACCAGCTATCCGCGGAAAACGAATCGCCGGGAGCCGCGGTAACATCCTGCCAAGCGCCTGAGTTGTTGGCTGCGCCACTGAACTGCCCGAAGATCTTGAGGCTCTTCGCTCCTTCGTGCGTTGTGCCGGTCTCCGAATAGACATTGGAACCGTAAGTCGTCCAGTTTGGCAGGCCGGCGGTTTCAAACCCCGGATCGAGCAGCACATTGCTATCGACAGGAGGTGTGACAGAGTCTGATTCGTAAACTCGGACATAATCCACCGTCATTCGCTGCGGGAAAACCGTCGAACTATTCGGACTACCAGGCCAGTTTCCTCCCACCGCAACGTTGAGAATTAGAAATTGAGGCTGATTAAAAACCCAGCTGCTGCCAGCGGGTAGACTGGCGGGAGTGACTGTGAAGAAAAGTTGACCGTCGAGAAACCAGCGGATCCGGTTTTGCTCCCACTCGATGGCATATACATGGAAGTCATCGCCCAGTGCAGCCTCAGATAGAACAGTATTTCCGGAAATTCCACCTCCGCCGGAATAACCAGGTCCGTGGACTGTTCCGTAAAGGGTGGATGGCAGTGAGCCAATGTTTTCAATGATGTCGATCTCGCCGCAATTAGGCCAGCCAACTGCATCAATATTTGTTCCTAACATCCAGAAGGCCGGCCAGATTCCCTGGCCTTTTGGGATTTTAATACGAGCCTCAATGCGTCCGTAAGTCCACGCCTGCTTGCCTTTGGTCAGCAGGCGGGCAGAGGTGTAGTTTTTTCCGCTGTAATTCTCCGCGCGGGCTTCGATGACGAGCGTACCGTTCTCTATGCGAGCATTTTGGGTGCGATTCGTGTAATACTGTAGCTCGTTGTTACCCCACCCCGAACCTCCTATGTCGTAGTTCCACTTTGCAGGGTCAGGTGATGTGCCGTCGCTTTGTGAAAATTCATCGGCCCAGACCAGATTGCGCCCTAGTATGGACTGCGCCACCACCACCGAAGCCAAGGCCACAATACCTAATAGGTAGCGACGTGCAGAAGCAAAGTAGGTGGAGTTCACAATCGAAAAATAATTTTGATTTATGTGAACTACATTTTATGAAACTTAATAACAATGAAATCGTCAGGAAACCTGAGCCAAGGTGTAATTTCCTAGATTGGTCATTGGTGATTTTGTGGTCGGTGGCGCAGTAGATGGAAATGATCTAGAAGATCTAATTGCGCTCCACAAGATCGCGGGCGAGTAGCTGAGCTGGCGGCGCTCAAGCCACAAATTGATCATGTTCTTCTAACGACTAGCGACAAGAGCCAAAATTCCGGACGACGCCTAAACTTCAGCGAGCTCGCTTAGTGCCGCCCCAGAACACGTTGTTGATACCTCCAAGTTTGTCCAGCGCCTTAATTTCCTTGATCGTCTTGGTGTCGCAGTGCCCATCATAGTATGCGACGATTGCCTTGTTTTGATGGCGATAAGCGATCTTGCTATCCTCGGATTTCCCTTCTACGGGTGAGCTAGCCCAGCGGAAGCGCCCGCCGTAATTGGCGATCCAGTCGGTGGCAGTAATGAAGGCAAATTGCTCACTCGGGTTTTTGACGGAAGCCACCGTGTGTCCTCGGGAGGTGCCAGGATTTCCCCAATCGCCACCTGGGACGTTTTCATTGTTGTAGGCAAAGCTGGCCGAAATACGGCTCCAATATTTTTTCTTGGCTCTGACCACGATCGGGTCTAGCACCACTTCAGGCAGTTTGTCGACCCCTTCGAATTCCACCGCGTCCTCAATATCAAGTTCTTCACCAATCAAGGGTAAGAGGAATTCGGGATTATAGTGCCATGGGGTGCCTGGTTTCGATTCGTCATCGAATGAATAGGAAGCTACATATTTACCGTTGTTTTCCGTCGCATACATTGTGTTGGCAATGACGAGTCCGCTTATGCGCTTTGTGGCCGTCACAGTAAGGGCCTTTTCTCGCATTTTGGCAACGGCGAGCGTGCTCAACGAGGCGAGGACAATAATGATGGTGATCGTGACGAGAAGCTCAACCAAGGTGAATCCACGGGCTCTTTTGATATTTGTATTTAATGAGTTTTTCATTTTTTTCATGATTAAGAGGCCATCGGGTCGAAAACTAACCGGGAGCTGTGAGTTACGACTCTCTGCGGTTATGTGGTTCAGCCTTCCGATAGGAACTTGTGAAAGTCAAGAATAGACTCGTCCGAGGATCGCGCAAACATATATTGCATAAAGTTGCACTATCTTACATATTTGTAAAATCTTAGCTCTCGTAGGTCATTTGTTGCCTGCGGTCTCTGTGGATTGCAAGTGTGAGACTTACCCGTAATATCGGCAGCCCTTACTGTGCGCTCGCCGTTTAATGAAATTGTGGCGAGAGCGATCTCAGGGATTCTGAGACACACCCACTTTGACGAAGAGCGAGGTCGGAACCTCGGCTCCTGTAATGGTCGCCGTCACGGTGGTGATTCCTGCACTCGGTGTGTTGGTCGCAGCGGAGAATATCACGGTGGTGGTTCCACCGCCGTTTGACACGCCACTGGCGTGGAAGGATTGAAGGTCAGTGGACCAGCGATAGGCCGGCGCGGACAGGTCGGATGCGGGACTGGCATTCTGCTGATGGGTGAAGACAAAGGTGCTGCTTGTGTGAGCTGTCACCACCAAGCCTTTGGAAAATTTGCCCGGGTCGGTGCCAAAGAAGTTTTCAAGACCATTCGATATGCCATCATGATCGGCATCGTCATTAAAACCAGACAGGCTGCCGACTGCGGTAAATCCACTGATCCAGGATGCGAAGTCATTTGTGGGAGAAGCACCGATGCCAATGTTGTCATAGCCGACAGTGGAGCTGATTCCCGCGACGAGGACGATCTTGACGCCATTGATTCCGGAGGGAATCAGGAAGTCATAAGTGTAAGTTTCCCAAGTAGACCCATCCCCGATGAGCGGGGTCAGCTTTTCACTTTCGCTGATTTTCGCAGTACCGTTGTAGAACTCCAACTTGAATTTTCCCATGTTGGATCCGCTGAAGATCTTCATGTCCTGCCTGAAGGTGACGGTTTCTCCAACGCTGATTCCTAAAGAAGTGAGCGGAATGATCGCACCCCCATTGGCCACAAAGACTCCCCATCCTCCTCCGGTGTTGACCATGCGGGCATAGCCGTTCGGATTTCCCAAAGTTGTGTGAAAGGACGCGGTGGTGTTAGCTCCGTAAAACGGCCAACCTGCGCTCCCAAGTTCGAAGCCGGAATTTGAAATCGGCGAGACCACGATCGGCGTAGGATTATAGGTGACATTGTCGAATCCGACCACCGAGGCGCTCCCCCAAAGACAAACCACTTTGATACCGTCGGTTCCAGACGGAATTAACACATCGTAATTATAGGTGTGCCAGCTGGTCCCGGGAGAGATCACGGGGACGCGGAGATCACCGGTGTCGCTAATTTTTGTTCCGACACGATAGAACTCGACTTTCATGCCGCCGATGTTGCTGCCGGAGAAGATCTTCATGTCCTGACTGAAATTGTAGGCCTGTCCCGGAGTGAGGCCCAGGCCGGACAAGGGGATGATCGCGTTGGTATTGGTGACGAGGACTCCGTATCCCGTATTGGAGGCCGAGTGATTGATCACCCCATATCCGCCGGTGTTGCCGCCGCTGGAGGCATAGGAAAAGGCGAACGTGCCGCCCCCGAAGTCGCTGAACCAATCGTCGCCGCCGGCGATCTCGAAGTCACCGTTGGGAATCTCGGTGATAGGACCCACGACCAGCGGTGTTGGATCATAGGTGACATTGTCGAAACCAACATCGGACGCCGCGCCCGCCACGAGGACGACCTTGATGCCTGTGGCGTTGATTGGAATGGCGACGTCAAAGTAATAGGTTTGCCAGGTGCTGCCGTCACCGATCAAGGTGGGCGTCTGATTGCCGGTTGAGCCGGTGGGTGCATCGCCATTGAAAAAATCGACCTTGAAGGCGCCGAGATTCGGTCCGGAAAAACGAATCATGTCCTGGCTGAACTTATAGCTTTTCCCTGGAGCGAGCCCGAGTTCCGACAAGGGCATGACTGCGTCGCTGTTGGAAACCAGGACCGCGAAGCCACCGGAAGCGCTGACATCTGCCATCCGCGCGTGTCCGGTGGGAAAGCTAGTGTTGAATGTTCCGCCGGCGCTGTTGTTACCCCATGAATCGCCGGCAGCGACTTCGAAGCTACCATTCGGGATCGAGGTTGGGGCGGGTACTGGCGTGTCATTGACTCGTACGTTGTCAAAGCCAATCACTGAGCCTGCACCCCAGAGCAAGGCCGCGGTAAGACCATCAGTTCCCGATGGAATGGTCACATTGAAAGTATAGGTCTCCCAGGCGGTTCCGTCCCCGATCAGTGCGGGTCTGAGGTCGCCGGAATTTCCAATCAGAGTCGTGCCGGAGTAGAAGTCGACCTTGAGCCCGCCGATGTTGGTCCCTGGGCCTGCTGAAATACCTGGCAGGATGATCATGTCCTGGCTGAAGGTGTAGGTTCGTCCGACCTTCAAGCCGGTTCCGATGTTTGCAATGGGTAGGGGAGCGTTGGAATTCGACACTAGGATTCCATACCCGCCGTCATTGTCCCCGTGATCGATGATTCCGTAGCCATTGGGATTTCCTCCAGTTGACTCATCCAAAAAAAGAAAGGTTCCGTCACCTGAGAAATTGTTCCAAGAGACGAGGTATTCGGATTCAAAATCGCCATTCGGGAAAATGAACGGTGCCGCGTGGGCGCATGAAGATGCAGCAATGAGGGCGCAAAGAAGTGATGAGTATCTTTGGGTTGAATTCATGTTAGGTTATGCTCAAGCTCGGAATGAGTCAGGTTCTCATCTTACATGGTAAAAAGTTCACAAACGATTTTTAATATTACCGCGATTACAACAACAGTTAGCGGTAAAAAATAAAGACCTGGTTCCTTAGAATTTTTTACCGCAAAAGTGTAAATTAGATTCAATGCCTACGGCGGCGGATCGTCAGTAAGGCAAGACCGAGGCCACTCAGAACGACCCCAGATGGTTCAGGGACCACTTGAAGGTTGTCGACGAGTATGGCAGAGGCAGAGTAGTTTTGGGTTAGGGTGGAGAAACCCATCTGCAGTTGGGCGCCATCAAGTCCCGAATCGGACACGTTAAAAAAAAGTTGGCCGGACTGATATGCGGTATTAACATTAGAAACTGAATATAATTCTCTGGCCCACGTATCAGAGTAATTCGGCGAGAGGATCTGGAAGTAGGCGTAGGCAATGGTTGTCGAATTAATTCCGCCCTCACCCGCGAACGCGGCGATGTCGAATTTGAACCCGAGGACGCCATCCGCCCGGTTAGCCGGAGTTAGCGTTATGTTTTGGTAAATATTCGTCTTCACCCACTGGTCATTCGCGTGGTTCGGCGCAAAGCCGTAGTCGCCATAGACCTTGAGGGCGTTGTTGCCTTGGGCTCCGGACTGATTACCGATGACGGTCTGGATGCTATTCGATGTGGTATTTCCGGGGTAATAACCTCCGATGTAGTTCCCTGGAGCTCCATTGTTGTTGGCGAAGGTCTCGACCGACCATGTCCACGGCGAGGTAAGATGGGATCCCACAGCACTGGATTCAAAATCCTCATTGAGCAAGACAACACCGGCATAGGCCGGTGAGTTAGCAGCGAGTATGGCAAGGCAGGCGACCGCCGACAGATGGGTTGTTTTCATATTGGATTTTATACTTTCTGGTTTTTTTTGGGTTGAAGTTAGAGACTATTTAATGCTAAAATATTCCTACTAATTTTGAGTAATTGATTACATCGGCGAAGTCTAGCAATTTTATGCAATATTTTCTGTGAGCCGATCTTAGTGAAATGCACGTTATTGTAGAGGCGTTCCTTGCCTAGGCTAGAGCCAGCCCCGTCCGGCGTGCGAGCGTTTGGTCCGCATCCACTCCAGTGACAGAATCGCCCTTCCTCGCTATGGCGGCTTTCGCATAGGCATTGAGTGCCTCTTGAAATGATCTTACAGCTTCCGTGGCCGCTCCTTATTGAAACAAGCTGATCCAATCCACTTGCACCGTAGCTGTTAGTTCGGTCGCATACTGCAAGGCAAATGGTGAACAATCTATCAGATTGCTGCGAATGTGCTGAACACTATAGATCGTCTTTTTCGGTAAAGAATAAGATGAAATTAAATGCAATTTTTTGATTGGAATTTATTTTTCATCGTGTAAAAAAATGCACTTTTATGTAACTGAGTGGAAAATTAGGCTCAAAAAATCCACAATAACCCTGCTGAAAAATGTGTTTATGCATCACGCTAAACGCCCCAAAAAAAACACCAACCCGAACAACACAATGATATCAATACTGAAAAAACTAGCATTCTGCGCCCTGTTGGGTTTAGCAACCAGCGTTCAAGCGAGCGAGGTCTTAATGCCCAACGGCGACTTCACAACCGCCAGCGGGGCCATGTGGCATCAAGTCAACGGCGGTAACACCACCTATGACTACCCCAGCACGGGAGGAAACTCGGGCGGCTACGGCGTCATCGACGGTACCAACAGCCCATGGGCCATCTGGGTTGGCAATACCGATTCCGCGATTCCCATCTCAAACCTCGGTCTCTCCGCCGGTCAGACCTACACCTTCAAACAAGACATGAAGGTTCTCTCGGGCAGCAACGTGGGTGGATTCAAAATCGATTTTGTTCCTTCGGGAAGCACAGGCGACCTGCGAATCCCAAAAATTGGCGATGGCAGCACTTGGGAGACCTACAGCTATTCCATCTCGATTCCAGCTGGCACCACGGGAATCAAGATCGTTCCGCTCTGGGGGGTTAACTCCATCGTCGGATTTGACAACTTCCGCGTGGAAAACGGCGCGGTGCCACCACCTCCTGTGATTCCCGGTATTCCCAACCCGGGCTTCGAGACTCCCGGTGGAGTCAGCTGGACTCCTGTCGGACCCATTACCGAATTCAGCTACCCGACTACCGGAGGAAATCCCGGCGGCTACGGCGTCATGGATGCCAGCAACGGCCAGTGGGGGATCTGGGTCGCCAACTCGGACGCGGTTTTGACCTTGGAACAGCTCTCCCTCACTGCTGGAAATACCTATAACTTCACCATGGACATGAAGATCGTCTCTGGCAACTCGCTCGGCGGCTTCAAGGTCGACTTCATTCCTGCTGGCAGCACTGGGGATGTTTACAAGCCAATCATCGGTGGCGGCGCTAACTGGGCGACCTACACCTTCCCTGTAGCGATCCCGGTCGGCACCACTGCGGTGAAACTCGTCCCATTGTGGGGACCTAACTCCGTTGTCGGATATGACAACATCAAGGTGATCACCACAACTGTGACACCACCGCCATTCGTCCCCGACCAGATCCCCAACGGTAATTTCGAAACCGGACTTGGAGTCAGCTGGGCCAGCGAGACTACGGGACCAAATATCACTTATCCGAGCACCAATGGCAACCCCGGGGGACATGCGGTGATTGATGCGACTGCGAATGAGGGATTTGCCGCGATCAAAGCCTTCGACGGTGCGGAGAAAACATTTGCTTCACTGGGACTCGCCCCTGGGGACACCGCCACCTTGCGACTGGACATGAAAATCCTTGAAGGCTCCAACATCGGTGGCCTCAGGTTGGTTGGGCCGGCGGGTTATGATTTCCTCAACCGTCCTACTATCATTGGTAATGGCAGCACATGGGAAACCTACTCCATCACATTCACAGTTCCGTCCGCACCTGCGCAAGTTTTGATCAGCCTCGTCTGGGGTTTCAATTCCAAGGTCGCCTTCGACAACGTGATGATCGTGCAATCCGCGCCATCCGGTCCGCTGCAGGCCAGCATCACCACCGGCACCGCAGTGAGCTGGGCCTCCCCCAGCACGGAAAACTCGTATCAGCCGCAGCAGTCCGCTGACAACGCGACCTGGACGAATCTTGGCCCCGCGCTCATCGGGAGCTCTGTCAACTCGGTCTTCGATGAAACGCCATCGCCTTTCTATCGGGTTTTGGAGAATTCTCCCTCGATCACGCAGACCATTTACAACGGCGAATTCTCGGAGGACGGCCTGTTTAATGATGAAGCCGATGGCTGGAACGCTGTTCAGAGTCAACTGGCATTCCGCCTCACCACTGGCGGTCGCACCGACGACGGCCCGTGCATGCAGATCAGTGTGCTCAATGGGACGCCGGCAGCTCCCAACGGTAGCGAAATCCAGCAAAACACGAAAGATGCGGATTTGCTGAACCCAGGTGCCGGTGCAATCATTCCTGGAAATTCCTATAACTTCTCGTTCTGGGCTAAGCAAATCAGCAGCGGCGTCAGTTATGAGCAACGCTACAAGGTCTCCTTCCTTGGTGACGACGGCAAGATCCTTGGTGATGGAGGTTTTGTAAATTTCCCACTTTCAGTCACCGGTAACTGGGTTCAGCGCACTCAGAGCGGACTGGTTGCACCTGCTGGCGCGACGTCGGCCCTCATCCAGATCCTGGGTGTGACCGGGGCCGTGGACGGCGGCTTGGGAGAAGTCCTCATCGATGACGTGTCTCTGCTGTCCTCGGGCTTCGGTTCTCCGACCGTGAGCACGGCATCGACGATTCCCGCCTTGAAAATCAGCTGGCAATCGCTGGCCGGCCGAAGTTATCAAGTTCGGTCGTCGCTTGACCTCAACGAGTGGTCGGACTTCGGTGCCGTGATCCCCGGCGACGGCTCGATCAAGTCGGTCTATGACACGATGGTGGACTCGGCGCAATTCTACAAAGTCGGCGAACTTCCATAAGTTCGCTTGATGGCAAGTGGCGCCACGCGTGTCGCTAGCCCATGCGAAGCCTTAGATAACTCAGAGCCACCCGATCTCCGGATCGGGTGGCTTTTTTTCAAATGCAGGATTGCTGCAGAATTGGACTGTGAGTCATAGAGTCGGTTCAGCGAGAATCCCTGCTGGACGAGGATTTAAAGATCCTCGAGAATTTTGGCATCGTTCGGGTTGATGGCTCCCGTGCTACGGTCTGGATGCTGGCCGGGGCGGAATCCGGAGTAAAAGATCGCACGCGATTCAACGACTAACAGGTCGGTAGGTTTCTGTTGAAGGGAAATAGCGGAAGTGCGGGCAAATGCGATCGGTATCAGACCGATTAGCAAGTAAGACAGGCGGGCGATGCCGTGCAACAAGGAGTAGCGCCAGGTGGGTTTCATGGGAGCTTGGTTGACAGTTTTACGCGTATGGTCCACTCACGGACCTCGCGAGGCTCGAGAAGTGAAACCGGAGACGGCTCCTTGATATCGGATAGACGGTCCACCGGCGCGTTGGTTGGCTCGATAGCCCAGTGGTGGAGTCCCTTCCAAAAGCCGCGCGTGATCCAGATGCCGGCGTAGGGAAAGAGGCTTGCCGGCCAGTCCAGCGAGAGCCGGGCGCCGTTAGTCGCATGGATTTCCGCTCGCCCCTTAGACAGCGGACCGAGAAACACCTTTGCTGCGGGTGGGGCTCCTTTCGGGAAAAACGCCCGCGACAGGTCATTGCCCGGCCATGGCAGCACTTTTCCGCTACCGGGGCTGAGGCAGGTCTTCTCGGAGGTGCGGATTTGATCGCCACGCTTGAACATGAACAAGGGATGCCATGCCCAGAGAAACGGCGTGGGAGTGCCCGCCCGGTTCTCGATGCGATAGTCGAAGCGGAGTTCATTTTTGCCTAGGGAAATCCGGCGCGCGAAATCCAATGGTAGGGACTTGAGATGCCAGCGGCAGATAATTACGCCTTGTGAATCAATCTCAAATTGCGGCTCTTGATTCCACAACTCGCCGTGATCCGGCAGCGCCTTGCGGCCGATCTTGCATGGCAGGACCGTGGGCAGGCACTCATCGATGCCGGCCCCGGGACCGGTCTCGAAGTTGGTGGGATCGGTGGGATGCCAGATGCGGCGCCTGCTAGCGGGAGTCCATCCGTCGAGCCATTCGCGGCGAGAAATCCGATCCCGTAACGAGACGATGCGACCGCCGAGTTCGGGCGCGATTGAGAGCGAGACGGCGTCATTCGACAAGGTGTGGATACCGAAATTCCCAACCCTTTTACGAGAGTGACGGACGTGCATGAGTTTAGGGCTTGGATTTTTGCACGGTCAGCGACTTTGGCTTGGCCATCAGCTTGGTGCCGTCCGAGAAGGTGACGTTCAGTGGGCTAGTGCCGAAGTTATAGGCGGCGTAGGTTTTTACTCCGTTTTTATTGAAGACGTTGGTGAAGGGATAGTCTGCCATGACGCTGGCGTCGTTGCGGCCCAGCGTGTTCAGGGTCTCGATCCAGTGATACATGAACGCGTGGGTATTGCCACCTTCCAGACTGCAATTCGGAGTTTTCTCTAGATAGGCCGATGCCATCGCCGGGTCGTTGAGCGCGTTGAACATGACAACGAGGTCACCCCAGCCGTTGTTGAAATCATTGCCCTTTTCCCGTTTTTCGACGATCCGGTCATAGTTCATTTTCACATAGTCCGGGTGACGTCCCATGTAGATGGAGGCGGGCGTGAAGGGTAGCCAGTTGATGCCGTGGATGCAGTCAATGTCGCCGGAGAACCAAGTGGCGAAGGCCCCCTTGCCGCCCCAGACCATACCAAGCGCGACTTGTTGGAAGTCCTTCGGGAAATTCGTACCGGAGACGTCGAACCAGTATTCCTCGACTGCAGTGCGTTCGATGTTGAAGAGCGACAGGCCCGTGTCGCGCACCGTCTTGTCACCCGTGGCTTCACCCCAGAGCATCATGCCATACCAGGCATTGAGCGACTCGGACGAGGACTCCTGGTTGTTTCCATCCGCGAAATTCGCATCGCCGGATGCCCACGAATGGCCGGCGTATTTGTCAAAGCACCGGATGTAGGGAAACATCTCGTCAGTCCTGCTAGGCGAGGCGATGTCGCGTATGAGTATCATTACCATCGGTCCCCATTTTTTCGCCCACTCGGCATCGAGACGCGCGATCTCGCCAGCGGCCCGGATGAAATAACCATAGTGGAAATGGTGGTCGTTGAGTGGCATGTCGCTGCCATAGGACGCTTTGCTGCCGATCATCGAGCCCCAGGTGGAGTTGTAGTAGAACAATGGTGCCGTTTCATCGGGCGAGGCGGTGAACCAGTTTTCCAATCGCCGTTTCAACTGGTCTACAAAGACCTTTTGCAACTCGGGTGCACCCGCCATTTCGGCAATGCCACTGAGCGTGGTCAGTCGACCGAGAAGCTTGCCGTCCCAGTAAGTATCGGCAAAGGGGGCAGGTGGTTTTGCCGCCTCCGCCTGCAGGTATCCAAGCATCCGTTCTTTCTCCTTGATGCCTTCCGCTGGAAACATCGGAAGCACTCCCTGGACCGGCACCTCGGTGATAAACTCCGTCCCTGTGGCGACCTTCATCTCACCGCGCACGGACTTGTAGCTCATGTCCGTGAGCTTGGTGGAGGAGTATTTCCACTGGTGCGGATAGAGAGAGAAGATCGTGCCGGTTTCCGATCCCTCCCAGGCCTTGGTCTTGAAGCTGTAAGTGGCCTTCACCTTGCCGGGGATCGCCTGATAGTCCACCCGGGTGTCCACCACGTGGTTGTAGGCATAGCGCTGGAACAGGGCGAGCGTCTGCGGCTTGTCATCCGGCAGCAGGGCGATGGATAGATAGGTTTTCCCCGCAGCGGCGTTGGTTAGGACCGCGCTGTCGAGGCCGCTCCACGTTGAACCGACAGGCCCGAACAATCCGTAATGATTGCCGCGAATGGTCACTCCCAGCACGGCATCCTTCGCAGTCCCGGCCCAAACCCTTGGCGGCATGGCGCAGCGCAACACCGGGTCTCCTCCCGCGTAAGTGCAGTAAATAAACGGGCTGCCATGGCCGAAACTCGTCCTCAACGAAGCCACTCCCTCGGAGAATGCCGCGGTCACGAACCAATCCGAATAACCGCCGCACTCGGCCGACTTAAACGGTAGACCTGTCGAGAGGGCGATTTTCAAATCGCCATCCTTGGTGACCCCGCCGCCCATGATTGCGTCCTTGCCTCCGACGAGACCAGAGCCGGGGTAGCTGATTGCGAGTCCTTCCGCCGTGCAAACCATTCCCAATGGGTGAGCGAATAGGTTAGCGGAAAACTTTTGCCACAGCAGTGAACTCCACCATTGGCCGGTGATCGTGGGACCTTTCACGTCTGCCGTCTTGTAAATTTTTTCCGGCAGCGGATTGCAACCCTCTGGAAGAACTGTCGAGTAACTGCCAGCACCCGTTGCGACGATTTCGCCTGTGGTGGCCACGGGCGAAGTGCAGGACAGGACGACGGCGGTGACCACAATACCCGGAAGAGAGCGGAAAAGCGTGGACTTCAATGAGGTTTGGGAATTGGGTTTCATAAGATTCAATTTGATAGCGGTTTTGACAGAGAGTTTACAGCAAAACGCTCGATTTAATTGCATAATTTTGCAATATTTTTCATATGTAATCCGCGCCCGGATTTAACTCAGTGTCTTGCCTCTCACTCATCATCAAAAAGGGACACGAATGCCAGACTAAGCATACTGCAATTGTGAGTCGCATTTATGATCGAAATCGCGATGCAACCATCGCCTTATCGCGTGGGTATGCCGAACAGCTCAATGCCTCGCTAATGGAGCGGACGAAGCCGGAAAAACTGCAAAAAGCCCAAGCGTTCCAAGCAAGTCTAGATGAGTTACGCACAGTGGTGACGATCTACCGCCAGCTTGATAAAGCGGACGTTGAGATCACAGCATGGGTCAAGGAGATCCTCGAATATATGCCGGAAAGACAGCAACCCGCAGGTGGTGCTCTGCCTAAACTGGGCACGAAGGTAAAGGAGGCTGGTGAAGAAAGCAAAATAGAGCTCTCCAAAGATGTAACCATTACCTTCTGCTGGTGCCCTGCGGGGAAATTCACGATGGGGAGCACACAATCCGAAGCCGATCGAAGCGGTGATGAGAATCAAGTAAAGGTGACTTTAAGCGAAGGGTTCTGGATGGCAAAGACCGAGGTAACCCAAACGCAGTGGCAGGCAGTGATGGGGGAAAATCCAAGCCATTTCCAAGGTGCCAATGACCCGTGGAAAAAGTCAGTTGGGACGATGCCCAAGAGTCCCTAACGACGCTTAACACCATCGTAGGGGACTCAGATGGAGGGAAGATGGTTCTGCCGACGGAAGCGCAGTGCGAGTATGCGGCACGGGCTGGGGAAACAGGTACCTATGCAGGCGGCACGGTGGGTGAGGTGGCTTGGTATAAGCGGAGTTCTAAATCCGTGGATTAGGATTCGTAACTCAATATAAAATGAATGGGTGGAGGCGAGGGGAGTCGAACCCCTGTCCGGAACGCCATCTACGCAGGCTTCTACACGTTTAGCGGATCATCTGGTGTTTCGGAAGCGCTGGGCCGATCCGCCGCGTTGCTTTTCCTAGGATCCTGTTTGGTCTCGAAAGGGCGCCCGTTTCCCCGGCTCCCGATCCAGTCTGCTAAGTTTCGCCGCCTCCCCTAACAGACATTAGGGATTTGACGTGACCGTCAATTAAGCGGCCAATGCGAGCTCGTTGGAGTCTGCATTTATTTGTTTTGAACGGCTTTTAAGGAGGCCAGCCGATCAACCTCCACGTGCAGCCAGCGCTTCAGACATTCCGTCGAAACCAGAACGCCCCCATTCGCTAAGCAAATTACTATAGCGAGGGGGAGCTTTTATTAAAGGGAAATTTTCGGGTAAGCGATAAATGCCGGCTACGGAGCGGGAGGTGCGGATTGGATGGCGCGCAGGCGAAGAAATGCATGCGGGTTTTTAATTACGGATTTTTGGCGATGCCACCGTTATAAATGACAAATAATTACCTCCGCGCTTATCGATATTTGGGGACTGGCGAATATAGATGGACACGATAGGGTAATTCTTTACAGGCTCCTTTCATGAAAGCACTGCTGCCCGTCCTGTTCATATCCGCTTCATTTGCTATCGCCTCGGATGAGGGCTTCGTATCCCTAATGGACGGCAAGACCTTCAAGGGCTGGAAGATGGCCACTGAGAACACCGAAACATGGAAGATCGAAAAGGGCGCGTTCGTGGCGAAAGGCCAGCGCTGCCATCTCTTCTATGAAGGCGATGGCAAGCCTTTCAAGAACTTCCACCTCAAGGTCGAGGTCATGACAGAGCCGAATTCGAACGGCGGTATCTATTTCCACACCGCCTACCAAGAAAAGGATTGGCCGCGTATGGGCTTCGAGTGCCAGGTAAACGTGACCCAGGGGGATCCGATCAAAACCGGCAGCCTCTATGCCCTAAAAAATCTAGATGTCACTCCTGCCAAGGACAAAAAGTGGTGGACGCAGGAGATCATCGTCGAGGGCAGCGAGGTGACGGTGAAAATCGACGGCGAGACCGTCCTTGAATATACCGAGCCGGAGGGCACCAAGCCGGGCAATCCTTTCACGCGCAAACTCGCAGAAGGCACCTTCGGGCTGCAGGCACATGACCCCGGCAGCGTTGTCCGCTATAAGAATATACGCGTGAAGCGGCTGTGAGAAAAATAAACGAATCAATGCGTTTCGATCTCGCTGTAAGACAGGTATTGGGAGTTTTTTTACTTTAAGGGCGGCGGGTATTGCTTGAGATACACGGCGGCCGCTTCGCGGAGTTTTCCCGCAATTTCAGGATGATCGGCGATGAGATTCTTTTCTTCGAGCGGGTCATCGATAAGATGGAAAAGTGATTCTTCGATCTGTGAGGCTTTTGTTTCCCCGCGTTCGCCATCTTGGCCGGGACTTACGACATCGCGGTATTCGTGCGGGTGGTGGAGTTTCCATTTCCCGTCGGATGTCAACGCGGCTTCGAGGGTGTTATCGGTCGAAATGAAGTAGTGATCATGCGGGTTTTCTGCGCCCTCATCGCCGCTCATAAGAGGCCAAAGGTTTTTGCCATCAGTGGAGTTTTCCTTGAGTGAAATGCCTGCCAAGGCGGCAAGAGTGGGCCAGAGATCGATCGAGCCAAAGGCGCGGTCGTTGACCGTGCCGGGCTTGAGTCGCGCGGGGTATTTCACGGTGAGCGCGGAACGGACGCCGCCCTCGAAGCTAGTGCCCTTGTGCTCGCGGAAGGGGGTTTTCCCGGCGTGGTTGCCGAACTCCTCCCATGGCCCGTTGTCGGTGGTAAAAAGGAAGATGGTATCGTTCTCGATGCCGGTCTCGCGGAGCGCGGCCATGATTTCACCCACCGACCAGTCGATCTCCATCATGACCAGCGCGTTTTTCAGGTAAGCACCGTTCGCGGCTATGGAATCCATCACGGGTGTTTCCGCGAATTGGTGGCCTAGAAAACTCATCGCGTCGAAGCGGTGGTCATCGGAGAGGATGTAGACAACGTTGCGCGGCTTCACGCCGGAAATGGTATCGGGCACTACTTCCTTCGGCGCGGGACTGACGGCGGCTAGCGCGGGCAAGATTAGAACCATGTTAATGAGGGAGTGACTCGCTTTTCTATACATATAATCTTTCGTAGTTTTAAAAATGAAAAGTAACGCTCGAATACAGTCGTTCATTCGAATATAGCATTCTATATTTGCATAACATCACACGATGGGCTTACTTAAATAGAAAGAAATTATTTTGCCTCGTTTCACCTTGATTCATTGTCTCGGTCTATGTCCCAGAATCTAACATGGCCGCCCTCGCCGGCGGTAATGCAGTCTCTTCTTCCCGCGTTCGATTTCACCACCGTGGTCACTTCGAGCGATTTCGGTATAGTTTTTTTTGCCAACCAGAAATCCCTTGATCGGCAGGTTGCGCTGAAGGCTTTCTCCCCTGCACTCGCCGCCATTCCCAATTTCCGCAAGGACTTCGAAACATCCTCGAAGCTCGCCGCCAGGCTCCGCCACACGAATCTAATCGGCATTCTCGATTCCGGCGAGGTGGGCGGCATGCTCTACCTCGTGATGGAGTTCGTGCCGGGGAAATCCCTTGCCTGTTCTACGCAAGGGCAAATCATTGAGTTCGGGCAGTCACTGATGATTGTCGATGCGATTTGCGAGGGTCTCGCCCATGCCCACGACTCTGAACTCGTCCACGGCCACCTCGACAATCTCAGCATCCTGCTCAATCAGAACGGGGTTCCGAAGATCGGAAATTTCGGTTTGGGGCGTGCCGTGCACACCGATCCGCAAGTGGATGTGCCCTTGCATTTCACGGCGCCTGAGGTGTTGGAGAATCCCTCTGCATTTACCAAGGCATCCGATGTATATTCCGTCGCCACGCTGTTTTACGAAATGGTTACCGGTAAGCTTTTCTCGCCCCATGCACCACCGCTATCTAGTGTTTGTGGTTGCAGTGCAGCGGTGGATTCCGTGCTGAAACGGGGAACCGATCCCGATCCGCTCGAGCGTTATTCAGATGCCGGTGCCTTCCAGTTTGCCCTCAAGCAAGCGGTCGGTGCTAAAAAAGTACCTGTAGGCGCCTCCGCCACTGCAAGACCGTCTCCTGTTTCGACTCTCGCCAGGCCACTGCCCAAAGCCGGCTTCGATTCGAAGCTGATAGTCAAGATCACCATCATTATCGTTCTACTCATCGCGATTTTCATAACATGGGAAATTCGGGAAAAAGCCCTAACTAATTATGAAAGGGAGAAGCAGGAGATCCTTGCCAAGCAGAAGTTCGCGAAGGACCAAGCCGTCGCGCAAATGGAGGAGATGAAAGCTCTTGAGAAACCGCTGAGGCCCGTCCGTCCAGATCGCATACCTAAAGAAAGTGGGATAGAGGAGCGTCCAGCCGATTCCCTCGAACGCTTGCCCTCCGCCCCGGCGATGCCTAGGTCGGAGGGTGAAAAGGCACCCAAGCTCGACTCTACCTTACCTCACGGAAATACCAATGTCACAGGACTCGATAGCAATGTAGCAGGAGTCGATAGCAAGGTCGCGGAACTCGATAGTAATGTCGCGGAACTCGATAGCAAGGTCGCGGAACTCGATAGCAAGGTCGCGGAACTCCTCCTTGCGGCTGCCGAAAAACGCGAAAATGAGCATAACGACAACATCAAGAGTCTGCATTGGGCTCTCGGTTCCTACATCAGGAATCTCAGTAGTGGTGGCAAGGCGCAGTTCGAACCCAGCGTCAACGCCATTTTAAAACTTGTGGAAGACAATCGCCTGAAGATCGAAGAGATAAAGGATATGGGGAAGAAGGATGTTTTCAGCCTCTCGAATGAGATGCTGAAACTCGGCAATTACCACAGTGACAAACAGATCCAGATCGATACTCAGGCGGAGGCTCGCATCGGCAAAATCCGCGATGCCTACGTCGCCAAAGTCACGGTCATTAAGGACGAGGCTGCAGCCGCGGGACAGGTTAAAGTCGCCGCAGATATCCAGAAGCTCATCAAGGACGCCGAGGATCTCGATTCTTGGGCCGAGTCCTTCGGCGGGAAGTAGGAGTGATGTCCTCCAAGCGCAGGGAGAGGCTGCCTTAGGCTACCTTGCAAATGCCGTTTCGATGGCAAGAACCTAAGCGCCATTATTGCGGTCATGGACATCGGCGGATTCCGATCCGCCACTTCATGCCTTTGCAGTTCCGTTTTGTTATTCGCGACAGTTCGTTTTGATGTTCAGTTGAATTTTCTAGGATGAGATTATTTTTTGCGTATTCCGTCTTTTTGCTTGCTCGCAATCTGTTTATAGAAAGAGCGTGAGTTTAGAGGAAACTGAAGCATGGAACACAGCGGATTACCCGCCGATGAGCCATCCTACGGCGGATCCTGCGGTGAACGCCGCGGTGGCGCGGGCGGCTGGGCTGGATGTCACCGAATCGGCAGGCGCGCGGATCCTTGAGATCGGCTGTGGGGAAGGGCACCACTTGCTCTCGCTGGCGAACCGCTGGCCGGGCGCCGTGTGCATTGGGCTGGATGCTTTCCCTAAGGCGATCCACCGCGCTCGCAGCCGCGCGCAGCGGGCAGGTTT
The DNA here is from genome assembly GCA_945862245.1 of Prosthecobacter debontii. Classification (GTDB taxonomy): domain Bacteria; phylum Verrucomicrobiota; class Verrucomicrobiia; order Verrucomicrobiales; family Akkermansiaceae; genus Luteolibacter. The sequence continues at coordinate 34,341 of CAMAXN010000005.1, forward strand.
GAAAAATGTGAGGTTGTGCGAGGCGAGGCTCTCGGATTTCGAGCCGGACGCGCCCTTCGATTTCATCATCGCGCATGGATTTTTCTCCTGGGTGCCAGATGAGGTGAAGGTGGGGCTGATGGATTTCATTGCGAAACACCTCGCGCCGCACGGGGTGGCGGTGGTTAGCTTCAATGTGGCGGCGGGTTGGAAGGAGCGGATGATCGTCGTAGAGAAAGCGCGGGCAATTATGAACGCCGGTGCGGAAGATGTGATGCAGGCGCTGGCACTTTATCAAACGGCAGCGGAGGAGGGGAGGGAGCGGGAAATCATCGATGACATGCTCGCGAAAGGCACGGCGGTGCTCGCCCACGATGACTTTGCGCCGGTTATGGACGCGTGGTCGCTCGGGGCTTTCGTGAAACTAGCGGAGTCGCACGGGTTGGCGTGGCTCGGGGATTCGGTCTCGGGCGTAAAGGGCAACGATGCGGCGGACAACATGGCGGGCAGGACGTTCCGCAGCGAGTTACTTTGCCGAGGGGGTGCGGTGTTAGGAGAGGCAAAGAAGCCGGTTGGAGAGGTGTCTCTCCATGAGAAGACGAGGGTAGATGAAGAAGCCGGCCAGAGACGTGGCTGTCGATTATTGGATTTCCCGAAACTCGATGAATGGCGCATGACCTGCGCACGCGAGGCTTTGCCCTTGCCGGATGCGGAGCTTAAGCCCTGCGTGTTCACCTTTCCTCAACTCAAGGTGCTCATCGCGATGGACGGCACCCGCTCCGTCTATGAACTCTCACGCCACGCGAAGGAAGTGGCGCCGGAGTTGGATTTCGTACCGTGGCTGAAGCACGTGGCCGGGCGCGGACTGCTGAGCTGATATACCCAGCCAGTAGAGATCATGGACTAAAGTGAAAAACAGTTGTGCATTTGGCGCCGTCAGAAAAATTGGTTCATCTTTGCAAAGTTGAACCGAAAAGAGACACAAGCTCGAAGATATCATCCTGCTGCCGCGTGAATGCTACCGCTCTGATCAGAAATCGAACAAGCTCATTTGGGGGGTCTCCGCGCGGGGTAGGGTGTCTTCGAGCTTGGTGGTCTTGGGTTTGGGGTGCAGGTCCTTGGCGGCGGGTTTGGTGGAGTTCATCTCTAGGTGGGAGAGGATGGCTTTGGCGCGGGCGAGGACGGGTTTGGGTAAACCTGCCAAGCGGGCGACCTGGATGCCGTAGGATTTATCGGCGGGGCCGGGGAGGATCTTGTGGAGGAAAATGATTTCCTCGTTCCATTCGCGGACGGCGACGTTGTGGTTGGTGACGGCTTCGCGGGTGTTGGCGAGGTCGGTGAGCTCGTGGTAGTGGGTGGCGAAGAGGGTGCGGCATTTCACCACGTCGTGGAGGTGCTCGGCTACTGCCCAGGCGATGGAGAGGCCATCGAAGGTGGCGGTGCCGCGGCCGATTTCATCGAGGATGACGAGTGATTTCTCGGTGGCGTGGTTGAGGATGAGGGCGGTTTCCGACATCTCGACCATGAAGGTGGATTGGCCGCGTGAGAGGTCATCGGAGGCGCCGACGCGGCAGAAGATGCGATCTACTAGGCCTATCGTAGCTGCGTCTGCTGGAACGTATGCTCCGATCTGCGCCATCAAAGTGATAAGGGCGAGTTGGCGGATGTAGGTGGATTTTCCGGCCATGTTAGGACCGGTGAGAATCTGGAGGCGGGAGCTTTCTGGGAGGAGTTCGGTGTCGTTGGGGACAAATTTGGTTTCCGTGAGGGTTTGCTCGAGGACGGGGTGGCGTCCGTTGATGATAATGAGTTCGGTGCCCTGAGTGAGGGTAGGGCGGCAGTGGCGGTGAAGCTGAGCGTTATCGGCGAGGGAGCAAAGGACATCGATCTCGGCGATGGCGGCAGCGGTTTCCTGGAGGGGGCGGAGGTGGGTAACTACCTGCTGGCGGAGGCCGAGGAAGAGTTCGTATTCGAGCTGTTTGGAGCGTTCCTCGGCACCTAGGACTTTGTTCTCCATTTCCTTGAGCGCGGGGGTGATGTAGCGCTCGGCGTTCGACATGGTTTGCTTGCGGGTGTAGTCATCGGGGACTTTGGCAAGCTGGCTGGTGGTGATCTCAATGAAGTAGCCGAAGACGTTGTTGAATTTAATCTTGAGAGAGTCGATGCCGGTGCGCTTGCGCTCGTCTTTCTGGAGGCGGGCGATCCAATCCTTACCACCGCGCGCTGCGGAGCGGAGTTCGTCAAGCTCGGGGGAGTGGCCGTCGCGGATGATGTTGCCGTCTTTGATGTTGGCGGGGGGCTCGTCGCTGAGAGCGGCTTCTAGGATTTCGGTGAGTTCGGGGAGGGGGTGGAGGTGGGAGAGGATTGATGATTGTTTATTAATGATTGTTGATTGGAAGAGGGAGGAGAGGTCGTCTTTTAGCGCTGGGATCTGTTTGAGGGAGATGCAGAGGGACTGGAGGTCGCGGGGGTTGCCGGAGTTTTGGGAGAGGCGGGAGGTGGTGCGCTCAATGTCGCGGATATTTTTTAGGGACTCTCTTGCTTTCGAGAGGAGGAAGGGTTCGGCTAGGAGGGCGGCGATGTTTTCCTGGCGGGCGGTGAGTGTTTCAATTTCGCGTAGTGGATGCAGCAACCAACTGCGGAGGAGGCGCGCGCCCATGGGGGTATGGGTGCGGTCGAGGACGTGGAGAAGGGTGTGCTTGGGGCCGGAGCGGGAATCGATGAGGTCGAGGTTGCGCTGTGAGGCTTGGTCGATGAGAACATGACGACCGTTTTCTAACAGTCGTGGGGCATTCAGGTGCTCGCAGGGACGGCGGAGTTGGTGGATGAGGTAATGGAGGGCGGCACCGGCGGCCGAGGCAGCGGCGGGGAGGTTTGCGCAGCCAAAGCCATCGAGCGAGTGGACGTTGAAATGCTTTTTCAACAGATCGACGGCATGTTCGGGCAGGAAGGTATAGCCATCGTAGGGGAGGGCGTGGGGATGGTTTTCCGAGAAATCGGAGATCTGGTGATCGGGGATCAGTAGCTCGGAGGGGGATATGCGGGCGAGCTCGTCGAGGAGCTGGGCGGTGTCGGTAAACTCGGCGATGATGAACTCGCCGGTGGTGTGATCGATGGCGGCGAGGCCGAAGGAGGTTTTATTTTTCGAGAGGGCGGCGAGGTAGTTCGGGCGTTGGTCGTCGAGGAGGGTGAGGTCGTCGATGGAACCAGCGGTGAGGATGCGGGCGATCTCTCGATCAACGAGTTTCCCAGGGATAGCCTCGGAAGTTTGCTCGGCAATGGCGACGCGTTTTCCCGCTTTCAGCAGGCGGGCGATGTAGTTTTGAGCGGCATGGTAGGGGACTCCGCACATGGGCGTGCCGCCGCGTTTCGTGAGGGCGACGTTGAGGATCGGCGCGGCGGTTTTCGCATCCTCGAAGAACATTTCGTAGAAATCGCCCAGTCGGTAAAAAAGAATGATGTCAGCAGGCAGGCTTTTCCTCATGGCGAGGTATTGAGCCATCATGGGGGTGGTGGTGCCGGACATGCGTGGATGCTGCGTGGCGAAACTTTAAACTTCAAATTTTAAACTCAAAGAAGAGGGGAATCAGGAGTTGTGATTTTCTCTGGGCTGTTGAGGATGGGGCTGTGAAGGATTTGCGGAAAGTGCGGGATGTGGTGTTTGGGGGAATTGATTTCGAGGGTGCGGGGGCGCAGCGTGGCAAAGAAGACTGGCCGGTGCAGATCGGGATGGCGACTTGGTCTTTGGAGGGCGGATATGGGGATTTGTTTGTGTCGTTCCTTGAATGCGAGGGCCAGGTGGATTGGTATGCGAAGAAGATTCATGGCATCGATGAGAGCAAGCTCGCAGGTGCGCCGAGTTTGCTTTCGCTGTGGCCGGAGGTGAATGGCCGCTTGGGTAACGGGGCCGTGCCGGTGGCTCATGCGAAGGGGACGGAGAAGCGATTTTTGCGAAAATTCCCCGGAAATCCGTTTGATCCATGGGTGGACACTTTGCTGTTGGCGCGCGCGTCGTTGCCGGATTCCAAGAAGCACTCGCTCGGTATTTTCTGCGAGGATGTGGGTGTAGCGGACAAGGTTAGGGAATTGGTGCCGGGGCGGGACTGGCATGACGCATTGTTCGACGCCGTAGCGAGCTTGGTTTTGCTAGAATGGATCATTAAGCGTTATGGCTTGGAGGATCTCCCGCTGTGGGCGCTGGTGGCTCCAAACACCGGCGCATGGTATCGTTTGCGCAAAGCGATGACATGATGTTCAAAACCTCAAATTTCAAACTTTAAACCTTAAGGAAGATAATAAGGCGGGCATTCAAAGGGCTTTAAAAATAGATTTTTCAAACATATGTTCGATTTCCCGTTGGTCGTTGAGGCGGTCTCCGGAAAAAAGGTTTGCCGATGGTGGGCAGGAAATCGCGTGAGCGGGTGAACGCCGCGATCAAGGCGGTGATGGATAAACTGCTAGTGGATAGGAGTGCAGAGGATTCACCGAACCGGGGCTTGCGGCGGATCAACGAAAAATCGATATTTTTACAAAGAGGCTTCCGTCCTTGAAAAGTGCGATTCCACCAGAAAGGATGGAGGCGGATGACAAAACCCGTTTCAATGCGAACCAGCGGATCCATAGCGATGGACGATTACCTCGAGCAGATCCTGCATCTCATCGAGGAGAAGGGCTATGCCCGCGCCGTGGACATCTCCACGAATCTTGGTATCTCTCAAGCCAGTGTAACAAGCATGCTTCAGAAGCTCGACTCTGAGGGTTTGGTGAACCACGAGAAATACCGTGGCACCGTCCTAACCGAGAACGGCGGTCGCATCGCCCGTGCGATCGTGGAGCGCCACGAAACGCTCACCCGTTTCCTGCGGCTCTTTGGGCTGGATGAGGAAACTATCTACCGCGATGTGGAGGGCATGGAGCACCACGTTTCCCGCCCCACGCTGGAGGTGATCCGTGCTGTGGCTGACGCGCTGGAGGGGGATGGGAAATTCTTGGATAAGGTAAAAGGGCGGATCTACCCAGAAAAAGCTGTCTGATTTCGGTGGCTTGGAGTTTTGTCTAAACTTCAGGAGAAAAATTATTCGTTTATGCACTTTCTCGATGGCTAATCGGGTGAGCATGGCTCATGCTGAAAGATGGTAAGAGCGTAGAGAGCTCTGTTCCGAATTCAAACCATACCCACCTTAGAACCATGCAAACCGCAAACGTAAATTTGCCCGTCACCGTAACGGTGAGGCACGAAAGTGTGACCGATTCCCTGCGCGACTACGCCCAGAAGAAAATCGAGAGTCTGCATCTTGATTACCCAAAAATCATCGAGGCAAAGGTGATCATGGATGTGCAGAAAAACCGGCATATCGCGGAAATTATTCTTTTTTGCACGAACCACATTACTATCGAGGCGCTTACCGAGGAGAGAGATATGTATGTGGCGCTTGACGAAACGATCGAAAAAATCGCGCGGCGCATGCGCAAGCATAAGACACGGCTTCTTAAGAAGAGCCGCCCGCACCGCAACCAGTCGATCCGCTACATTGAGGAGCGTTACTTCACCGAGGAAGCGATGGATCATCCAGAGGAATCCGTGCACGATCCAGAACCGTTCATCATTCACCCCGACAAGTATGCCGTGAAGACGATGTTCAAGGAAGACGCGATCATGGAGTTGGAGCTGACGGATCGCCCGTTCGTTCTCTACAAGAGCGCACGCCGCGGCTGCCTAACCATTATCTATCGTCGAAAGGACCGCGAATACGCGGCTCTCGACGTAAATGCCTGATCACTCAGCGCGAAAGATTACGAGGTGCGGCTTAATAACGACGAATCCACTCTATAAAGCCCCACACGCCTTGGCGTCCCAAAGCCAGAAATCTGCGCACCCAGCGGAAAGGTGTGCTTGCGTCAAAGGTCGTACACTGCTTGTTTTAACTCATGTTTAAGCCCTACCCCACTATCATTCCCGGCCTCCGCAGCCCCTCAGAAATGGTAGGCGGCATCGTTTATTTCGGAAGAATGCTCGACAAGATACGCCTTTACGCCGAGGGCAAACTTCCGGAGGAATGGGCGACTATGCTCGGTGACAGCTACGCTGGCAGCTTCGATTCCCGAATCTGCCATTTTCTCGGCATCAATTACTCGGATATCAACGCCGAAACCCTTAAGGGAGGTAGCGATGACGAGTTGCTCGAGTGGGCTTTCGGAAATGGTCGCAGACCGGGCGCCGAGGAGATCGAGGTTTGGAATGGATTCATGATAAAACGCGGCTGGCGCGACTCCGCATCCCAGCGCGTCAAGGAACGTCTCAAGGAAATCGGCTTGGAGCCCGGTACGGTGGAAACCTTGTTCGAGTTCATCGATCTAGATGAGGGGCGGCGCTGAGGCGGTCTATCCCGCTGCGGTGCATACCGTTAATCAGAAATGCCGCTTGCGGGGTGATTGCCGGCGTGTCTTAGTCATCCCATGAAATACCTAATCGTTCTGATATCGATAGGTTTGGCAATTTCCGCTCGCGGGCAGAAAGAGGGCTTTGATGCGGTGGAAGGTCCAAACGTGCGCGTAATGCGGCATGAAGACGGCTCACGGTCGGTCTTTACCCGTAGCCCTGATGCCCGAACCCTCACCAAGAAAACCTATACAGGGCAAGGTGCCTTATTTCTCGTAACGATCTACCGCATGGAGGCACAGGGAAACCCGCTAAATTGCAAGATTTACGACGGCCAGAAGAATGAGATGTTCAAGTCTCGCTATGGCTATCGCAAAACGGATGGGCAGCTCCTTGAGGAGCAAATGTTCGATTCGCGGGTCAAGCGAATCGATCCCAATACCGGTGAGGAAATGCCTGTGAGGCGTTTCATCTATACCTACGATGCTCTCGGGAACCGCAGTGCGCCTATTTCGATCACGCTGACGCCCGGCAAGACCGCCGAGGAGGTTTACGGCAAACCGACGGCGCCCGATTCTGATCTATTCGATGTTCCTCAGGGAAGGTGAGGTTTTTTGGGATGATTTCTGGAAAAGTATTGCTGCCTGTGCTGGTAGGAACTGCGATTGGCGCAGCGGGCTGGATGCAAGCTTCGCGTGGTGGCGGCTCGGAGCTTCTGCTAGAGGAACTCAGGATCGCGGAGCAAGAGATCGCGATGATGGAGCGCGAGAACGCCTCGCTGCGCTCGCTCGCGCAGGGTGGTGGTGAGGTGGCGGTGCCTCAGGAAATGATTGCGAAAGTGGAGAAGGATTACGGCCTCACGTTCCTTGCCAGCCCTGTGTTTCATCGCATCGCAGGGGAGGAGTTGGGATACCGCATCGAGGCGGCGATTGAGAGCCGCTTCGGCCCGCAGGGCGTCGACGACCGCCAGGAGGCCTATCGCCTGATCGGCTGGCTGCGAGAGGGCGAAGGCTTGCTGGAACAGATCGTCGCGGTGAAATCGGTGGGGGCTTTAGGGTGGTTCGATGAAATGACCGGTGATGCATGGGTGACGGATCGTTTCGACCTGAAAAACGTACCCGATCAGGCGGCGATGGTGCGGCTGCTGGTTAGGATTTTGCTCAACCAACATTTCCCGCCGCCCGCTGTGTATCTAGGCGATGACGCTGCGCGGGCGAGGGAGGCGCTGCATGCCGGCGCAGCTTCTGGTGCGGAGGCAAGGTTATACGCCGCAAGCGCGCGGGGCATCGGTTTCATGCCGATGAACGACAATAGCGCCGCTGCTCGCCTGCTGCTTACGCTTTCGGAATTCGTTCAAGGAGTAAGTCTCTTCCCGGCTGTAGAGGGGAAAAGCCTCGCCGACACTCTCTACCTGAAAGGCGCGGCGGAGTTTGCGGATGGTATGAGGAAGTCTCCGCAGAACACTTTGGAGATTGTATTGCCGGGCGAGTCCGGGCGCGGCGGTGAAGTCACGCTTCCGGAGATTCCCGAAGAGGTGTATCTCAGGGAAAGTGCCGGTTACCTCGGCCTGCGCCTTTGGATTTCGTTGACCGATGACCTCGGAATGGCGGAGGAAGTTTCGCGCTCTTGGCTAAAGGATAGCTACGTGCTCTTTGCCGACGGCGAGATGTCGAGTGGGCTGGTGTGGGAGGTAACCTTCGAAAACAAGGCGGCGGCTGATACTTTCGCGAAGGTCTCGCATGACTTTACCCAAGCGATGGCGGTAAAAGGTCGTTACTTAGGCACGGTTAGGGTCTCGGAAACGACCGTCAGGTTTTTTAACACCGCAACAAAAGAGAGCGCCGCGAAGCTGGAAGAGAATTCCAACCGCAAATGAACGCAAATTTTTATTAGAACCTAAGAAGCTTTCATTGAATATAAATTCCATGTTCCCATGCTATTATTAGCGTCCATACGTAGTTAAAGTCATCAATGTTTATTCTGGCGAAATAGCCGTGCGCACGCGCGGGAAGGGGACTTACAAGATCACGGCGGCGATTGAGCGTCTTGTCCGTGAATCCAGCGTGAGCGATGGACAGGTCACGATTTTCCGCCGCCACACCAGTGCCAGCCTAATCCTCATGGAAAACGCCGACCCTCTGCCCGCCGCGATTTGGAACGATGGTACGACCGCCTTGTTCGTGAGGACGACCCCGACTTCATCCACACTCATGATAGGACGGACGATATGCCTAGCCACATCCGCATGGCACTCACCCGCTCCCTCGAAGTGATTCCAGTCCACGGCGGTCACATGACGCTAGGCTCTTGGCAGGGTATCTTCGTCTTCGAGCACCGCCGCGATCCTCACTCGCGCCGTATCGCGGTGACGGTGACGGTGACTGGTATATAATTTGATGAAAGTCTCTGCACGCTTCTAACGTTTTATTAAAACGATGAAATTACATACCATTCTCGCAGCCTTTTTCATTTCCACCCTTTGCCATGCAGAGGAGCCCAAAAATATATTACTGCTTGCAGGCAGGCCTTCACATGGGCCTGGTGCCCATGAACACAACGCGGGTGTACTGCTACTGAAGAAATGCCTCGACGAAAGCGGCCTCCCTATCGAGAGCACGGCTACCCAGAATGGTGAATGGCCGAGCAGGGACCAACTTGCTGCCGCTGATACCATATTGATTTACTGCGACGGTGGTGGCAACCACCTAATTCTTCAAGACGACCGAATGCAGCAACTCGCCAAGGAAATGAAACGCGGCTGCGGCCTAGTTTGCTTGCACTACGCAGTGGAAATCCCTAAGGATAGAGGCGGCCCGGAAATGCTCGGCTGGATGGGCGGCTACTTCGAAATGGACTGGAGCGTGAACCCGCATTGGACGGCGGACTTCAAAAGTTTTCCCACACATCCCATCAGCAGCGGACTCAAGCCCTACGCCTTACTCGATGAATGGTATTTTCACATGCGCTTCACGGATCAAGGTAAAATCACCCACGTCCTGTCCGCCACCGCGCCCGAGGAGACAATGAATCGTCCCGACGGCGGCCACTCAGGCAACCCACACGTGCGCAAGGCGGTGGCCGCTGGCCTGCCGCAAACCGTGGCATGGGCCTTTGTAAATGTGGACGGCGGACGCGGATTTGGTTTCACCGGAGGCCATTTCCACAAAAACTGGGGCGATGATAACCAGCGCAAGGTCGTTCTGAATGCCATCCTGTGGACGGCCAAGGCAGAGGTTCCCGCCGATGGTGTGCCGAGCAAAGTAACTGCGGAGGAATTGGTGGCGAATCTTGATCCGAAAGGCCAGCAATCAAAGCGTGAGGACAACCTGCTCCTCCCCGGCGCCTCAGCGGATCCTGCGTTCTGCGCTGCCTGCCAAGCGAGACATTGACGGTTGAAATCTAGCGCTTAATACCGCCCACAAAGAAGCTCACTGCTTTGAAGATCTGTCCGCCTCCCACTTGATCATTTTATGATGGCCAAGGATGCCTAGGGTATCTTCCTGCGAGTTCCTTTTTCATCTGCGGGTAGCCGTTTGCCCAGAAATTAGGGATGTCCTTAGTCATCTGCCAGGGGCGCTGGTTCGGCGCGAGGATGTGGACCAGTAGGGGAATCCTTCCGCCTGCGATGGTCGGGGTGGTGTTCGTGCCGACGAGTTGCGGGAGTTTCGCGGAGAAGAACGGATCGAGTTCCGCATCGTAAGTGACTTTCGGTGTGTGGCCGGAGATGAGGCGGATGCGCTCCGGGCAATGGGTATCTAACAGATGTCGCTGTTGGTAGGAAAGCCAGTCGTTTAGCGTCGGCCAGACGGGGGCTTCCTTGATCTCCTTGTAGCTCACGGCCCCGTGGCAGATCTGGGAAACGGCGGCGATGCGGTCATCCTCCGTCCATGTTGGTAAGCCCAGCTCCGGCATCCATTTCGAGATGCACGCCAAGCGGTGGGTGAACTGCTCGACCTGCGCGTCCCAGTTTTTAAGCACGAGTTCTCCGGAAAGGACGCGCTTAGCGAGTATCTCTGCTGCGGCGTCGGGCGGGACGTTCTGGTCGGTTTCCTTAGAGTCTAGGACTAGGTCGCGGAATTTCCGTTGTTGTAGCCGGACGACTCTTCTACGTGATTCATCGTAGTTCGCGCTGTCGGTGGTTTCGATTTCGCCGGGGAAAACCTCTTCGAGCCATGGCAGCTCGATGGCGGTGGCGAGGCGGAGGTGGGTGATGGTTTCCCGTGCCTCGACTTCGGTGATCTCGCAGGCGACGAATGAATCGGCTTTTCTCACGCAGGATTGTTCGTCGAGTTTGCCCCGGCGGTTACCGACGATGCGGCAGGCGAGGTTGCCTTGACTGAGGCGGATGGCGAGTTGGTCGGAGAATGCGGCGAGGATGGATTTTGCGACGGCCTCGCGGTGGGTATGGAAGTCGATCTTTCGCTCGCACACGCGAGGGAAAAGTTTCAGTAGGCGGGAAAGGATTTGTGCAGCGTCCTTGACTCCACGGTTGTTGATGCCGGTGCTTTGCGGCCGCCTGGAAGGTCGGCTTTCTATAGCGGATTCGAAGGCTCGGTATTCGCCGGCAAAGTCCGAGGGGTCGTCGGGAAAAATGAAATCTTTACGAGAGTTTCCGGCGTTACCTTTGGGGAAAATGCCTTCGCTCTGGACGACGGCGGCGATGAAGGCGGTTTCCGGTAGGCAGCCGTTGTGGACTCCGGCGATGAGCAGGCGGGAGAAACGCGGCTCCAGCGGAAGCGCGGCCATTTCACGACCTGTATCTGTTAGATTTCCGGCGGCGTTGAGTGCGTGGAGATCGCGGAGGAGATGCTCGGCTTTTTCCAAGGAGGCAGCAGTGGGGGCGTCGAGCCAGCGGAAATGACGTGGGTCTGATACGCCTGCGGCTTTGAGGAGGAGGATGGCCTCGGAGAGATCGATGCGGTGCACCTCCGGCGTCTCGAATTCCTCGCGGCGGGCGTGATCTGCCTGGCTCCAGAGGCGCAGACATCGACCCGGTGCGGTGCGTCCGGCCCGGCCCGCGCGCTGGTCGGCGGCGGCGCGGGAAATTTTGCGAATCAGCAGGGTGTTTATGCCACGGCGGGGATCAAAGGCGGACGCGCGGGCGAGGCCGGTGTCGATCACCGTGCGGATGCCGGGGATGGTGAGCGAGGTTTCCGCGACGTTGGTGGAGACGATGATCCTGGGTTTATCCGAAGGGTTAATCGCGCGTTCCTGATCGGCGGGGGGGAGGGCGGAGTAGAGCGGAAAAATGTCGTGGCCACGGCAGGCGGCGGAGTTTTCTAACAGCTCGATGGTGCGGCGGATCTCGTGAGTGCCGGGGAGGAAGACTAGGATGTTGCCGCAATCTGGCATCGCAAGTGCCTCGCGTGTGAGAGCGGCGGCTTGTTCCCAGATGGTTGCTTCGCGTTGCGGGCCGGCCTGGCGATGGTTCGTTGCGGCCTTGTGAGGGCGGTGCAGGATTTCCACGGGATAAGTGCGGCCTCCGGCGCTGAGTTGCGTGACCGGAGTCATGTAGTCTGCGAGGGGGCCTGTCTCCAAGGTGGCGGACATCACGATCACGCGCAGGTCGGGTCGTTTTGCTTCCTGAAGATTGAGGCAACGTGCGAGTGAGATATCCACCGCGAGACGGCGCTCATGGAACTCATCGAAAATCACTGCCGAAACCCCGGCGAGTCCGGGATCATCGTGCAACATGCGTTGGAATACGCCATCGGTGACGTAGAAAATTTTCGTCTGCGCGGATTGCTTGGAATCGAAACGCACTGCGTAACCGACCTCTTGCCCGAGCGCTGTCCGCCGATTTTTTGCCACGAAACCTGCGAGTAATCGCGCCGCCATACGCCGCGGCTCGATCACCACCACACGCCCGGAGATTTCCGGTAAATCCGCCAATATCCCGGGAACTTCCGTGGATTTACCCGAACCTGTCGGTGCAGTCAGCAGCACGCGCGAACGTTCCGACAGTAAGGCGGCGGCGCGGATTTCGGCGGTGATTTCGTGAATGGGCAACAGCACACGGCGAAGTTGGGGGAAAGGCGGGGAAGATGCAATCGTGAGGGAGAGGGGCGGCTGGGAAGAATTGGGTAGGCCTTGGACTGCTACAGCCTGCTGTAGCTTTCCGTGAGACAGCCTGCTGTCAGCGGCAGAGGATCGGAAGTTATCGCGTTGCATGATGCCAATGCCGTCCGGTTCGCAGCAGGGCTGCATGACCGAAAGCGGCAGCAGGCTGCCGAAGTCCAAGGCCTACGGAGGCTTAACCCGAAATCCGAAGTTGAATTAATTTTAGGCTAGGCTGCGCAGTGGTTTTCACTAGTTTTGCCGCCTGATTGTTCATCTCCGGGTGGCTCTGGTGGCAACTTCGGCGAAGTTGCTCCTGGCCATCGTAAAATGTTTTCTAGCAATGGCTTATGCTTATCGAGCCCACCCCAACTTTCGGCAATATATAGCACAGGCGTACGACTTCGAGTTCCCAACACCGCGCCACCGATGAAAACCTCCGCTCGTAGCGTGACGGGTCGTTTGAACCCTGTTTTGCGCTGCTCTGGTGAGCTGGCGTGTTGATAGAGACTGAGAAGATTGTAGGTGAAGCACACGTTCAGAAAAATAGCTGTCCAGCTCGCGAGTTCGGCGGCCTTACGTTTTACGTTCTGAGTCAAGCGGGCGACAACGATGTAGGGAATGCCGAGTGCTTCGAGAAAAGTGAGCAGAGGGTTCTCGAAAAATCCTGAATCGGCGCGCACGGTGCGTAGCTTCCAATGAGCAGGCATGAGGGCGAATGCTTCTGTTAGAAAGGCCACTGCGCCACGGGCGCTACCGGTATTTCCACTACGTAATCATGCGTGCAAGACAAGCGGAGCTTCGGCAAGAAAGGCGATGAGCGGGTGATGACTGTGACGTCCGGGACGCGAGGGGTTATAACCACGCTTGGCTCCCTCTTGATGTCCACTGCGCTGGAAAACGGTGCTGTCCAAATCGAGACTGAAGCCCTTAGGTGGCTGAGGCCATGAAAGGGCGAGTAACCATTTCCAAAGCGGCCGACAAAACTCTTCGATGTGGCCTTGACGGAAACGCATGAAAAGATTGCGCACAGTGTCAGTTCCAGGAAAACGTTCGATGCCGAGCAACGCGTGAAGCGCTTTGTCAGCACGGAGCCAATCCGTGTGAGCGAGGCGGCGTGCGCCAGCCACCACTGAGATCATGAAAGCCACCAGAGTTTTAGCCGGTGGAATAGCATTAGGGCTAGTGTAGGCGAATGGCATCAGCTCACTGATCCGACCGGCCAACCCAATCTTCTCGAAGAAAACGATGAGACTCACGAGGCCGCCAAAGGGCGTGATGGGCTTCTCTGTGGAAGCGAGGCGGACTTGCCGAGCGGGAAAAATAGGGTTACAAATCGTTTGCATCGTTTGGTGAAGGAAGTTGGTGTGTGGTTATTTGACACAACTCTTCTACCATATGACCTCTAGCCAAACGATGCTTTACTCAACTTCGGATTTCGGGTTAATCAGAGGACGGAATCCAGGACTTCGAGCACCCTTTGGTTTTCGCGAGCTGTGCCGATGGAAATGCGCACCCAGCTGGGGAGCTTGTAGCCAGACATCGCTCGGACGATTACGCCCTGCTTGAGCATATCCCGGAAGACGCGGTCTCCTTCGCCAACCTCGACAAGGATGAAGTTTGCAAAGGACGGAACGTAGTTCAGGCTGCGCTCCGCAAAGGCGGCTTCATAGAAGGCGAGGCCATCGCGGTTCACAGCGCGGGTTTTCTCGATATGATCCTCGTCATCAAGAGCGGCAAGCGCAGCGGCCTGCGCCATGGCGTTGGTATTAAATGGTTGGCGCGCTTTCTGGAGAAGGTCGGCGATGGGTTTTGGCGCGATACCATATCCGATACGCAGAGCGGCGAGGCCATGTATCTTCGAGCAGGTGCGCAGCACGACGACATTTTTACCGGCGCGTACGTGCTTCAGGACGTCGGGTGGGGTGTCGAGAAACTCGAAGTAGGCCTCGTCGAACACGGCGATCATATGCGGTGGCAGGCGGTCGACCAATCGGTCGATGGCATCCTGTGTGACCTGAGTACCGGTTGGGTTGTTCGGGTTTGCAACAAAGACGAGGCGGGTGTTGTCTGTGATGGCGTCGGCCATGGCGTCGAGATCGTGAATGAAACCTGGATCGTCCACCTCGATGTATTTCGCGCCGAAGAGTGTGGCCATGAGTTTATAGACGACGAAGGCGTGCTTGGCGGCGATGAGTTCGGAGTCGCGGTTGAGGAAAGTGTGGCAGAGAAGCTCAATAATCTCGTTGGAGCCGTTGCCGAGGACTATATTGGAGATGTCGAAGCCGAGTTTACCCGCGATGGCGGTGCGGAGCTTGTAGCCGCCTCCGTCTGGGTAGATGTGCGCTTGTTCAATGGCCTCGGCCATGGCTTTTTTTGCGAGCGGGGACGGGCCGAGAGGGTTTTCGTTGGATGCGACCTTGATGATAGATGCGGGGTCGAGCCCGAGTTCGCGCGCGGTTTCCTCGATGGGTTTCCCCGTTTCGTAAGCGACGAGGTCACAAACGAAGGTGTTGGCGTAATCGGAGATGGGCATGGCGCGCGGAAGGTGGTTCGGGGGATGGAATTTGTCCAGAGGAAGAACGGGGGTCAGGGGTCAGGGGTCAGGGGTCAGGGGTCAGGGAGTAGGACCATTTCAGTGGATCGAAACCCGCCATTGCGAAATCGGCGGAGACAAGAAAGGGGCGTTTGATGAGGTTGCCGTTGGTGGCGAGAAGGGCGAGAGCTTCGGCCTCGGGCATCGTGGGGAGGGAATCCTTTAGGGTGTGGGCGCGGTAAACGTGACCGGAGGTGTTGGAGAGCTTGCGGATGTCGCCATTGGCATTTTTCAGCGCGAGGCGGAGTTCGGGCAGGGTGGGGGGTTGCTCGCGGATGGGTATTTCCTGAAAGGCGATGCCGTTTTTGCGGAGCCATTTCACGGCCTTGCGGCAGGAGTCGCAGGTTTTCAGGGTGTAAATGGTCATAAACGAAAAGTTCTAAACTTTAAACCTCAATGAAGAGCCCGCCCGACTTTGCTCTTTAGTTGAATTTTAAAGTTTAAGGTTTGAAATTTAAAGACCTTTAAAGCCGGCGTATTCGTTGTAGGTGCCGGTCGGGACGGCCACGCCGCGCCACTCGCGTTTTAGGCGGCGGTACTTGGTGATGAATTGTGTGGGATCCGCCCAATTCGTCAGGTCGGCCGGGACGCCTTTGCGAGCCATGCCGATGGTGATGTTGTGGCGCATCTCAAAGTGAAGGTGCGCGGGATACATACCGCGGTTCGTGCCGATCTTTCCCACTTGCTGGCCGCGCTTCACTCCCTGGCCGGTTTTCACCATCATCTTGTCGAGGTGGCCGTAGAGCGAGTCGATGAATTTCACCTGCCCGCTGGTGGGGTCGCGGTAGGCATGGCGAATGAGAACGACATTACCCCAGCCTTGGCGCACGTCATGGGCGAAGGTGACCACGCCGTCGGCGCAAGAATAGACGGGGGCGCCGAAGTCACTATTACCGCCTCCGCGTCCATTCCAATCTTCTCCGAAGTGTTGCGGCGAGCGCAAGCGCAAGCCGCGCGATTTGTAGTATCCCGCTGCGTCTGGCTTGCCAACGGGGAAATCGAAGCCATCGGCGAGGTCGACTTTCACCGCGCCTTCCGCAGGAAAGGCAAAGAACACGGCACAAAGCGCCAAAAGAACAATCTTCAGCGCGTTAGGAGCCATATTTCCCAATTTTTTTCATCTGCCTTGATTCCAGTCCCGTAGACCATCATGGGGCAAGAGAAAAGAAAAACGGCGCACCGTTTGAGGGTGCGCCGTTTTGTGGGAGGTTTAGAAGATTATTGCTACTCGTCCACCTTGAGCGGACGGTAGCCGCCGATGGATTTGAAGTAGAAGATCAGGAAGAGGAAGATGCCTGCCATGGCGAGCGGGATAAAGGAATCGACCTTGAGGGTCTTCCTGTTTCCGACGATGTCGGCGTCCACCACGGTTTGCTGTGCCGGAGTGAGGTCGGCGGCTTTTTCAGCGACATCTGCGGGTACTTCCTTGCCCGCTTCGGTAAGCGTGGCGGCGAGTTTTTGTGCACCAGCGGCTCCTTTGGCAGCTTCAAGTTTCACTGGATCGATGCTTTTAACTTCATTGAAAGCCAAGAATTTACTGGTGTTCTCGCCGGCCGTCCACTCCGCGTGGATGGCGGTATCTTTTTTGGCGAGTTCTTCGGCGGCGAAGCGATCCTTGAAATATCCGAGTCCAGGGCCGCCGATGAGTCCGGCGGACATCATCCCAACACCGCCCATGAGCGAGATCGCGATGCCACCGGTTCGCGGGAAGCGGTCAGAAACCACGGCGAGCATTGTGGGCCAGAAGAAGGTTTTGCCGAAGGCATAGACAAGGAGGGCGCCGAGGGCGGGGCCGAAGGCGGAAACGGCGCTGACGAGGTTCAATCCGAGCACCGCGAGGAGCGAGCAGACGAAGAGCAGGCCGACGGGTTTCAGCCCGCACTTGGTCTCGATGAAGTGGGCGCAGAAGCGGAGCCCGAACATCATGAGCGAGGTGAAGACGAAGAGGATCTTGCCTTGGGTCGGGTTGAGGATCGCGCCGGTTATGTTCTGGATCCAGCCGTCGGTTCCGAGTTCGACTGCACCGACGAGGGCGTGTGCGATGAAAAGCAGAGCCAGCATCCAGTGGCCGATGGCGAAGCCGGTGAGAGTAGCTATGGAACCGAGAACTGCGATTGCTATGAGCGAGGCGAGGACTGTGCCGATGACAGGCATTTCAAAGAATGGAGTGAGCAGTCCCTTGAAGAAGATGTAGAGCATGAAGCTGACCACCGCTCCGCCGAGAAGGCCGACGTCTTTGAGCATTTCGCCGAACTTGAGGCCTTTTTCGGTGGCTTCGGATCTGGGATATTTCTGACCGAAGAACATCGCTCCATAGATGACGGTGGGGATGAGGTAGAGGGAGAGCTGGGCTTTCCAGCTCCAGTTGAAGGTATCGCCGAGCACCCAACCGATGACGCCGCCGAAGACCATGCCGAGAGGCCAGGAGGCGTGGAGGATGTTTAGGTAGTGGTTGCGGTTGCTGGGGAAAAGAGTGGCGACGAGAGGGTTGGAAACGGCTTCAAGCACACCGTTAGCGGCACCGAAGGCGAACATGCCCCAAAACAGGAACTGGTAGGCGACGTTCTGTTCTTGCCCGGAGGTGGCTCCGAAAGTGACAAAAGCGGAAATGACGTGTAGGGCAAATGCTGCAAACACAAGCTTGCCATAACCGAATTTGTCCACGAGTACGCCGCCGATCATGATGCCGAAGCAGAAGCTAGTAAAACCAGCTCCACCGATCATTCCGAGCTGTGCACCGGTGAAGCCGAATTCGGCGGCCCAGGTTCCGAAGATGCCTCCCCGGACTCCGAATCCTATTCCGGCTGCGAGGATGGCGGTGAATCCGGCCCATAGGAGCCGCTTAGCGTTTGGTGCGATTGCGTCTGTGTTGTTCATTGGGTTATTTAAATGATTTAAAGTTATTAATGGGCTTGGATGAACTTGGCAAGCATTCGTATAGGAAAAGTTTAGTATCTATGCAGACGGTGAGATCCATATTTCCGCAGATTTACTAAATTTGTGAAAAAAAGCGTCTGCTTAGTGGATGTAAATACCGATAACTATGAGAAAGCAGCTCCGGCATGGTTTGCGTGTTTACTGTGAATCAAGCGGCGAGAGAAGATTGCTACTACAGCGCGCCGAACCTGCGGTGGCGGTTATTATAATCCTCGACGGCTGCGAATAGGTCGCCTTGGCGGAAGTCAGGCCACATTTTCTTCACGATTACGATTTCCGAGTAGGAGATCTGCCAGAGTAGGAAATTGGAGATACGCATCTCGCCAGAGGTGCGGATGAGGAGGTCGGGGTCGGGAATGTCGGCGGTGTAGAGGTGGCGGGCGAAAAGGTCGGTGGTGATTTCATCCGGTGAAATCGTTCCTGCGATGGCGGCCTCGGCGATGCGGCGGGCTGCGTTAGTGATTTCCTCGCGGGATCCATAGGAAAGGGCGAGCACGAGGGTCATGGAGTCGTTGTCCTTTGTATGCTCCTGGATGCGGGCGAGACGCTCGCGGGTGGATGCGGGAAGGCGTTCGATCTGGCCGATGGCCTGAAGGCGGACGTTCTGCTTGTCGAGTTCCTCTGCTTTTTCGTCGAGGAAGTGGTCGAGCAAGGTCATCAGTGCGTCGATCTCGGCTTCGGGGCGGTTCCAGTTTTCCGAGGAAAAGGCATAGAGGGTTAGGTATTTGACACCGAGTTCCTTGCATGCGTTCATGACCTCGCGGACGGATTCTGCGCCTGCGCGGTGGCCTTCGGCGCGGGGTAGGCCGCGTTGTTTCGCCCAACGACCGTTGCCGTCCATAATGATTGCAATGTGGTTCAAAGTTTCCGTGTGTTGAAAAAATGTAGATTGGACGCACCGCCGCCTGGGAGTCAATGCCGAGAGCGGGGGATTTGGATTCCAAACACTGCTTGCAATGATTCGGCTGGGCGATCAATATCTCAGCATTATGGATACAGGAATTGGCGGTAGCATGGTTTTGTTTGTGGTCTTGATAGGCCTAGTGGTTCTGTTCGGCTTCTATGCGATAGGCGTTTACAACGGCCTCGTGAAGCTGCGGAACATGTTCAAGAACGCGTTCTCGCAGATCGATGTGCAGCTGAAGCGCCGCCATGACCTAATCCCAAATTTGGTGGAAACAGCAAAAGCCTATATGGCACATGAAAGTGGTACGCTGGAAGCAGTAATCGCGGCTCGAAACGGGGCCGAGAGCGCAAGGCAGGCGGCGGCGGCTAATCCAGGCGATGCGGCGGCCCTGCAGAAGCTGGGCGTTGCGGAGGCAGGCTTAGGCGGTATGCTCGGCAGGCTTTTCGCGGTATCCGAGGCTTATCCGGATCTGAAGGCAAACCAGAACATGATGCAACTCACCGAGGAACTTACCACGACCGAGAACAAGGTCGCTTTTTCCCGGCAGGCTTACAATGACTCGGTGCTTGCCTACAACAACAAGCGCGAGGTTTTCCCCAACAATATTTTCGCGGGCATCTTTGGATTCGCGGAGGGGGCACTTTTCGAGATCGAGTCACCCGCCGAGCGTGAAGCTCCCAAGGTGCAGTTCTGATCTACCACGTTTCCCGTAGATGAACTTTTTCGAGGCACAGGAACGGGCTAGGAAATCCAGCCGCGCTCTGGTGTGGTGGTTCATCCTGTCCGTGGTCGGGGTCATCGTGGTGATGTATGTGTTGGGGGTAAGCCTTTGGCAGTACAGTTCAACGAACCCGCAGGGCATCAACCACGCCACCGACACCGCCGAGCTCGTTTGGTGGGATCCGACAATATTCACATGGGTGAGCGTCCTCGTTGGCGGGGTGATCATGACAGGAAGCTGGGTGAAGCTGGCGCAGCTTTCCGGTGGCGGAAAAGTGGTCGCGCAGAGTCTCGGCGGCAGAGCGGTGGAGCCGACCACGACGGATCTGCCCGAGCGGCGATTGCTCAATGTGGTGGAGGAAATAGCTATTGCATCCGGCGTGCCGGTGCCGGAGGTATGGATCATGGACGAGGAGCAGGGCATCAATGCCTTTGCGGCCGGAACGGATCCGAGCAATGCGGTGATCGGTATAACTCGCGGGACGCTAGAGCGGCTGACCCGCACTGAACTGCAGGGCGTGGTGGCACATGAGTTTAGTCACATCCTCAACGGCGACATGAAGCTCAACATGCGGCTGATGGGCTGGATCTTCGGGCTGGTGATGCTTTCCATGCTCGGGCGCATCATGATCGAATCGTTACGTTTCATGCGCGGCTCGCGTGACTCAAAGGCGGGGGGGATCATTCTTGCGCTGGTGGTGGCGGGGTTGGCGGTTTGGCTGGTGGGATCGATCGGCGTGCTTTTCGCGAGGATGCTGCAGGCGGCGATTTCCAGGCAGCGTGAGTATCTGGCTGATGCCTCGGCGGTCCAGTTCACTAGGCAAGTGGAAGGTATTGCGGGGGCTTTGAAAAAGATTGGGGGCTATTCGGAACATGGCACGATTCGCTCTCCGAAAGCGATGGAGGCACGGCATATGTTTTTTGCTGGTAGCGGGTTTAGCTCGTTGATGGCGACGCATCCGCCTTTGGATAAGCGGATCAAGGCCATCGATCCGCACTGGAACGGTGACATGCTGCAAGGTATGGCCGATCCGGTGCGTGCGGAGGAGTTTAGCGGAGCGATGGGTTTTTCCGGTTCGCTGGAGCGGACGGCTGCGCGGGGCAGTGTGGATTCTCTGGGTGAAAATGTTAGGCTCGACAGCCATGTCGGTGCTGCGATCCGCGAGGATTTGAGGGCGGGGAAGGCGATCGCCTTTTCGAAACAGGAGGCGAAAACGCTTTTGCTCGGGCTGCTGGTTGCGGCGGATCACGACTGGCGTGAGACGGCGAAGCGTATTCTGGAAGAACATGGTTTGGACGCGGAGATGATCGCGCAGGTCATTGCTTGGAGTGTGGATCTGGAGGGATATGATTCCTCCAAGAAATTGGCGCTCGTTGATCTCTCGCTTTCATGGCTGCGCAAGATGAGCCAATCAGAGGCGCGGGATTTCGTAACGGCCAGCCAAGCGCTGATCGAAGCGGACGGTGAGGTGAACTTGTTTGAGTTCATGCTGCAGAAAGTCATCGAGCGGCATGTCCTGATCGGACTCGGATTAAAGCCGGTGCCTGGCATGCGTTATCGGAAAATCCAAGACCTGGAGCGCGAGTTGGCGGATCTGTTAAGCGTGTTCGCCACTCTGGCGGGAGGCGGGACGGCGATCGAGTTGGCCGTGGTGCAATACCGGGAGCATACCGGAAGAGAGTTGCCACGTTCCACGGCTGGTTTGAGCGAGGTGTCGAGAGCGCTTGAGGAAATGGATGCCGCCACGCCGCTGGTGAAACAACAGATTCTGCGTTTATGCGGCTTGGTTGTCACGGATGACGGGCATGTGGCCTATCAGGAAATGGAACTCCTGCGTGCGACGGCTGAGGCGATCGGCGCACCGATCCCGCCGCTTGTTAGGAAAGCGATTTGAACTTGGACTGCTACAGCCTGCTGTAGCTTTCCGTGAGACAGCCTGCTGTCAACGGCGGAGGACTGGGAGTGAACAAGCCTCGCCGTGCCAATGCCGCCCGGCTCGCAGCGGGCTGCATGGCCAAAAAGCTACAGCAGGCTGTAGCAGTCCAAGGCAGTCGGCGCTTGCGTTTGGGGTATTGTGCGGGAAGGATTCCGGCGTGGAAAAGCAGCGCAGGCCATGGTGGCTTTATCTGAATTTGTTGGGCATTGATGCGCCGCTGATCGCGGTGATCTGGCTTTTCCTTTTCGCGCGGACCTGGCGTATCGATTATCATCCTTGGCAGGCCTATGTGGTGCTTGGTTTTGCGGCATGGACGATACGGATTGTGATGAAACTGCTACAAGGATCGATGGCTTCTGATGATACTTCTTTTACGATGGTACACAGGAAACAGCTGAAGGTGACGGCGTTGATTTCAGGTTTATTAGCCATTATAATCACAGTGCTAACTTTTCCGCTTTCAGTATATATGTATTTACTGGTGGGTGTCTTGTTCGTAGCCGGATATTTCGCTCTGACGCTATTTTCTCAGCAGGAAGGGAATGATATCGGTTATGCGCGACACGCGATTGGTGGGATCGCATTCGCTTACGGAACCGCTCTGGCGGCACAGGTTTATCTTCCTGGTTTCGGCTTTCAGGATCTCATTTTTTCAAGGGAGTTTATTTGTTTTGCTGTGCTATGCCTTCTGGCTTCATCCGCGATGGAGTTATGGGAGCGATCCCTAAAGTCTGCCGCTGACGGCGAAGTCAGTTCGATGGATGAAATCGCCATTTCGCTGCCGCTGACGCTTTTAGGGGCTGCGGCTTTGGTGTTCGCAGTACAGGATGACCTTATGATCGCTCGCCCCTTTTATTATGCTATCCTAACTGGTGCTGCGCTGCTTCAGGTGCTCAATCGGACACGAGGACGATTTAGTTTGGCCACGCTGAAAGTTCTCACCACCCTTTGCTTGCTGCTGCCCGGCATCGTTTTCATAAGTTAAACTGCTAGGAGTTTACGATGAGGACGTTCGAAATGATAGAGATACTGGAGTTGGGATATTTGATATTGGGGGAAGAGTATTGATAGACTGTTCTCATGACTGACTGGGACTACAAGTTCCAGCCAATATCCAACTTACTCGGGAGGCTTAACGGCGGTGAATGGGAAGTAGATTCCGACGCTCTGCGGGTTGCTCGGCGACTGGAATGGCCGCAGGCTGGGTGCTGCGCTTCGCGGAGGACCCTTTTTGATCGACTTCTTCAAGCTGAGGCAGGACTGACCCGTCGGAGAACTTGCGAGCTGGATCAGAAACTTCGTAGCGAGAGTCCATATCTGTTTGCACATTGCTTAGTGAGTTATCACTGCTCACGATGGAGGGCTGGATGAAAATCATCAATTCATCGCGATCTACACCTTTGGTTTTCGTTGAGAAAAAGCGACCCAGACCAGGTATGTCACTGAGGAGCGGGATGCCGGAGACAGTTTCCGTGTCGTTGGTGGTGATGAGTCCGCCGAGGATGATAGTTTGATTGTTGGGTACTGTTACGGTGGTAAGTAGTTCGCGGGTGCCGATGATGGGGACACTGCCAACGCCTTCGATATTTTCCGACTGTCCGATCACGTCATCGCTGACAAGGGCGATCTGGAGGGTGATCTCGTTTTTGGAATTCACGAGGGGGATAACTTCGAGTTTCAGAACCACATCGCGGTATTCGATGTTTGTGCTGAAGCTGCTATTGAATTGGTTGCTACTGGTGGGGATCGCGATCCTGCGTCCCGATGAGATTGTGCCGATTTGATTGTTTTTGACAAAAATTGAAGGACGCGAGAGGACGATGAAGTCGCTCGAAGTGGCGAGTAAGTTTGCGAAAATACCCAGTTCCTCACCAATTCTACCGTAAAGAGATAGGCCTACTTTACTTGGAAAGGAGCCTGCCGCTGTGCCGGTTATTGGATTAATAATGCTGCTGGGATCGACACTGTTTGCAGCGC
Organism: Prosthecobacter debontii; assembly: GCA_945862245.1. Taxonomy (GTDB): domain Bacteria; phylum Verrucomicrobiota; class Verrucomicrobiia; order Verrucomicrobiales; family Akkermansiaceae; genus Luteolibacter. Next base: position 57,830 of record CAMAXN010000005.1, read on the forward strand.
CGCCATTTAAGATGGAACCTGCTAAACCACCTTTGTTGTTGCTATCATATGCGCGTAACCAATCAATGCCAGTCGAAATGGAGTTGCCAAGCGAGAGTTGGCCGAAGACTGTGGAAATCATGACCTGATCCGCTTTTACATCAACCTGATCCAGCAGGTTTTCAACAATCTCCACGGCGGTTGGCGGCCCTTGGACCACAATGGAGTTGGTGATGTTGTCAGCGACAAGGAGAGTGCGGCCGATCAGTAGGGACTGGGGTGCGGTGTTGACATTGGGAGCGGAAAGTGAACTTCCTCGCGAGCCTGAGGAGCCGCCGGAATTGTTACCGCCGAACGAGTTGCCCCCCTGCGAGCCGCTGCCATTGAACAGGCTATTGTTGTTTTGTTGCGTGCGGTTATTCTGCGTGTTTTGCGTGTTCTGACCGCCTGTGAGTTGTGTCTGGGCTCGGCCACCACCTTCGGCACCGGCGGTTCCGGTGCCAGTGAATGCGCGGGTGAGAGCATCACCTGCGATAGGGATAAAATCGGCGACAGAGAGGAATTCGAGTTTGCGGCGGAGGAAATTTCGCTGGTCAGTTTTGATATCGAATTGACGGACAAGCCCCTCTAGGAAGACGATATCTACCGGGCGACCAATGGCAAAAATACGGTTCGTACGGGCGTCCGGTATAATTTGTATGGGGGTAGTTGAGTTGGAGGCGGGGCCTGCGTTCTTGGCGATTGCCGAGTTGATTGAGTTTTGTTGGGCCGCCGATACTTCGGGCAGTTCTTGGCGCTGTACACTCGCTGTGTTGTTGGATTCGCTCTGCTGTTGACCAAGGAGTTCGGTGAGGGTGGCGGCGAGTTCGGTGACATCAGCGAATTGAACATCGATGAAGCGGGTTGCGACCTCGGTGGAGGGCTTATCGATTTCCTTTCTAAGATCGATCAGCTTACGTATTAGAGAAGTGTTTTCCGTGATGATGACAGAGGAGCCACTGGCGGTGATAGAACCGAAGGCTCCGAACTGGCCGACGACCTGCTGGAACACGCGAACGGCTTCGTCGGGTTTCAGGTAGGAGAACGTCATGATATAGGAAATGACGGCGTCGCCCTCGGGGAGCGCGTCGGTTTCCGTGTAAACTTTCACGCCGCGCCCAGTGGGCTTGAGGCCCGCCGTGGCAAGAGTTAGTATATCGAGGTTGGTATCAACGGCATCAGGGACAAAGACAAAGTTCTCAATGGTGGCTGCTTTCTTCAAGAGTTCGGAAGCTTCGCGGTAGGTGAGAGGATCTTGCGGGGAGGCGGGTTGTACGAAACGGAATTCAGCAGCGGCGGCGGCGGAAGCGACGATCACGCGGCGCCCTGTATATTTGCGGTATAGGTCGGCGAGGTCGTCACCAGAAAGTTTTAGCTGCTCGATGCTTTCCTCGATGAGGGTGTCACCAAGGTTCGCGGCGGGCGGGGCGGCGGGCGGTTTTGGGGCAACGGGCGGTTTTGGGGCAACGGGCGGTTGTGGGGCAGCGGGCGGTTGTGGGGCAACGGGGATGGCAGGAATTTCCTCGTTTTGGGCAGAAAGCCGAAGAACGAAGAAGGAGACGAGTACAAGGAGGCGCATAGCGATATTGGGATATGTGTGTTATTCGGAAAACTTCTCGGACTTAACGGTTAGGTGGTCTGCGGCGGTCACCGGCACTCCGGCCTGGTTGTTGCTGCGTATTAGCGGCAGGTGATGGGGGCGCCAGTACGCGCGGGCGTGGTCCGCTCGGGGCGGCTTGCCCGCCGGGGTTCTGTTTTGGAGTCGGCGTGATATTAACCCCGGGCGGTAGATTTTGATTTCCCTGCGAGGCTACGGGGGCTGCGGGGGCTACGGGGGCAGCCTTGAGGGTAACGAGTTCCGGTTCGAAAGTGACCGTGCCCCGGATGGAACCGGAGGAGAGGACGACAGTGGTTCCGAGGGCTTTCTCAGGGTTGCGGTCCACCGAGACTACCTTGAATTCATCACTGCCTCCCGGTTCGATTAGTTTTTTAATCTCCGGATTCTTTTTGCTGTGGATGGTGATACGATATCCGCCAGGGACGGGCGCAATGCCGGTGAGAGTAAAATCCTCAAAGGGGTTTACGGCGGGTGCTGATGTCTCAACAATCGGCTTGGAGGTGAAAGGGCTGTTAGTCCATAGCCCTGTGTATTTAACCAGCGGTTGCTTTTTCGGCGTGCTTGCATGGGCCGATAAAGAAGTGAAGGCGGCGATGGTGGCGATGGTGGCGAGCAGCAAGGGGAGTGATTTCATAGCAAGGGTGGGAACCATTGGGAGAGCGTGGCGGAGCAGTCGATGAGGGTGTCGTCCTTGCTATTCGGGGTCATGCGGATTTGTAAGGCTGTGCGGAAGATGTCGGGGTCATTAATCGCATCGAACCATCGGTAGAGTGCCTGCTCTTGGCCCGTGAGGTTTATTTTCACTTGGGCGCGGTGGTAGTGAACTCCACTATCATCGGTGGGCAGCGGTTCCTGGCTTTTTACCGTAAGTCCACAGTTCTTAGCCTGCGTTTCCGCGAAGAGTTGGAGCGCGTTTTGGGTATCTTGATAGGTGGCAGGTTTGGGCTCTTTCTCCGCTAGCCAAGCCATCTGCTCGGCGAACTCGCTGGAGCTTTCGCGAAACAGGATCGTTTGCTCGAGTTGTGATTTGGCGGAAGTTAAATCGCTGTCGTAAAGGTTTTTTTTATTCTTGTAGAACGTGTAAAGGAAAACATTCAGGATCAAGAACCCGGCGATCAGGAACAGTGTCAGGAGTTTCTTTTCGCGGTCGGACATGGATGGGCTACGAGTAGGGAATGCCGGTGAATGATGGATTTGTCGGAAATACAGGAAAGTGTAATAGCAAAGCCTACTCGGCGAAAATAGATTTCAGGGATTACTTGCGCCGGAGAAGACGAACTCCCAGCTGCGGCTGGTTTGGCGGGGTGCTGGGGTTTGCCACTCGAACGCGGCTAGGTCGTTGTTATTTCCGAGGTTCAGCGAAAACTGATTGACTGACTGCAACTGGGCCGCCTCGCCCCTGAGGTTAATTTGGGTAGCGGAAATGTCGGCAGTGGTGAGACGTAGGCCGGAATTGGCCGGAATGGAGCGGGCGATTCGGTTGAGTATATCGACAGTGTTGTGGTTGAGGTCTATACCGTGTTCAAGTTCGTCCCATTTCGCAATGTGGAGTGTGTAGGCCTCGCCTTCGGGGGCTACAGCGCTAATTTGGGCGAGGAGCTTGGAAGTTGTGGATTGGGTTTTCCAAAGCTCGAAGCCAAGGTAGCCGACGGTGCCGAGGTAAATGACAGTAAGTGCGGCGATAGCGAGGATGGTGTTCTGACGCTTGCGGGCGTTGCGGCGCGCGGCGCGGACATCTGCGGGTAAGAGCTTGCTAAGCGGTTCCGGAAGGATTGGTGTGGGCCGGGGGGAGAGCTCGACTTGCAGGGAAAGGGAATGGGAAAGGTGGCTCGTTTCCATGTCAGGGTCGGATGACCAGACGATAGCTCTGGACGGTTCAGTGCGGATTCCCTGCATGGAAAGCTGGGCGATGGCGATGCGGACTTCACGGATAAGACCTGCATCGGGCGAAGGAGCGGTTACGGACGTTGCTTGGCAATAAAGCAGCTTCCCATCCTGATAGATTGCGAATACCCATTGGCCTAGCTCGCGCCAGAGGGCGAGGGCATTATCATTGATGGGAAGGGTGCGAGGCGTGATATCGAACGCTTTAGGGGAAACGGGCGGAAGATCCGCTGCTTGCGGGGATCGAAGGATCACCGATAAAAAAACTGATTCGTCGGAACCTGTAACCAGCGGGAAAATATCTGTGAGCTGGCCGGCGAAGGGATCAGTGCGGAACCCGAGGCGCTCGGCGTGCGTGGCGGCGAGATCATCGAAGAGCGAGGCGTCGCCGGTCGGCACATGGAGTGGGAGTGCGGTAAAGGATTTCACCGGGAAAAGGAAAATCAGATCGCCCTGCGGCGGCTTCCCGATCTCCGAAGGCTGCACCACCGGATGGCTGGAATGCAAGGTAGCTTCGCCGTTTGGCACGACTGTCCAGATTTCCCAACCGCTTTCGCCAGGGAGAAGGAGATGGGTGTGATTTGTTTTGCTCATAAATGATGGGAAACTTTAAATTCTAAATTCTAAATTTTAAATCCTAAGGAAGAGAAGTATGAGCAGAAACTTAATTGAAGTATAAAGTTTAAGGTTTGGAGTTTTAAGGTACAATTTCGGTGGTGCGGTCGAGGAGGGCAGGGCGGCCGGTGCGATTGCGGACGATGGCGGTGATGCGGCGAGTGGAATCGCCGGAGCGGGCGGTTGAGGTGATACGGGTAGTGGTGTCTGCCACGGTAAAGCGTTGTGCAATGATTTGCCCTGTTTCCCCGCCGATGCCAAGCAGCGAAAGCGCGGTGCCGATATTCTCAAAGGGCACATCGTCCTCGGTGTCGCGGATGTTATCTGTGCCGCGGACGGTTTCTGGGATAATGGAGGTTGCTTCGGGAGTAACTTCGGCTGCTACGGAGATGAGCTCTGCATCGGCCTCGTTGATGTCCAATGTGCCACTCGACCAGATGGTAAACCAGTTTCGCCAATCTGGGCGTAGAAACTCGACTTGGTCCATGCCAAGGACGAGAGCCATTTCCTCGATATCGTAAAAAGCCCGGTTGAAGGGCTGGTTGAGGCGCCCGAGTTTTTCATAATCCTCGATTTCCGCGCCGTTGAGCGCCACTTCGTCATCAGCATCGATCCAATCAGTTAAGGCATCGGTGAGAGCTTGTGCGCCATCGAGATCGAGACCAAAATGGATTAAAATGGAGCGGAGCAGGGTCTTGTCCTCGGCGACGACAAGGCTGTTGATATTGAAGCGGGCACCCTCTGAGGTAATGGAGACATGGACTTCTTCGTTGTTCACTTCGTCGATACGGTGGAGCAAGGGATCATTGCGCTCTACGGCCGGATTCGAGCCGATGGCGATGCCCATCTCGGCGAGTTGGAAGGCACGGGAGCCGTGGACTTTCGCGGAGGCGACTTCCATATCGAAGGAGATCACGCGCAGCGTAGTGATGGCAGCAAGGGAAAGGATGGCGATGAGCCAAAGCACGGCGACCAGAGTGAAGCCGCCTTGACCATTGCTGATATGAGTTCCGTTTATCATTCGATGCCTGGGATGCTAGGGGTGTTTGGCGGCACGGTGGGAATGGCGGGAATAACTGGAATTTCTCCTTCTGGGCCGGGTGTTACGGGTATCGCAGCTCTCGTATCTTGACCACCGCCTTGCTGCAATTGTCGCATGAAAACCTCTGGGTTCTGGCGCGGTGGGATCCAGAATACATTCCTGATTTCCCGGTCATCCGAGCCGAACGCACAGACCAGCTCCATTTGTAGCGGCAAGCGTCCGGGCAGGTCCCAGTCGTATTGGTATTCCATGGTGCGCCCGTCGAGTAGGCGCCATTCGAAATAGGCTACATCGGTGAGCAGAACAATTTCCGCGAACGGCTCTAGGTCTTCGGTCGGTATGCTGTTGCTGTTATCGAGGCCACTTTCATCCGAGATAATCTCATTTTCGTAGTAGCTCAGTACGATATCAAGGTAGCCGGATCGCCGCTTGAAGGTGGAGAACCGGATCGCCTTAGCGGTGCGTTCCTGGCCGCCCCAAGTGAATGAAAGTGGGACGTTCTGTAGTGTTAGATCGGTCAGGTAATGGGAGCCCGTGTCCGTCGTTGCTAATTCCAATCGGGTGTTTCCGGGTAAGGCCGAGAGGCTGTTATCCATGAAGTCGAAAAACGCCTGGTTCAGCATCTCCTCGTTCTGTGTTTTCACGACGTTGTTGCCTAGTGCTAGCGTCGAGTATGACGTGGTGAAAATCATGCCCGCGAGAAGTGCGACAAGTAGGAGTGCGATGACGAGTTCCATCAGGGTGAAACCGCGATCCGAGCAGAGGGGGGGATGGGGTGAGTGGGTGAGGGGGTGAAATGAGAGCGCGCCCCCCATCTTACTCTCACCCTCTCTCCCGCTCCTTTTCAAACCTTTCACGGCTGATACATGGGGTTATAGCGCCAGGTTTCGGCGGAGCGTTCTTGCCATGCTCCGTTCTGATACCAGTTCGCAATGATCTGAATATGGAACATCTGCTGAAGCAGTTCGCCGTCTTGGTTCTCGATGTCCTCAATAGGTTCGATCACCACATCAAGCTCGATGTCCGTGCCCTCCACCGGGATTTGTGTAACGCCTTCCTCCAGCATCGGCATGCTGAGCTGCTCTGTGAGTGCGGAATTTAGAATGCGAGTAATGCGGAGTTCGCTTTGTGCAAGACTCGCTGCATCGGCCATGCGGTGGAAGGCCATGGCGAGCCCCGTGCAAGCGATTGCGAAAACGGCAATCGCGAGAACTACTTCCAGCAAGAGGAAGCCCTTGTTTTTTTTGCGGCTGGAAAATTCAACTTTCAAAATTCAAAATTCAATGAAGATGCTGACAGTGGCCTTGCGAGTTACCCAATCTCTAATTTCCAATTTCCAATTTCTTTTAAGCTCACTTCACCTCCAATTCGGAATTGGCGATGGTAGCGGTGAGCGGATGGTAGGTGTCTTGTGCGTAGCTATCGCTGATGGTCATGCGGACAGTGATGGGTTCGGAAAGACCGTTGGGATCGAAGCGCCATATAGGAATGAGGTTTTTCTTGGGGGTTATGAAATTCTCCGTGTTCCATCGGCGAACGCTGAGGGAGATGTCTGAGTCGATGGCTACATCCTGACGCAGGGTCGCGCCGGTTTCGCTTTTCACCTCCGAACCGCCGATCTCGTTACCAAGCGCGGTAGTTCGCTCAGTTCCATCCGATGCTTCCGCAAAGGGTAGTAGCCGCAGCGAGTTTTCCCGGAATTCGATAGCGTAGGGCTTCTGGTGGAGGATGGCGGTGGTGCGCGCCTTTTTCGCGAGGAGTTCGATCTCGCCAGAGGCATTGACAAGGGCGCGTTCGGATGAAGAGAGGACAACGGTGGTGACGGCTCCGCCTACAAGCAGCGCAAATACCATTAGAACGATAACGATTTCGAGGAGTGTGAAACCGGCGCTAGTGTATCTAGTCTTGTGAGGAAATGTCATCATCCGTTCCGTCTTGGCCATCTGGTCCCTTGCAGTAAATCTCGAAGCTTGAAGGGTCTTTTTTGCCGGGGTTACGGTATTGGTATGGGTTTTGCCAAGGGTCTAATGGGACTTCCTTTTTTGTGTCCACGGGAGTCCAGCGCTTGGGGACGGGAGGTGAGCTTGGCTTAATATAGAGTGCGATTAGACCCTGCTGTGTGGTTGGTGCGCCTCCTGCGTTTATGGCATACATTTTGATCGCTGAGGAAATCGTATTGAAGTCTGAGGTTACGCGCTGGATTTTGGCACCGTCGCCAAGTTTCCCGACCACGGCAATGGATCCTCCAAGGATCACGGCGATGATCCCGAGAACGATTACAATTTCAAGGAGAGTGAAGCCTTGGGATAGGATATGGCGGTTGGGATGTTGGTTCTTCGATATTCCGTTTTTCATGGTTATAGGGAGTTGAATGCCGTTGATGTATCTTCTTGTCTGAAAAGGTTAGAGAGTCAATCTACTGGTAAGGCGCGGAGAGGCGGTTCCTCAACTGGTCGGGCGCGGAGAGGCGGTTCCTCAACTGGTCGGGCTTGGAGAGGCGGTTCCTCGCTCACTGGGGTGGCTCGCGGTGGCGGGGCGCCTTCTTCGAAAACGGGTATCGCTCGGGCGGGATGGATGGGACAGAAATCACCTACGGAGGGTGCGATGTCAGCGGGAACTTGTTCAGTGTAGGAAGTTCCTGCAGCGAGGCAACCGGCGGTGGCTCGTTTCCCGGAGAGTCGGCATAGCTCGATGTCGGCGAGGTCGATCCTCGAGTGTAGCTTGCCGGCCTTGTAGCCGAGGCGATCGGCCGTCTTCATTACATCCACCCAAACTGGCAAGGCGAGGGTGGAGCCAAAGCCGCCTTGGATGGTTTTCTTGGGCTGGTCAAAGCCGACCCAGACGGCGCAGGTGAGGCTAGAGGAATACCCGGCGAACCAAGCGTCCTTGAATTCGTTGGTGGTTCCAGTTTTTCCTGCGGCAGGCTTATTATAACCAAGACGTTTCATGGAATTGGCTGTGCCGGAGCTCGCGACTTGCTGGAGGATGCTTGAAACGGACCACGCCGAGCCCTTGTTGGCTGCCTGATAGGGCAGGGGCGGGGTGCGATAGAGAATATTTCCTCGACGATCTTTGATTTCCGTCACGAGAAACGGGCGATAGCGGGCTCCTTCGTTGGGAAAAATCGTGTATGCGGTAGCAACTTCCCAAGGGCTGGCCTCCCAAGAGCCGAGGAATGAGGACGGCGTTTCCGGCATCGCTACGCCGAAGCCCGCCTTGCGTGAGACTTCTTTTACGTTGGAAACCCCCGCGTAATTTCCTACGCGGACGGACATTGTGTTACGGGAACGTATAAGCCCATAAGAAACGGGATGGATTCCGCCAAATTTTTTGTCTGAGTTGTTAGGTTGCCATGTCGGTGCGCCTTTGATCTCGCCCCTTTGTATCGGTCCGTCGGATATTTGGTTGGATGGCTGCATGCCTTTGTCGAAGGCGGCTAGATAGACGAAAGGCTTAAATATTGAGCCGATTTGGCGCCGGGCTTGGATTGCGCGGTTAAATTTGGATTCTTTTGCATCGCGCCCGCCGACAAGGGCGAGCACGGATCCCGTGCGGTTCTCGATCAATACTGCTGCTCCTTGGATGTATTTCGGTTCCTTGCGATTGTCTTCCGGAAGATTCTGCCATGCCGCGCGTGTCTGATGTGGATATCCGGAAAGGCGCTCAGTCTCACGCAGTTTCTTGTCGAGCGCTTCCTCCGCGATGGTCTGTAGGCGTTGGTCGATGGTGGTTACGATGGTCAAGCCCCCGAGTTCGATGTTTTCTTTTTCTAGGATAATCTCAAGGTCGCGGCGTATCGCGTCCATCGCATAGGATTCATGGGCTTCGCGCCGCAAAACAGGGCGGACAGTAATAGGCTCTTTTTTCGCGGTGTCGGCCTGTACCTGGGAAATTTTTTCCGCAGTGACCATGCGGGCGAGGGTGGTGTTGCGCTCGCGCTCGGCGGCTTCCATGGAGCGGAATGGGTTGTAGGCGTCGGGGCCGCGGACGATTCCCGCCAGTAGTGCGGATTCAGAGAGAGTCAACTCGAACGGATGTTTTTCGAAATAGATGCGCGATGCTTCGCCAACACCCTTGATCTGTCGTCCCCAGTTGATCTGGTTTATGTATGCCTCAAGGATGCGGTCTTTAGTAAGGGTCGATTCGAGGCGGAACGCGATGGCGACCTCAAGGCATTTGCGGTCGAGTTGCATTAGCAGGAGCTTTGAACGGTCTTTCCGGTTTTCTTCGACCATTTCACGTGCCTTCAGAGCGAACACATCAGAAGCGAGTTGCTGAGTTATTGTTGAAGCACCTTCCTTTTTACCTGTCAGGTTTTTTAGGGAAGCTCGCATGATGCCGATGATGTCGATGGCGCCGTGCGAATAAAAGCGCTCGTCCTCACGGGCGAGGATGGCCTTACGGAAATCCTCAGAAACGTCCTTGAGCGGGACGATTGAGCGCTTTTCACCGTGGATACGTCCGATTTCTGTGCCTTGCCGATCGAGGATAATTGTGCGTGTTGGCATTTTGTTGATGCGGGAGAGATCGTAGTGGGATGACCGGAAGCCGTAGGCCATAGCCAAAGCGATCAGTAAGAGTAGTGCTAAGACAGTGGGTACCCCGATCAGGCGGATGAAAAACCGCTTTATCGCGCTTGTGCCGCGGGATAGCCAAAACAGCAGATGGAAAGGCCAAAGCAGTAGTAATAAGAACGGGTTGGGCGATCCGCTGGGGACGGGCTTCTCGCCGCGGTGCTTGCTGCTCTGTTGTTTGCGTTTAGCCATGATCGCTACACACAAATAATAAGGTAAAATTAAAAACTTAAAACTGTAAACTTTACGCGTCCTAGCTTTTATAAATCGCTAGACGAAAGGCTGGAATAGTGTCGATTGTGGGTAGCAATGAAAATTATACCAATCGTGTGGTTCATGTTCTCGGTGGCGAGTAGTGCCCTCGCCTACGAAGCTGTCTCCACTCTCACCGACCTTATGAATCTCGAAAAGAAGGTTGCGGAGGTTTCCAAGAAATCGCTGCCGGCTACGGTCGCGCTCGTTTCCGAGACAACAGGTTCCTCGGGCTCCGGCGTTATTGTGTCCAAAGACGGCGTTATCCTGACCGCCGCGCACGTGGTGCAAGGCATGAAGGAGGTGGATATCTATTTCTCCGATGGCAAGAAATGGCTCGGCAAGGTGCTTGGCGCGAATTTTTCCAAAGACATCGGTATAGTGAAAATGTCCGAGCCTGGTCCGTGGCCTTTTGTGAATATGGGCGAGTCTAAACCGCTTGAGGCCGGCGATTGGGTTGTCGCTCTCGGACACTCGGCCGGCTTTGATCCGGCAAGGACTCCTCCTATCCGCTTCGGTAGGGTCATGTCGGACGGCCCAGGAAACTATTTTACCACCGACTGCACACTGATCGGTGGGGATTCGGGCGGACCGCTCTTTGACCTTGCTGGAAAAGTTGTCGGGATCAATTCCTCGATCGGTGAGTCTTGGAAGAATAACAACCATGCAGGAGTTGATGGTTTCAGTGAAGATTGGGATCGGTTGATCGCAGGTGAGACATGGGGCACTCTCCAGATGAATCCCATGGCAAATCCCGAGACCCCGGTGCTCGGTATCGGTATGGGAATGAATAATGGGAAAGACGGAGTGCCCATTTATAGGGTTGAGCCGAATTCACCTGCGGCTGCTGCAGGACTAAGGGTGGGCGATGTAATTCGCTTTGTGGACGGCGACCGCGTCCTCGAAGGTACGGAACTCCAGCAGGTACTGGTGAAACGTGAGGTTGGGGATAAGGTGAAACTCGGCATCGTTCGAGATGAGGTGGAGATCGAGATCGAGGTAGTGTTGGTGAAACGTGAAGAGCTTTTCAAGACAAGATGAAAACATACCAATTTCTCGTTATTACCTTCATTCTGCTTTGTGCAAGTCTGACCGCTCCCGCGCAGCGCTCCGAGGAGGAGGTGCCGCTTATGCGGCCCGATGAGTGGAAGATTGTTGATGCGCAATCGCTGGAGTTCAACAAGGTGCTTGAGCCCATAGTTGCCGACGCCGCAAAATCTACCGTGACGATCTGGGGGCGCGAAAGCAGGCAGCCCCGCAAGCTGGCCTACGGTACGGTCATCGCCGACGGAACGAGCATTCTGACGAAATGGAGCGAGATCGAGCCTTTCGCTGATGATCTATTTGTGAATGGGGCATACGGCGAAGGCGTGCAAGCCGAGGTTACGGGTGTTTTCACCGACGAGGATCTCGCATTGCTCTCGATACCGAAGGAAGCCATCCAATCGGAAAATATCAATCCGGTCAAATTCCACCCGAGCGATCTCTCGCTCGGGCGTTTCTTGGTAGCCGCAAGACCTGATGGCAAACCGGCTGGGTTCGGGGTGGTCGGCGTCCTTGAAAGAAATCTCCGCGAGACAGACAAGGCGCACCTCGGGATCATGGTGGATTTCCAACACCGAGGCGAAGGGGTTAGGATCGCGACCGTACAGCCCGAATATGGCGCTGCGGAAGCGGGTCTTTGCGCCGGCGATTTGATCCTGAATGTGAACGACCGCGACATTTCTGGCCTGCAGGAACTCAAGAACGCGCTCAATGGCAAGAGACCCGGCGATAAGGTGAACTTGCGTATAGAGACCGCAGGCAAGGAGCGCGATGTTGAGGTGCTGCTTTCCAACCGCCCTCTGCTCGGGCAGTTCGCCGGCGGCCGGCTCAACCAGATGGAACGCATGGGCGGTGAGCCGAACGGCATCCGCGATGGATTCTCCCTCGTAGTGCAGACGGATATGAAAATCCAGGCCAACCAGATCGGCGGGCCGGTCGTCGATCTCGAGGGCCGAGTGGTCGGCATCACTATGGCACGCGCTGACCGGACGCGAACTTATTTCATGGGTAGCCAAGCGGTGATGGATCTTTTAAAAACGGAAACCGACAGTATCGTCGAGGCGCGTAAGAAGACCGAACAGTTGAAGATGGAACTCGCTGAGCAGAGCCGCATGATGATTCTACCCCGGCGCAGTGAGATCAAACCGCGGGATATCGAGCGCACGCGCCGCCACCTCAAGGATATTGAACGCCTGCTCGGTAGGGCAAACCGTGAACTCGACGATCTTGGCGAGAGATAAATCGAAATCAGGGCTTCAAACCCAGCGCAAGACCGCTAGCTTATCACCGCGATGAGCGAGAAGGAATTTTACTACCAAGATCCTTACCCCTTGGGTGCGGATGAGACGGAATACGAGTGTATCCGCGAGGGCGGAGTCGAGATTTTGCAGGTAGGCGGCAAGGAAATACTTAAAGTCGATTCTGAATCGCTAGTTTTTCTCGCAGCCGAGGCTATGAGGGCGATCAATTTCACCCTTCGCTCCAGTCACCTTGCTCAGGTCGCTGCCATCCTCGATGATTCCGAGGCCTCCCAGAACGACCGGATGGTCGCGTTGATGCTACTCAAGAACGCCGAGATCGCCGCACACGGGATTCTGCCAGGTTGTCAAGATACTGGCACTGCCACGGTTATTGGAAAAAAAGGCCAGCATGTTTGGACGGAAGGCGACGACGCAGAATCCATTTCTAAAGGCATCCATCAGACTTATACGAAAGAAAATCTCCGTTATTCGCAGACTGCACCCCTAACGATGTATGACGAGGTCAATACGAAGACAAACCTCCCTGCTCAGATCGACCTCTACGCAGCGCAAGGCGACGAATACAAATTCCTCTTTGTCAGTAAGGGTGGTGGCTCGGCGAATAAAACTTTTCTCTATCAGGAAACCAAAGCGCTGCTCAACCCACAGCGGCTAAAAGAATTCTGCGTCGAGAAAATGAAGTCGCTCGGCACCGCCGCCTGCCCGCCCTATCACCTTGCGTTCGTGATTGGTGGTACCTCTGCGGAAAGTAACCTTAAAACCGTGAAGATGGCGACGACGCGTTATTTCGATTCTCTGCCGACTTCCGGTAATGAGCACGGACAAGCTTTCCGCGACTTGGTGCTTGAGAAAGAGTTGTTAGTGCTGGCGCAGGAGATTGGGATTGGCGCGCAGTTCGGCGGTAAATATTTTGCGCTCGATGTGCGCGTGGTCCGCTTGCCGCGCCACGGTGCATCGTGTCCCGTCGGTATCGGCGTATCCTGCTCTGCGGACCGACAGGCGATGGCAAAGATCACACGGAATGGGATATTTCTCGAGAAGCTTGAGAAGAATCCCGGCCGCTTCATACCCGAGGCATACCGCGATTGGAAATTTAAGGGCGTGGCGATCGACCTCGACCAAGGCATGGGGAAAACGCTCGAAACACTTTCCAAGTATCCCGTTACCACCGCTCTCTCTCTCTCTGGGACAATCATCGTTGCCCGCGATTCTGCCCATGCAAAGCTCAAGGAAATACTCGATAAAACCGGCGACCTGCCGGACTACTTCAAGGAGTATCCTGTCTACTACGCTGGCCCAGCGAAAACCCCAGAGGGTATGCCTTCTGGTTCCTTCGGCCCCACCACTGCTGGTCGCATGGACGGATACGTCGACCTTTTCCAATCCCACGGTGCATCTATGGTCATGCTCGCCAAAGGTAATCGTTCCCAGCAGGTGACCGATGCCTGCAAGAAAAACGGTGGCTTTTACCTAGGCTCTGCTGGCGGCCCTGCGGCTCTGCTAGCACAGGAACACATACGCTCCCAAGAAGTTGTCGATTTTCCCGAATTGGGCATGGAGGCGGTCTGGAAAATTACTGTTGAGAATTTCCCTGCTTTCATTCTCGTTGACAACAAGGGTAACGATTTCTTTCGGACGATGAATCAGTGCCCGGTGTGCTGATGTCATTCAGCGGCTTACTCGCCACCAGTTCCGGGTAAGAAGCGGTAGTAAACCTCTAGCATCAGGGTAGCGAGGCAGGTGGACATATGGACATTGACCGGGCCGTGATGGATACCGCCTTGGTTCCACGAACCATCAGGATTTTGTGCTTTGACCAGTTTGTCACGAAAGAGGTTATTATAATCATTCCATTCATTGCCGCCTTGATTGATCATTGCCTGGGCATGATAGTAATGATAATATAAATTAGAATTATCTTGGCCCCAGTCGAATTTCGCGTTTTCGGCAATCCATTTTACGCCTTTTCTAGTCGCGCCGGTGCTGCCTTTGTCCCACATCTGGAAGGCGAGGACACCGCCACCGGTGAGGCCGGGGCTAGTCTCAGGATTGTTGCGGTAGCCGATGGCTCCATCGTTACCTTGAACCTTCTCCAGCCAGTTGAGGGCCTCACGGATCGTGCTGTTGAACTTTTTGTTGGGCCAAAGGGCGGTGTGTTTGCAGGCTTTGAGGGCTTGAATCTGCCAGAAACCAATCGAATTGTCGCCCTCGTCGGCGGAGGCGAACTTGTAAACCCAGCCACCCGAATTGTTCTGGCCCTGCATGATCATGTCACCGGCTTGTTTGGTGACGGTATCTAGGTTTGGAATGTCGATCTTGAGCTGAATGCAAAATGTATAGGCCTCAGCGAGGGCGTAGGTGGCAATGCCGTGGTCGTAAACCCATTGGATATTGGTGGCGTCTTTGTTGGAGAGTCTGCCGTCGTTTTTCATGCCCACGCCGGTTAGGTAGGTGATAGCTTTTAGCACCGTCTCGCCGTATTCGGGGGATTGCGGGGTTTCGCAGTGACCAAGATAAACAAGAAGCGCAAGGCCGGTCATCGCAACAGGGTGATCACCTGTCCAGCTGCCGTCGGTATTCTGCGTATCTTTTAGCCAATTCAGGCATTTCACCACGGCGTCCTCACACTCAGGTGTGCCCCCCTCAGCAAGCAAGCGAGCCATACGGTCAGCCTGGGAGCAGCGCGCTTTCATGGTAGCGGGGATGCCAGCGAAGCCGCCACCGCCGCCCGAGCCGTCTCCATCACCCCAGCCTGCTCCGAAGTCTTCTCCGTCACCGAAATCCAAGGATGGGTTATTGGTTAGCTGATCGGGAATAGGAACAGCGGTCGGGGATTGGGTATTCGCAACGATGACCTTGGCCATCGAGGAAGTAGGCGAGGAGGGCTTACGCATCACTTTTGTGGTGACTTTTTTTTTCTGCACTTCCGCTTCCTCATCAATGTTTGATACGTATGTGACGATCTGCGCGTTATCCTTCATGATATTGGGTAGAAGAAAAATACCCAAGATTAGTGCGATGAGAACTACTACGAGAATGGAGATTATGATTGATGATATCGTTGCATTCTTTCGCTGCTGCTGGAGACGTGAGAGGGCTTCAGGGCTTAGTTGTGCGTGAATACTCATTTAAATAAATATACTTCAATCTACCCAACCGACCGCCGGATACTAGAAAAAAATTAAAACTCAGGGAACGCGGTTCAGTTGAATACTGCGATCAATCCTCCGCGGTTGGGTATTTGTTGCGCGAAGGCTGCCGGAAGGGGGAGCAGTATTTATCGTAGTAATCCTACGCTATCACGCCATGCATGCGGATGTCGTGGTCTTCCATGACCACCTCGTCCACCAGTTGGTATCCGAAGCAGACGCCTAGCTTTATAGAGTCTGGGCTGGATTTCGCCAGTGCAGCGTCGTAAAACCCCTTGCCGCGCCCGATTCTCCCACCGTTCTTGTCGAATCCCAGGCCGGGGCAGAGAAAAAGGTCGATCTTATCAGGCAAGATCTGGGGTAAGCGCTTTTTGGGCTCAAATATTCCAAATGCCCCAACCCGCAGATCGTTATTCACACTCTTCACCTGCTGGAAAATGAGGCCATCGCTGTTCACCTTGGGAAACACCCAGATCTTCTCTGTCATTTCGATTAGTGAGAGCAGATTAACCTCGCCGGGCATCGGTGCGAAAATTGCGACCACCTGTAGTTGCGGACGCTCGGTCAAGTATTCGACAATTTGCTGAACGACACGTGTCGAATCCCCGGTATTTTTTGTGATCACCTGACGTAGTTCGTCACGCATCACCTTCTTACGGAAACGCTTGGTCACGTCCCCTGCGAGGTAGTTGGCTTGAATATTTTTAGGATTTGTCTCTTGCCAGTCCGCCATGTTTTCCCATCTTCTACTGCTATGCTGAAACCTTGGCAATTACCGATGCTCGCGATGTTCTCGCTCGCCCTACTGTGTGCGGCGGAAGAGCCTACATTTGCGTGGGAACCCCTTGAGATCAAGGACAGCGCATTCAGCCGTGACATAGTAATGCTGGACGCCGAGCGCGATGAGTATGCCACAAATCTCGCTAATCACGCCGCCAATACGATCGCTACGAACGGCGCGTCGATAGACTCGTTGAAACAGGGGCGTCGCATCCTTGCGCTTGCGCTTCACCTTTCACTCCGCAACAAGAAGGCAATTGTCACTCAGTTCCAGTTAGCGACAGGTATCGTCCCTGAAAAATCGGATGGCGATTACAGCCCAGAAGTTTTCGCTCGGCTGTTGCTCACGCGCGGGCAACTCCTGCTCCAGCAGGAGGAAGGAGAAAACCGCATGCTTGCACGTTATCTCATCCAGCTTGCCGCTGAGATCGAACCGCGCAACGAGGACGCCGTTTACGCTAGCGAAATGATCCGTCTTGATCATGGGGCTCCCAATTGGACGCTAATAACCGATCCTAGGAATAAGAAAAAAGACGAGCTGCCTTAGTTCCTCGGCTCGCCCCAGATTTCGACAAGCAGATCATGGAGAGTGGGGTCGTGCAGTTTCAATTCAGCACGGACGAAGGGATAGAAGTCGTTGCGGTTGAAATACGCCTCGGTGCCTTCGGCGAAGTATTCCTTATGGTCTGTCAACGCGTAGTGGCTGACAGTCTCGCCGTTGAATAACATAACTTTTTCATAGGTTCTGGATGCTTTGGCTTTATTGTAGGCGGCGATGATGTGCTGTTCGTCGAAGCCGAGAACCTGGTCATGGTAGGAGTGCGCCAGTTCGTGCAGCACCACCATCGGGTGCTTGGCGAGCTGCGATGAGGAAATGAGGTTCCTCGCTACCGGTACGTGGTATTTTTTCGCCAGCCTTGGGTCGTGACCGTTGTCGCGCAGCCATTGCTCATTTGGATGGTATTGCATGGACTTTAGCGTGGGATGATCGCGTTCCACCCAGATCTCCAAATTCTTGAGCTTCTCTAAGCGGTCGGCGGGAACCATGGCAGTGAGTATACGAAGATGCGCTTCTAGCATGGCCAGCGAGCGGGCATCTTCAGAACCTGGCGCAGACTCCAACATCGAAGGCTCTACATATACAGTCCAGCCCTCGATTTTTTTCTCCACGGGATCGAAGCGGGGTTTAGTGCTCTCCGCAGCAAATGCGGCAACGACGAGAGCAGCGAGTATGGCGGTGGTTTTCGGTATATTCATGAAGTGAGATTATTGAAAAAGTAGCACCCTCACCATCGTTCTTTGCGAAATTTCATCGCCACGGAGTGTGGAGTTCAGGATAGTATTAGGAATGGAAAGCAAGGGTCGAAAAGGAGGTTTTTTCCCAAAAAAAAAGGCATCGCGTAGCACATCGGGAAAGGTAGATGAGAAAGGCTGGGACGGCGTTGCGGGTTGGTATGATAAGCTCGTCGGCGCTGATGGCTCGGATTATCACCGCAACGTCATACTCCCCGCCGCGATGAATCTCCTTGCTGTGAGCGAGGGCGAGGCCGTGCTCGACCTCTGCTGCGGGCAAGGCGTGCTAGTACGGCACCTGCTCGCCGCCGGTGCGGGGCGCGTGCTCGGCGTCGATGCTAGTGGGAAACTCATCGGCGCGGCGCGGCAGCGGTATGGTGGTGAGAAAAAGTCCACTTTCCTGCGTGCCGATGCATGCGCCCCAGACAAGTGGGCGGACGGCTCCTTCGACGCCGCCGCCTGCGTGATGGCTGTGCACGATGTGCCAGACGCAGACGGATTGATGCGCAACATCGCCGCCGCACTCAAGCCCGGCGGGCGTGCAGTGATCGTGATGATGCACCCCTGTTTTCGCATCCCTAGGGAAAGTCATTGGGGTTGGGATGCGGATCACAAAGTCCAATACCGGCGTCTCGACCGCTACGGCAAGGTCCTTGAGATTGGCATTCAGACTAGGCCGGGGTTGGGCACTGATGAGGGCACCATTTTCTATCACAGGCCACTCGCGGAACTCATCACTGCCATGGGCGAGGCCGGTCTCGGTGTCACGAAATGCACAGAACTTTTTTCGCACCGCCGGTCACAGATCGGCCCTTTCAGCAAAGCGGAGCACCGCGCAGCGGAGGAGTTTCCGCTGTTCCTAGGACTCGCTGCGGTGCATATGTGAGCGGAATGTCCGCAGGTTTGCCATGACCCAGCGGCTCGGTTAGGTCCGCTTTGGGGTTGCAGTGCGGGCGTGAGATGTGGAAAGTTCGCGAGGACTTTCAATACGACTTATGAACAGAAAACTCAGGATGGGTATGGTAGGTGGCGGACGCGGAGCATTCATTGGCTCTGTGCACCGGATGGCGGCGAATCTCGACGGCAAGATTGAGCTGGTGGCGGGTTGTTTCTCCTCGGACCCGGAAAAATCCCGGCTCTCCGGCGAGGATTTCTTCCTTTCCCCGGATCGCGTTTACGCATCCTTCGACGAGATGGCGGAAAAAGAATCTGCGCTGCCGTCCGGCGAGCGCATCGACTTCGTTTCCATCGTTGCACGTAACGACCTGCACTACAAGGTGGCGAAGAAATTCCTAGAAAGCGGTATCCACGTGATCTGCGAAAAGCCGTTGGCTTTCTCGAAGGCGCAGGGCGAGGAGCTTGCCGCCATTGTCGAGATGAGCGGCTTGGTTTTCGCGCTCACCCACAACTACACCGGCTACCCAATGGTCAAGGAGGCCAAGGCCATCGTTGCCCAAGAAAAGCTCGGCAAGATCCTGAAAATCGTCGCCGAGTACCCGCAGGGTTATGCCATCGGGGCCTACGACGAGGCTACCTCTTCCGGTGGCGCGATCTCGAACTGGCGCATGGATCCCTCGATTTCGGGCGTTTCCAATTGCATCGGTGACATCGGCTCCCATGCGGAAAATTTGGCCACCTACATCACCGGCCTGAAGCTGGAGGAAATCGCCGCCGACCTCAACACCTTCATCCCGGGCCGCAAGCTCGACGACGATGGCTCCATGCTCTGCCGCTATGAGGGCGGCGCGCGCGGCGTACTCTACGCCTCGCAGATTTCGACCGGCGACGAGAACAACCTCAACATCCGCATTTACGGCACCAAGGCCTCGCTCGAGTGGCATCAAGAGCATCCCAATGAGCTCATCGTGAAATTCGCCGATAAGCCGCGCGAGACCTGGCGCCGCGGCAACAGCTACAATGGTGCGGAGGCATCGAAATACACCCGTCTTCCCTTCGGCCACCCCGAAGCCTTCATCGAGGCCTTCGCGAACATCTACCTCGCCGCCGCCGAGGCTATCTCCGACTCCATCGAAGGGAAATTCAAGGGTAACGAAGCCTATGATTATCCCAATGTGAAGGACGGCGTGGACGGCATGGCTTTCATCGAAGCCGCCGTAAAATCCTCTGCTAACAACGCGGCTTGGACGAAGGTCTGAGACCCATGGAGTGGCTGCCTTCGGCTGCCAGATAAGAATGGAGTAAACGAACTTGGGTTGCCGGGCAGCCGAAGGCAGCCCCTCCATGTCATTGGAATTCGCTTAGGATCGCCGCATGGACGTCCTCGGCTTTCTGGACTTTGTGCGTTGATCCGATCAGCACCGGCTTTTCGAAATCCGGCACTTTGTCGCGGCCGTGTGAGCCTTTGACAAGGGTTGGATCGAGGGGGATGACCTCGAGAAGGCCGCGTATCCCGAGTTTCTTTTTCAGTAGGAATTTCGCAATCTTCACTTTCGGGAAGGGGATGGCGGGGTCGATGAAGAGCTCGCAGGGGTCGTAGCCGGGTTTGCGGTGGATGTCGATAGTGCGTGCAAAGTCTGGCGATTTCGCGTCGTCAGTCCAGTAATAGTAGGTGAACCACGCGTTAGGTTTCGCGATGGCGATCAGCTCGCCGGACCGCGGATGGTTCTGCGGGCGGATTTCATCAATGCCATCTACAGTTTCTAACAGGGCGCGGACCTCGATTCCTATTGAGGGATCATTGATGTAGATGTGGGCGATCTGGTGATCCGCTACGGCAAAGGCTTTTGATCCGCCGTAATCGAGCGTTTCGCGGCCGAGCTCGTCTTTGATGGATAGCCAGCCTTTATCGCGGAACAGGCGGTTGAGGTGTACGGGCGTATTGACCGGAGAGATGCCGTATTCGGAAAGGAGCATCACGCGGATACTACGGGATTCGTAGTAGGCGATGAGGTCCGTCACCACGCGGTCAATGGCGCGGACTTCGGCGGGGATATTTAGGGCGGCGGGGCCGTCTTTCTGGAGGCAGTAATCGAGGTGGGGGAGATAGACGAGTGAGAGGGTGGGGGAATGCTTTTTCTCCACCCATTTCGCAGAGCCTGCGATCCATTCCGTCGAGGCGATCCCCGCCGCCGGCCCCCAGAAGGCGGGGAAGGGGAAGGGGCCGAGATCCGCCTTGAGCTCATCGCGCATAGCCATGGGCTGGGTGTGGACATCGAAATGCTTCGATCCATCGGCCGGGTAGAGCGGCCGCGGGGTGATGGTGAAGTCCGCGCTGGAGTGCATGTTGTACCACCAGAAGAGCTTCGCACAGGTGAAGCCGGGCACGGTTCTCCGTAATGTGTCCCAGATTTTTTCTCCGTAGACGATATGGTTGGATTGTTTCCAAAAACGAACTTCGGCGGACTCGCGGTCGTACCAGCCGTTGGCGACGATGCCGTGCTTTTCCGGTGGGGTGCCGGTGAGGATGGAGGATTGGGCGGTGGTGGTCAGCGCCGGGAAGGCCGGGGCGTAGGTCTGCAGCCCGTGCTTTTCCGCAAAGGCGGTGATGCCCGGCGCGTTCTCTCCGAGCAAAGACTTGGAAAGACCTACGATGTTGAGGACGGCGAGGCGCATGACGGGTCAATCGGTGATTTTTAGGAAAACGGCGTAGGCCTTGTCCCATTTTTCCTGATCCTTTGGCGTGTAGGTGACGAATTCGAAGGACTCGCGGATGAGCTGGCGACCTGCAAGGAAATCGGGGACTTCGCTGGTTGCGATCATCTGGGTGATGATGTTTCCGCAGGAGGTGGCCTCCACTGGCCCGGCGAGCACCTCGATGCCGAGTGCGTTGGCGGTGGCTTGGCAGAGCATGTGATTCTGGATGCCGCCGCCGCCCGCGTGGAGGCGGGAGTAGGTCCGACCTGTTAGTTGGCATATATTTTCGTAAACGTAGCGGTATTTTAGGGCGAGGGATTCGGTGGCGACGCGGAGTATCTGACCTAAGGATTCCGGGACTGCTTGGTCGGTCGTTTCACAGTAATCTCGGATTTTTTCGGGCATATTACCGGGTCTGGCGAAGACCGCATCATCGGGGTTGATGAAGGCGGTGAACGGCTCCGCCGCCTCAGCCATTTCGGCGAGAGCCGCAAATGAATGACTGTGCCCCTCTTTATCCCACTGGCGCTTGCACTCTTGGATCAGCCAGAGGCCGGCGATGTTCTTTAGGAAACGAACGGTGTTGTTCACGCCGAGTTCGTTGCAGAAACCAGCGGCGAGCGCCTCATAGCTGCGGATGGGATGTTTCCGCTCCACTCCCATGATCGACCATGTGCCGGATGAGAGCCAAAGCGGCTCTTCCTCGGTGAGCGGGATACCGGCCACAGCAGCAGCGGTGTCGTGGCAGGGTGCGACGACGAAAGGGATGTCGCAGCGCCCGAGCGTATCCTTGAGCTCCGCGCGCAGCGGCCCCAGCACGGTGCCGGGTGAGACGATGTTTCCGAAAATCCGGTCCGGCAGGTCGAGCGCAGAGATAACCTCGTGCGACCATTGCCCCGTCTCCGCGTCGAGGAGTTGAGAAGTCGAGGCGTTCGTCCGTTCCACCGCTTTCACGCCGGTGAGCCAGTAGGCGAGGATGTCAGGAATGAAGAGGATATTGCTCGCTTGTGAGAGGGATTTGCTGTCGTGAAGCTTGAGCGAGAGCAGGTGGAGGGAGCTGTTGTAGAAGTTCGTCTTGATGCCGGTGTGGCTGAAAATGTCGTCCTCAGACATCAGGTCGTGCATCTTTTCCGCCATACCCTCGAAGCGCGGATCGCGGTATTGGTGCGGCGGGCCGATGAGTTCGCCGGAGTGGTCAAAAAGCCCGAAATCGCAGCCCCAAGTATCGATACCTATGGAGGCGATATTTTCGCCGTGGGTTTCGATGGCCTTTTGCAGCCCTGTGAGTATCTCATGGTAAAGGTCGAGAATGTTCCAATAGAGGCCGGTTGGTAGCTCAATGGTGGGGTTCTCGAAGCGGTGGATTTCGGTCAGCATGAGTATTCCACTGGAAGGTATGGCGGCCATCACACGACCGCTATTCGCCCCGAGATCGACGGCGATACGGACGTTAACTTGATTTTCCAGATTGAACACGCCGCAGTGTTGTCCCTGCCCTAGCGGCCATGCAAATCAGAAACGTCAGGAAAACCATTCTGTGGGTGGAGCGATGACCCGCAGCCCCTCGATAACGCGGACATGTCATCGGATGTCAGAACTGCCGCCGAACTCAGCATTGCACAAGCGGCGATGATCATATCCGCGCAGGGCAGAGCTTTACCCTGCCGGTATAGCTCCCAGGCCAGATCTGGCATCCGACAACGAAGCGGAGTCGGTGTGGATATCGATCATAATGTCCATGAAGCGGCTGATCCGTTGGCGCACCTTTGGGATTTTCAGTCCGCGAAGGACTTCCAGTCGAACTATCCCGCAGGTCACCAATTCGGAAGCACCAACCCACACTCGCCCAAAGTGCATAAGGGATCACGTCCGCGTTTCATCAGATCGACATAGACATTGCTGTCCACAAGTATCTCATTGGCCATATTATTTAGGAATCTCGGCGAGCTTGCTGGGGGCAAATTCTCGTCAGTGTAGAGGGTGATCTTCAAGTTCTATGGATCGTATCCGGAGATTACGGCGTCCATCAATTCTTGGCTGGTCAAGCCCAAGTCGTTCTTGATGAATTCGTGGAAGCGGACTTGCAATCCATTTCACGCAAAGCCATTTTCACGGCCTCGGTCTTACTCTCGCAGCCGTAGGCATGGACCACGCTTTTCAGTAGGGCTTTATCTATATGCATGGACATTTTCATGCCATGCCGAGAATGGTTATAGACACTCTACGCAATGAAAAAAATCTGAGAGTCTCAATTATCTATATCCAGCCGTGAGCTGGTTGGATTACGAAGAGGGGTCAGAATGCCTTGGTCGAGGCGGTAAATCCAGGAGTGTATAGCGAGTTCCTGCCCGCGTTCCCAGGCATCCTCCACGATGGTGGTGCGGGCCACGTGCCTTGCCTGCGAAAGCACGTTGAGTTCGCAAAGTCGGTCCAGCTTTGAGTCATTCTCCAGCTCGGAGAGTTCATCCTTGTGAATACGTGTGAGCGATCGGATCGGGGCGAGCCAATTGTCGATGATGCCGTGGCGGAAATTTTCGAGAGCCGCCTTGACGCCACCGCAGCCGTAGTGGCCGCAAACGATCACGTCGGTTACTTTGAGAACATCTACGGCGTATTGAAGGACAGCGAGGACGTTAAAATCTGTTTCCTGTACTACGTTCGCCACGTTGCGATGGACGAATACCTCGCCCGGAGGTAGGCCAGTAATTTCATTTGCAGGGACACGCGAGTCAGAACAGCCGATCCATAGGTACTTGGGACTTTGTTGTTGGGCGAGGCGGGTGAAAAAATCGGGATCGCTCTGACGCATGCGATCCGCCCAGATGGCATTGTTTTTGATTAGTTTATCGATGCTTTTCATTTAGGATGATAGTCTCCGATCAGGCGATGCGCATCCAGCACGAAATCACGTGGACGCAGCCGCCTTCGCGTCAAATTCCGCTTTGGCCGCTTTGCGGCACTCTGCGACGAAGTGGTTACACGCCTCGCGGCATACCAGTGGGATCGCCTCAATTTCCGATGCAGTGCCTGGGATGCCGTTGAAACGGGATGCTTCGCTGTCATCTAGAGGCGTGTTTATATCCAATTTCCATAGGATTCTCTTCGCGCAGTTGTGTGCCGGGCCGCAGACTTTGCGAACGAGTTTCTGTGCACCGGCATCGCTTATTGAGCGGGCGAAGCGATACATGCCCGATTGGCGTCCCAGTTTTTCCCGCAGATGCTCGATAGGCAGGGAGCCATTTTGATGGTGTATGAAAAGAGCGGTGCAGGCCGGGTAGAAATGGTCAAGGGCACGGAGTAATTCGATCTCATCACTGAGGGTCATAATCCAGCCGCGCTTGAGGTTTATCTTCCCTTTCGTAAAACGGTATTCGCCGTCCTCTGCGTATGTCGAAATGTCCCGCGCCATTTCTGGGCCGTGAAACTGGTCGAGGCCTCCAAAGGCTGGTTGGGTGGCTAGATCCTCGTCATCGATGTGATGGAGAGCGAAGGCAAACTCGCAGAGATCTCGCTGGATTTGGATTTCCCCGATCTGGCGGACGCCGGCGTGAATCAGCTTTTTCAGATGTGCGGGGAGCGTCTCCATGTTCTCCGGTACGGGTGGGGTAGGCTTGTGCTTGATATCGAAATCTGCGATCTGATCGAGTATCACATCGGCTATCAGCGGTTCGGTACCGATCGCGGAAGAGTAGTAAAGGTTTTTGCCACGCAGTTGGTTCGGGTTTTGACGGAATATATCCGTCTGGCTTGCCGCCGGCCCGACTTCGCTTTCCAAACCCAAAAGAACTGGAATATCTTGGTAGGAGTGCAGTCCGTCTGAGATGAAAAATGGTACAACTACGACGTTTTTCGTGTCCGCGATCTTGTCCCACTCCGCGATGAATGGCTGCTCTTCCATATAGGCATCGGTCACAAGTGCGTAGCCCGCGCCTGAGGCAGCGATGAGATCAGCCTGATCTTTGATGGCTTTGGTGGAGTTCTGGTTGAGTCCAGTGCCGTGGCCGGTGATGATCAATGTGGTATCCGCTGGATCGGCGTCTGGCGCTACCTCTTTAGCGCGTTTCAGGATCAGGCCGGTCATCGAAGAATGGACTCCGACAGGTAGTGTGTAGTGTAGGGTTTTCCCGCTACGCTGCGTTGTCGGACCGTCTAGTCCGAGTTCGCGCGGGATCACGTCCTGGGTGAAATAGCCTTCGCTGATAAAATCCGGCACAACGTAAACCTCCGGGGCATCGATCATGAACAGTGCTTCGCGCATGGATGGCTCCTCTTTCCAGAAACAGACATGCACCTCGGCAAAGAGGTTGCGCTTTCTGATCTCGGCAGCGTGATCAAAATAGGGTGTAGATGAATCGGGATTTTCCGTCGATCCGTGGCCCACTATGAGAAGGGCAGTGTTTGGCTTTGGTGCGAAAGGCATACTGGGAAAATGGAGTGAGATTTCCGGATTGCAAGCGGACGAATCGTCTTGCTGCCATGGCAGAGAATTTATTTATATTTGAAATCATGAAAGCGCATATCGTATTGGTAGTCTTCGTAGCAAGTATGGCTCTCGCGGCAGGCGAAATGTCCATTGAGAGGCTAGATCCTGCGTTGGATAAACTGATCTCCGCCGATGCTAAGATCGAACTGCTGGCCACAGGGTTCAAATGGTCGGAAGGTCCTGTCTGGGACGAGAAGTCTGGCGAAATTCTTTTTTCCGATGTGCCAAACAATGTGATTCATGCCTGGAAGGACGGAAAAGTCCGCGATTTCATGCGCCCCTCCGGCTATTCGGGCGACGTTCCTGCCTGGCGCTCGTCCGGATCAAACGGCCTGACCTTCGACGCTATGCGACGCCTCCTAATCGCGGAGCATGGCGACCGCAGGATTTCCATGGTGATGGACGACGGAGTAAAAAAGACCGTGGCCGACCGCTTTGAAGGAAAACGTTTCAATAGCCCCAATGACATCGCCGTGCATTCCTCAGGAGCGATTTACTTTACCGATCCGATCTACGGACTCCCAAAAGGCGAGGATGATCCTGCCCGCGAGATCGATTTTTGCGGAGTTTTCCGGGTTGGCACAGACGGTATGGTAGGCCTGGTCACGAATGAACTTGAGCGCCCGAACGGACTTGCGTTTTCTCCGAAAGAGAAAACTCTCTATGTAGCGAATTCACATGGTCCGCGCGCGATTATTTTGGCTGTCTCGATCGGCGAGGACGGGATGGCAGCCGGCACGAAAGTGTTTTTCGATACCAAAGGAATCGCAGGCAAAGGCTCACCGGACGGAATGAAGGTCGATGAAGCCGGTAATCTTTGGGCGACCGGGCCTGGCGGGTTGCTGGTTATCTCGCCCGAGGGGAAACTGTTAGGTCGCGTGCTCACGGGCAAGGCAACCGCGAACGTGGCTTTCGGCGGAAAAGATGGCAAAATCGTTTTTTTGACGGCCCATGACAGCTTGGTTAGGTTTAATAGGTTATAAAAGAAATTCACTGAGTAAGATTTGACAAAGCGTGTTGCCAAGCAATGGGTGAGAGGTCTAGGATACATTTTCCAAGGATATATATATGGCGATTGAAGGTGAAGAATTAGCGAAAGCGTGCGTGAAAGCGGCGGAGGAAATCCAAGCGGAGAATATACGGGTGTCGGATATGCGGGGGATATCAAACCTTACGGATTACATGATCGTTTGTTCTGGCTCCTCG
The DNA here is from genome assembly GCA_945862245.1 of Prosthecobacter debontii. Taxonomy (GTDB): domain Bacteria; phylum Verrucomicrobiota; class Verrucomicrobiia; order Verrucomicrobiales; family Akkermansiaceae; genus Luteolibacter. Next base: position 84,644 of record CAMAXN010000005.1, read on the forward strand.
ATGCCACACCTTCGCGCAATCATTCGTGATGTAGCGGGAATCGTGGAGAAGGAGACCGGCGCGAAGCCGGCTAACTCAGAGGGTAAAGTGGATTCGCGCTGGGTAGTGCTGGATTACATCGATGTGATGGTCCACGTAATGGATGAGGAGATGAGGGAATTTTACGGCCTAGAAGAACTCTGGGCAGATGCCAAAGAGTTAGAATGGAGCCCGGTGAACAGTAGCAAGGGCAATGGCGGCGTGCGTAAATCCAATTTCATTCATTGAGGATGAGGTAGCGCAGGGGCGAATTCGATCCCTTGAACACGTCGTAGAGAGGAAAAGTGGAGAGAAACATGCTCTGGCTGATGGCTTTCCGGGGCAGATATTTAGTTCGTCTCTATGCTTTTTACAGCAAGTCGTACGACCGGCCGCCGATACCCTCGAACCAGAGTATATAGGCTTGGTTCACCATCGCGTAGCCGCCTGGAGTAGGGTAGTCGCCGGTGAAATACCAGTCGCCGCACTCGCCCTTGATGGAGGCACGGAGGTTCTCGATGGTTTGATAAATGACCTCTACTTTACCGCTCCATTCGATGTCTTCCGGATAAACCATACGTGAGATTTCAGCGGAGATTTCCTCGGCGGTAAATGCTTCATAAACGCCCTGCACGCGGTTGCGGCGCTCTACCAAAGGCTTCTTGAGTTCCTCTCGGCAATCGTTGTAGATCCGATCGAGCAGATACTGCCGCCCGGTGCGGCGATGAAGCGCAACGGCAGCGTTGAAAGCGATGAATTTGCCCAGTTCCGACATGTCGATGCCGTAGCAGTCAGGGTAGCGGATCTGCGGGGCTGTGGAGCAGATGACGATCTTCGACGGCTTAGTGCGAGCGAGGATTTTCAGGATCGATTTCTTCAACGTCGTGCCGCGCACAATTGAGTCGTCGAGCACGACGAGGTTGTCACCGGGTTTAACTGCACCGTAAGTAATGTCATAGACGTGGGAGACGAGTTGATCGCGGCCTTTTTCTTGGGATATGAATGTCCGCATCTTGATGTCTTTGTGGGCGATTTTTTCGCCACGAGGCCAGTTGCGGAGGATTAGTTCATCGACCTTTTCGGTTGTCAGTGTTCCGTTGGCAACGCCTTCGAGGATAGCTACACGCACCTGCTGGCGGCGATAAAGGCGTAGTCCATCCATCATGCCATGGTAGGCTGTCTCGGCGGTATTCGGAATGAAGGAGAAAACGGTTTTGTCGAAACTCTCACCGATAGAGACCAAGACCTGCTCAACGAGCGCGGAGCCCATCGCCTTGCGCTCGCGGTAAATTTGCGGGTCATTGCCGCGTGAAAAATAAATTTTCTCGAAGGAGCAGGGCGTGAATTTCTGCGGGGTGTGAAATTGCTTATCGGTAAGGCTGCCATCCGCCTTGATTGTGATGACTGAGCCGGGATCGACCGACTTGATCTGATCCGCCTCAACCTCGAAGACGGTCATCAGCGGCACGCGTTCCGAAGCAAAGGCGATCACGTCCTCGGTGATGAGCATGTGGCAGGGGCGGATGCCGCGCGGGTCGCGCATGACGAACATGTCGCCGTTGCCGACGGCTCCGCAGATGGCGTAACCGCCGTCCCAAGGCTCGGCGGATTGCGCGATGATGTCCGGAATGTCGAGGGCGGCTGAAATGTGCTCCGGAATTTCTGCTCCTGGGATGCCTTGATCACGAAGCTTATGGTAGAGATTCGTGTGCGCCTCGTCGAGGTGGTAGCCGATTTCCTCAAGCACCGTCTGCGTGTCTGTGCCGAACACTGGATGCTGGCCGCGCTGGATGAGCGTTTGGTTCAGTTCGGCGGCGTTCGTCATGTTGAAATTCCCCATGACCATCAGCGTCCGAGTCGGCCAGTTGCTGCGGCGCAGATAAGGGTGGCAGGAGCCTTCGTCGAACTCGCCGCTCGTCCCGTAGCGGAGGTGTCCCATAAGGATTTCGCCGCCAAAATCGAAATGATCCTTAACGCTGTCGGGATTATCTTTATCGAGGAGGCCCTTGCGATCCATCTTGAAGAACGATTTCATTTCCTTGCGGAAAATCTGCGCGAGGGCGTCGGACTCGATGCCGCGGCGGCGGTGGACGTAGGGTTTGCCGATGGGCATGTTCAGTTTCACGCAGCCGATGCCGGTGCCGTCCTGTCCACGATTGTGCTGCTTTTCCATCAGCAGGAACAGCTTATTTATACCCCATAGGCAGGTGCCATAGCGGTCGTAATAATAAGCGAGGGGCTTACGCAGGCGCACGGCCGCTATGCCGCATTCGTGGTTTAGGTGGTCGCTCAAAATCTTTTAAAATTCAAAATTCAAATTTCAACTTTCAAAAAAGAGGGATCATTCGGCCACTTTTACTTTCACGCCGTCGCCGTTGCGCATTTGGCCGAGGATGTGGCCGCCGGGGCCGGCCTTGAGGGTGGTTTCGACGTGGGCTGCGTCCACAATGACGACCCAGCCGATACCCATGTTGAAGGTGTGGAAACGATCCTCGGCATCGACGTGCTCAAGGAGTTTTTCAATGCCGGGCAGTTTCCATTCGGGTATTTCCAGATCCGCGCCCATGCCGACGAAGAGGCGTTCTAGATTCTCGGGAAGCCCTCCGCCGGTGATGTGAGCCATTGCCTTGGGTTTTACGCCAAATTTTTTCAGGTCGTTCACGACGTCGTCGTAGAGGCGGGTTGGCTCCAGCCATGCGGTAAGCTCTTCTGTGGTCACTACGCCTGGCCCGATCTCTTTGAGGGCGCGGCGGACGAGCGACCAGCCGTTGGCGTGGATGCTGTTGGACGGGTAGCCGATGAGGATATCACCGATGGCGATCGTAGTGGGGTCGATGAGATCCTTTTTCTCCGCGCAGCCGATGCAGAAGCCGGAAAGCTCAAGCACATCGGCGGGGACGATGCCGGGCATCTCGGCTGTTTCACCGCCGGCGAGGATGCAGTTGCAGGCTTCGAGGTAATCCGCCATGCCGCCAATCACGCGGGTGATCTTGTCTTCGTCGAGCGCGGCGATGCCGATGTAGTCGAGGAACAGCAGGGGATCGCCGCCGGTGGTGAGGATGTCATTCACCGACATCGCAACGAGGTCTTTGCCAGCGGTCTCCAGCATGTCGTTCTCCAACAGCAGCTCAAGCTTTGTGCCGACACCGTCGCAGCCGGTGACGATAACTGGTTGCTCGTATTCGGAAAGGTCATAGCAGGCGGCAAAAAGCCCGAAGGCTCCCAGTAGTTTGCGATTCTTTTGGGTGCGTCTGACGTGCTCCTTGATGTCCCCAACAAGTGACGCAGCTCTCCGCGTGTCCACCCCTGCCTGCTGATACGTGAGCTTGCCTGCCATTGCTGTGCAAGGGTTCTATGCGGGAGGTTTGAGTGGGTCACGAATAAAAACACAAACCTCTCCACATCAGTCGTATTTGCTGATTTGCTGAGTGGAAAGGTGTTCGCTGGGGAGGATGGCGCGCGCGAAATGGGGTAGGGAGAGGCGGGGATTCCGGACTAGGGACGAGAAGAATTCGAACCACGGATGGAAACAGATGGACACGGATAAGAAGATGGGAATGAGCATCTTGGCTGTAGACTGGCTTTTCCAAGGTCTCTCAAAATGTCAAGAAACGGATCTGCCCAACCGTCTTATCCGTGTTTATCCCCGTTCATCCGTGGTTCTCTTATTCATTTGGATAAGTTTTCTCCCTATTGGAGAAACCCTGCCTATGGTTCCTTCTCAAAGGGGTTGCAAACCCCTTCTCCATAGTCGAAGAACAGGGAGGATGTTCGCGAAGGCAACATGGAGGGTGAGCGCGGCGGTGATGCTGAGTCGTGTGCTTGGGTTGGTGCGGGAGATGATGTTTGCGGCGTTGTTTGGCGGAAGCCGGTGGATGGATTGCTTCTACCTAGCCTACAAGGTGCCGAATTTGCTGCGCGATCTCTTCGCGGAAGGGGCGCTCTCGCAGGCTTTCGTGACAACGTTTTCCAAGAAGGTGAAGACCGACGGTCCGGAGCAGGCGTGGGTTTTAGCGAACCGGATGATGACGCTGGCGGCGGTTTTTATGGGGTTAGTTGCGTTGATCGGGATAGGTATCGCGCCTTGGATTGTGGAGCTGCTGACCTCGCTTTCTAAAAGTGGGAAAGCCGGGCGCGGCCACAATCCAGCGGAGATTTCGCTGATGGTGGAGATGGTACGGGTGATGTATCCATTCATCGCGCTGGTGTCGCTCTCGGCGCTGGTGATGGGGATGCTCAATGCGCGGGATGTGTTCGGGATGCCGGCGCTGGCGTCGTGCTTTTTCAACATCGGCTCGATGGCAGGCGGGGCGGCGATCGGTTACTGGATGGATCCGACATGGGGGCCACGGAGCTTGGTGGGGTTTTCATGGGGCGTGGTGATCGGTGGGGTGGCGCAGCTTGTTTGCCAGTTTCCCGCGCTGCGGGCGGTAGGTTATCGCTTTGTGGCAGATTTTCGATGGAACGATTCCGGCGTCCGACAGATACTGAAACTGATGGTGCCGGCGGTGATCGCGGCGTCGGTGACGCAGGTGAACGTATTAGTGAATGCGATGTTCGCCTACGGTGTGGGCGAGGGTGCGGTGAGCTGGCTAAACTATGCTTTTAGGCTCATGCAACTTCCCATCGGCGTGTTCGGCGTTGCGGTGGCAACGGTTACACTGCCCGCGCTGTCCCGCGCGGCAATCCAAGGGGTGGGTGAAGATTTCGCACCGACTTTGGCAAAGGGCTTGAAGCTGGTGATGTTCCTGGTGTTTCCCGCGACGGTGGGCTTGGTGGTGCTGGCGGAGCCGATCATCGGCTTGCTTTATGAAAGGGGGCAGTTCGATGCGGCGGACAGGTTGGCGACGGCGGGCGCGCTGCGGGCTTACGGATACGGACTGCTTTTTTACGCGGGTCTGAAAGTGTTGCAACCAGCCTTCTATGCGATCGAGAAACGCTGGCTACCGATGATTGCGAGCCTAATCGCCCTGTTCGTGAACATCGGCTGCAACTACGTGTTCGTATTCGTTTTCAAATGGGGCCACGAGTCGCTGGCTCTTACTACAAGTATCGTAGCGAGCCTAAACTTCGTGTTCCTCTACTTCGCGATGACGCGCTACGCCGGTGATATCGGGTCAAAGGGGCTGGTGCTCGCATTCCTGAAAATCGGCGTCGCTACCGCGGCGATGGGCGGTCTTTGCTTCGCGGCGGAGAGGTTTCTTTTCACCGAGCTGAGCGGGATGGCCATCTGGGAAAAAGGGCTTTGGCTCGGTGGGGTAATCGCTGTAGCTGGTAGCTTGTATCTCGTAGTGTCCAAATTGCTGCGCGTCGAGGAGATGAGTGATTTTCTCGCGTTGGTGAAACGCAAGGCGGGGAGGTAGGGAAGGCTTGCGTTTCATGGCGGCTGGTCTTGAGGTGGGGGTGTGAACAAGGAAGGTAAGCTTTACGCACTACTGGCGACCGCGCGGATCGCGAACGTGCCGAGTGTGGTGAGTAACCTCGGCGTCGGGGTGTTGCTGGGGAGCTTGGGAACGGGCGGGGATTTCTCGTGGCCATGGGGGCTGATGATCGCGGCGTTGCTGTTCTACGTTTCGGGAAATTTCCTCAACGACTGGGCGGATCGGGAGTGGGATGTCCAGCATAGGCCGGAGCGGGCGTTACCGAGAGGATTGTTCGGGTCGCAATTTTATCTGGGTTACGCCTGTGCGGGTATCGCGGTGGGAATGATTCTCGCGGCGTTGCATGGCTGGCGGGCGGGGGTCGTTTCGGCGGTATTGGTGGGTTTCATCTGGCTCTACACGAAGGTTCACAAGCAAGCGACTTGGGCGGTGATCCCGATGGGGCTGTGCCGCGCTTGCCTGCCGGTGCTGGGCTATGTGGGTGTGCGTGGTGGGATAAGCGGCTCGATGCTTTTTCCGGCGGCGGCGCTGTTGCTCTATATCATCGCCCTTTCTCTGAGCGCGCGGTGGGAATCGAAGGCGGAGGTGCCTGAGGAAAAAAAGTTCCTATCGCGCATGTTGTTGATGGCGGCTGGTCTCGTTGCTGCACTTTTGCCGATGATGGCGATGCCTCTGGTCGGCTGGATCGGGATGACGGCGTTTTTTATGTGGATGGTGCTGTGCGTCACGAAATACCGGTCGCCGGTGCCTGCGCATGTCTCGGCCTTGCTGGCGGGGATTCCTCTGGTGGATTGGGTGACGCTCCTGCCGATGGCGCTGATCTGGATGCACTTTGGAAGGGTGGATCCTTTCGATCCGATGTTTTCCATCGCCGTTTTCCTGCCGCCCGTTGCCTTTGTCCTTGGCCGGGTGCTGCAGCGCGTCGCTCCGGCGACTTGATTGATGAAATTCGAACCACGGATGGCACGGATGAACACGGATAAGAGAAGAGTTTAAAATGAGCGAAGCACCATCCGTGAAAATCCGTGTCATCCGTGGTTCTAAATCTTCCACACCTGCCGAGGTGAACTGTTCGGGGCTTGATGTTTCCGTTTTCCCGCGCTCCATTCTGACCGTGAGCGGAATTCATGAAAAACAAGAGCGGTTGTTGGAGGAGTTAGATCTTTTCCAAGACTGGACGGAGCGGTATGAGTATGTGATCGGCCTTGGGAAAAGGCTCGAGCCACTGCCCGAGGGATCGCGCGATGAAAGTCATCTCATCAAGGGCTGTCAGTCTCAGGTGTGGCTGGATGCGGGAAAAAAAGACGGACTTGTCCATTTCTACGCCGACTCCGATTCGCTGATCACCAAGGGCATGATCGCGCTTTTTATCAATGTCCTTAACGGCGAGACCCCGGACGCGATCCTGACAGCGGATATGGGTTTCATTGATAAGACTGGACTCAAAGAGCACCTCGCGCCGACCCGTGCGAATGCACTCAACCTGATGGCCAACCAGATGAAGCAGCGGGCGCTGGCTTTCGCATAGCGGTGCGCATTGCCGTTGACGTTTGTGCTTTGCGGGAAGAACACTGCCGCCATGTTCATCGATCATATTAGGATTCTGGCGAAAGCGGGCGACGGCGGCGATGGCGCAGTCTCATTTCGTCGTGAGAAATTTGTCCCGCGCGGTGGCCCCGATGGTGGAGATGGCGGTAATGGCGGGAAAGTGATCCTAGTGGTGGACAACTCCACCGATACGCTGCGGCAATACCACTTCGACCCCAAGCTCATCGCCGAGGACGGCAAGCCCGGCGGAAAGCACAAGAAAACCGGAAAGACCGGCAAAAACAAGATCGGCAAGGTGCCGCCGGGGACGGTGATTTATAAAACGGATGCGGCGACGGTGAACGAGGCGGTCGAGTTCGAGCGCAGCGATGACGGTATTGACCTGGAGCCGATCGCGGATCTCATCGAGGAAGGGCAGACCTTCGTGCTCTGTGAAAACGGCGTGGGCGGGGAGGGGAATTTCAAGTTCCGCACCGCCACGAACCAGACGCCGACCGAACACACGCTCGGCACGCCGGGCCAGCAGGCAGTGTATTACCTGGAGCTTCGCCGCATCGCGGACGCGGGGCTGGTCGGTTTTCCGAATGCGGGGAAATCCACGTTGCTTGGCGCAATCTCAAACGCGCAGCCCAAGGTCGGCTCCTATCCTTTCACGACGCTGCAGCCGATGATCGGCGTGGTAGAGTTCGGCGGGTTCCGGCGCTGCACGGTCGCGGATATTCCTGGCCTGATCGAAGGGGCGCACGAGAACCGCGGCCTCGGCCACGAGTTCCTACGCCACATCACGCGCTGCCGGGTGCTGTTGTTTGTGTTAGATATGGCAGGCAGCGAGGGACGCGATCCGATCAGCGATCTGGAAATCCTGCGGAAAGAGATCAAGGAATACGACGAGGATCTCGCGAAGTTTCCGTGGAAGGTGATCGCCAACAAGATGGATCTCGAAGGCTCGGCAGAAAACCTAGAGATGTTTAAAAGCCGTTTCCCGAAAGTGGAGGTCATCGCGATCTCCGCCAATACGGGCGCGGGTCTCGATGACCTCAAAGTGATGCTCGACAGCGAGGTTTCCCACAAGGCGAAGAAATGAACGCGGAGCCGGTCTTTGTTTAACGAAACCCAGGGCACGCCCCAAAACGTGACCGTACGTAGGCAATTCTACCGGTTCCG